>CAYODX010000004.1:15037-192815 GCA_964402795.1 uncultured Terricaulis sp. | reverse complement strand
GCATGGAGAAAACAGCGTGCGTCACTTTCCGAGCACGCAGCGTAAGATCCACCGGCGTCAGCCTGAGCCTGTCGAAGGCCGGAGACGTCGCGCTTCGACAAGCTCAGCGTGACGCCAATGTCAAAGTCCGTGTCAGCAGTCGCGACCAAGCAACGGCAAGCGGCTCGGTGTCGGCATTTCATATCGTCATTCCGGACGCGCGCAGCGCGATCCGGAATCCAAGGGATCGAAGGGCTTGGCCCCTGGGTTCCGGGTTCATCGCTGCGCGATGCCCCGGAATGACGATAGGCATGGAGAAAACAGCGTGCGTCACTTTCCGAGCACGCAGCGTAAGATCCACCGGTGACGTCGCGCTTCGACGGGCTCAGCGTGACGCGTTTTGATCCGCCAGCGTAAGATCCATCGGCGTCAGCCTCAGCGTCCCACCGGCGTCAGCCTGAGCGTCCCACCGGCGTCAGCCTGAGCCTGTCGAAGGCGGGCCGGTGACGTCGCGCTTCGACAGGCTCAGCGTGACGCAATGCGGGGCTCACGCCCGCGTCGCGCTTCGACAGGCTCAGCGTGACGCGTTTTGATCCGGAAACGTCGCGGTTCGACGGGCTCAGCATAACGCGATGTGAGCCACCCATTTCCCTCCCACTCAAGGAGGGAGGCTCAGCGTGGCGTGCTTTGCGCCGGGCCTCAGCGTCAATCCCAGATCGGATCGCCATTGCGATCAACGAAGCCGTCGCGCTCCAGTTCGGCGCGCAGCGGCTCGAACTGCGCGGCGTAGCGGCGCCATGCGCCCACGCCCTCGCGATTGATTGGCGAACGCACCTGCGTCGAGCTGGCGGTGGAGACGCCGCCTTCGGCTTCGTGCGGCGACAAGCACGCGGGTTCGAACGAGAGCCCGCAAAAATCCAGCAGCTTGCGGATCTCTTCGTCGGGATTGTCGATCAGGCGCTCGAGTGTGAGCACGTGGAGCCGGTCGCCCAGCGCATCGGCCCAGTGCTGCATGATGCTTCGATAGAGACGGTAATTCGCCGCCAGTTCCGCCTGGCTGTATGACCAGGCATAGGCGTCGCGGCCGAACTTGATCTTGTACGCGCCGAACAGAGTATCCATCGGTCCGCGCCGCACATGCACGATCGGCGCGTCGGGAAAGGCGAGGGAGATCTGGCCGACATGCTTGTAGTTCACCGGCAGCTTTTCGGTCACGACATCGGCGCCGGTTGAAAGAAAGGACGTCTCGCGCTGGTAGGTTTCCGCGACGGCGGCCCAATCCAGCCCGGCCGAGCGGCGGATGGCCTCGGCGCCAAGATCATGTTTCGCACGACCGATCTCGAGCGCCTCGATCATCGCCCGTGGAAAACCGGTGGTTTCGCCCATCACCGTCACCCTGCTGTGCGCGGCGAGAATGCGCTCGGTCAAGGTCGTTCCCGAACGCGGCAGACCGATGATGAAGATCGGCTTTGGTCCCTTCGGCGTATGTGTGGAGCGACGCGCCAAGCGCTCCTTGGAATAGATGGAGATGGTCGCCTCGTGACTGGCGATCTGCTCGTCAAGCGCGAAGGGAAAGAGCTGCCGGCAAATTTCGGCGCCGGCCTCCAGTTCGCGCCATGCTTCTTCCGCCGGCGCCTTGATGTCATGCAGCTCTTTGAACAAAGCATAACGCAAGTGGGCTTCGTCCTCGCTTGCGGGCGTTACACGGGCGAGTTCTGTGCGCAGACGCTCAATGTGATTGTGCTCGCGCGTCCATTTCTTTGTGACGGCAAGGGAGGAATGGGAAAGGTAGTGTTGCGGCGCCATCGCAAGCGCCCGCTCATAGGCGGCCTCGCTCTCGTCGAACCGGCCAAGGTAACGGAGGGCGGTAGCGTAATTGTAGACGCCGGCGACGTAATCGGGCGCGCCCTGAACTGCTTTCTCGCAGTGCTTGAAGGAATCCTCGAACAGGGCCGCGCGCGATAGAACGGCCCCCAGCGTGTCGTGCTGCTTCGGGGTGAGGCGCGGGTCCTTCTCCAGTCGTCTGGTCAAAGTCACGGCTTCGTACATGCGGCCGGTGTTGGAAAGCGCATGCGCATAATCGATCTGAAGAATGAAATGTGCTGGGTCCGTTTTGGGAACGTGCTGCAGCGCGCGCTCCAGCGCCTTGGCCTCGTCGCCGCTGCCCATGCGGGCAAGCGAGGTGCATAGCAGCATCCAGGCGTCGACAGAGCCAGGATACTCCCGCGTGACCATCTCGGCCATCTGCGCGGCCTTCTCGAAGTCGCGCGCCTGATAGGCCGCGAAAACGACGCGCAGCAGCTGATCTACCGGCGGAGCAGTCGTAGTGCTGGAATTCATGCTGGTCCCGACGCTATTTTGGCCGGTGTAGCGGCGAGTTGAGGCGGGGCCAAGCCGCTGAGCTGCGTTGGTGCGGAGGACCTGCGTTCGATGTCGGATTGGGGCGCTCAGTCCTCTGCTTCTCTCATCAAGCGCGCGCAAGCCGGCGAAGCGGCCGCGATGCGCCTATTGGGCGAACGCTTCATCGTCGGCAGGGAGGCGCCGTACGACCCTGCGCGCGGGGGCGGGCTTGTGCGTTTGGCGGCCGAGAAGGGAGATATCGAGGCGCAGGCGCTCATGAGCGTACTTGCCGCCGTCGGCGTGGGCCAGCCGCCGGACTGGAAAGCCGCGCTTGGATATTTGCGGGCGGCGGCCGAGAGCGGTCATGTGCAGGCCGTTGGCCAGATCGCGGCGCTTGGCGCGGCTATCGACTCGCCAGAGCGCTTGCTGGACGTTTCTCCCGTACACAATGTCATGCAGTCGCCCAGGATTGCGACACTGGAGAGCTTCCTCGCGCCAGCCCTCTGCGACTGGCTGATCGAACGGGCCAAGCCGGCGCTCGCGCGCGCGAGGGTGCGCGATCCGAGCGATGGCGGGGCGCGCTCTCTATCCCTACGCACCAATTCCGGAATGGGCTTTTCATTCCTGGAAACGGATTTCGTGCTGCAGCTCATCCATGCGCGTATCGCGCAGGCGCTGCGCTTGCCGCTCCTGAACCAGGAGCCCAGCAACATCCTCCATTATGCCGAAGGCGAACTCTACCGGGCGCATTTCGACTTCTTTCATCCCGACGAACCGCGCTTCAGAGACCAGATTCGAGCTACCGGGCAGCGCGTGGCGACGTTCCTCATTTACCTCAATGACGACTACGAAGGAGGAGAGACCGAATTCGTGCGCGCTAGATGGAGGTTCAAAGGAAAGCGCGGCGACGCGCTCATGTTCTTCAACATTACGCCCGATGGGGCGCCTGATGCGATGACGCTGCACGCAGGCCTTGCGCCCACGCGCGGGGAAAAATGGCTGCTGTCAAAATGGGTGCGCGACCGGGCCCTGCGACTGACGTGACGCTTTGCCAGCGCCCGGTGATTGTGTCAGGACATTGCAAAAATCCGAGGGGGGATCGCTTTGAAACTGGTTCGCATTTTTGCGCTGCTGGCGCTGATGTTCGCAGCGCCTGCGGCATATGCTCAGACCGCATCAATTGCTCCGCTGGACGCCTTTGTCGCCGATCCGGCATTCAGCGGCGCGTCGATGTCGCCGGATGGGAGGCTGATCGCCGGCGTCCAAAACACGCCCGAAGCCGATATGCTGGTCGTAATCGATTGGCAGAACCGCCGCGTGACGCCCATACAGCGCGCCTCCCATGGCGACGCGATGGAAATTCAATGGGCTGAGTTCAAGGGCAATGACCTCATCATCTTTGGCGTGAGGCAGCGTGTTCGTATTGTCGACGGCGGCAATACCGTCGTGCGCTCCTATGACGACGAGGGCGTCGCTTATGTGTCGCGCGTCTATGTCTCCGGCGTGGACGGGCGCAATCTGCGCGTTTTGCTCGACAACCAGGGCGCGCGTCTGCTGGACCGGCGCATTTCGCATTTTGTTGTTGATCTCTTGGATCACGATGCTGATCACGTTCTGATCGGCGGCATCACCAATCGCGGCGTGTCGCTGTTCAGCGTCAATGTGCGTACTGGCGAGAGCCAAGCCATTGATACGGGCAGCTTCGACACCGCGGCCTGGGGCGTGGACATCACCGGCGAACCGGTGTTGCGCCAGGAATCCATCGCAGGCGGCCGCGGCTTCGCCTGGAGCTACAAGAATCAGAGCGGGCGTTGGGTCGAGTTCGTGCGCTTCCGCGGCGCCAACGGCGCCAATAGCGGCCCGACCTTCTCGCCAGTCGGCCCAGGGCCTCAACCCGGGACGATGTTCGTCGCTGCGCGGCGCGAAGGCGAGGATGCAGCTGCGCTGCACCTCTTCAACGCGCGGACTGGCGAATTCATGCAAAGGACCTTCGCCGTCGACGGCTTCGATGTCTCCAACGCGATGGTGCGGCGAGAGGACGGTGCGGTGCTCGCCGCCTGCTACAATCGCCACACCTATGTTTGCGAGCCGCAAGATGCGCAGTTCGGGCGTTATTGGCGTGGGTTGCAGGGACTATTCGGTCAAAACGCATCCATCTATCTGGTGTCACGCTCCAATCCGGATGGACGCTGGCTCCTCCAGGTCGAGGCGCCGAACGAACCCGGCTCCTATTACGTCTTCACGCTCGACGGCGCGCGACTCGATCCTGTCGTGGACGCCTATCCACAGCTGACGAACACGCCGCTCGCGTCAGTCGAAGTGTTCAATTACACGGCCAGCGATGGCATGCCGTTGTGGGGCTACCTGACCGTACCGCCGGGCGCAACGGACCGCCGCAATCTGCCGATGATCGTCATGCCGCATGGCGGGCCCGAAGGGCGCGACCTGCTCGGTTTCGATCCCATCGCACAATATTTCGCCACCCGCGGCTATCTTGTTTTCCAGCCCAATTTCCGCGGCGGCGGAGGCTTCGGCCGCCGTTTCGTTGAAGCTGGCTGGGGCCAGTGGGGCCGGCGCATGCAAGCGGACGTGTCCGACGGTGCGCGCGCGGTCATCGCTGCGGGGCGAGCCGATTCCAACCGCGTCTGCGTCTGGGGCTGGTCCTACGGCGGCTACGTCGCAGCCACAGCGACATTTGTGGACCAGGATCTCTATCGCTGTTCTGTCGCCGGGGCCGGCGTGACGGATCTGCCGCGCATGTTGGCATGGGTGCGAGAAAACCAGGGCGGCGCTCAGAGCATGTCCTACCAGTACTGGACAGACGCGATGGGCGGGTCGGAAAGCTCGCCGCTGCTGGCGCAATACTCTGCAGCGCGCAACATCGCCCGCTCGCAGATGCCGCTGCTGCTGATCCACGGCAGGCTCGACGTCACGGTGCCGTATGAGCAATCCGAGATCTTGCAGCGGGCTGCGCGGCAAGCTGGTCGCGAGATTCGCCTTGTCGAGTTGCCGGACGCCCAACATCAATGGGCCCCGATGACTCCACAAGATCGGCGCGTGATCTTCTCGGAGAGCTTGTCCTTCATTCAAGAGCAGATCGGTCCGGCTCAGCCATAGGAGAGAGGCCAGGAGGCGCCATGAGCTTGCCCGCGTCTGAAATCGTGCAGGTGCTTGCAGCGTCGCACGCCACTCTTTCGCGCGGTGATGCCGATGGCGCCGAACGCCTGCTGCGGCCGGTGCTGGCGCAAGCCGACGCACCGGCCAAAGCCTACCACCTGCTCGGTCTCATTCGCAGCGCGCAAGCGCGTTGGGAGGAGGCGGAGGCGTCGATGCGCCGCGCGCTCCAGATGACGCCCGGCGACCATGAATGCTGGAATAGCTACGCGTCTTTGTTCGTGCGCGCGAAGCGGCACGAGGAGGCGGTTCCGCTTTACCGCAAGGCCATTGCCAGCAATCCCCGGTATGCTCCGGCGAGGCAGAATCTCGCCAATGCTCTGCTGGCGCTGGGCCGCGCCGATGACGCCGAGCGAGAGGCCAGGGAATTGCTCACCTTGGCCGACACTCCGCAGGCGCGCGCCGCGCTGGGATCGGCTCTGCGCGAGCAGGGTGAGTTCGAACAGGCGTTCGCGGAGTTCGAACGCGCGCTCTCGCAAGCCCCAGGCAATCTCGCCATACGCCACGATCGCGCGATCGTTTTGGATAAGCTCGGCCGCTGCGACGAGGCTGTTCGAGAATATCGACAACTGCATCAGGCTGGGCTGCGCTCCCACTCGTTGTTCAGCAACTGGGCGGGGGCTCTGCTGGATTCGGGGCAGTTGGAGGAAGCGGAGGCAGTGTTGCGCGAGGCGATCGCGGGCGATCCTGCCGATCCCATATTTCAGGACAACCTCGCGCGGCTGCGTTGGATCAAGACAGGTCAAGCGGATTTTGCCGACGAGTTCCGGCGCGCACTCGCGGCACGGCCTGACGACGTTGCGCTGCGCATGGGCTGCGCCGATCTGTTGCGGCGCGCCGATCAGCGAGAGGCGAGCGCCGCCATGATCCGCGAAGGATTGGCGCGTTCGCCCGAACACCCGCTCTTGCTGAGCGCCCTTGGCGTGTTGCTCTTCGAAATGGATGAGCCCGAAGAAGCGGAACGGATCCTGAAGCGCGCCCTCCCATCGCTGAAAGAAAATTGGGCGCAACGCGAAAACCTGGTCAGCGTGCTCCTGCGCCTCAACAAGCCCGAGGAGGCGTTGTCGCATATTGACGACGCCCTGGCGGTTCGTCCGCACGACCAGGCGTTCTTGGCTCATCATGCGACGGCGCTGGGGATGCTCGGCGACAGCGGATTTGTGCAGCTTTATGACTTCAATCGCATGGTGCGGGCCTACGATCTGCCTACCCCGCCCGGTTTTTCGTCTCTCAGTGAATTCAACGCCATTCTGTGTGAGCGACTGCGCAGCTTGCATGTGCTTTCCGCCCACCCAATCGACCAGTCTCTGGTGAATGGCACGCAGACGTCAAAAGGATTGCTCGAGAGCCGGGACCCGGTCATTCGTGCGTTCTTGGGTTCCGTTGAAGTCGTGATGCAGGATTTCGCCCGCGCGATGCCGGAAGAACCGCGGCATCCGTTCTGGGGTCGCCGATCCGCGTCCGGCCGGGTCAAACTGATCGGCTGTTGGTCGGTCCGGCTGCGGCAGGGCGGCTACCACGTCAACCACATCCATCCCGAGGGCTGGATCAGCAGCGCCTACTACGCCGTGGTGCCGGAGGAAGCGCGCGGCGCCAACGATCATCAGGGTTGGATTCAGTTCGGCGAGCCTCGGTGGCCGATCCCAGGCGTCTCGGCGGGCCATTTTGTCGAGCCCCGCGCGGGCAAACTTGTGCTGTTCCCCTCTTATATGTGGCACGGCACCGTGCCGTTCACTCAGGGTGAAGAGCGCATGACCATCGCCATGGACGCGGTTCCGGCGCCGTGAGCGCGCAGTTCAGGCGTAACCTGAATGTGAGCACAATCGTCTGGCACGGAGTGTTGTGGCGGTCAGGGCGTATGGGATAGCACGCTTGCCGTCGACCGGGGCGAGGACGCTCGGAAAGGATTCAGCTCACGATGCGGATATTGATCTACGCAGCTGCTGCAGGGGCGCTGCTCTTGGCGAACACGGCCTTTGCCCAAACGTCGCCCGCAGCCCCAACGCCGCCGGCCCCGCCTTCGCGCTGTGGCGCGGTGCCCACAGCCCCAACGCCTCCGGCGACGGGTCTTTCCGCCTCGCAAATGCGTGAGGCGGTCGCCGCTTATGATGCTTGGCGCACATCGGTGCAAAGCAATCTGGATTGTCGCCGTGCAGAGGCGCTCGAATTGCGCGCCCTCGCTGATGCGCGCACCGCAGAATTCAACGCCGCCAGCACGGCGGCCCGTGATGCGAGCACCGCGTTCCAAGCGGCGGTTGACGCCTACAACAGCAGCCGCGGCGAGTCCGGCTCTTCGCGCAACTCGACCCGTGGCTCGGCCAGGTAAGAGCTGTTTTGGCGGCGTGATTTCGACGTGTTTCGGGGCCCGGCGCGCTTGACGTCCGCTGGGCCCCCCCGTATTTAACCCGCCTCACTCGGAACGGCTGCGGCCTCTCACCTTGCGCCGCCCCGCCGATTGATTAAGCACCGGCGCGCTTTCGGGCGGCTCTCCAAGGAGCCGCTTGGCGCGCTGTTCGGTTTTGAGGCGAAAGAACCAGCGCGAAGGCGCCAAGGGGTAGTTTGGGCGAATGCCGACCATCAACCAACTGATCCGCAAGCCGCGGTCACCAAAGCCGACCCGCAACAAGGCGCCGGCCCTGAAAGCCTGCCCGCAACGGCGCGGCGTCTGCACGCGCGTCTATACGACGACGCCAAAGAAGCCGAACTCGGCGCTGCGCAAAGTCGCCAAGGTGCGCCTCACCACCGGCATCGAAGCCGTGTGCTACATCCCGGGCGAGGGCCACAACTTGCAGGAGCACTCAGTGGTGCTGATCCGCGGCGGCCGCGTGAAGGACTTGCCGGGCGTGCGCTATCACATTCTGCGTGGCGTGCTGGACACCCAGGGCGTCAAGGACCGCAAGCAACGCCGTTCGCTCTACGGCGCTAAACGACCGAAGTAAGGAAGAACAAGATGTCCCGCCGTCACCGCGCCGAGCCGCGCGAAGTCCTGCCCGATCCTGTTCATGGCGATCTCGTGCTTACGAAATTCATGAACTACGTGATGTACGAGGGAAAGAAATCCGTCGCGGAGCAGATCGTTTACGGGGCGCTCGACACTGTTGAGAGGAAGCTGAAGCGGCCGTCGATCGAAGTCTTCCATGATGCGCTGGGCAATGTCGCGCCGGCCATCGAAGTGCGCTCCCGCCGTGTCGGCGGCGCCACCTACCAAGTGCCGGTCGAAGTGCGCCCCGAAAGACGTCAGGCGCTGGCGATCCGCTGGCTGGTCGGCGCTGCCCGCTCGCGCAATGAAAACACCATGCAGGAGCGGCTCGCTGGCGAGTTGATCGACGCCTCCAACAATCGCGGCAACGCGGTGAAGAAGCGTGAAGACACGCACCGCATGGCCGAAGCCAACCGCGCCTTCTCTCACTATCGCTGGTAATTGAAATCGCCGGCGGCGCCGGCTCAACGGAGGCAGGCGTGAGCCCGCACTCCGAACACGGACAGAATCGTCATGCCTCGTCAGTACAAAATCGAAGACTACCGCAACTTCGGCATCATGGCCCACATCGATGCGGGCAAGACCACGACGACCGAGCGGATTCTGTTCTACAGCGGCAAGAGCCACAAGATCGGCGAAGTCCACGACGGCGCGGCCACGATGGACTGGATGGAGCAGGAGCAAGAGCGCGGCATCACCATCACGTCGGCGGCGACGACGACGTTCTGGAAGGACAAGCGCCTCAACATCATCGACACGCCCGGCCACGTCGACTTCACCATTGAAGTCGAGCGCAGCTTGCGCGTGCTCGATGGCGCGGTCGTCGTTCTCGACGGCAACCAAGGGGTTGAGCCGCAAACCGAAACCGTTTGGCGTCAAGGCGACAAGTACAAGGTTCCGCGCATCATCTTCGCCAACAAGATGGATAAGACCGGCGCCGACTTCTACATGTGCGTGGAAGACATCAAGAAGCGCCTTGGCGCGCGTCCGGTGCCGCTGCAGCTGCCGATCGGCATCGAGTCGAGTTTCAAGGGCATCGTCGATCTGGTCGAAATGAATGCGATCATCTGGAAAGATGAGAGCCTTGGCGCAAAATTCGACGTCGTCGACATTCCGGACGACCTGAAAGAGAAGGCCGCGGAGTATCGCGCCACGCTGGTCGAAGCGGCTGTCGAACTCGACGATGCAGCGATGGAAAAGTACCTCGAAGGGGAGGAGCCTTCGAAGGAAGAACTGAAGCGCCTCATTCGCCTCGCCGTGCTGAAGGGCGCCTGGTATCCGATGCTGTGCGGCTCGGCGTTCAAGAACAAGGGCGTGCAGCCGCTACTCGACGCCGTGGTCGATTATCTGCCGAGCCCCGTCGATCGCCCCGCCATCAAGGGCGTCGACATGGACGATCCCGAGAAGGAGCTGGTGCGCCAGTCGTCCGACGCCGATCCGCTGTCGATCCTGGCGTTCAAGATCATGGATGACCCGTTCGTCGGCACCATCACGTTCTGCCGCATCTATTCCGGCGTGCTGAATGCGGGCGACAGTCTACTGAACTCCACGCGCGACAAGAAAGAGCGCGCAGGCCGCATGCTGCTGATGCACGCCAACAACCGCGAAGACATCAAGGAAGCCTATGCCGGCGACATCGTCGCCCTGGCGGGCTTGAAGGAAGTGCGCACCGGCGACACGCTCTGCGATCCGCAGAAGCCCGTGATCCTGGAACGCATGGAGTTTCCAGAGCCGGTTATCGAGGTGGCGGTCGAGCCGAAATCGAAGGCGGACCAGGAAAAGCTTGGCGTCGCGTTGTCGAAGCTGGCCAACGAAGATCCCTCTTTCCGGGTTTCGACCGATCAGGAATCTGGCCAGACCATCCTCAAAGGGATGGGCGAACTCCACCTCGACATCAAAATCGACATCTTGCGCCGAACCTATAAGGTCGAAGCGAATGTCGGCGCGCCGCAGGTCGCGTACCGCGAGAAGCTCGGCAAGGCCGCGACCATTCTTTACACGCACAAGAAGCAAACCGGCGGTTCGGGTCAGTTCGCTGAAGTGAAGATCGAATTCGAGCCGGGCGAACCAGGCTCGGGGTTCAAGTTCGAGAACAAGATCGTCGGCGGCAACGTGCCAAAGGAATACGTGCCCGGCGTCGAAAAAGGCCTCAACATGGCGAAGGAAAACGGCTTGCTCGCCGGCTTCCCCGTCATCGATGTCACTGCGCGCCTGATCGACGGCAAGTATCACGATGTCGACTCCAACGTGCTGACGTTCCAGATCGCGGCGCAAGCCGCCTTCCGTGAACTGAAGGAAAAGGGCGACCCTCGTTTGCTCGAGCCGATCATGAAGGTCGAAGTGACGAGCCCGGAAGAATATGTCGGCTCGGTCATCGGCGACCTGAATTCGCGCCGGGGCATGATTCAAGGTCAGGACATGCGCGGCAACGCCACCATCATCAACGCGATGGTGCCGCTCGCGAACATGTTCGGCTACGTCAACACCCTGCGTTCGTTCAGCCAAGGCCGCGCTTCCTACGTGATGGAATTCAGCCATTACGAAGAAGTGCCGCGTGCGGTCAGCCAGGAAGTGTTGGCGAAGCTGCGGGCTTAAGCGCGAGCGAAAGCGCGGAATACGAAGGGCCGCTCCGAAAGGGGCGGCCCTGTTTCTTTGGCGCATCGTTTGGTAGACCCGTCCACGAAACAGGGGATGCGATGCGATTTCCGGCGTTGATGGCGACGATTGTTTTAGCTGTGACGCCGCTGGCGCATGCGGAGCCGCAGGAGGTGCGCGGTCTGGACTTGGCGCGCGCGGCGTTCGAGCGCTTCGACTACGAGGAAGCCTATGTGCGCTACACCGCGCTGATGTTTTCGCCGGCCGGTCCGGAAGCGCTTTATCATCTCAGCATCATCTACGAGGGCGGCTACGGCGTCGTGCCGATCGATGACGCGATGGCGTTGGAGTTGCTGCAAGGTGCGGCCGACGCCGAATACCCGGCGGCGCTGACGCGCTTGGGCATGCGTCATTACGAGGGCAATGGCTTCCCGCAGAACCACCAAGAAGGCTTGCGCTTATGGCGCCGCGCCGCCGAACTTGGCGAAGTCGGCGCGATGTACAGCATCGGTATGTATTATCTCTACATCCACGGCGCGGATCGTAATTACGCCGAGGGCGCGCGGTGGATGCGCATGGCCGCCGACGCTGGCGAAAAGGACGCCTACTTTGAGCTCGGCCGGCTCTATCATGAGGGGCGCGGCGTAGAGCGAAATCTCGCCGAAGCCGTAACGCTGACGCGCCGCGCGGCGGCGATGGGGCACAATTCGTCCCGCGTGCACATGGTCGAGTATTATTTCAACGGCGAGGGCGTCGCGCGCGATCTCGTGCGTGCGGAAATGTGGGCGCTGCTGGCCGACCGTGCGGGTGAGCCAGTGCGCGCCGAAGGTCGCGCTGTGCTGCAGGGGCAATTGAGCGGGACGCAGCGCGCCGAAGCCGCACGGCTCGCCGACCGATGCGCGGCGGATCCCACGACCTGCTGACCGGAGACGACGTGCGCATGGTTCCGGCCGCGCGCTTGGCGGCCGCCTGCATCCAAGTCGCTGCTTGGCCGCATCCTCCCTGGTGAGAGGGGCAAGGGAGAACATCCATGCGTTCAGTTCTAGCGGCGAGCGCCGCTTTGGCATGCCTGCTGGCGGGCGAAGCATCGGCCGAAAGCTACAGCGCGACCGGCGCACGTCTGGAATACGTGGCGGCGCAACTCACCATCATCCCGGAAGACCGCGCCAACATCGATGTTGCGATCACGGCCGGCAGCCCGCGTTTGCCCGCGCCAAGCGTCCGCGTCGACGGCGCGCGCGTCGTCATCGACGGCGGTCTTCGCAATCGTCTGCAGGGCTGTCAGAGCGGCCTGATGGGCGAAAGCATCCGCATTCGCGGCATTGGCAACATTGCGCACTCTGATCTGCCCAATATCGTTATTCGGACGCCGCGCATGCTCGATGTGAGCATTGGCGGCGCCGTGTTTTCCAGTGTCGGCGCATCGAATGGCGGCACGGTCGCGCACAATGGCTGCGGCGACACCCATGTCGCCGACGTATCGGGCGACCTCCAGATTACGCTGAACGGCTCGGGCGATGTCGATGTGACGCGCGTGAGCGGAGCGCTGGACGCTGCGCTGAACGGCTCTGGCTCGCTGGCGATCGAGCGGAGCGGCGGCGATGCTGAACTGCGTCTCAATGGTTCGGGCGATCTGCGCGCCGGGCCGGTGAGCGGGGATGTGGATGCGGTGCTCTCGGGCTCGGGCGGCGTGCGAATCGAGAGCGCGCGCAGTGCGCAGCTTCGCCTCAACGGGTCTGGCGATGTCGACATCGGCGCAGTGGCTGGCGCAGTGGACGGGCGCATCGGCGGCTCTGGCGGCATGCGCATTGGCTCTGCTGGCGCCGGCGCGCGCCTCACGCTCGCCGGCTCCGGCGACATGAGCGCGGGCAGCGTGCGCGGCCCGCTGCGCGCGGAGCTCAGCGGCTCGGGGTCGATCCAGATTGCTTCCGTCGAAGGGCAGAACGCAGATCTCAGCCAATCCGCATCCGGCGAGGTCATCGTGCGCGGGGGACGTGTCGAGCGGCTGAACGTGCGCAATTCAGGTTCAGGCGCGGTGCGCTTCGATGGCGTCGCCGGCGCTTCCAGCATTGAAGTGCGCAGCTCCGGCGATGTCATCGTCGGCAATGCGGGCCGCGTCGAGCAATTGATCGACACCGGCTCAGGCGGCGTTCGCCTCGGTAATTGAAAAGCCCGCGACGGCGAAAAAAGAGCCCCGGTTTCCACCGGGGCTCTTCGTTCATTGAGCGCTGAGCCTTGGCTTAGTAGAGGCCGGCCAAGCGACCGAGGCCAGAGCCGCGCGCCAAGCTGGCGCCCGAGCGGTTGCGCTCGAACAGGCTGCCGCCCCAATTGTAGCGCACGCCGACATTGAGCGTGTCTGCTTCGGTGTCGTAGTCGTCGAGATCGAAGTGCTGCCAGCCGCCGAACACGCTGATCGGGGTCGCCGCGAACTGATATTCGGCGCCGACGCCATAGCTGATCACGTCCGCATCTGCGCCGAACGCTTCGATGTTGCCGAAGCCGAGGCTGCCGCCGAACGAGAAGTTGTCGGTGACGAAATGCGTGGCGCCGAGGTCGAGCGCAGTCAGCGATGCGTCAGCATCATCGCTTTCGGAGTAGGACAGCGCGCCGTCGAGCGTGGTGCGCGTCAGATAGGCTTGGCCTTCGACGCCAACGGTCCAGGCGTCAGAGGAATCAGCGCCGTCGACATCGATGCCGCCGTAATTGGCGAAACCGCCGATCAGGTAGCCTTCGTTGCGCGAGAACAGGTGGCCGCCGATCGCCCACGAGCTGGCGTCTTCACTGTCGCCATACACCGCATCGAGCTGCACGCCGACCGTGCCGTCGCCGCCCCACGCAGTGGTGCCGCCGAGCGTCCAGCCGTCGCCTTCGAAATCGACGCCGGCCACGTCGCCATCGGTGTTCGAATAGCCGAGGTCGACATAGCCCGATTGTTGCGCCGAGGCGACGCCAGGAATCACCATGGCGAGCGCCGCAGCAGCGCCGAGCAAATACTTCTTCATCAATTGAATCCCCGCGTTGGAGTTTCGCCGAAATGGCAGGCCGTTACATGGGGGAGGCAATGGTGACTACCTAGTGGCAATTAGCAGCCGTTTTTACGCACACGGTCCATGTGTGTTTTTGCGGCCACGCGCGCATGAACGACCGTCTAACAAAACACGTCATTCGTCGCACAGTTACGAAGCCTTCAGAAAAATTCGCGCGCGTCGCGGACGGCAGCGCGTGCGCGAGGAAAAGAAAAGCGCCCCGGAGCGGACTCCGGGGCGCAGCAATAGTCCTGTTTGCGAACTGATCGTTGGGTTAGAGCACGAAGCCTGCGCCCAAACCGCCGAGCACATTCGCTTGGCTTGCGCCATTGCGATCGCGATCGCGCAGCGTGCCGCCCCAATTGTAGCGGAGGGCGACCGTAACAGTGTCCGCCTCAGTGTCGACTTCGTCGAACTCGAGGTGGTTCCAGCCGAGGCCAACGCTGATCGGCGCTGCGGCAAACTGGAATTCGCCGCCGAGGCCATAGGTCAATGCGTTGTCGTCGCCGAAGCCTTCGTAATCGATGTTAGCCCAGCCGATATTGGCATTCAGACGGAAGTTGTCGTTGATGAAGAAGCGGCCTTCAGCGTTCACGCCCCAGCCGTCCGAGCCGAAGTCGTCATTGTTGCCGTAAGCCACCGCACCGGCGAGCGTCCAATCCGTGTAGTAGAGGGCGCCTTCGAGGCCGGCGTACCAGGTCGTGTCAACTTCATCCGAGTCGGTGAGGCCGACAAAACCGCCGAACAGATGGCTGTCGTTGCGATGGTAGACATGGCCGGTGAGGCCGTAAGCGGTGTCATCGTCGCCATCGATAATGGCGGCGTCGACTTCGAACGAGATCGAGCTCGAGCCCGGGAAGGCGACAGCGCCTTCAACGCCCCAAGCGTCGCTTTCGTCAGCACCATCGACGTCGGTGTTGCTGTACAGCGCGCCGACATAGCCCGTTTGGGCGGCGGCGACGCTCGGCACGGCAACGGCCAGGATGGCCGCCGCACCGATAATCCAAGTGCGCATACGTAATACCCCTGTGCAATTCACCCCTTCTGGGATGGCCTTTACTTCGGCGCGCCAGGGCGCTGGCACAATCGGGCTCACCCCAATCGTTAACAATTAACAACTACCGATGCCGGCGCGCCACACAGCGGCCAAATCCGGGAGCAACGTTCGCCAAATCGGCGAACTGTAATGTGTAGTTCAGGCCGCATCCAAACCGGGGTGGCGGCGCATCCTTCTTTCGTGCGAAGGGTCCGAAGGAGGGCCGCCTGACATGCGTCTGCTGGCGACACTGGTTTTTCTGAGCGCAACCATTCTGGCGACGTCGGCGACGGCCCAGCCTAGCCCGTCGCCGACGCCCGCAGCTGGGTCCTCTTGGGTGCGCTATTCCCGCGCCCACGAGGTGCAGCTCAAGGACGTCGCGGCCATTGTGCAGGTGACGCCAGAGAACCGGACTGACGTCGCTGTGTCGATCGTCAACCCGGGGCCGTTGCCGGCGCCGAACGTGCGCGTCAGCGGAGATCGTCTCGTGGTCGATGGCGGACTGCGCCGCCAGATCCGCTCCTGTCGGGGCGGCCAGGACTTTTCCGTCGCCACGGCGCGTCAGGGCCGCATCGAAGGCGCCCATCTGACCCAGATTCAGGTGCGCGTTCCTCAGCACGCTGTTGTCGCAGCAGGGGGGGCGGTGCGCCTGCGGGTGGGCCCGTCACAATCGGCTTCGCTGCGGATCGAAGGCTGCGGCGACACCGACATTGAACGGGTCGCCGACGAAATCGAGCTCGCCGTGTCCGGCTCGGCGGATGCGCGCGTGTACGATGCCGGCCAGGCGACAATTGCTGTCGCGGGCGCCGGCGATGTCACGCTGGGCGCAGTCCGCGAGGGGCTCACCGCCTCGATCGCAGGCGCCGGCGATCTGGTCGCGGCGCATGTGGATGGTCCGACCAACATCTCCATCCAGGGCGCCGGCGATGTCACCATTCGTGATGGGCGCGCAACGACTTTGAGCGTCGTCATCGTCGGCGCCGGCGATTTCACCCACGCCGGCTCGGCTGACCGGCTGGACGCGGTGATCCTCGGCGGCGCCGACGTTCGCGTGCATCGTGTCGACGGGCCGGTGAGCCGGCGCATCCTGGGCGGTGGAGACGTCGTCGTCGGCCGTTGATCGCGCCTTGTGCGTCCTGGCAAATCGATTCACTGCTGCCTTCAGAAGACGCATCGCGCGTCATGGAGGGTAGGATGCCTGCAACGATTTCTTGCGTCACATTGCCTGTCGATGACCTGAAGAAGTCCATGGCGTTTTACGCTGCGCTCGGTCTGACGCCGGAAGAGTCCGATGACACGCAGGCGTCCTATGACCTCGACGGCGCCTATCTCGTGCTGCTCGATCGCAGCGAGTTCGGCGTCTATGTGGAAAGCGTCGGTCATCGCGCCGCCGGCCGCGGTCAATCCGAGGCGATCCTCAGCTATTTCACCGAATCCCGGGGCGAAGTGGATGATCTGCTGAACAAGGCGCAGAGCGCCGGCGCAGCCGAGGTCACCGAGGCCGAGGACGATGAGGGCTCCTATTCGGGGTATTTCACCGATCCGGATGGCCACGTCTGGGAAGTGCTTCACGACGCGGGCTGATCGCCTGCCTGCACGGCACAAAGCGCGCCCGCGGCCTTGCTGGGGCGCGCGCCATCGGGCATAAGCCCAGCCTTACCGGCCGAAGACGCGAAGAAAGTCTGCGCGGCCGTCGCTCTTGACCTTGTCCGCAAGCTTCCGGCCTGCATTCGAGGGGAGGAGGCGGCGGGGCGGTATAGGAGTGTAGCTCAGCTGGTAGAGCATCGGTCTCCAAAAACGCTGCTGGGCGTTATTTTTCAATGACTTAGTCTGCAAACCGCAAACGCGCCTGCGCGACTGAAATCAAATGCTTAGAGCGAAACCTGCAAACCGACTTTGAGCCGATCTCCTGGAAGCTCATCGACAGATCGGGTCGCCGACGTTTCCCGTTATGTCCGGGTGTTTCCCAGCTCGCGGTGACGGCTGGCTGCCTGACTGGCAAGTCGTGAGTGTCGGCTTAAGCCAACCGTGCGACCCGCTGGCGCAAGCGTGATTGAGGCGATTGGCTTGCGGTGAGGGCGACGCGACGTGGCGCAGTCTGAGCACCGCGATGCGCGTGTTCGCACTCTGCCAGCATCTGCGCTCTGCGATCGACATTTTCGAGCAAATCGCGTCCGAGCCGTAAGCCATCAGCGCCTCCGGCGCCCCCGCCGCCGCCGGCGCTGCCGCCGGGGAGGATCACCTGCAGCGTGAAGGAGGCGGGGGTGGCGCTCGGCGTGGGCAGGACGACGCTTTGGAAGGCCATCTCGGAGGGCAAGCTGCCGGCCATCAAGCTCGGCGACTGGACCTAATCGCCGCGTACGCATTGGGTGCGTGGCTCGCGTCCTAGCCGGCGGCAAAGGCCGGACCAGCGAACGCAGTTAGTCCGGCCACCGGGGCTAAATCTTACGGCGCAGCTGGAACAAGTTATTAAACTCACCATTGCATACTAAAGTCAGCAGGTTTAGTGTGCAGTGTGACTTTAGACAAGCAAGCCCAGCCCAATTGGGTCGAAGCGCTTGGCGCCCAGGCCGATGCCTACGTCCGGAATCTCCTGGGCGTATCCCTGTGCCTTGAGCCGGCAAAGGGGCTGGCAGGGCTGCCGCATTTCCTCTTGGATCAGTTCGCCTTCCTGGGCGCGCGCCTGCTCGACAAGCCGCTGCGGCTGATGCTGCAGCCGCCGTCGCCCGCGCCGACGCCGGCCAACATCGCACGGCTATGGCGAGAAGTGCAGAGGCGCAGCGACCGGGCAGTCGTCTATGTCGCTCCCGCCATGAGCGCCTTCAACCGCAAGCGGCTCCTGGAGCAGCGGACCCCGTTCCTCGTTCCGGGCAATCAGATGTTTCTGCCGTGCCTGGGGCTCGATCTGCGCGAGACCTTCCGCTCCGAGCGGCAGGCTCTCGCCTCCGACCAATTGACGCCCGCCGCCCAGGCCGTTGTCCTGGCTGCATTCTATGGCTTCTGGGAAGGAGAGACGACCGCATCTGCGCTCGCGCCGCGTCTCAGCTACAGCCCGACCGCGCTCGGGCGCGTTTTCAATGAACTGGTCGCGGCAGGCCTGGCTCGCTTCAGCGAAGTCGGCAAGGAGCGGCGTTTGGCGTTTCGGCACGAGGGCCGCACGCTCTGGCGCAAGAGCGCGAACATGCTGCGAAGCCCGGTGCGCAAGGTGCGCCATTTGAAGCGGCCGCAAGGCCGCCTGCCTGGATTGATCGCCGGCGAAACCGCGCTCGCCAGCTATACTATGCTGGGCGAGCCTCGCTTCACGACTGTCGCCGTTGCGGCGGCGGAATGGCCAAGCTTGGCGCACCGCTTCGAGAGGGGAGAGGCGCCGGCCTGGGACGAGCGCCGTGTCGATGTCGAGACTTGGACATATGATCCGAAGCTGTTTAGCGACGACGGTCGCGTTGACCGCCTCTCGCTTCATCTGGCCATGCGTGAGCACGAGGACGAGCGCGTGGTTCAGGCGGCGCAGCACTTGCTCGAGGAGATGGCTTGGTGAAGGGGCTCGACAGATTTCGCGAGCACTTCGCCGGCTTTGAGAACCAGTACGTTCTGATCGGCGGCGCAGCCTGCGACATCGTGATGACGGACGCGGGTCTCGATTATCGCCTCACCAAGGACCTCGACATCGTGCTCTGTGTCGAGGCGCTGGAGACTGCGTTCCTGGAGCGCCTGGGCGCCTTCCTCGAAGCCGGCGGATACGCAGCGCGCGAACGATCTGGAGGGCGTAAGGAATTCTATCGCTTTCACAAGCCAAGCGACGCTGCGTTTCCGGCCATGATCGAGATTTTCTCGCGCCGGCCCGATGGCGTCGAGCTGCCGGGTGAGGCGCTCTACACGCCTCTTCCTTTGGCGGACGAAGTGTTGAGCCTTTCGGCGCTGCTGCTGGACGAGAACTATTACAATCTCCTGCTGGCGATGCGCCGCGTCGTGGACGGCGTGAGCGTGCTCGACGAGACTGCGCTCATTCCATTCAAGGCGCGCGCGCATATTGATCTGCGCGCCCGCCGCGACGCCGGCGAGAAGATCGACAAGGACGATATCAGGAAGCACCGGGCGGATGTGTTCCGTTTGCTGCAGCTCTTACCTGCCGACGCCTCGATTGCGTTGCCCCAAGCGATCGCCGCTGACCTCAGTCAATTCGCAACCATTGTGAGCGGCGATGAGGACTTTGTCCCTGTTGGCGGCGTGACCCTTGCGACCGCGATCGCTCGGCTTCACGCCGCCTACGGGCTGTCGCCTTCCGGCTGAGCACGCGGGCGTCAGGTCATAGGCTATAACCTATCGGTGGCGCAGCTCCCCAAAGGCTATAGCCTGTGGGCGGAAAGCATTGGCCGGTGCTGCTACAAAAAGAACACCGGGGCAAAGCCTCCGCCTTGCGTGCGGAAGTTTGTGGTCTGTCCCTGGTAGAGACGAGCCGCTGCGAGCAGCACTTCGCCCCGATAGGTGTAGAGGCGAACGTCGAGCTTGCGCGTCGCCAGCTCTTCGCCGATGCGAACGGTGCGTTCGCTGGGCGGGGCGAATTCCTGCGCGATGTAGTCGCCGCCGGCGATTGCCTCCCACACAGCCTTCGTGAGCTTGTCGCCGCGATAGACGGCCTTGCTGCCATAGCCCGACGCCGGCTTGAAGAAGTACCGCTTTCGCGCCGCCCAGAGATCGGCGGCGTTGTCCGGTGTGACGAGCATAGCTCCAGGTACAGCCCGAAGCGCCGGTGCGTGCTCGGGTGCGAGGCCAAGCTCCGCCATCGATGCCGTATCGGAGAGAAGCGTCAGATTGCGCTTGTCGGCGTAGAGAGCGTGGTGGCGCGGATTGGGCGTCAAGACGGCCGCGCGCTCGAGGTACGCAGCCCGGAGCGGTGCGTGCGCAGGATCGGCGAGAGCGAAGTCGACGAGGCGATTATAAACGAGATCAATCGGGCGGCCCTCTGCGCGAAGGATGCCGCGCTCGAACGACAGAGCTCGCCCATCGGCGATGAGCGCCTCGTAACCGTGGCGCTCGAAGAGCTTCTTGGCGATCACGAATTCAGGATGGAGGTATTGTGTTTCCGGCGCGTCATCGACGATGGCGATGCGCCGCAGCTCGCCGCTGGCGCGCTGAGAGCGCCATTCTGCTTCGAACATGGCGACGACAGCATCCTCGAAGCGATCTAGACTCTCGCGTGCAAGCGCGCGCTCGACCGCAGGGCAACAGGCGCTTTGCGCGCGTCCAAGCGCCTGATTGAGGAAGGCGCCGCCGGCGTTGGTATTGATCTCGATGAGCTTCGGCCCATCATCGCCAGCGTGGAAGTCATAGCCCATGAAGGCGCCGTGCGGGCCAAAATCATGGGCGGCGATGTCGGGCGCCCACGCCAGCGCGGCCGCTTGATAGGCGGGCAGGGCTGCCGCGGCCTCCATCGCTGCAACGACGGCTTGCATTGCTGCGAGATCGCTCTTCGGCAGGAACACGGGTGCATGTGCGAAGAGATGCGGCCGCGCCGCCATCGACGCCGCGAACCCATCCTCTCCCAGCTCCGCGCGGAGCGCGCCCCTGAGCGCCGGTTCGTCGAGGGTAATGCAAAAGCACTGGCGATTGAGCCGCGCAGCGGCGAGGCGCGCGTCAGCATCCGCCGTGGGTGAGCAGGAAAGATTCGTCATTGGCGTGGCGGGCAAGCTTGCGCGCAACGCAGTCCCGCTCGCAAGTGCGCGAGCGGGACCTCACGTGCGGGTGTTTTCACTGCGGCTGCTGTTGCGCCGGCGTCTCGGTGGGCGCGGGAGCCGTCGCTGTCTCGGCTTGCCGGTCGGCGCAGCCCGGGTGCGCGGCTGTCGGCATGCGGCCATTGTCGTGCGGCCGGTTCATGTCGTGGCTTGCCGTGTCATAAGGGCACTCTCTCGTGTCCGCGGGCATGTCGGCGTCGCGCATCGTTTCCCTTGGACCATGGTGATGGGTTCCGTCCGTCGTCGTCGTGCAGCCGCCGAGAGCGAAGAGGGCGCCGGCCGCCGCGGCGGTCGTCAGACCTGCAAACGTATTCATGATCATTTCTCCAGACTAGGCGAACTCGGCGCCTCACTTGTTTTACGTGGGCCGCTGGCGCGGCCCTGGCTCGTGATCCGTTTGAGTCTGAATTGACCCAGATCAATATGGCGCATCGCGCGTGCGCTAGGCTTTCAAGTCACGCTGCCGGAGGCGCGCCGATGGCATACCGCAAGCACCATCAATTGAGCGTCGACGTGAACGCTGCGCCGCTGGCGCTGTTTGATCGGCTCGATGACCAGGAGCGGCTCGCTGCGCATATGGAAAAGCCTTCCATGATGATGATGGGGGGGCGCATGAGCTACAGGTTCGACGCCGCCAAGGGGCGCGCAGTCGGTTCGGTCATCACTATGGGCGGGAGCTTTCTCTGGCTTGATCTCGTGGTCGAGGAGGTTGTGATCGAGCGCGACCCGCCCAAGCGCAAAGTGTGGGAAACGCGCGGCGCGCCGAGATTGGTAATCATCGGCGGCTATCGCATGGGCTTTGAGATCGAGCCGCGCGGAAACGCGAGCGCGCTATGCGTCTTCATCGACTACGACGATCCGACCTCATGGGTGGGGCGCATCCTGGGGGCCTTGTTTGCGCCGCTCTATGCGCGCTGGTGCGTGGAGCGCATGGCCAAGGACGCCCAGCGCTACTTCGCGCAGGGCCTCGCGGATACGGCGCTGGCGTCCTGAAGCTGTTCAGTGGCTCCCGGCAGGTTCGGCCGCCTCGCTTGGCCGCTGAAGCTCCCGGCGCAGGATTTCGTCAAACTGCGCCTGCTGTTCCGGCGTCAGCACTTCGCGCATTTCGAGCACGTGCAGGATGGTCTCATGCTGCAGCCGGCCCATGGCGTCATGGAAGCGATCAACCTCGCGTTCGACACGCGGCGTATAAGCCTTGTCGGCCACAAGCGCGTCCGCCAGTTCGCGCGTTGCGGCCCGCATCTCCGATTCGAGCGCATCTCGGCGCTCGGCGAAACGCGCCTCGATGATTTCGAGTCTTTCTTCCTGCTCGGCGGTGAGGTCGAGCTCGCGGTGGACGGCGACGTCGAGCGAGCTGTGGCTGCCTGCTTGGGAGAAGATCCGAAGTCCGGCATAGACGCCAAGCACGCCCGCCGAGAAGGCGACGAGCGCCGTCACCAGGATCGTGAACCACACCCGGCGCATGAGAGTCAGTCGGCCAGCAGCGTGGAGGGCGCGAGCGGGGCGTGCAAGCTGAAGGCCTCCGCATGCACTGGTCCGCTCGCCGCAGCGACGGCGAGGCTTGCGCCGGTCACCGAGAAGATCATGGCCGCGCCGCAGCAGAGCGCCGCCATCCAGCGCCTGGGCAGCGGGCGCAGCGCGGCCTGAGCGTCAATCCGTCGCCACACGTCGCGCTCAAGGCAACCGAGATCGCGATCAATTTCGACGCGCC
Source organism: uncultured Terricaulis sp. (assembly GCA_964402795.1). Classification (GTDB taxonomy): domain Bacteria; phylum Pseudomonadota; class Alphaproteobacteria; order Caulobacterales; family Aquidulcibacteraceae; genus Vitreimonas. Next base: position 170,242 of record CAYODX010000004.1, on the reverse strand, counting down.
CGAGGGCGGCCAGGCGTCGATCCAGGTCCTTCACGGGACATCCTTTTGCTTCAGCTTATATATACGCGCCGGCGGGGCGCTCCCCTGATGGGATAACGAGATACATCGGCGAGGGGCGGGGAACAAGGCAATGCACGGTGCTTGAGCTTGACTTGCCTCAAAAGAGGAAGGCACTAAGTGCGCTAAAGGAAGCTTCCGGTGCAGAGGGAAGGCTCCGATGGCCTCTATGCAAGTTCTCGCTGGCGGCGCTGCTCGCGCATTGCGCCCGTCGGGAAGCGACAGCCTCGCCCGCCGGGCGCAGCGCGGCGATAGGAGTGCCTTCACGGCGCTGATGGCTCAGCACAAGGAGGCGCTCTACCGGTTTGTGCGCCGCCGCGCAGCCGACGCAGACGAGGCCTATGACATCGTCCAGGAAGCGTTCGTGTCGGCATGGGCCGCCATCGAGAGATTTGATCCAGAGCGGCCGTTTGCGGCTTGGCTGCGTTCGATCGCGCTCAACAAGTGCCGTGATCATGCGCGCCGGCGCATGGTGCGTCGCGGCCTTCTCGGCGCGTGCGCCGACGGGGCGGCCGAGCGCATGCGCGATGAAGGGCCCTCTCCAGAAGATGACGTCATTGCCCGTGACGAACTTATGCGGCTCAAGCGCGCGGTCGAATCTCTGCCCCGCCACCTGCGCGATGCGCTGACCTTGACTGCGATTGACGGGCTCTCGCAGACCGTGGCGGCGGACATGCTTGGCTGCACAGTGAAAGCTGTCGAATATCGCGTGCACCGGGCGCGCGAAATTATCGCGAGCGCGCTCGAAGTGGGCCTGCAAGACGCGTAAGATGCCGAACGCACTGGAGCGCTCCGAACGCGCGAGGCGATTGGCGCGCAGTGAGATTCTTGTCGTCAATAGCGGGTCTTCGAGCATCCGGCTGGCCGCGTTCGACGGCCAAGCGCGCCGGCGGGGTTGGTCAGCGCGCTTTGAAGGCGTCGGCGCTCCGAACGGAAGGCTGTTCGTGGACGACGCGACGGGCCATGCTGCGTCCTACGACGTCTCTGCAAGCGATCACGCAGCAGCGATCGAGGTCGCGTTCGGCGCGGCCGCCGGCCGCGGTGATGACGCCGGCTGGCGGGCCGTAGGTCATCGGCTCGTGCATGGCGGCGCCGATTTCGCCCAGTCGCGCCTGATTGACGAAGATGTCGAGGCCCGTCTGAGCGAGCTTGTGCGGCTTGCGCCGCTTCACATGCCACACGGTCTTGCGGGCGTGCGAGCAGCGCGCGCGAGATGGCCCGAGGCCGCGCAGGTCGCCTGTTTCGACACTTCGTTTCACGCAACGCTCCCTGACCGGGCGCGCGTCATCGCCTTGCCAAGAGAGCTGCTGGGACACGAGGTGCGCCGCTACGGCTTTCACGGGCTCTCCTATCAGTCCATCGTTCACGCGCTTGAGGAAGACGGCGCCGATCTCGCGCGCGAGCGCGTCGTGATCGCGCACCTGGGAGCGGGCGCCTCGATGTGCGCGATCAAGGAGGGCAAGAGCGTCGAGACGACGATGGGATTCTCCACGTTGTCCGGACTACCGATGGGCACGCGCTGTGGCGACGTGGATCCTGGTGCGCTCTTTTATCTCCTTGCGAACGGAACGTTCTCGCCCGTCGAGCTCGAGCGTGCGCTCTACGAGCAATCGGGACTCAAGGCGCTCTCGGATCTTAGCGGGAACATGAAAGAATTGCTCCACCGCCGCGGCGAGGCGGGCGCGGACTTCGCCATCGACATGTTCTGTTATCAGGCGCGGCGCGCCATCGCGAGCCTCGCGGGGGCTCTCGGCGGCCTGGATCGCCTCGTTTTCACGGGCGGGATTGGCGCCAATGCGCCGGCAGTTCGCGGCGAGATCTGCGCGGGGCTCGAGTTCCTCGGCGTCCATGTGGACGCGCGCCGCAACGACGAGGGCCGGAAGCGGATTTCGCCGAGGCGCTCGCCCGTCCTGATCGAGGCGCGCGCAACCGATGAAGAAAGCATCATTGCCGCTGATGTCCTGGCTGTTCTCACGCCGGCCGGCGGTTGAAACATCACCCGCCTGTCCAGGGTTGGCGCATCAGGCTGCGTAAGACGTCCTGAAGCAGCCAGATTGGAGCTCGTGTGAACCTCGACCGGAACCCGCCCTGGCAAGAGGGCTACGGCGTCATCCGCCATAACGATCAGACGATCGAGCGCGCGGAGAATCTGGTCGAGCGCCACTGGCATGACGGCGCGCTGGGCTATCCGGATGACGCGCGTACGCTGTTCTCCGCCGCCGACCGGCTCGCCAATGCCGCCATGTGGGTTGTGGCGCACATGACCTATGCGAGGCGGGTGGACCTCAGCGGCGCTGATCTGCCGGCGGAAGCGTTCAAGCAGACTCCCGAAGGTCACACAGGCGGATCGCTCAACATGGCGATCGCTTTCGTCGGCTACCTGCTCGCCAATGCGCTCTCGGGCTCGACGCGCAGCTGGGTGCTGGGGCAAGGCCACTGCGTGGCGGCGATCGAGGCCGTCAACGCGCTTGTCGGCGATGTCTCGCCAGCGCAAGAGGGGCGCTACGACCGGTCCGAGGCGGGGTTGTCGCGGCTCGTCTCCGACTTTTACTCTTATGCCATCACCCCCGACGGCAGGCCTGCTGCGCCGATCGGCAGCCACGTCGGCGCGCACACCGCCGGCGGGGTTTCCGAAGGCGGGTATCTTGGCTTTGCCGAAGTCGAATATGTACACATGCCGCTGCACGGCGAGCGCTTGGTCGCGTTCTTGAGCGACGGCGCCTTTGAAGAACAGCGCGGGGCCGATTGGTCGCCGCGGTGGTGGCGCGCCAGCGATTCGGGCTTCGTCACGCCCGTGATGATCTTGAATGGCCGCCGCATCGAACAGCGCACGCAGATTAGCCAAGAGGGCGGCGCCGAATGGCTTGAGGCCCACCTCAGAATGAGCGGCTTCGATCCCACAATCATCGACGGCCACGACCCGGTCGCCTACGCCTGGGCCATCCTCGAGGCGGAGGCGTGTCTGAGGCGCTTTTCCATGTCGGGCGCGCCCTATCCGGCGCGGCTTCCTTACATCATCGCCAAGTGCGTCAAAGGCTTCGGCTTTCCGGGCGCAGGAACGAACCGCGCGCACAACCTGCCGCTCAACGGCAATCCGCTCACGAGCGAGGAGGCGCGTGAGGAGTTCAACCATGGCGCGCGCCGCTTGTTTGTGCCGCCCGAAGAACTCGAAGCGGCGGCGTTGGCCTTCGCCACGCACAAGGCCCAGAAACGGCCGCGCGAAAGCCAAACGGAACTCGCTAACAGGAAGGTAGAGCCGCCGCTCTTGCCTGAGGCGTGTTGCGCCCATCCAAGCGACGAGCCGCGCTGCGCAATGGACGCGCTCGATGAGTATTTTGTCGAGCTGGTGCGCAAGAACCCGCAGCTCCGCGTGCGCGTCGGCAACCCCGACGAACTCAAGAGTAATCACATGGGCCGCACGCTCGAGGCGTTGCGCCATCGCGTGAACGTTCCGGAAGAGGGCGGGCCCGAAGCGGTCGACGGCGCCATTATCACCGTGCTCAACGAAGAAGCGGTGATCGGCGCGGTGCTCGGCAACAAGGGCGGGCTCAATTTAGCTGTCAGCTACGAAGCCTTCGCCATGAAGATGCTGGGCGCGCTCAGGCAGGATATCATCTTTGCGCGGCGCCAGCGCGAGGTCGGTCGTCCGCCAGGCTGGATCAGCGTGCCGCTCATCGCCACCTCGCACACCTGGGAGAATTCCAAGAACGAGCAATCGCACCAGGATCCGACGCTTCCCGAGGCGCTCATGGGGGAGATGTCGGACACTTCGCGCGTTCTCTTTCCTTTCGATGCCAACACCGCCGTCGCCGCGCTTGCCTCGGTCTACCGCACGCAGGGCCAGATCGCCTGCCTGGTGACGCCTAAGCGGCCTGTGCCGATTCTGCTTACCGACGATCGGGCCGAACGCGCCGTGAAGGAAGGGGCGGTCACGCTGGCCGGGGATGCAAGCGCAGCCGGCATCCAGCTCGTGGCGATCGGCGCCTATCAGGCGCAGGAAGCGCTGAAGGCGCATGCCCGGCTCAAGTCGCGCGGTTTGAACGCCTGCGTCACGGTCATGCTCGAACCAGGCCGGTTTCGCATTGCGCGCGATGCGATCGAACACGAATACGTCGTGTCCCATTCGGCGCTGAACGCGCTGTTTCCCTCGGCCGCAGCGCGGATCATCCTCACCCACACGCGTCCAGAACCCATGCTGGGCGTGCTGCGCAGACTCGACGGCGGCCCCGCGCGCACGCGCTCGCTCGGCTTTATCAATCGCGGCGGCACGCTCGATGTGTTCGGCATGCTGTTCGCGAACCGCTCCACCTGGGCGCATGCGGTCAAAGCCGCCGCCGATCTCGTGAATGCGCCCACCGCCGATTTCCTGCAGCACGAAGAGCTGGCGGCGGTGGAAGAGCGGGGCGATCCCAACGTCCTGCGCAGCGCGCCGCAATAGGAAGACAATATGAGCATGAGCCTCACGAGCCTCGGCGGTGCTGGAACCGTCACCGGCTCCAAGCATCTCGTTGAAGCAGACGGCAAACGGATCTTGATCGATTGCGGCCTCTTTCAGGGGCTCAAGGTGCTGCGCGAGCGCAACTGGGAGCCGTTCCCGGTCGATCCCCGCTCCCTTGACGCCATCGTCTTGACGCACGCCCATCTCGACCACAGCGGCTATCTGCCCAAGCTCGTGCGCGAGGGCTTCTCGGGACCGATCTACTGTTCTTCGGCCACAGCCGATCTCTGCGACATCCTCCTCAAGGACAGCGCCCACATCGCCGAAAAGGACGCTGAGTACGCCAACCGCAAGGGCCACACCAAGCATAAGCCGGCGCTGCCGCTTTACACCGTGCGCGACGCCGAGCGTGCGCTCAAACAATTGCGTCCGCTCGAGTTCGAATCGGAGAGGGACATCGAAGCCGGGGCCCAGATCCGGCTGCGGCGCGCGGGACACATTCTGGGCGCAGCGACCGTGGAGCTCAGCTGGCAAAGCCGCACGCTCGTCTTTTCAGGCGACCTCGGCCGCTACGACGACGTGTTCATGCCCGATCCCGAGCCGGTCACGGCCGCGGACTATGTCATTGTCGAGTCCACCTACGGGGACCGCACCCATCCCAAAACCGATCCGATGGAGGCTTTGGGCGCCGTCGTCGAACGGACCGTGCGGCGCGGCGGCACGGTCGTCATTCCCGCGTTCGCCGTCGGGCGCACGCAAGTGCTGCTCTACCATCTGTGGATGCTAAAGCAGGCAGGACGTATCGCCACTGTGCCGATCTTCCTCGACAGCCCGATGGCGATCAACGCGACTGAACTTCTTTGCCAGCACCTTGAAGATCACCGCTTCTCTGCAGACGTGTGCGAGCAATCCTGCGCCATCGCGACCTACGTGCGAGATGTGGAGGAGTCGAAGGCGATCACCGCCAACCCCATGCCGAAAATCGTGATCGCTGGCAGCGGCATGGCGACCGGCGGGCGCGTGCTGCACCACATCAAGGCGTTTGGACCCGATTCCAGGAACGCGATTCTGTTTGCAGGCTATCAGGCCGCGGGCACGCGCGGCGCGCGCCTCATGGCGGGAGAGACTGAGGTCAAGATGTTCGGTCAATGGATTCCGATTCGCGCCGAGGTGGCCAATCTGCCTGAACTCTCCGCGCACGCGGACGCCGAAGAGATCATCCGCTGGCTCAGCGGATTCAAGCGCCCGCCGCGCCACACCTACATCGTGCATGGCGAGCCGGAGGCTTCGGATGCGCTCCGGGTGAGGATCGGGCGCAATCTCGGCTGGGATGCGAGCGTCGTCGATGATGCGAAGAGATACGACCTCTCATGAAGGCGCCATCGCAAGCGATCGGGCAGGGCGAGCACGCCACGCATCTGAAGGCTAGGCGCCTTGGGCTTCTCACCCAGGACGAGGCCATCGTGCTCATGCGCACGGACTGCCACGTGTGCAAATCCGAAGGGCTCGCCTCGCGCGCGCGGGTGCTCCTGAGCGCAGACGGCCGGCAGGTGATCGCCACGCTCTATCAGATCGACACCGACTGGCTCACCGTCGATGAGGCGGGCCTCTCCGATGCGGCGGTCAAGCGCTTGGGCGTCGCCGATGGCGAACATGTCGCAGTAAGCCATGCCCCGCAGCTCGAGTCCCTCGCCGATGTGCGCCGGCGCATGCATGGAGGCCGCCTCGATCAGCGTGCGTTCCGCGCCATCATCGGCGACATCGCCGGCGGGCGCTATGTCGACATCCATCTCGCCACCTTCATCGCCGCGTGCTCGGCGTTTCCACTCGATGTGGATGAGACCATTTCGCTGACGCGCGCGATGGTGGAAGTGGGCGAGCAACTCTCCTGGGCAGGGTCCATGGTGGCGGACAAGCATTGCGTCGGCGGCCTGCCTGGCAACCGCACCACGCCGATCGTGGTCGCCATCGCCGCCAGCCTCGGGCTGACTATGCCCAAGACCTCATCGCGGGCGATCACCTCGCCGTCGGGCACCGCGGACGCCATGGAGACGTTGGCGCCTGTCGATCTCAGCCTCGAGGCGATGCGTCGCGTCGTCGAGAGCGAAGGCGGCTGCATCGCCTGGGGCGGTGCGGTGCGCCTCTCCCCGGCGGACGATGTGCTCATCCGCATCGAGCGCGCGCTCGACATCGACACAGAAGGCCAGCTCATCGCTTCGGTTCTGTCGAAGAAGATCGCAGCAGGATCGACGCATGTTGTTCTCGATTTGCCGGTCGGGCCCACAGCCAAGATCCGTACGCGCGAGGCGGCCAAGGAGCTGAGCGCGCACATGGGTAAGGTTGCCGATGCATTCGGACTGAAAACCCGCTTCGTGCTGACAGACGGCGCCCAGCCGGTGGGACGCGGTATCGGCCCCGCGCTCGAAGCGAGGGACGTCCTCGCAGTGATGACCAATGCGCCCGATGCGCCCAGCGATCTGCGCGAGCGGGCGCTCGCCATCGCGGGCGCAGTGCTGGAACTTTCGGGCAAGGCGCCCGACGGCGAAGGCATAGCTCTTGCGGCGGCCGCCCTGGACGACGGGCGCGCGTGGGCGAAGTTTCAGCGCATCTGCGAGGCGCAGGGAGGCATGCGCACGCCGCCTGTTGCGCCCCAGACGCGCGCGTGGGCCGCCGAGCGCTCCGGCATTCTCACCAACATCAACAACCGAAAGATCTCGCGCTTGGCCAAGCTTGCGGGGGCGCCCGACGATCCGGCGGCGGGCGTGGTGCTGCACGCGCGCCTTGGCGACGGCGTTGTTGCAGGCGCGCCGCTCGTGACCATCCACGCCGAGGCGCCCGGCCAGCTCGACTATGCGCTCGACTACGCCGCGGCGAACAGAGACATGTTTGAGATCGAGGCTTGAAGAGATGCACGTCTATCTCCCCATGCCCGGCAATGAACCGATGGCGCAATCCCTCGCCGCGCGCGCCGGCGGCGAGCTCGGCTCGATCGAGACCCGGCGCTTTCCCGATGGCGAGGCCTATGTTCGGCTATTGAGCGAGGTGAAGGGAAGAGATGTCGAGATCGTCTGCACGCTGGCTCGCCCTGACGATCAGTTTCTGAGCCTCATCTTCGCCGCCGAGACCGCACGCGAGCTTGGCGCCGCGAGGGTGAGGCTTGTGGCGCCGTATCTCGCCTACATGCGCCAGGATAAGAGGTTCAAAGACGGCGAGGCAATCTCTTCGGTTCATTTTGCGCGCCTCATCTCAGCCTCGTTCGACAGCCTCGTCACCATCGATCCGCACCTGCACCGCCGGCGCGATCTCTCCGAGATCTTCGCCATTCCCACCCGCGTCGAGCATGCCGCGCCGCTCCTGGCGGATTGGATCAGAGCCCATGTCGAAAATCCGCTCGTGCTCGGCCCCGACATCGAGAGCGAGCAGTGGGTGGCTGCGGTGGCCGAGCGCGCAGGCGGGGCGCCTTATGCTGTTTCGTCGAAGACGCGCCTCGGCGACCGCCAAGTCAAAGTCGAGGTCCCCGACCTTTCGCCATGGCGCGACAGGCGCCCGGTGCTGATCGACGACATCGTCTCCTCGGGCCGAACCATGATCGAGACGGCGCGCGAGCTTGCGGCAAGGGGCATGGCAAAGCCTCTGTGCCTTGCCGTGCATGCGCTCTTCGCCGATGAATCCTATGCCGAGCTCAAGGCGCTCGCCGATGAGATTGTGTCGACCGACACGATCCCGCATCCCTCGAACGGGGTGAGCGTTGCCGATCTCATCGGCCCGCGCCGCAACTAGCTGCGCGCGAGGATCGCCTTCATCTGCGCGATCTCGCGCTCCTGGCTTGCGATGATGCCATTCGGGCCGAAGCAAAGCTGCTGAATCTCGGGATCGCTGATTTCTGCTTGCCGGCACATGAGCAGCGCCGACGAATGGTGCGGGATCATCGACAGCAGGAATTGCTCGTCGCCGACCGCGGTCTGTTGGCGAATGGCGAAGAAAGCGGAGAGCCCCACGACCAAGCTCAAGGCGAGCGCCATCGCATTGGCGCGCCTGTTGCGGTACATGTGCGACATGAGCACAAGCTCGATGGCGACCATCGGCGCGGCCATCAAGGCGGCCATGTAGCCCTGATTGACGTTCGCAAGGACGTCCGCGAAGCGGTCGACCATCGCATACATGAGCACGTACATGATGGCGAACGAGGCAAGGGCCATCACCGCAAGGCGCAGATAGGGCCCAGGTCCGTGTTCAGCCTGTGCGGGCGCGTGCTCGGCATGTTGGCCGTCTTGACCCGTCCGTTGTTCGCGGCCGCGCGGGCGCGGCGGCGCTTTAGTGTGCGCATCGTGTGTCATCGTGTCTGTTGAACGGACAGGCTTCAGCGGTGTTCCGAAAAGACGAGGGTTCCGATCGAGAACACGGGGGCGCACTTTCAATCGATCGGCGTCAGGGCGGAGCGCATCGCGTGCGTATCTAACGAAGGCGAGAAATCTCGCCGACGGGAGGCAAAGGAAATGCGTCTGTTAGCACTTGGCGCCATGGCGCTTGCTTTAGGATTGGGCGGCTGCATGCACGGCATGGGCGGCGAGCACCATGACGGTATGATGGGCTCCATGATGGGTCAGCACGCAAGCGGCGACTGTCCGGGCGCGGAAGAGGCCCAGCATGGAGCTGGCGCACAAGCCGATGATCAAGCCCAGCACGAGCATCAAGCGGGCGCTGCCGAATGCCCGCGGGCGAACCGGGACGAGCCTCAGCAGCACGAGCACGGCCAGCAGCCGCAGCCGAACTAAAGCTGGCGACAAACGAGGAACGAAAAAGGGGGCGCAGCATTGGCTGCGCCCCCTCGTCGTCCGGCCAGAAGCGTCAAGGTCGTCAGGCAAGGAGCGTCAGGTTCGGTTCTTATCGCTGCAGCAGCACGAGGTCGTTTCTGGTTCACGCTTGGGCGCCGGCTGGGCGTAAGCGGGCGGATCGCTCGCTGGAAACGATTCGGTCAGCGCTTCATCGACCGTCTGCTCGCGGCGCGCCTTGTGTCCGCAGCAATCATCGGCCGCTTGGCTTGCTGCGTCGGCGCATTGGTGTTTATCGGTCATAAGTTGCTTCCCTTTTGCTGAACGCAAGCGCGATGAGCGAAAGCCCGAACGTGATGAGATGCACGGCGAGGAAGACGCCCGGGACGATGAGCCCGGCGTGCGGCAGCGCCCAAACGAGCAATCCGCCGAGGAGAATGCTCAAGACGCCGGCGAGACTCATCTGCCCCCAAGGGCAGGTCTTGTGTTTGCGGTGGGCGATCGCATGGCCGACAGCGATCAGCCCCTGAACGATGAGACTTGCGCCCAAGACGAGCGTCAGCGTGAGCGCGCCGGGCCAGGGATGAATGAGGATGCAAAGACCCGCGATGATGGCGACGGCCGACCAGGCGAGACGCCAGAGGAACGCCTCGGTCTTCCAGTCCACGACGAGCATGGCAAGGCCCACGACGCCCGAAGCCAGGAGCAGGGCGCCAAATGAGATACTCGCCGCCAGCGTTGCGAGCAGCGGCGCCAGCAGCGCCGCCACGCCGAAAGCGAGCATGAGCACGCCGTAGATGATGAAGGCCGTGCGCCACCAGAGCGCGCGCCGTGGCGCTGGGGGCGTCGCAGGAAAGGTTGCGTCGGTCATGTGGCGATTCTCCCGCAGGCATTACGCACGAACGCGTCCCTCCCCTGGGCTCCAGCTCTTGGAGCCTGCCCAAGCCCCAGGTCCGGCGTCGTTCTCGGCTGCGCCACCTATTGCTGCGCGGCGAGGAAGCGGCGGAAGCGCAGGAGGCTAAAGGCGAAAAAGAGCGAGCCGATGGCGAGCGTCCAGGCAAAGTGCGGCCACACCACGCTTAAATCTGCGCCGCGGATGAGAACTCCGTGGGCGAGGGCGACATAATGTGTCGACGGAGACAGCTGCATCACGCGCTGCAGCCAATCGGGCATGCCCTCGAGCGGTGTGGTATTGCCGGACAAGAGGATCATGGGCAGCGCCAAGAGAATGAACAAGAGCGCCAGCTGCGGCATTGACCTTGAGACGGTGCCGAGAAAGACGCCGAGGCTGCCGGCGAAGAAGAGATAAGCTGCAACGCCGGCCAGGAAGAGGCCGACGGAGCCTTGCGTTTCCAATCCCAGTAGTCCTTCGACGACGAGGCGCAGCGACAAGAAGCTCAACACCAGAATGACGAGGCCGTTGGCGATCGTCTTCGCGGCCATGATCTCTGGGGGCCGAACCGGCATGGCCAGCAGATGCTCGAGCGTGCCGTGCTCGCGCTCGCGCACGATGGCGGCGCCTGCCAGCAATATGGCGAGCATGGTGGTGACGTCCAGCAATTCAGCGACGCCGGTGAACCAGGTGCTGACCAGTCCCTGATTGAATGCGGTGCGGAGCTGAAGAGGGGGGCTGGAAGAGACGGCAGGGATGCGCCCCCGCAAGAAATCGGTCATTTCCTGTTCGAGGCTCGCGGCGATGTGGGCAGCGCCCAGCCCGGCCTGCGAAATGGCGGTGGCGTCGACAAGGAGCTGCACATCGGGACGCCGTCCCGCCAGCACGTCGGCCTCGAAACGCGGCGGAATGTGAAGCGCAAACGTCGCCTCGCCCGTTTCCATCAGCGCGTCGATCTCTGACGCCTCGACAAGACGCGGTGGACGAAAATGCCGCGTGGGCAACATGTCCTGCATCCGCCGCGACAGCGCCGAGCGGTCCTCGTCGGCAATGACGATGGTCGCGTTGCGGATGTCCTGCGTGTTGCCGGTGGCCTGCACATAAACCGAGACTGTGAAGGCGTAGATGACGAAGCCGATCAAGAAGCGATCGCGCGCCAGGCTCATCAGCTCTTTCAGCGTGAGTGCGAACACGATGCGCCAGTTCATGGCTTACGCCTCCTGCTTGCGTAAGAGCGCGATCGCGAGCCCCATCAGGCCGATCCAGAATGCGGCAAGGATCCCAAGCGTGGGCAAGAGGCTCGCCAGATCGCGGCCCTTGGCGAACACGCCGGTGCTCACGAGGTTGAAGTGGGAGGTGGGAAAGAGCGTCCCAATCAACCGGTCGGGAGGCTCGAGACTGGCGACGGGCTGCATCAGCCCCGAGAACTCGACGGCCGGCACCATGATGACGATGGCGACGCCGAACACTGCGGCGGTTTGCGATCTTGTCGTCGCAGAGGCGACGAAGCCGACTGCGCTTGTGGCGGCCACGTAAAGAAATCCCCCCAGAAGCAGGGCCGCTAAGCTCCCCGTCACACTGAGGCCAAAGAGCGTGAGCGACACAATCACAAGGAGGACGAAATTGACGAAGCCGAGCGCGACGTACGGCGCCTGTTTGCCGAGCAGGAATTCGGCGCGCGAGATGGGCGTCACGAAGAAATTGGTGATCGTGCCGAGTTCTTTCTCGCGCACGACCGCGAGCGAGGTAAGTATGGCCGGGATCATCGCCAGAAGGATGCCGATCATCACCGGCACGATCGCGTCAAAGCTGCGAAAGGCCTGATTGTAGCGAAACCGCGGCTCGAGCCGATAGGGCGCGACGGGGCGCAGAGCCGACCTCGACAGCGCGACGAGTGCGCGCCGGTGCAGCGCCTCGGCATAGCCGCTCACGGTCTCGGCCCGGAAAGGCATCGCCCCGTCGACCCAAGCGGCGACCTCTGGCCTTTGCCCCGCCGCGAGGTCGCGGCCGAACCCGGAGGGGATTTCGAGCACAAGGGTTGCGCTATCGCCTCGAAGCGCGCGCGCGACCTGCGCTTCGTCCTCCAGCGCGAGCGGAAGCTCGAAATAGGGAGAGCTGGCGAACTCTTCCACATAGGCGCGGCTCGCCGGCGTTTGATCGCGATCGAGCACTGCGAGGCGCACATCTTCGACATCGAACGAGATGCCGTACCCGAAGGCGAGCGCCAGCAGCAGGGTGCCCGCGAGCGCCATGACGAAACGCACCGGCTCGCGCACCATTTCCAGCATCTCGCGCCGAGCCACCGCAAAAACACGCTCGGGGAGAAATCCGCTGGCCGCTGGCGCCGGCGCCGGCGTTGCCGCGCCGGCCAGCGCCTGGACCGGCGCATCGCCGGCGCCGCCGCGCTGCATGGCGGCGATGAACGCCTCTTCCAGGGTGGCGGCGTTCTCCGACTGGCGCAGGGCGTGGGGCGAGCCTTCAGCGATGACACGCCCGGCATGCATGAAGGCGATGCGGTCGCAGCGCTCGGCCTCGGTCATGAAGTGGGTGGAGATGAAAATGGTGACGCCATTGTCGCGCGACAGGCGCTCAAGCTCGCGCCAAAAGCGCGCGCGCGCGGCAGGATCGGCGCCCGAGGTCGGCTCATCAAGGATGAGGACCTCAGGCTCGTGCAGAATCGCGACCGCGAGCGAAAGCCGTTGGCGCACACCGAGCGGAAGCGCGCCGGCGACCGCCTCGGCGTGATCTGCCAGATCGAAGCGGCGCATGAGCACCTCGATCCGCGCGCTCTTTGCCTCACCGGTGAGGCCGAAAAGATCAGCGTGCAGCTCGAAATTCTGCCGTACGCTCAATTCCCCGTAGAGGGAAAAGCCTTGCGACATGTAGCCAACGCGGCGGCGGCTCTCGAGATCGCGGGCGTCGACCGGGCGGCCGAGGAGCTTCGCCGTTCCAGCGCTCGCCGGCAACAGGCCGGTGAGCATCTTCATGGTCGTGGTCTTGCCGCAGCCGTTCGATCCGAGGAAGCCGTAAATCTCACCTTGCCGCACGCGGAAGCTCACGGCGTCAACCGCAATGAAGTCGCCGAACCTGCGGGTAAGACCCTCCGCCTCGACAGCGATTGGCGCATCGATATCCGGCTTTGGGCGCTCGATCGGCGCCTCAGCATGAGCGCCGGTGACAATGGAAAAGAGCGCCTCCATGGAAGAAGCCCCGTGTGCGTCGAGCAACGTCAATGGAGGGCCGTCGCCCACGATGCGGCCCGACTGCATGATGCAGACGCGCTCGAAGCGCTGCGCCTCGTCCATATTGGAGGTGGCCACGACCAGCGCCATCCAGGGACGGGAGGCGCGGATTTCATCGACCAGCTCCCAGAATTGTCGCCGCGACAGCGGATCGACGCCTGTGGTCGGCTCATCCAGGATGAGAAGATCAGGATCGTGCACGAGCGCGCAGCAAAGCCCGAGCTTCTGCTTCATGCCGCCGGAGAGTTTGCCGGCGAGTCTGTGCGCAAACGGGGCGAGCCCGACTGCGTTGAGGAGCGCATCGATGCGCTCGGCGCTCGCACCGCCGAACAGCGCGCCGAAATAGGCGATGTTCTCGCGCACGCTAAGCGAGGCGTAGAGATTGCGCCCCAACCCCTGTGGCATGAAGGCGATACGCGGCTGCACGGACGTGCGGGCGCTCGCGCGCGACAAATCCGCCCCCAGGGATTTTATGCGGCCCTCCTGGATACGCTTGGCGCCGGCGATCAGCGCAAGCAGCGTCGACTTGCCGACGCCGTCGGGGCCCACCAGCGCAACGGACGCGCCAGCCTTTATCTCCAGATCGATGCCGTCGACCGCCAGCGTGCGCCGGTAGCGATGGCGCGCGCCTTCCACACGCGCGGCGATCGCGCCCGGCGCGCGTATCGCTTCACTCGCCGACAAAGTCGGTTGCGAGGCGCGCGGGCCATTGCGCCCTAGGGTCGAGCTGGACATAGGCGACGCCCGTCACGCCTGTCCGGATGGTCCCGATTCGCTGCGCGAGCACCTCCTCTGACAAGCGCACGCGCACGCGGTACATGAGCGCCTCACGTTCGGACTTGGTTTCAACCTGGCGCGGCGTGAACTGCGCCTCCGGCGACACGAACGAGACCCGTGCGGGCAGTACTTCCTCCTCGGCCGCGTCGAGCACGAGGCGAGCCTCGGCGCCGACGCCGAGCGCGCCCGCCTCGCGCGTCGGCAGGAAGATGGTCATGTAGACATCGGAGAGATCCAGAACCGTGAGCACTGGACCGCCCGCTGCTATGAGTTCGCCCGCTTCAGCGAGGCGATAGAGCACGCGTCCTGCTTTTGGCGCCCGGAGCGTGGCCTCGGCGATCTGCTCGCGGATGCGGTCGGCGTCCGCGGCTGCGGCGTCCATGTCGGCCTCGGCCGCCGACAGGCCCCCCTGCGCTGCGGCGAGGGCGGCGGCTGCCGTCTGCCGGGAGGCGCGTCGCTGATCGAGGAATTGCTCGGGAGCGAAGCCGCGGTGGTGCAGCGTCTGAGCGCGCTCAAGCTCAATCGCCGCGAGACTCAACGTGCTGCGGTTCTGGGCGATGGTCGCAAGACTAATGGCGCGGCCCTGCCTGGCGCGCGCGACGCGCGCCTCGGCCGCGCGGAGCGCCGCTTCGAGTTCTCTTGTGTCGAGCACGGCGAGCACTTGCCCTGCCTCGACGATATCACCTTCCTCCACCCGGATATCGATCAGGCGCCCTGGATAGCGGGCAATGATGTCGATCTCGCGCGCTTCGAGGCGGCCATTGCCGCTGGTTATTCCCTGAGGCAGCTCATCGAGGCCGGCGAGCAGGGCGCACGAAGCGAGCCCGATGCCGACCGCAAGCGCGCCGAGCCCGATCACAACCGGCCGGCGAAGGCGCTGAAGGGACTGCACGCTCAACATTTGTCAAATTTATCCCGCTGAGGCGTCTGGGGCGTTGAGCAAAGTCAAGCGAGGCGGGTCAGGGCGCCGGCGGGGCGGGCGCTGCCTGTCGCCCGCCGAAGCGCGGCAAGAACCCCGGCGTGCGCGCCGCGTATGCGCGCCATGCCTCGCCGAAGCGCGATTCGGCTTCGCGCTCCTCCGACTTGGCGAGCCGCACGTACATGAAGACGAGCACAGGGAACATGATCGCGGTGATGATGGTCGGCCATTGGACGAGAAAGCCGACCATCACGAGGATGAAGGCAAGGTATTGCGGGTGGCGGATGAGCTTGTAGGGCCCAGTGACCGCGAGCCTTCCTTCCTGCTGCGCCCGGTGAAGGACGAGCCAGGAATCTGCCAGGAGCCACAAGCCGCCGATAATGAGCGCATCGCTTACCCAATGGATGGGCGTGAAGTGCGGATCGCCCTGCCAGCCTAGGAGCGCAGGCCAGAAATGACCTGCATTGTGGGTCATGAGATCGATGCCTGGAATGAGCCGCTGCAGCCAGGGCGCCAACAGATAGAGCGTCAGCGGAAAGCCGTACATCTCGGTGAAGAGCGCGACGATGAAAGCCGAGAAGGCGCCAAGGCTCCTCCAGTCGCGCGAGCTCTGCGGTTTGGCGAAACTGAATGCGAAGACGATGAAGAAGATCGAATTGACGATAGCGAGGAGCCAGAGGCCATAGCCTGAGAAAGCGGAGTGCTCATCCATTGTCGCTCTCCCCGGCATTGCGCCCGCCATGGCCGGAATGGCCGCCATGGCCGCCATGCGTGAAGAGGTGCAAGAGCGGGCAGAGAAGCAGGATGAGGAGCGGCCACGCCGACAAGACGTGCGCCCCATGCTCGGCGATCACGTAATAGGCGCCCAGGCCGACAAGCGCGATCATCAGGATGCGCACAACCCAGGGGCCTGGATCGCTGCGTCTACGGTCATGGGCGCCCGGTCCGTGCGCGTCGTGATGGCTGGTCATGGGCGCCAATTCCTCGATTGGGTCTCGAGCGCGCAAAGCCTCCGTGAAAAACGCCATTTGCGGGGGAAGGCGGGGTCGTTTCTCTTGTAAGGCACTGCGCGCTCTTGAATGCCTATACGCGCGCGGCGCGGCCAGCCCTGAGGGAATATGAGAGGCGCGCCGGCAGGTCGGTGAAACGCGGGCGGCGCCCTCCCAACGCGGGTCATGCGGACTGACGCTTGGCTGGTGCGGCGAACTCGCTTCTGAAGCGCAGGTGGTTGGCGAGATCCTTGAGCGTGAGGATGCCGGCGAGCCGGCCGCCGTCGGTCACGATGAGCCGGCTTGCGCCCGCCCTCTGCATGCGCTCGAGCGCGGCTTCGATCTCTAGCCTCTGATCGGCCGTAGGAATCTGCGCGATGGGTGTTGCGATGCTGGACAGAGGCGTGCTCGCCCAGGACTCGCGCGGCGCCGCTTTGGCCTCGCCGAAGCCCGCCCCGCCAATGATGGCCCCATCATCCGACATGATCGGAACGAGATCGTGCGGGTGGCGCGCAAGGACGGTCTCGACGAAGTGCGCGACACTCATGTCAGCGGGGGCCGTGACAGGATCAGGCGTCATGAGGTCGCGCACACGCGCGCCCGACAGGAGCTGCTTGGCCTCCGCTTCACGCCGGTGCGCACTCGCGATGGACAGAATGAACCAGCCCAGGATCACCCACCAGAGCCCGTGACCGATCCCGCCGCCCAGCGCGGAGACGACGCCTGCGGCCATCAGAAGAATGGCGATGACTTCACCCGAGCGCGCGGCGATGCGCGTCGCCTTGAGCGGGTCGCGGGTTGCAAGCCAGACGATGGCGCGCAGCACGCGACCCCCATCAAGCGGAAACGCAGGCAGCATGTTGAAGACAGCGAGCGTGTAATTGAGCATGCTGAGATAATGCGCCACTGCGTGGAATTCGGTTGGCGCGTTCGCTGGCAGAATGTTCGCGAGCGCAGCGAAGCCGAAGCCCAGGGCCACGCTCACCAATGGTCCTGCCAGCGCCATGAGGAGTTCGGCCATGGGCGCCTTGGGCTCGCCCTCCATCTCGGCGACGCCGCCGAAGACAAAGAGCGTGATCGACTTAATCGGCAGTCCAAAGGCGCGCGCCACGAGCGTGTGGCCAAGCTCGTGCAGGATGATGGAGGCGGCGACGCCCACGACCGTCGCGGCCGCCATGGCCCAGTAACTGGACGGGGGCAGCCCCGCATAGAGGCCAGGAAAGACGCCCGAGGCAAGCGACCAGGCGATAAGCAGGGCCAGCAGTATCCAACTCGCATCGATGCGAATGCCGACGCCGAGGAGAGAAAAGGAAGCAGCACGTGTCACGTCAGCACCTCACTGGCCCGCGTTTGCCGGATCAGATCTTGATCAAGAGGTCCCAAGCTCAACACGCGAGGGGCTCCAGGGCGCGCTCGGCGCGCGCACGCTGGCTGGCGCTCAAGACGGCGTAGAGCCGGCCCACAGCATGCTCAATGCGTCCCAAGGCGTGGAGGCGACGCTGCATGAGCACATGGCGCTGCCGCAAGCGTTCGGGAAGCGAGGCGGACGGCGCAGCAGAGCCCCCTTGAGCGCGCATCATCGCCTGCATTTCGCCGGCGTCGCTGCGAAGCGCCTGAGCGAAGTCCGCCCAGCGCCGTTCCTGGGCTCGCGTGATAGCCAATTCGGCGTGAAGTGCGACAAGGCGCGCCTCCACGCGCTCCGGCGACAGCTCAGCCGCTGTGCTCGCGCGCATCAGGGCCGCTGTCCCGCCCGGCCATCCTCGTTCGTGCATCGCGCGCGCATGGACCCCGCATTGATCGAAGGACATCTGCGCCCGCGGCGCCTGCGCAAGCGCACTCGGCGCGAACGCGGCGCCTGCGAGCACGATGGCGGCCAGCGCGCATCTCATCGATCGCCTCCTCCGCGGTCGCACGCCGTGCGCCCGTCTCATCTCTGATACGCATCGCCTAAGCCATTCCCTGGGAACAGCGCACAGCCTTCAGGGAAGGGACGTGCAATGGACCGCGTTCTTCCCGTGCGACCGGGAAAGGGGCGTGGTCAATGCCCTGCGCTTCCTGGCGTGGGCCCATCTATGTCTGGCCGGCAGCGGATCACAGCCGTCGTCCAGGAAGTTCGAGCGCGACGTTGACGAGTTCACATGCGAGCGCTGCACTCCGGGCTGCCTGGCGGTCTCAGTTGGTAGGGGCGCGGAGCGGCGAGGCGCCGGCATCGGCTTTCGCCAAGTGAAATGGTCGTAAACGCCCGACCAATAGGCGCCAAACGCGGCAGCGAACAAGAACTCCTCGATCGGCACGCCGCCAATCTTGAGCCCGGTCAGCGCGTTGAGCTGCCACACGCGCGCGATGTAGCCGGGGGCCGTGAGCTGAAGTCCGGCGAGGAACACTGCGTAGTACGCTATAAAAAGAGCCGCGCCGATCCAGGTCTTCCTGACCAGATCGGGCCGACACAGAAGAGCGGCGCCCGCGCCCAGAAGCATGGCGCCAATTGCGGGAAAAATAGGGTTGAGCGGGAAGATGGCGAGGATCGGAAAGGCCAGGGCCGGCGCCAGTATCGCTGCAGTATGAAGGCGGTGACGCGGTGAGAGCCTCTCGTGGTCGGCGAGGGACCCAGAGGAATTCCCAGTCAGCAGGTTGTAGAGGACGGCGCCGATGCCGCCCAAGCCGAAGCTGAAGATGATGCTCTCGATGTCAAACCCGGTTCTGCGCGCCAAGTCGAAGAGGCTCGGCGGGCTCCAGTATTCGGGTACGAACAGCGGCTCGGTCAGGCCAAACGGCGCGGTGAACAGGCTCGCCCATAGCATTATGCGCCGGTGCTGCGGGAAGACCGCGAAGATGGCGAGCCAAGAGCGAGAAAGGCGCTGGACCATCCCAGCCAGACATACTGATCGGACATCACAACATGCCACGCAAGCTCCGCAACGCTCCTGGCTGCGCGATGGCGCCGAGGTCAGCCGGGACCAGCACGGGCGGTCATAGGTTGATACGCGCCGGGCGCGGCGGTCCCTGGGAGCGTCGACTCCAGGGGAGCGCCCGCGCCGCGCGTAACAGGGCTTGAGCGCGCCGAAAGGACTGCGCTTCGGCCGGCGCTCGAGGCGGCTGATCGGCGGCGAGGGCCGCCGCAGCCGATTGAGCGCCGGCTGTTCCAAGAGCCGAGGGATTGCATATGTCCGTTCAATCAATCGAATCGCAGGGCGCGCGCGCCAGCAGAGCGCCTTCAGGCTTTAGTCCGTCCGAGGAGCTGCTCGCGGCGGCGCTCGATCAGCTCATCCAACATGGCGCCCTCTCGGTGGAGTTTCCCAGCGGCCGCGTGCGCCACTTCGGCGAAGAGCGCGCTGGGGCCGTGTCGGTCGCGCTTGGCGATGCAAACGCCGTCAAGCGGCTTCTGGCCAATGCCGAACTCGCGCTTGGCGAACTCTACATGGATGGGCTCCTGACCATCGAAGACGATGACGTGGACGCGCTGCTGGCGCTGCTGCTCACCAATCTGCGCGATCGCGGCTTCCGCACGCGCGCCGCGCCCGCGGGCATGCGCCTTCTCGAAGCGCCGCGCCGCGAGATCAACGGCAAGCGCGCCGCAGAGCGCAACGTCGCCCATCATTACGACATCTCCAACGAACTCTACCGGCTCTTCCTCGACGAGGACATGCAATATTCCTGTGCCTATTTTAAGAGCGACGAGACCACGCTCGAAGAGGCGCAAGCCGCCAAGAAGGACTTAATCGCCAAGAAGCTCTGCCTGCGGCCAGGCCTCTCAGTGTTGGACATCGGCTGCGGTTGGGGCGGACTTGCGCTCCATCTTGCGCGCACCGGCGGCGTCAATGTGCGCGGCGTCACGCTCTCCAGGGCGCAGCTGCCGGTTGCGCGGGTGCGCGCGGGGGCGCAGGGGCTTTCGGGCAAGGTCGAGTTCGCGATCGAAGACTATCGCGACACCAAGGGCGCCTACGACCGCATCGTCTCGGTGGGCATGTTCGAGCATGTGGGGCGCGGCCATTATGATCAGTTCTTCCGCCAGGTGGCCTCGCTCCTGACCAATGACGGCGTTGCGCTCCTGCACACGATCGGGCGCGCCGATGGGCCCGGCGCGACGAGCCCCTGGATCGACCGCTACATTTTCCCCGGCGGCTATACGCCGGCGCTTTCCGAAATCATGCCCTCCATCGAGCGCGCGGGGCTCTACGTCACCGATGTGGAAGTATGGCGGCTGCACTATGCATTGACGCTCGCGGCCTGGCGTAAGCGCTTCGAGGCGGCTATCGACGATGTGCGCGCGATGTTCGACGAACGCTTCTGCCGCATGTGGCGCTTTTATCTCGCCGCGAGCGAGGCGGCCTTCCGCTATGGCGGCCATGTCGTCTTCCAGATTCAACTCGCCCGGCGCCAGGACGCAGTCCCGTGCACGCGGGCCTACCTTGATCGCACCTGAAGTGCTGCAATGCGAAGAAGCATCAACAAGAGAGAGGAGAAGCGTGATGGCGGCATCGGACGTAAAACAAAAACCGGCGGGCGTCGGCGTTCTGCCGCTCGGGCTTGCACTCGCAGTGACGCTGGTGCTTGGCTATGTTGCGTGCTGGGTGGTCGCGGCGTCCCCGTTCAGCGCGCCCTTCGCGCATGCCTGGCTTGCGCTCTTCTCGGCTGAGCCCCTCGGCTCGACCGAGCAGCTGGTCGAAGGCTCGATCTTCAGCGCAGTCGCGGCATGGTTCGCGGGCCTCGTGTTCGCGCCTGTCTACAACATCGTCGCCAGAGCCGACCGTGTGATTTGAAGCGGTCTTTGGACGGCCCGCATCAGAAGAGGGCGACGCCGCCGCGCACATAGGCGTCCACGCGGTTGGGAAGGGCGTTGAGCACGGACCGCGTGATGGCGCCGATCTCGGACTGGAAATCTTCCGCACTCGCCGTCTCGTCGGTTTCAAGCGCGATGCTGACCAGGCCAGGCTCGCTGATCGGTTCGCCGATCTGGCTGACGAGGAGACAACGCGCGCGTCTTGCTTGGGGTAGTGCCTTTGCGATCTCAGCCGCGATCTCGTGGGCGGCCACGTTGTAGATCTTGCCGACGTGGCTGACCGGGTTCTTGCCGGCAGCGGCCTCAAGGCTCATCGGCCGGCACGGCGTAATGAGGCCGTTGACGCGGTTGCCGCGCCCCACTTGTCCGTCATCGCCGGCTTCTGCGGACGTGCCCGTGACCGTCAGGTAGAGCGCCCCTTCGCGCGGCCGATCGGCGGCGTTGACGCTCACCCGGCGCAGCGCCAAATCGAAGTTCTTGGCCAGTTCGAAGGCAAGTCCGCAGAGAGCGGTTTTGTCGCTCATGTACGCGCCGATGCTCTCCACATGGGCGTCAACGAGTGCGCAGGCGATCGTGAGCTCGACGTCCTCGCCAGCGCGCAGGGCCATGATCTTGATATCTTCCCCCCAGGAGGGGCGGTGCGCACGCGCCGCCTGGAAGAGCTGGGCGTCGAGCGCCAGCACGAAGCGTTCGAGAGGGCTTGAAGGCGCATAGCCGACGCCGAATGAAGTATCGTTGGCCAAGGGCGCGGCGCCTGTTTTGTCGCCGTAGAGGCCGACAAGCTCGCTCGAGCCCGGGCGCAGGATGGGATGGATGCGCACGTGCTCCTTGGGGTCGAGCGCATGCAGGTTCTCCTTGAGCCAGGCGTGCGTGCTCTCGACGGCGATGTCTTTGAGGAGCTTCTCGCCATAGGGGCCGGGCGAGGCGGCGCGGCCTGCCAGATAGATGTCGATGGGCTCGGTCACGCGTCCGCCGCCGAACGCCGGCCTCGATGCCCCTGCCGCAATCAGCGCCTTGTCTACGTTGTGGTGCTGGATGGCGCCGAACGCTGCAAGGTATTGGCGGCATAGCGCGCGCGACAGCGCTTCGGCGAGCCCGTCGCACATCGTGTCGGGGTGGCCGCGGCCCTTGCGCTCGACGACTTCGACCCTCTCGCTGCGCGCGGGCTCCACGGTGACGGTAAGATTCACCTCTGCACCCGCTTGGGTCCTATTGCCGGACAACGAAGCGAATCTCGCCTGGCATGGTGTCGGTCCCGCCGGCGTCGGTAGCAGTGAACGCTATGCGATATGTTCCGTCGGGCAGGGCGGGCAGGGCGATGGAATAGGTCCGCCGGTGCGGCTCGCGCTGCCATTCGACCGGCGTAGCGGCGCCATGGGCATTGGTGATCGAGAGCGTCTGAAGTGCGACAGCGTGCCTGAAAGTAAGAACCAGCCTCTGCGGCGCGATGGCGAGCACAGCGCCGTCGGCGGGGCTGGAGGACGCCAGCATGGAATGATCCATGCCTGGCAGGTGCGTGTTGTGATCGTGAACTTGCTGCGCCAGCGCAGGCGCGGTGATCGCGGCTGCGGTCAGTGCAAGCGCAAGGGCGATTCGTTTCATCTCTGCCTCCGTCTGCGAGGCGCGCCTTACCGGACCCGCTCGCTGCTGCTGTGTGAAATACGCAGTGCAAGCGCGACACCCTGGCGTCGGTAGAGCTGCGAGGGCGGGCTATTGGCGCCGCTCTCCCAAGAACGCCAACAGGAATTGGAAGAGGTTGACGAAGTCGAGATAGAGGCTGAGCGCGCCGTACGATGTGGCGGCGCCAAGCGCGGCGGCCTCGCCGCCCAGCCTGTAATAGGCGTTCTTGAGGCGCTGGGTGTCGTAGGCGATGAGCCCGGCGAAGATGAGCACGCCTGCGGCGCTGATGACGAACGAGAAGCCCGGCGGGCTCCAGAACATCCGCACCAAGGAGGCGATGATGAGTCCCACCAGAGCGACGAGCAGAAAACTGCCGAAGCCGGAGAGATCTGCTCTTGTCGTATAGCCGAAAAGGGAAAGCGCGCCGAAAGCCGCTGCTGTGATGAGGAACGTCGAGACAAGCGAGGCGCCGGTATAGACAAGCCCCAGGACGCCGAGGGATGCGCCGATCAGCGCCGCCACTGTCCAGTAGAGCAAGCTCGCCCCGGCGGCGCTTGGCTTGCGCATCATGAACATCGCCACGAGGAGGACAGCGAGCGGGGCGAACACGACTACGAGCCCGGTCGCGGTATAGCCCGCGAACAATCCATCGCCCGTCACTCGGAAGAGGAGATCGCGCACTGGCGCGACCATGCTCGTCGTAAAAGCCAGCGCGGCCGAAACAAGCAGGCCCAGCGCGACCTTGTTGTAGACGCCCAGCATGAAGCGGCGAAGGCCTTTATCCACCGACATGTCCGCGCGCGCCGCCGGTGCGCGGTCCAGACGCTCATGATCTGCGTGCGACATGCTAGCTCCTTCCACGTGCCTTTGCTGATACGCACTGCAACCGGGCTGCCCTGCGTGGGGCCGGATCATCTTTGAGCCGCGTGCGCAGCGAGCAGAAGGGTACGACCCGGCGGGTTCGAGCCGGCGATGGGATCGTCATGCGTCCCAATACATTTGCGCGAGACCACTTCGTGAGGGCGCCGGACATTGCATCTGGGGCCGGCCGCCGGGCTTGCCTCGAGCGGCGGGCTGGGGATGAATGGCGCCTCGCGATTCATGGGAAATCCGGCGTACGGACAAAGGGGCGCGGGGAGCGTGAGAGAGGATTTGGCGCGGGAGATGATCGCGCGCTGGCGCGAGGATCCGCGCAGCGCATACAGGACGTGGTTTCTCTGGGAGGAGCGGCTCAAGAATTGCGGCCTGGCAGGCCGATCTCGCGCGCGTGCGCGTCGAGGCTGCGACAAGAGCGCAGGAGGGCGAGGCCGAGGACCAAACGGCATACAGAGATCCAGGGCCGGCTGCGCGATCTGGGTCTGGCGCTTGGCTACGGCGTCTGGGTCGCGCAGAACGACCGCGGACGCGCCTATGGCGAGGGCCGGCTGGGCGACAAGTGTCTCGCAAGCCTTGGCGATGGGCTGGAGCGGCTGCCAGGCGCGGATTCGGTGCGTCTCATTGACGTGCTGTGGCTCGCGAGCGATCGGCGGATCATCGCCGCGTTCGAAGTGGAGCACACGACCTCGATCTATTCAGGCATCGTGCGCATGCTCGACCTCGCACTCGGGACCGAAGGCGGGCAATTGCATGCGCTCTTCCTGGTCGCGCCAGACCGCAGGGAAGCCGACGTGCGGGCGCAGATCGCGCGACCGGCTTTCAGCCGCATTGCCGATCTTAAAGTGCGCTACCTGCCCTACAGCGAAGTTGATGCCAATCGCGAGGCGATTGCGCGGTTCGGGCAAGGTGTTGCGACGCTCGAAAAGATCTCGCACGCGCTCACGTGAGTGAGGGGCGAGCCGCCGGCAGGCTCTGCGCGTCGAACAGGAATTCCAGCCTGATCTCCCGTTCATCGCTCGGCAATCTCACCAGAACGTCCACGTGGTAGCGGTCGTTTCGCGCGAGCGAGACGAAGCCGCCGAAGCTCGCGGCGCCGTTGACGCGCATCGGCTCGAGGCGAATGGTTCGTTGTGCGCGGTGGCGTTCGCCCTGGATCACCGCTTCGACTGCGGCGCTTTCGATGCGCGCCCCACTCAGCGCGTCATAGAGCGCCACAACCAGATGAGCATCGCCGGCAGGCATGGACGGGTGGAGGACCTGGTCGGGATGCTCGCCGCGCACGACGGCGCTCGGCACAACGCCCAGATAAGCGCTCACCCCTTCGCTGGTCGCGACGGCGCTGGGCTCGTGCGAGGATTGCGCACAGGCAGTGGCGGCCAGGAGCGCGGCGAAGGCTGCAAAGAAGACGCTGCGCCGAACAAACCCTTGCATGCATGGCCCTCCGTGCTCTGCCTGAATGTTACGCACGCTGGGGCGACAACCCTGACAGGCGCTGCGCAAACGCATGCGCGAGCGGAGGCGAGGCGAGCGCGCACGACCCGGAGCGCCGGTGCGGGGGGAGGGGCGCTGGGCTTTAGGTCCTCGGGCCGGCGCGCTCACTCATAATACGCACGAGCGGGCGCGCGCCCCTCGCCGGGTCCAGGAGAAAAGTGCTGTGGTCCAGAGGGCGCCCAGCGTGCGTTTCGCAAGCGCGCCCGCCGCAATGAGGAGAAAGCCGTCGCGGGCTAAGAGGCCAAGTCCCGTCAAGTGGCGGCGCAAGGCAGCACATCGAGCCGGCGTCCACGATCTCAGGTCGTCGTTCGTCGCCGTGCGGAACGAGGCGCGCGCCTCGCGAAGGCGCAGGATCGCAGCGGCGGCCAGGGATTTGCCACGCCGAGCGCAAGCTCAAGCGAGAATGCTGGGGCCGGCGCGGCCGCGAGCCAGGTCATTCCCTGCTGTGCGCGCCTTGATCGGGCTCGCCCTGAAGGCCCTCAACGCGCCAACAGGGAGAAGAGGGCCCCATGCGTATTTCAGGAACAAGCGCCGTTCGCGGCCGCCGGCAGGCCATCGGAGCTACGCATGGAGATCAAGCGCGAGCATCTCATCAATTTCTGGTACGTCATCCTCGCCTTTCTCGCCGTGCTTGCGATTCAGGATTTCCTGTCGCGCGGCGACCACGTCGAGACGATTCCCTACAGCGAGTTCCAGCGCCTCTCGGAGGAGGGAAAGCTCACCGACATGGTGGTCGGCCCCACGCGCATTACGGGCGCGTATGTCGAAGCCCAAGAGGGCCGACCGGAGCATTTCTCCACCATCCGCGTCGATCCTGGCTTAGCCAGCGCCCTGCAGCGGCCGAACGTGAGCTTCTCCGGAGAACCGGCGCCGGGGTTTTTCGCCGCACTGTTCAGCTGGTTTGCGCCCCTCATCGGCTTTGCGCTCATCTGGATGCTGCTTATCCGGCCGATGAGCATGGGTCACGGGGCTGGCGGGCTGATGGCGATCGGCAAGAGCAAGGCCAAGGTCTATGTCGAGAAGGACATAAAGGTGACTTTCGGCGACGTCGCCGGCGTTGATGAAGCCAAGGAAGAGCTCAAGGAGATCGTCTCCTTCCTCAAGGATCCCAAGAGCTATGGCCGGCTTGGCGCGCGCGTTCCTAGAGGCGTGCTGCTGGTAGGCCCGCCCGGCACGGGAAAGACGCTGCTTGCGCGCGCCGTCGCTGGCGAAGCGGGCGTTCCCTTCTTCTCGATCTCGGGCTCGGAATTCGTCGAGCTGTTTGTCGGCGTGGGCGCTGCACGCGTGCGCGATCTTTTCGAGCAGGCGCGCAAGCAGGCGCCGGCGATCGTGTTCATCGACGAGCTCGATGCGCTCGGGCGCGCGCGCGGCTCGATCTTCCCGGGCGGCGGCCACGACGAGAAAGAGCAGACGCTCAACCAATTGCTGTCCGAACTCGACGGCTTCGACGCCAAGAGCGGCGTTGTGCTGCTCTCGGCCACCAACCGCCCCGAGATTCTCGATCCGGCGCTCCTGCGCGCCGGGCGCTTCGATCGCCAGATCCTCGTCGACCGGCCTGACCGGAAGGGGCGCATCGACATCCTGCGCGTTCACCTGAAGGGCGTGAAGCTCGCCTCCGGCCTGCCGGTGGACGATATCGCGGCCCTCACGCCCGGTTTCACTGGCGCCGATCTCGCCAATCTTGTGAATGAGGCCGCGCTGCTGGCCACGCGCCGCGGGGCTGAAGAGGTCGCGCTCGGGGATTTCACAGCCGCGATCGAGCGGATCGTGGCAGGGCTCGAGAAGCGCAACCGGCTGCTCAACCCGCGCGAGCGCAAGATTGTCGCCCATCACGAGATGGGGCATGCGCTCGTGGCGATGGCGCTGCCGGGCGTCGATCCCGTGCAGAAGGTATCGATCATCCCGCGCGGGATCGGCGCGCTCGGCTATACGATCCAGCGTCCGCTCGAAGATCGCTTCCTCATGGATCGCTCAGAGCTTGCCAACCGCATGACCGTTCTTCTGGGCGGGCGCGCCGCCGAGAGCATCGTCTTCGGAGAGATTTCGACCGGGGCAGCCGACGATCTCGCCAAGGCGAGCGAGATCGCGCGCAGCATGGCCGTGCGCTACGGCATGGACGAGAGACTGGGCCAAGCGGTTTACGAGGCTGAGCCAGCGGCGTTTCTCGGACCGGCCAACGGCGAGTGGCGTCCGCGCCGCTACAGCGACGACACCGCAGCCGCCATTGACGCGGCGGTGCGCGCTCTCGTCGACCAGGCGTTCAAGCGTGCGGTTGAGATTCTCTCCGCGCGCCGGGCCTTGCTTGATCGGGCCGCGAGCGCGCTCCTGGAAAAGGAGACGCTGTCGGCTGAGCAATTGGCCGCCCTGGTGGGGGCGCCGGCGCCGCGCTTGGCAGAGGCATGAAGCCGGCGCGGACGAGTAGGGAGAAGGGAGTGTGATCCTTCTTCGCGCCGTCGAGATCGGCTGGGCCGGGCTTTGGCTCCTGCTCGTGGCCGCATTCAAGCCGACACGGCGCAGGCTCGCTACGCGCGTGCGGCGTACGCTGGAGCGGCTGGGGCCGGCCTTTGTCAAGCTTGGGCAGGCCTTGAGCCAAAGGCGCGATATTCTTGGACTCGATTGGATCGCCGAACTGACACGGCTGCAGGAGAGCGTGCGCCCGTTTCCGGGCGAGGCTGCGCAGCGGGCGGTTGAAGCAGCGTTCGGGGGCAGGCTCAGCGATCACTTTGAGAGGTTCGACATCGAGCCGCTGGCTTCAGCCTCGGTCGCCCAAGTCCACCGTGCGTGGCTGCGCGATGGGCGTGAGGTTATCGTCAAGGTGCTGCGCCCTGGCGTGCGCGTGCGCATCGACGAAGACATGCGCATCCTGCTTGCACTCGTTACCATGGCGGCAGCGCTCATACCGGAGCTGCGCAAGCGCCAGAGCCCAGGCGTGGTGGCCGAAATCCGTCGCAACCTGCGCCGCGAGACCGACCTTCGCGAAGAAGCCCGCAACGTACGCCGCTTTGCGCGCGCATTCGCGGCCTCAGAGATCGTAGCTGTCCCCGATGTGATCGACGGCCTCTCCTCGAGCGATGTGCTGGTGCAGGAGTTCAGCCACGGTCTGCATTTGGGGGACCCAAGACTCGCGCCACAGGCGCAGCGCCTGTCGAGCGCTTTCATCGATTTCTATCTTGAGCAGTTCTTCGTCGCGGGATTCTTCCACGCCGATCCGCACCCGGGCAACATCTTCGTGCTCGATGACGGGCGCCTCTGCTTTCACGACTTTGGTGCTGTGGGCTTCCTCGACGCCACGGCGCGCCAGGCCCTGTTGAGCTTCGTGCAGGGCTTCATCCATCAGGACGCGGACTGGCTGACCGAAGCGGCCGCTGATCTCGGACTCATCTCAGCCTCCGCGGATCGTGAGGCGGTGGCCCGCGGCGTCGATGCGCTGCTGGCCGAACTGGCGGGCGCGCCGCTTGCGGAATGGTCGATCGCCACCGTGATGCTCGCGGTCGCGCGTTTCGGAGGCGGCGGGGCGGTGATCCTGCCTTCCCACCTTGCCGCCCTCGTGCGCACGGTGTTCACGGCCGAAGGCACGCTGCGGCTGCTCGATCCCAAGCTCGACGTGATCGCGACGCTGGCCGAAAAGCGCGAAAGCCTGACAGCTCGGCTGGGAAGCGGCGCCTGGATTGAACAGCGCGCTCTGGCGCGCCTCAAGTGGGAGGGCTTGCGCGCAGCTCACGACGCTCCCTCCGCCCTGGCCCGCGGCCTTGCGCATTTGCGCGAAGGCAAGGGGCTGGGGCTTTCCGTGCGCGTGGAGGATCTGGCGCGGGCCTCCGAGCGGACCCTCAAGAGCGCAAACCGCATTGCGCTAGCGCTCGTGACGCTTGGACTCTACATCGCCGCGTCGCTGCTCATGCAGCATAGTATTGGGCCGAGGCTCTGGGGCGATCTGCCCGTGCTTGCGGCTGTATTCTACGCGCTTGCGCTCTGGTTCACGCTGCGCCTCGTTGTCGGGATGGGCCGCGATCTCTGACGGGCAACAAGAGGCCGGTCTTGCGCGCCACCGCATTAGGATTTACGCGCGGCGGCCGCCGGGAGCCTCAATGGCGCTGCATCGGGTAGTCGATCTCGCGCAGTGGCGGCGCGTCAGCGTGGAGGGCCGAGGCGCGGCGATTGCGATTTGAGTCAGGTCAAATCCGAACGCACAGGATGGGGCAGGCTGGTTCTGTTGTTGGGAGGCGCGGCTTGTCGCTTGACTGTTCGAAGAACGGTGCTGCATCGCGGCCTTGGCTTGCTGGTGACAGGGACGCGACTAAGGCAGTGGAAGATGAGATCGCGCCGCGGCTTCTCTCCGATCTCCTGTGGGCTGCATATGGTCTAGGCGGCCCCGACGATGCTTATGAAGCTGGACCTGTGGCGGGGCGACATCAAGGAATTGAGGTCTATGTCGCGCTGAAAGGGGCGCTTTATCGCTTCGATCTCGAGCGCCCGTGGCTGCAATGGGTGCTCGGCGAGGATGTGCGCGCAGAGGGGGCATCCCTCAACCTCATGCTCGTGATCGGCGCAAGTGGCGTGGTCGGGACGGGCGAACAGGAGCGCGATGCAGTGGCGCGTGCTCGCATCATGAGTCGCAATCTCCGTCATTTCTGCGCTTCGGAGGACCTGGCGGTCAATGCATACGAGCGCGTGGACTTTGCAGCGCTGACGCGGCGCCTAGGTCTGGGGGCCGGCCAAGCAATTGCGTTCGCGTGCGCTGTCAGCTGGCCAGCAAGCAAGGGCGCACGTTAACGCTGCCTCTCTAACCAATCGGCGATGATGCGTTAGGCGCGCCCCCGACGGCACGCGTCAGCGAGGTTGAATCCGGTCGACCCGGGAACGATTTTCGGCGTGGTGGCTCGGATTCGTCGGCGGCAGCGGACCCGTATCGCCTGGTGCGCCGCTGACAATCGCTGTCGCCCCTCGCGGCGCCTATGGGCGCCGCGCGCTTTGCCGGCGCCATTGCGCAGGTTTTTCGGCTTCGGCGGCGGCGACGGCGCGCTTGACGGCCACGAAGCTGTCGGGGCTGACCGAAATGGAATCGATGTCGCGCTCGACCAGGAATTGGGCGAACTCCGGGTGATTGCTGGGCGCCTCGCCGCAGATGCCGACCTTGGCGTCAGCGCTGTGTGCGGCGACGATCACCTGCTCGATCATCCATTTGACGGCCGCGTTCTGCTCGTCGAACAGGCGAGCCAGATCTTCGGCGTCGCGGTCAACGCCGAGCGTCAGCTGGGTGAGGTCATTGCTGCCGATCGAAAAGCCGTCGAAGCGCTCGGCGAACTCCTTTGCGAGAATGACATTCGATGGGATCTCGCACATCACGTAAACCTCAAGCGCGTCCTTGCCGCGCTCAAGGCCGTTCTCAGCCATGACCTCCAGGACTTTGTCGGCTTCTTCAACCGAACGGCAGAACGGGATCATCACTAATACGTTGCGGAAGCCCAAAACCTCGCGCAGACGGCGGATCGCGCGGCATTCGAGCGCGAAGCCCTCGCGGTATCGCGGCGAATAATAGCGCGAGGCGCCGCGGAAGCCGAGCATCGGGTTCTCCTCCTTCGGCTCGAACTCGGCGCCGCCGATGAGATTAGCGTATTCGTTGGTCTTGAAATCGCTCATCCGCACGATAACGGGCTTGGGGTGGAAGGCAGCGGCGATGCGGGCAAGGCCACGCGAGAGGCGATCGACGAAATAGTCCGTCCTGTCGTCATAACCTTGCGTCAGCTCCGCTATCGCGGCCTTCGCGCCCTCGTCTCTGAGAGCGTCAAACCGCACGAGCGCCATTGGATGGACCTTGACGTGATTGGAGATGACGAACTCCATGCGCGCCAGGCCCACGCCGTCGGCGGGCAGGCGCCACCAGCGGAACGCCGTCGCCGGATTGGCGAGATTGAGCATCACGTGTGTGCGCGTCCCGGGCAGAGCTGCGCTGTCGATCACTTGGGCTTCAACCGCGGCTTCGCCCTCATAGACAAAGCCCTGATCGCCTTCGGCGCATGAGACGGTGACGTCCTGGCCGTCATGCAGAACGTGCGTGGCGTTTCCCGTCCCGACGATTGCAGGAAGGCCAAGCTCGCGGCTGACGATGGCTGCGTGCGAGGTGCGCCCGCCATGATCGGTGACGATCGCGGCCGCGCGCTTCATGATCGGCACCCAGTCGGGGTCCGTGGTCGTCGTGACCAGCACCGATCCATCCACGAAGCGCTCGATGTCGCGCGGACTCGCGATGAGGCACACGGGACCCGCAACCACGGCGTCACCGATGGCGAGGCCGGTCGCGAGCGTGCGTCCCTTGGCCTTGATCGAATAGCTCATGAGCGCGCCTTCGCCCTTGCGTGACTGCACGGTCTCGGGCCTTGCCTGAACGATGAAAAGTTCACCCGTCTGGCCATCCTTGGCCCATTCCATGTCCATCGGCCGGCCGTAGTGCTCTTCGATGACGACGGCCCAGCGGGCCAAGCAGAGAATTTCCCTATCCGAGAGCACGGCGGCGCCCTGTTCGGCGCGCGAGGTCGCCGCTAAGCGCGTGGCGGCGCCGCCGCTCGCGTAGATGAGTTTCTTGGCCTTGGCGCCGATCTTCCTTTCGATGATGGGAGCAAGGCCCGTTGCGTCGAGCAGGGGCTTGAACACCTGGTATTCATCGGGATCGACCATGCCCTGGACGACAGTCTCTCCCAGGCCCCAGGCAGCGTCGATCACGACGACCTTGTCGAAGCCGGTCTCGGTATCGATCGAGAACATAACGCCCGCGCCGGCGCGGTCGGCGCGCACCATGTGCTGGACGCCGACCGAGAGCGCAACCTTCAGATGATCGAAGCCCTTGGCCTCGCGATAGCTGATGGCCCGATCGGTGAAGAGGGAGGCGTAGCAGCGCCGGCAAGCGTCAAGGACGGCCTCTTCGCCGCGCACGTTGAGATAAGTCTCTTGCTGGCCCGCAAAGCTTGCATCCGGCAGATCTTCGGCTGTAGCGCTCGAGCGCACGGCGACGTCGGTATCGTTGCGTCCAGCGCTGGCGGCGAGTGCGCGATAGGCCGCGGCGATCGAATTCGCCACCTCTTCGGGCCATACGCCGCGCTCGATCGCTCTGCGCAGCATACGGCCCACCTCAGCCAGCGGCGCGCGACCCGCTGCAAGCTCGGCGAGCGCCCCAGCGATTACATCTCTCAAACCGTTGTCGTCGATGAACCGCCAATAGGCGTCGGCGGTTGTGGCAAAGCCGGTCGGCACGCGCACGCCGCGTTGCCCGAGGTTCTGCACCATCTCGCCCAGTGAAGCGTTCTTGCCGCCGACGCGCGCGACGTCGCCGCGCCCGAGCGCTTCGAACGGAATGATCCACGACGGTGCATCGGTGCTCATGACAACGTCCTCGTAAGGGCATGCGGCCTTGTTCGCAGGTGAGGCAGCACGAATCAGCAGCCGCCGCGCCGGCCGCGCTCGTTTTGAGGCGCATCGGCCGCGCCGTGTGCTCCGTGATCGTCACCGGCGCTGCGGGGCGGCTCGCTCTCTGCGCGCTGACGGGCGTGGCGCCCATGTCCATGGCCATGGCCGTGTCCGAACAGGTGCAGGGCGAGGAACGCCGCCGCCAGCGCGACCCAGATCCAATTGTCGACGAGCCAATCCATTGCTGCCTCCTTGAACTCGGGGGCCGGCCGGCGGCGCCGGGCAGTCGGCCCCAGTCTCTTCGAAGATACGCGCGCGCGGCGTGCGCCCCTGATCTTTGGGCGCGGCGAATGCAAGGGGGCAAATAGGTCTTGCGGGGGCCGGCAGGCCGATCACAATGGCGCCGGCGCGGCGGACGCGCGCGAGGATGATCCCGATGTGCTTTTCGCCGGCTGCCAGTTTTACCGCCGCTGCGCTCCTGGCGCCGCTTGGCGCGGCGGCCGTCATGCGGGCGCGCAAGGTCGACCCGCGCTATGTTGCGCTCTGCGCATTGCCCTTCCTGTTCTCGCTGCAGCAATTCTCCGAGGGCATGGTGTGGGTTGCGGGCGGCTGGTCAGACGCGGCCTGGGTGGAGCGCTTCTCTCTTGCCTACATGTTCTTCTCCTGGATCGCCTGGCCGATCTGGGTGCCGGTCTCGGTCTATTTCTTGGAGCCGCACGCGCGCCGGCCGCTCTATCTTGCCTTCGCAGTCGGCGGAGCGATGCTGGGCGGTCTGCAATACGTTCCCTACTTCGCGCACGAAGGCTGGCTGACCACGACCTTCCTGCCTTACGCCATCCGCTATTCCGACATCGAACTCCTCGATGCGCTGATCACGCGCGAGGCCACCTACGGGCTCTATCTCATCTTCATCATCGCACCGCTCCTGGTCTCCAGCGAGACGCCGGCGCGCATCTTCGGTCTTCTCGTGGCCGGCGTGCTCGCCGTCACCTTGGCCTTCTTCCAGTTCGCCTATATCTCCGTCTTCTGCATCGGCGGGGCGATCATGTCATTCTATCTCGTTTACATGATCTTCCGCAGAGGGCGCGCCAGCGGCGCCGCACCGCCCGCGCCCGCCGCAGCATGATCAGGCGCGTGCGACGACATTCTGCGGCGCGCCTCGGGCGAAGGCCTCGATATTCTCAAGCGTGGTTTCGATGATCCGGCCGATCGCTTCGCTCGTGTTGTAGGCGTTGTGCGGCGTCACCAGCACGTTGGGAAAGCGCAGCAGCACGTGATTGGCGACGAGCGCCTTGAGGTCGTGGCCGCCCTCCGCGCCGGCGCGAAAGATTTCGGCCTCGTCGCGCAATTGCGGCTCCCGCGGCAACACGTCGAGCCCGGCCGCGCCCAGCCGCCCGTCCGCGAGCGCGCGCACCAGCGCCTCGACGTCGACGACCGAGCCGCGCGCGGTGTTGATGAGCACGGCGCTGGGCTTCATGAGCCTAAACTCGCGCTCAGACACGAGGCGCGAGGTCGCCGGCGTCGCCGGCACGTGCAGCGTGATCACATCCCCCGCCGCAAGCGCGGCGTCGAGCGGGACGTAGCGGAAGCTCAGCCGTTGCGCTGCGGCCTCGTTTGGACGGGCGTCGACAGCCAGCACTTCCATGCCGAAGCCGCGCGCGATCTGGATGACATGGAGGCCTATGCGTCCCGTGCCGATGACGGCGATGGTCTTGCCAGCAAGCTCGAAGCCGCGCAGGCCCGACTGATCGAAGCGGCCGCGCCGCGTGCGCTCGGCCGCGTCAACGATTCTCCGCGCAAGCGCAAGCAGCAGCGCGAAGACGTGCTCGGCCACTGTCGCGTCGCCATAGCCCGGCACGTTGGCCACTGCGATCCCGTGCTCTCGGCAATAGCCGAGATCGATGTGATCATAGCCGGTCGAGCGGGTGGCGATGAGCTTGAGCGCGGGAAACAACGACAGCACGCGCGCGTTGAGCCGGGAATAGACGAACGGGGATATGATCTGGGCGTCGGCATGGATCTTGGCGGAACCCTCGTCGAGGATTTCTCTCGTGCAGGAAACATGGTGCGCCGGTTCGAGCCTGAGGCACGCCTCGTGTTCCCATTGTTCGGCTTCGAACACCGCAACCTTCATGGGGGCTCCTCGCTGCTGTCTGCTTACGTCTTACGCGCCAGGCCTGCGCCGCCCTCGAAGGCGGAAAAACCTAAAGGGGAGAGGCGCTCTCATGCGTAATACAGATTAGGAGCGGAGTTCGCATCATGGCCGAGACAGGCATACGCGTGGGCGTCAACGGCTACGGCGTTATTGGCAAGCGCGTGGCGGACGCCGTGCTGGCCCAGCCGGACATGGATCTCGCCGGCGTCGCCGACATCGCCGCAGACTGGCGCATGGACGCGGCCGCGGAGCGGCAGTTCCCCATCTTCGCAGCAGCAAGCGAGCACGCCGAGGCGATGCGTGCGCGCCGGCTAGATATTCGGGGCGATCTCTCCGACTTGATCGCTGGGTCCGACATCATCGTCGATTGCACGCCGAAAAAGGTCGCCGCGGGCAATGTGGAAGCGTATCGCCGCGCCGGCAGGAAATTCATCCTGCAGGGCGGGGAAAAGCACGAGACGACCGGCCACTCGTTCGTGGCGGAGAGTTCCTACGAGAGCGCCGTAGGGCGCGAGAGCACAAGGGTGGTGTCCTGCAACACCACCTCGATCGTGCGCACGCTGGGCGCCTTGAAGCGCGCCGGCCTGCTCTCTCGCGCGCGGGGCACGCTGCTGCGGCGCGCGGTCGATCCCTGGGAAGGCCATCTCGGCGGCGTCATGAACACGCTTGTTCCCGAACCGAAGATCCCAAGCCACCAGGGGCCGGATGCCAGATCTGTCGATCCCGACCTGGATGTCGTAACGATGGCGGTCAAGGTCCCCGAGACGCTCGCGCACGTGCACTATTGGTCGGTTGCGCTCACGCGCTTTGCCTCCCGCGACGAGGTCTTGAGCGCGCTCTGCGCTTCGGCCCGCATTTTGCCCATCCGCATGAGCGAGGGCCTAAGCGCGATCAATGCGGTCAAAGAATGGACATCCGATCTGGGGCGCCCGCGCGGCGATCTCTACGAGGTGGCGCTCTGGGACGACCTGCTGACGGTGGAAGGTGATGAACTCTTCTACGCCTACATGGTGGACAACCAGGCGATCGTCATTCCTGAAACGATTGACGCGATCCGCGCGCTCTACGGGCGAGAGCGCGATGCGCGCGCCTCCATCGTGGAAACCAATCGGGCGCTTGGCCTGCCGCTGCGCGCCTGCCGCAGCACGCCCTAAACGCGCTTGGCTGTGAGGCCGTTGCGGCACGACGCTTGTGATGCGGCGGGTTCTGGGATGGCTGTCGGCGCCTCGTTCGCCACTGCGTGGCAAGCGGTCGGATCAGCGGCCGACGTCCTGAAGCCGCGAGGATCGAGATGAGGCTAGCATTGACGCCCGAAGCAGTGATTTTCGACCTGGACGGCGTCGTAACCCGCACGGCGGGCTTGCATGCCGCGGCTTGGCGGGAGCTGTTCGATCCCTTCCTGCGACAGCATTCCTTGGCGAGCGGTGCGCCATTCCGCGCATTCGATGTCGAGGCCGATTATCTGAGCTTTGTTGACGGGCGGCCCCGCTACGACGGGGCGCGCACCTTTCTTGCCTCGCGGGGGATCGAGATTCCCGAAGGCGATCCGGCGGACCCGCCGGAAGCGAGCACAATTCATGGCCTGGGCAAGCGGAAGGATGCTCTCTTCGAGAGATTGCTGCACAGAGTTGGCGTCAACGTGTATGCATCGAGCATCGCCCTCGTTCGCGCTCTGCGGGAGGAGGGGATTCGGACAGGGACCGTCACATCGAGCCGCCATGGCCGCGAGGTGCTGAGGAGCGCTGGAATCGAAAGTCTCTTCGACAAACGATTCGACGGCATCGACATCGATGAGCTCGGACTGAAGAGCAAGCCAGACCCCGAAGCGTTGCTGGAGTGCGCCAAGGCCCTTGGCGTATCGCCCGGGCGCAGCATCGTGATCGATGACGCGGTCGCGGGCGTGGAGGCCGGCCGAAACGGCGAATTCGGCTTGGTCGTCGGCGTCGATCGCGGCGGCAACCGCCAAGCCCTCGAAGACCGCGGCGCTGATATCGTGGTCAAGGACCTGGACGAACTGGGTGTCGAACGTTTGCGAGCTCTGCTGCGGGCGCGCCAGGAGGAGATCTCATGGCGGATTGAACAGACGGGCTTCGACCCCGCACGCGAGCATGAAATGGAGAGCGTATTTGCCGTGGGTAACGGCTATCTCGGCGTGCGCGGCGCTTTGGATATGCCTCTACCGGGTTCGCTTGGCGACCTGCTGATAGCCGGCGTCTACGACCGTAAACAACCTGAACTGCCTTATTCCGAGCCGGAGTTCACGACCGTCGACCGCGGCGACTCCACGGAAAGCGAGCTTGTCTCTGTGCCTTCCCCGTTTCGCTTCAGCCTGCGCGCGCACGGCGAGGCACTCGGTCTGGGCGAGACCAGGTGGCGGACCCACAGGCGGATTCTCGATCTTCGCCACGGCGTGCTTGAAAGCCGCATCCTCTTTGAGGGGAACGGTCGGCGCACGAGCGTGACTACCCATCGCTGCGCCTCGCTGGACGACATGCATCTCCTGCTTCAGGAAGTCATCGTCCAGTTGGAGAATCACTCGGGGACGATCGAGTTCGACGCCTCCTTCTCGGCGCCTGCTCTGTCCGCGACCCATCCGCATCTCGAACACCTTTCAAGCGATGCCGGAGATGCGGGCATCGAGCTTGCACGCTTCCGAACGAGGTCCTCCAAGGTCGAGATTGCTCTTGCCGGGCGGACAACTCTGGTCGGAAGCGGCCGCGACGCTGCGCACTGGCGGGCCCCTGCCGAGATCGGTGACGAGCTTGTCTTCCGGCGCCTCATCGCTGTCCATACGAGCCGCGACACAGCTGATCCGGCGAGTGCGGCCCGCAATCATGTACGCGCGATGAGCTGGGCCGACTACAACACGGCGCTCGGCGCGCACACTGATTGCTGGCGGCAAACCTGGGAGCGCGCCGATGTTCGGGTTTCTGATCAGCCGGCTGTAGAGCAGGCGCTGCGATTCAACGCCTATCATTTGCGAAGCGCTGCCGATCACGATCCACGAGTGTCCATTGGAGCGCGCACGCTTTCTGGCCGCGGCTACGAGGGCCACGTCTTCTGGGACGTGGAAATCTTCATGCTGCCCTTCTTCATCCATATCTTTCCGGAGCTGGCGCGACACCTGCTCTATTACCGCTATCACACTCTCAACGGCGCTCGACGCAGAGCAATTGAACTTGGCTATCGTGGCGCTTGCTATGCGTGGGAATCCACCGTGACCGGCGAAGACATGACGCCGCGCGAAATCGTGCTGCAACACACAAACAAACAGATCCCGATCTTCACTGGGACGCAGCAGATCCACGTCACAGCCGACATCGCCTTCGGCATTTGGCAATACTGGCGGGCGACGGCCGACTGTGATTTCCTGCGAGAGGCTGGCGTGGAGGTTCTTGCGGAAACGGCGCGCTTTTGGGCGAGCCGATGCGCGCGCGAGGCCGATGGATACCACATCCACGGCGTGGTCGGGCCCGACGAATACCACCACACGGTGAGCGACAACGCGTATACGAACTGGCTGGCGCGCTTCAATCTTGATTGGGCTGTGCGGGCGCTCGCGTGGCTTGAGCAACATTTTCCGCAGGATCGGGCGGCGCTCGATCAGCGCCTGGGCATTTCCGCCGCTGCGACCGAAGAATTCGCCGCAATCGCCCGCGCGCTGTACTGCCCGCAGCCAAATCAGGATGGGCTCATCGAGCAGTTTGCGGGGTTCTTTGAACTTGAGGACTATCCCCTGGCGGAGGAGGAGCGGCTCCGGGCGCCGGTGAGCCGGCTCTTCGACTGGGACAAGATCAACAAACTGAAGTTGATCAAGCAGGCGGACGTCCTCATGTTGCTGCACCTGTTCCCCGACAAGTTCCCCCGTGAGGTGGTCGCGGCGAACTATCGTTACTACGAACCGCTCACCGACCATGGCAGCAGCCTCTCGCCGGCCATCCACGCGGCGATCGCCGCGCGCCTCGGTCTGCGTGAGGACGCAGAGCGTTATTGGCGCCAGGGCCTGTGGCTCGACCTCTCCAACGTCATGGGCAACAGCGCGCAGGGCGTACATCCCGCTTGCATGGGGGGCATGTGGCAGGCGCTCCTTTTCGGATTCCTGGGCGTTCGCTTCACCGATGCGGGTCCCGTCGCCGACCCTGAAGCCGCCGCGCGCCTGCCCAAGGACTGGCGATCAGTCGCTCTGAAGCTTGCGTGGCGCGGCCGCCGACATGAGCTGGAGGTGAAGAGATGACCGCGTTCGCTTCATTGCTGGCGCCGCTTGATGGCTCGCGTGCGGCCGCGGCAAGCCTCGGCTGCGCTGCCTGGCTCGCCGCCAGGCTCGACGCAAAGCTCCACGTTCTCAGCGCCACGACAACGCCACTGCCCGCACGCGAGGAACTCGCGAGGCTGCATGTGCCGCCGGAATATTGGACGCGCATCATTCTGCATCAAGCGCCCGAGTTTCCCGAGCAGGCAATCCTGGCGGCGACCTTGGAGCATGATGCGGACATCGTCGTTATGAGTGCTGCGGGCGAGACAGCAGAGAAGACGGGCGCGCGCCGGCCAGACGCCTTCGGAATCGTCGGACACGTGGCCCGCGCCGTTATCGAGCAGAGCAGGGCGCCTGTACTGCTGGCGCCGCCTGCTTATCGCGAAAACCTACCATGGAGGAATCTGCTTGCGCCTTTGAGCGGCGAACCGGAAACCGACCATGCATTGACGCTCGCCGTAATGCTAGCGAACGCTTTGGACCTCCAGGTTCATATCGCACACGTGATAGGCAGCGACGCGTACAGAAGCGGCCTTGCAGCGGCGGCGCACTATGCGGACGCCCCGCACCATGAGTATCCACAGCAGTTCGCTGAACTTGTTCGCAGGAACATGCCCTACCTCACCGATGAAGAGTGCCGCTGCATCGCAGGGGTCGCGCTGGTCCAAGGTGATATCGCACACGCGTTGCTCAACCTGATCACTGAGAAGCACATCGACCTGATTGTCGTTGGCTGGCACGGCCGCTTCGGTACGGGCCATGCTGGGGTGCTGAAGGACCTGTTGCCTTTGATCACGTGCCCGGTACTGTTGGTCAAACCCGCCCAGGGCCCCGCATTTCGGCTGAAAGTGGGCGAGAATATCGAGTAGATGAGCCCAAAAACAGTCGCCGAGCCCACCCTGGCGCTATCGGCGCGTGCGCGCGCAGGTACTGCTTCATCGCAGCAGCGCGCGCGCCGTTGCGCAGATCGGGCGCTTGGGCGGATCGCGCCATGAACCTGGGCAGCGCCCTTCGCCTGATCGTCGTGATGGTGCTTTGGGCGTCCTGCTTTCCGCTTATCGTGATAGGTCTCGATCTGGCGCCGCATCTCCTGTTCGCGGCGCTCCGAGCGGCCATTGCCGGCGTGGTTCTCATTGCGGCGGCTCTGGTTCTGCGCCGGCCCATGCCGCGCGACGCCGGGATCTGGGGCAAGATCGTCATGCTGGGTTTGTCCGCAACCAGTCTTGGATTTCTCGGCATGTTTCACGGCGCTGAGTTTCTGTCGACGGGGATTGCGGCCGTCCTTCTGAGCACCCAGCCGCTTGCCGCGGCTCTCCTTGCACGTGGTTTTCTGGGCGAACGTGTGGGCCCCCATGCAGTCATGGGTTTGGCGGTCGGATTCGCGGGCATCACCGTGGCGAGCGCGCCCAATCTCTTCGCGCGGGAGGCGCCGTTCTATTTGATGGGCGCAGGCTATGTGATGGCCGCGGCAATCGGCACAGCGATCGGCAATGTCGTCATGAAGAGCCTCTCGCGAGATGTTGACGCGTTGGTCGCCGTAGGGTTCGGGCTGTTCATTGGCGCAGCACCCCTCGCGGCGGCATCGCTCGCCACGGAAAACGTCTCCTTCGATCTCCCGCTGCTTTTTGTGTTGGTGCTCGCGGCCCTGGCCATCCCCGGCACGGCGCTCGCGGCGTGGCTCTGGTTCGATGTGTTGAGGGGGACGGACCTGAGCCTCGCGAATGCCTTCACCTACCTTGTGCCGGTGTTCGGGCTGGCGTTCGGCGTCTGGTTCTTCAGCGAGCGCATTGGCGCGTTCGAGATCATCGGAACAATATTGGTGCTCACCGGCGTCTGGCTGGCGGGACGCGCGGCGGGGCGGCCCTGATAGCGGCTGCCTCGCCCAGGACTATGTCAAGCCGATGGACGCTTCCATCATCGACGATCGGCGCCAGGACCGGGTCGATGCTCAACCGGGCCCCGTCGAGCGCGGCGCTCGCAACTCCACGCGACACGCCATCGGGATTCTCGACGAAGATCTCGTAGCGCGTTGAGCGCCAGCGCAGCGTTAGACTGAAACCTGGCCAGCTCGCCGGAATACACGGATCGATGCACAGGTGCGCGCCGTCGAGCCGCACGCCCAGGACGCTCTCAAGTCCCGCGCGATAGAGCAGGCCCGCCGAGCCCGTGTACCAACTCCAGCCGCCGCGGCCGACATGGCCCGGCGCGGCGTAGATGTCGGCGGCGACGGCGTAGGGCTCGGTCCTGTAGCGGTGCGCGTCCGCGCGCGTGCGCGCGTGATTGATGGGATTGAGCATCCAGAAGAGGCCGGCCGCCTTGTCGCCCTCGCCGAGCGCGGCGAAGGCCATGACGGACCAGGCCGCCGCGTGGGTGTACTGGCCGCCATTCTCGCGCACGCCCGGCGGATAGCCCTTGATGTAGCCCGGATCGGACGCGCTCGTGTCGAACGGCGGGGCGAACAGAAGCGCGATATTGTCGTTGGCGCGGATGAGATCGCGCTCAACCGCGGCCATGGCCCGGCGCGCCCGTTCCGGATCGCCCACACGCGAGAGCACAGCCCAGGACTGGGCGATGGAATCGAGGCGGCATTCTTCGCTGACGGCCGAGCCAAGCGGGGCGCCGTCATCATACCAGCCGCGCCGATACCAGTCGCCGTCCCAGGCCTCGCGCTCCAGCGCGGCCGTGAGCGTTTCCATTGCAGCACGCCAGCGCGCGGCGCGCGCGCCGTCTCCTCTTGATTGAGCAATCGGAGCGAAGTCGGCGAGCACAGAGTGAAGAAACCAGCCAAGCCAGACGCTTTCGCCGCGTCCGCCTCGTCCGACCCGGTTGAATCCGTCATTCCAATCGCCGCCCCCGATCAGGGGCAGGCCGTGCGGGCCCATCTCAAGACTTGCGTCGAGCGCGCGCGCGCAGTGTTCATAGAGACTTGCGCGCTCTTGGGCGTGGTCGGGACGGAAGAAGGCTTCTGTTTCGCCCTCGCGGAGCGTCGCGCCTCTAAGAAAGGGCGCATCCTCATCGAGCAGGGCGGCATCGCCTGTCGTCTTGACGTGGTGCGCAGCGGCGTGCGCGAGCCAGAGGCGATCATCGGAGATGCGCGTGCGCACGCCCTGGCCGGTTTCTGGCAGCCACCAGTGCTGGACATCGCCCTCCTCGAACTGGTGCGCCGCGGCCGCCAGAATGTGGGCGCGCCCGATCTCGGGCCGCGCCGTGGCGAGCGCCATCACATCCTGCAGCTGGTCGCGGAAGCCATAGGCGCCGCTTGCCTGGTAGAAGCCTGCGCGAGCCCAGATTCGGCATGCTAGTGTTTGATAGAGCAGCCAGCCGTTCATCATGAGATCGAACGACCGGTCTGGCGTCTTCACTTCGACGGCGCCCAGCGTTTCGCGCCAGAAATCTTTCACTGCGTTCAGCACGGCGTCGAGGTCGGCGCTGCGATAGCGCGCGATGAGTGCGCGCGCTTCTGCAGCGCTCGCCGCATCGCCTAGCAGAAAGACAAGTTCGATGCTCTGGCCGGGCGCCAGCTCAATGCTCGTTTCGAGCGCAGTGCATGGATCAAGACCTGCTCCCAATCGACCCGAGAGTTCTGCGCCCTCCATGATCGCAGCTGGGCTCGCTAGAGATCCGTTGCGGCCGATGAATTCGCGCCTGTCCCCGGTCCAGCTTTCGGCGCCGGCAAGATCGGCAAAGGCGACGCGCTCCTTGAACGCGGCGCGCCAGCGATTGGAGGCAAGGACCGCGCCCGTAGCATCATCGCGTTCAGTGACGATGAAGGGCTGGGCAGCGCTGCGCGAGGCGCCCAGCACCCATTCGACATAGGCAGTTGCAGAAAGCCGGCGCGCGCGGTCGGAGGCGTTGACGATAGACAGGCGCGCAATCTTGATCGAATCGGCGAGCGGGACGTACTGGATGAGATCGAGCTTCAGACCCTGTGCTTCGCATGCGAAACGGCTATAGCCGCGGCCATGGCGGATCACGTAGCTTGCCGCCTCGAAGCGCATGGGCGAAGCGCTGGGGCATAAGACCTCGCCGCTGTCGCGGTCGCGAATGTAGAAGGCCTCGCCGGGCGCATCGCTCACAGGATCGTTCGACCAGGGCGTCAGTTGCCGCTCGCGGCTATTCTGCGACCAGGTAAAGCCCGCGCCCGTCTCGCTGACGTGAAAGCCGAAGCTCTCATTGGCGACGACGTTGATCCAGGGCGCGGGCGTTGTAAGGCCAGGCGCCAGCGTAACGACATATTCGCTCCCGTCCTCGGCAAAGCCGCCGAAACCGTTGAAGTACTCAAGCTGAGGCGCGCGAGGGCGCGTGCCGAAGAAGGCGGTCGCGGCGGAAGGCGCGGGGCCGCGCACGCCGTGATGTTCGGTCTCCGGCCTTCGGTGCAATTGCTGCGCGATAGATCCCCGTTCCCCGTGGAGCACGACGCGCGCGCTTGCTGCGAGCAGGGCGCGCGCCTCGGGCGCAACCAGGTCGGCGCGCAGGAGATAGATTTGGCCTGCAGGCAAGCCGGCGCCGATGCGCGGGCGCGCCTGAGCGGCCCGTACGGCGCTCTCGATCGCGGCTTGCAGATCCTGCTGATAGGACGCGCCGCGGGCGTTGAGGATGACGAGGTCGGCGGCGAGGCGCTTGGTGCGCAGATATTCATATGCCTTGAGCGCCTCGCGGACGAGCCCGATCTCCTGCGGCTCAGTGAGGCTCACGAGCAGGATGGGCAGGTCGCCGGAAATCCCGAGACTCCAGAGCAGCGATTGCTCGTCACGGCCGGCTGAGACTTGATCGGCGGCGGGCCGCATGGCGGGATTGGCGTAGATGAGGTGGCCGGCCAGACTCTGATAGAGCGCGGCCGTCTGGCGATCAATGTCGAGAT
This sequence comes from uncultured Terricaulis sp., assembly GCA_964402795.1. GTDB lineage: Bacteria > Pseudomonadota > Alphaproteobacteria > Caulobacterales > Aquidulcibacteraceae > Vitreimonas. Next base: position 126,723 of record CAYODX010000004.1, on the reverse strand, counting down.
GATGCAACTCCACCTGGGCCTGGGTCCACGCGAGTGCAGCGGCGCGCTCAAAGGCGGCGGGGTCATTGTGCCGGTCGATGAGCTGCAGCGCGGCCTCGCGCGAAGCGGCGGCCATGGTCCAGAAGTGGATGCGCTGGGTCTCGCCCGGGGCAATGCGGACGCGCCGGCGCAGGGAGAAGATGGGATCGAGCGTGGCGCCGACAGCGCCCGAAAGCGGGCTGCCGCTGGTTACTGCAATCGGGCCGCGCACATCGCGCCCGCGGCCCAGGAATTTCGCGCGGTCGGTTTCGAATTCGCGCCCGCCGATGCTCGCGCCTTCGACGACGGCGAGGTGTGCCGCCCAGATCTCGGGCTCGTCGGGATCGCGGCGCCGGCGGGTTGCGAGCAGGGCGCCCGCGCGCGCGACATGCTCTGTCTCGATGAAGAGCTTGGAGAAGGCCGGGTGCGCTGAATCGGCTTCGGGCCGCGCCAGCGCCAATTCCATGTAAGAGGTGACCTCTACCTCGCGCGGACGGTCGCTGCAATTGCAGATCATCACACGCCGCACTTCGGCGTCGTCTTCTTCCGACACGATCACATCGAGCTGGGTAAGAAGACCCTCGGCGTCGCAGCTGAACTCGGCTTTCTCTTCGGCGAACGAGACGCTGTGGCCGTGCTCGCGATAGCAGAGCGGCTGCAGGGTCGGCGACCAGACGGCGCCGCTCTCGACATCGCGCAGATAGAAATAAGGGCCCCAATCATCGCGCGTGGCGTCCTCGCGCCAGCGTGTGATCGCCGCGCCCTTCCAAGTGCTGAAGCCAGAGCCGGCGGCGGTTGTCATCACGGTGTAGCGGCTGTTTGAGAGGAGGTGCGTTGCCGGCGAAGCGCTGAACGGGCTGGGGCTGCGGCGTGGCGCGGCGCCCTCGCGCACCGGCGCCTCTTCGGCGCTGCGCAGGCTTGCGAAAGCTGGAGGCTCGTGCGCCTCGCGCGGGGCGCGCTCCTGCAGCAGGAGATCGAAGGCCCGCACCAGGGGCTCGGCATGAAACCAGGATCGGAGCGCGCCGTCGCTGACAGTGTTCGCAATCGCGGCGATCGTCATGCCCTGGTGGTGAGCCATATAGGCGCGCACGATTTCCGCCTGAGCGCTGCTTCTGACGCGCTCGGGCGTGAAATCGATCGCCTCGTAGAAGCCGAAGCGCCCGAGCGCGTCGAGCTGCGCCAGGCGCTCGAAATTCGCCGCCGCCGGAGCTGGCGCGAACATGGCGGCGAGCGCGGTCGAATAAGGGGAGACGACCAGACTTTCGGCAAGGCCGCGCTTCAAGCCCAACCCCGGCACGCCAAAGTTCGAATACTGGTAGGTGAGATCGAGATCTCTGGCGTTGTAGGCCGACTCCGAGACGCCCCATGGAACGCCGCGCGCGCGCCCATACTCGACCTGGCGCTTAACGACGAGCCTGTTGGTGCGTCCGATCAGGCTCTCTGGCGGTTCGGCCATGACGAGCGCGGGCATGAGATACTCGAACATCGAGCCCGACCACGACACCAGCACTGCGCCGTGGCTCGTCGGCGCGAGCGCGTGGCTCAGGCGAAACCAGTGCTTGGCCGGCGCGTCGCCCTTGGCGATGGCGACGAGGCTCGCAAGGCGCGCCTCGGATGCAACGAGATCATAGCAGCTGGGGTCGAGCGCTCCGTCCTGCTCGCGATAGCCGATCGACAACAGCAGCCGGTCGGGATTGACGAGAAAGGCGAAGTCCATTTCGAGCGCGAGGGCGCGCAGCCGGTGCGCCAGCATATCGAACCGCCGCGACAGGCTCTCGTCGAAGCCGGCGCTGAAGTCGCGTGCCTGCCGCTCAACGCAAGCCGCGCCCTTACCCAGCCAGTAGAGGAGATCTTCGCCGCTGACCTCGCTCTCGCCCAGCGCATGCGGCTCGATCATCTCGATGATGGATGTGACCGTGCTCAGCCACTCGCGGAATCCGGCGCGGTGGTCGAGGTAAGACCCCCGACAGGCCGCGATGTCGCGCACAAGGTCTTGAAGCGCCTTGTCGACCGCTGGCCATGCCACGGCCGGCATGAGCCGATCGGCGGCGAGCTTGCGCGCCTCCTCGCGAGCGATAGCGAGCGCCTCGACGTCAAAGCACGGCGAAGGCGCGGCGTCCTTCCAGGCAAGGCACGCCTGCGCGACAGCGAAAAGATGTCCGGCGAGATTGCCGCTGTCGACCGAGGAGACATAGCGTGGCTCGAGCGGGCGTAAGGTTTCTGTGTCGTACCAATTGTAGAAATGGCCGCGATAGCGCTCGAGCTTGTCGAGCGTTGCGAGCGTTGCCTCCAGCCGCTCGGCGGCTTCGGCCCTGCCGATCCAGCCCAAGTGATGCGCTGCCGTGATCGACAGGAGATAGAGCCCAATATTGGTCGGCGAGGTTCGTCGTGCGACGACAGGCGCGGGCGTCTCCTGGTAATTGTCCGGCGGCAGGGCGTTGTGCTCGCCTGACACGAACGTCTCGAAGAAGCGCCAGGTCCGGCGCGCGACGACGCGCAGCCCGGCCGCATCCGACGCCGAGAGCCGGCTTTGCCTAGGCTCGCGCTGGGGACGGCTCGTCCAGAGCGCAATGGCGGGCGAGGCGCCCCAGAGGAGGGCCAGCGCAATCGGCGCCTGAGGCGTAGCTGACGGCGCAAGAAGCGCGATGGCGGCGCTCGCGGCCGCCACGGCGAGCGCGCCGGCCATGGCGGCGTAATAGCTGACAAGATCTGCGCGTCGCCCAAACGCGGCTTGCGCCGCCGGCGTCCATTCGAGCAGCTTCCTGCGCGTGGCGAGCCGCACGAGCGTGCGCAACACGGCATCGCTCATGAGCCAGCTTTGATGCGCGAGCAAAGTGATGGAGAGGAGCCACTGAGCCGACGCGGACTTAAGGTCGACGCCCAGCGATCGGACGTGGTGGGTGAGAGAATTGCTGCGCCAGTGCGGTGCGCCGGCGATCACCGGAACAAAGGGCGGGATCGCAAGTGTGCCCAGCACGAAGACCGTCCATGCCAGCGAAGCAGGCGCCGGCAGCGCGAACCCAGCGAGCAGGGCTGCCACGGCTGAAGGCGCTGAGACTGAGCGGCGCAGATTGTCGAGCATCTTGAAGCGCCCGATGAGCGACACGCCGCCGCTCAATCCAAGGATCCATGGCAGAAGCTGCCAGTCGCCGCGCGTCCAGCGATGATGCCTGAGAGCCGCGATATCGTAGCGCGCCGGAAATTCCTCAACGAACTCGACATCGGAGACGAGAGCCGAGCGGGCGAAGGCGCCTTCATAGAGATCGTGGCTCAAGAGCGAGCCGGACGGGACGCGCCCGGTGAGCGCGGTGCGGAAGGCGTCGACGTCGTAGATGCCTTTGCCGGTGTAGGAGCCTTCGCCGAGCAGATCCTGGTAGACGTCAGAGGCCGCCGCTGCATACGGGTCGATGCCAGTGAAACTGGAAAAGACAGCAAGAAACGGCGTCGCCTTGCTCTCGGCCGGCATCGCCGGCGTCACGCGAGGCTGCAGGATTGCATAGCCCTCGACAACGCGTCCGCGCGCAGGATCGAAGCGCGGTGCATTGAGGGGATGTGCCATCTTGCCGATGAGGCGCGAAACCGCCTCGGGCGTAAGGCGGGTATCAGCGTCAAGTGTGATGACGTAGCGCACATTCGGCGGCGCCGAAGGCGCCTTGCCGGCGATGGGGATGAAGGTTGTCGAGGACGAGCCGCGTAACAGGTCGTTGAGTTCGCTGAGCTTGCCGCGCTTGCGCTCCCAGCCGATCCACTTGCGCTCACTTTCGCTCCACAGCCGCTTTCTGTGCAGCAGGAGGAACCGCTCGCATGCGCCCTCTGCTGGATGCTTGCGATTGAGCGCGGCGATGCCGCTCGCGGCCGCTTCGAGCAGTTCTTCATCGTCCTCGGCGCGCTCGGCGTCCGCGTCGGTCCAGTCCGACAGGAGCGCGAAATAGACCTCGCCCTTTGGGCTCGACAGATAATGCACCTCAAGGCCGTCGATCTGTTCGGCGATGGCCGCGCGCGAGGTCAGCATCATCGGCACGACCACGAGCGTGCGCAACTCGTCCGGAACGCCCTCCGCAAGTTCAAGACTTGGAAGGATGGTCGCCTTCAGGCCGCGCGTGATCGCGTGATTGACCAGACAGACCGCCGCGTCGATCGCGGGAATTGCGCCCAAAGCGGCAAGGACCGCGATCCAGCGCCAATCGATGCCTGCGTCCGCGACGAAGCCCAAGGGCAGCGACAGCAGCGCCGCGCTCACGAGCGTGCCGGCGCCGACATAGCCGGCGATGCCAAGCGCGTGCACCAGCCGGCCGGGCCAGGCGCCGAGCGGCGGCGCATAGCCTAGAGCGCGCTCGAAGGCGGCTCTGCCGGCGCCGATGAGATAATAGCCCGGATCGGCAAAGCGGGCGTCGGCGCGATCGGCTGAGCCTGGCGCCTCGCTGGCGGCCGCAACCGCGCCCAGGGCAATCTCGATTTCGCTATGCTCTGCGCCGCGGGCGATCTCTTCGATAGCGGTGCGGTAGAGGTTGCGCGTGGGGAAGTCCATGCGCGCATAGCCCTCTGCTCCGCTCAGCACGTCGTCGACGAGGCTCATGCGCTCGAACAGATCGCGCCAATCGACATCGGTGATGAAGCGCATGCTGGTGATGATGTTGCGCACGAGGATCGTTGAGCTGATCTCGCGCTGCTGCTCGGCGAGCACCGCCGCATCGACGGTCGTGCGCTCGAACGCCATGCGCTGATCGAGCCAATCCAGTGCGGGGCCGACGCTTGGATCCTGGTCGCGGAGCCGCATGGCAAGCTCCACGACGTACGCATTATCGATTCGCTCCGCGCGCATTGCCGCGAGCTCGCGGCTCAGATCCTCAGCGCCAGCCGCCGCCGCCTTCAAGAGGCGGCCGGCGCTTGCGGCGGCGCGCATGCGCGCAGCGCGCGCTGCAAGGGCGGCCGCCGCCGTGCGGCGAAGGTTCTCCACCAGCAGAATGCGCAACGTGATCGGAACCGCCCAGAGTTCGCCGATCGAGAGCGACTGGACGTCTTGATAGGCGCGCACATAACGCACGAGCGTGTCCGGTTCGAAGCGGCTTCCGGTGTGAGCGACATAGTCCCAGGCCGCAGCCAGGATGCGCGGGTAACCGGCGAGCGCGCCCGCCGCGAGCTTGGACAGGCGCCGATAGAAACCCGCCGGCAGGTCGACGCGGATATCCCGGATTTGGCGCTCGGCGACGTGATAATTGTCGATCAGCCATTCGCACGTCGGTGATACGGGCTCTCGGGCTGCGGCGGCGCGCGCCAGCGCCTGATAGGCCTCGCGCAGCGCGTCGGCATTGTCCGAAAGCCGCTTGGCGAGCGCTCTGTGGCGCGGCGCGCCAGCTGCGATCGCATGACCGGCCGCGGCCGCGCGAGCGTACTCTTCGAGACGCTCTGGACTGAAGAGCTCGCCTTCGATCGGGCGGGCGTCCCTCCAGACTGCGCTGGCGCTGGGCGCCCTCGCCGCTGCGCGCGCGCCTCGGGGAATGGCGAAGAAGTCGCCGCCGAAGACCTCGTCGTTCAACTGCGTGCTTGCGCCGGCGCTCTTCATCGCGCCCTGAGCTCGCGCCGTGAGGCCCAGACATGGCCGGCGGCTGCGAGTGGGGCGGCCAGACGCTGGGCCTCTTGATCACGGTCAATGGCGATGGCGACCGCCTCGCCGTTGCGGGCGAGCGCCTCGGCCATGCGCTGGGCCTCTGCGGCGGCCGCAAGCTGCGACCGGCACGGCGCGATCAGAGCTTCGCCCAGCTTCACCGCCCAGCCGGCGTCCTCCTTGACGACTTTGAACGTGTGCAAGCCCATCTCCTCACCGGCGAGTGCTGGAGGCACGCGCGCCCTCGGACGTTGCGCCTCGTCAGTTCATACGCAGCGCGTGGGTTTGCCCCTGATCGAGATCAAACAAAGCAGCGCCGCGCCGCGGCAGCGGTGGTTCCCGCTGCAGCGAGAGCGGGCCAACGAGAGGGGAAGAGCTGGCTGGCGCGTAATGGGAGGTCGAGGCGATGGGGCTCATGGCCAAGGCATTGGCGTGGCGAGGATTGAGCGTGCGTGAGGAAAATGTGCGGCCCGCTTCTGGGCTGTCGGTCATTGAGACGGACGCCGGGCCGGTCCATGTCAGGACTGCGAGCCGGCGAGGCGCCGGCGCGGAGGGTGACTTGCAGACAGAAACGCTCATCCTCGACGATGTCGTCACTGCACTCGATCCGATGGTGATCGAAACAACGCTCAGACGAGAGCCTGGCGTCATCGGCGCATCGGCCCATTTCGGCTCGAGCACAGTCACGGTCGAGTTCGATCCGCAGAAGACCAGCATCGAGACACTCCGCCGGGTCGTGACGGCTTGTGGGTTTCACTGCAGGGGCGTCGCGCTCCCCGCTCACCTGTGTCCGCATGAGCCGGGCGCGCACGGCGAGCACGCTCATGTCAAGGCGCCGCCCAGCGCCGGCGCCGCCGCGCACGAGGCCATGGCGCACGAGATGGGCCATGGCGCCGGTATGGATATGGCCGCGATGGCGCGCGATATGCGCAACCGCTTCTTCATCGCGCTCGTGTTCACAGTTCCAATCTTCCTGCTCGCGCCCATGGGCATGGAGGCGATCCGGATCGAGCCGCCGTTCGGGCTCGACCTCGAACTCACCCTCTTCGTCCTCGCCAGCGCCGCCATCATCTATCCCGGCTGGCCGTTCTTCACTGCTGCGATCAGAGCTTTACGGCGCGGTGTTTTTAACATGGCGGTGCTGGTGCTTTTGAGCGTGGGCGCAGGCTATTCGTTCTCGCTCGGCGCCACCTTCATCTGGGGCGGGCCGCAATTCTACGAAGCGGCGGCCGTCCTGCTCGTCTTTATCCTGCTTGGACACTGGCTCGAAATGCGCGCGCGCGCCGGCGCGTCCGACGCGATCCGCAAGCTGATGGATCTGGCCCCGCCCAAGGCGATGGTGGTGCGCGACGGTGCGGAGCAGGAAGTGCCGACGGCGGATGTCCAGGTCGGCGAGACCATCGTAGTGCGGCCTGGCGGCAAGGTTCCCGTAGACGGAGTGGTGATCGAAGGTCGTTCCGACGTCGATGAATCGATGCTGACGGGCGAATCCCTTCCGGTCACAAAAGGCGTCGATGACGCAGTGATCGGCGGCACGATCAACAAAGGCGGCATGATCCGCTATCGAGCCACCAAGGTCGGCGCCGACACCGCACTCGCGCAGATCGTCAAGCTGGTGCAGGAGGCACAGAACTCCAAAGCGCCCGCCCAGCTGCTGGCCGACCGCGCCTCGCAATGGCTCGTCATGGCCGCTATCGCCATTGGGCTTACAACGTTTGCAGTGTGGCTGTTCGTCATCGGGCAGACCGTGCTCTTTGCGCTCACGCTCACGATCACGGTTCTGGTGATCGCGTGCCCCGACGCCTTGGGCCTTGCCACGCCGATGGCGGTCATGGTGGGCACGGGCATCGGCGCCCGCCACGGCATCCTCATCAAGGACGCCGTCGCGCTCGAGGAATCGACTAAGCTCGACGTCGTCATTTTCGACAAGACGGGCACGCTCACCATGGGCGAGCCCAAGGTCGTGGAAATCGTCACCGCGTCCGGTCAAGACGAAGCAGCCGTGCTCGCCAAGGCCGCCGCTGTCGAGCGCGGTTCGGAGCATCACATCGCCCAGGCCGTGCTCGATCGGGCTAACGGGCTGGATGAACTCACTGCAAGCGAGTTCGCCGCCTTCGAGGGCAAGGGCGTGCGCGCGCGCGTCGGTGATCACACGATCCTCGCCGGCAACGCGATGTTCATGGCTGACAATGGCGTCGCCTTCGGAGCATTGGCGAGCGAGATCGAGCGCCTGCAGGGCTCGGGGCGGACGATCGTCCATGTCGCCGAAGACGGCAAGCTCATCGGGCTTATCGCCGTTGCCGATGCCGCGCGCCCCACGTCGGCGGCGGCCGTTGCGCGCCTTAAGAAGCGCGGCGTCGAAGTCGCCATGATCACCGGCGACAATGAAGCGACCGCGCGCCGCATCGCCCGAGAACTCGGCGTCGATACTGTGCTCGCGAACGTGTTGCCGGGAGACAAGGCGAGCAAGGTCAAGGAGCTGCAGATCGGCGGGCGCAAGGTCGGCATGGTTGGCGACGGCGTCAACGATGCGCCGGCGCTCACCCAAGCCGATGTCGGCTTCGCCATTGGCGCGGGCACCGATGTGGCGCTCGAGAGCGCTGACGTCGTGCTGATGCGCAGCGACCCTTACGATGTCGTGCGCGCAATCGAGCTCTCGCGCGCCACGCTCGCCAAGATGCATCAGAACCTCTGGTGGGCCGTCGGCTACAACGTGCTTGCGTTTCCGCTGGCGGCGGGCGTGTTCTACCCGTTCACCCTGAGCCCCGAGATCGCGGCGCTGTCGATGTCTGGGAGTTCGGTCATCGTCGCGGTCAATGCGCTCATGCTCAAGTTCACGCGTCTCGACGCGGAACCATCCCCGCCATCGCGGCCAGCGCCGGGATCCGCGCCTGCGCCGGCGGGAGCCGTCTGATGCGTTCGGTTGACGAATTGGTCAGGGGCTCGTGCTATGATGACCGTATGCGCCGGGTTTTGTTTACCCTGTTTGTGGCTTTGGCGATCGTCGCCGGCGGGTTCGCCACCGCCAGCGCCGCGCTCGCATGCCCCATGCAGCAACAGGCGCACGCCTGCTGTCCTGACGAAGGCGCGCCTGGCAAGGATGGCCCCGCAAGCCAGCACGATATGGACGGCTGCCTTGGCGGATCGGCGTGCCGGGCCATGGTCGCGCCGTCGCCTCTGCCTCAGCACGTCGTCGGCCGCGCCGTCGCTACCGACGCCGCCTCGCCAGCGCTCGTGCGCCGCGCGCCGTCGCAGGGCTTTCTCCAGGAATGTTGGCGACCTCCCCGCGCTCGCGTCCTTTGAGCTGAAGCGCGCCGACGCGAACGCGTTCGCGCCCGGTTTTCATCCGTTCTGAGGAGCCGAGCATGCCGAGAATGCGCATGCGCAAGGCTTGGGCCCTGATCGGCGCCGTCGCGCTGGCGCCGGCCGCCCATGCCGAACCATTGAGTTTCACGGAGGCTGTCGCGCGCGCAGCCGCCGAGAGTCCCCTCACGGAAGCGCGCGCCCACGCTGTGCGCGCCGCTGAGCGGTCGGTGGGTCCGGCGGGACAGCTGCCGGACCCTCAACTTGTGCTGGGCGTCGAGAACGTGCCCGTAGAGGGGCCCGACGCCTACCGGCTCGATCGCGACTTCATGACGATGCGCTCGATCGGGATCATGCAAGAGGTGCCGAGCGGCGCCGAGCGGCGCGCGCGCAGGGCGATGGCGCGCGCAGATCTTGCGCGCGCGGAGTCAGGTCTCGAATTAGGCCGGCTCGAAGCGCGCCTTGGCGCGGCGCGCGCCTGGATCAATCGCTATTACGCCGAGCGACGCCTCGAAGTGCTGCAAGGCATTGCAGGAGAGGCGCGCGTAGGCGCGGACGCGGCGCGCGCGCGCCTGGCCGGCGGCGCCGGCGGCGTTGACGCCGCTATCGAGGCGGAAGTCGAAGCCGCCCGTATCGAAGATCAGCTCGCGGACGCGCGCGCTCAAGCAGCCGCCGCCCGCGCGGAATTGCGGCGATGGATCGGCGAGGCCGCTGAGGAGGCGCTCGATCCGGCGCCGCCGGAGTTCGCGATTCACGCGGCCGCGTTGCGCGCGCGCTTGGCCGCGCATCCCGCGCTTGCGGCTTACGCCGCGGAGACGGCGGCTGCCGACGCCGACCTACGCATGGCTCGCGCCGAGCGCATGCCGGACTGGTCATGGTCGCTCATGTATCAGAACCGCGACGACGCCTTTGGCGACATGGCCTCGCTCGAGCTGCGCATCGGCCTGCCGCTGTTTCAGCCGTGGCGGCAGGGTCCACTGATCGAGGCGCGGCGCTCTGACCGAGAGCGGGTGGCCGCCGAGCGCCGCGCCAGCGAGCGCGAATACGCCGCCGCGCTCGATGCCGCGCTCGCCGAACACGCCGCCGCAGACGCCAACCTCGAACGCGCGCGCGAAACGCGCCTGCCGCTGGCGCGCCAGCGCGCCGAGGCGGCGGCAGGCGCTTTCGCTGCCGGCGCAATGTCGGCGCCCGAGCTGATCGCCGCGCGCCGCGCCGCGCTCGAAGCGGAAATGAACGTGCTCGACCTCGAAGAGCGCCGCGCCCTCATCGGGGCTTCGCTCACGCTGCAATTTGCGGAGACCGATTCATGAGCCGCGTCGTCGAATTCCTGCGCCGCCATGCGCGGCTGATCGCCATCGCCGCAGCGTTCGTCGTCGTGGGAGCGGGCGGCTACTGGCTGGGCGGCGCGCGTGCGCCAGCCGGTGCTGAGGCCGAGGCGGGGCGCGAGATCCTCTACTGGTACGATCCCATGCTCCCGAATGAGCGCTATCGGGGCCCGGGCCGATCGTCGATGGGGATGGAGCTCATCCCGCGCTACGCCGACGAAGTCTCAAGCGATGCGAGTGTGCGCATCGAGCCGGGCGTCGTGCAGAATCTCGGCGTACGCTTTGCAACGGTCGAGAGTGCGCCGCTCTCACGGACAGTGACTGCAGCGGGCGTTTTGGCGTTCAATGAGCGCAACGTCGCGATCGTGCAGGCGCGCGCATCGGGCTTCGTCGAGCGCTCCTACGGGCGCGCTGTCGGCGACGTCGTTGCGGCCGGCGCGCCGATCGTCGACATTCGCGTTCCGGAATGGACGGCCGCGCAAGCTGAATACCTTGCGCTTCGCGGCGCAGGCGGGGAGCTCGCCGAAGCCGCGCGGCGGAGGCTTGCAATGCTCGGCATGCCTGCCTCGCTCATTGCGCGCGTCGAGCGCGACGGCGCGCCGCGTCCGGTTGTGACGATCGTAGCTCCAATTGCGGGCGCCGTCACGGCCTTGGACATCCGAAACGGCATGACGGTGATGCAGGGCGCGCCCTTGGCGACGATCAACGCGGTGTCGCCGGTCTGGCTGGTCGCCTCGCTGCCGCAGGCCGATGCGGCCCTCGCGCGTCCCGGCGCGCGCGCCATCGCACGTACGTCCGCTTATCCGGGCGAAACATTCTCTGGCCGCATTGAGAGCGTGTTGCCCGCCGCCGATGCCGCGACGCGGACTGTCGAAGTGCGCATTGCGCTCCCCAACCAAGGGGGGCGCTTGCGGCCCGGCATGACGGCGGAGGTGGAGATCGCCGAGCCCGAAGCGCGCGCGGCCTTGATCGTGCCTGCTGAGGCCGTGATCCAGACCGGACGGCGCAGCATCGTCATCGTCGCTGGCGAGAACGGGCGGTTCACGCCGGTGCAAGTGGAACTTGGGCGCCGCGCCGGCGACAGGATCGAGGTGCGCCAAGGCCTCGAGCAAGGCCAACGCATCGTCGCGTCGGGTCAATTCCTGATCGATTCCGAAGCCAGCCTGACGGGCGCGCTCGAGCGGCTGGAGGCGGCGCAGGCTGCACAGGCGAACGGCGCGGCGGCCACGCACGACGCGAGCGGACGCATCACGGCCTTGAGCGGGGCGAACATCTCCATCGCCCATGGCGCCATCCCAACGCTCAACTGGCCGGCGATGACGATGCAATTCACGCTGGAGAACGAACATCTTGCGAACGGTCTTGGCGTGGGCGACGCCGTCTCCTTCCGCATCAGGCAAGAAGGCTCCCGCTATATCGTCACCGCAATCCGCAAGACCGGAGACCGTCCATGATCGGCGCCGTGATCCGCTGGTCCGTCGCCAACCGTTTTCTGGTAGTGCTGGCGACGCTCGCGCTCGCCGTCGCCGGCGCGCTCGCGGTGCGCGCAACTCCGGTCGACGCCTTGCCCGACCTCTCCGACGTGCAAGTGGTGATCCGCACGACCTATCCCGGGCAGGCGCCGCAAATCGTCGAGGACCAGGTCACATACCCTTTGACCACGACGATGCTGTCGGTGCCCGGCGCGCGCACCGTGCGCGGCGTTTCCTTTTTCGGTGACTCGTTCGTCTACATCATTTTCGAGGATGGGACCGATCTCTATTGGGCGCGCTCGCGCGTGCTTGAATATCTCAACCAGGTGCAGGGCCGGCTGCCTCCGACCGCGCGCTCCTCGCTCGGCCCCGATGCGACCGGCGTCGGCTGGGTGTTCCAGTACGCGCTGGTCGACCGCAGCGGCCGCCATGATCTCAGCCAACTGCGCGCGATCCAGGATTGGCTGTTGCGCTTCGAACTGAAGAGCGTGCCAGGCGTCGCCGAAGTCGCCTCGATCGGCGGCATGGTGCGCCAATACCAGATCGTGCTGGATCCCGAGCGGATGGCCTCTTACGGCGTCTCGCAAGCCCAGATCGCCGAAGCCGTGCGCGCCGCCAATGGCGAGACCGGCGGTGCGGTGGTGGAAATGGCCGAAGCCGAGCACATGGTGCGCGCCAGCGGCTACCTGCGCACACTCGAAGATTTCGACGCCATTCCGCTGGGCCTGAGCGCCAGCGGCGTGCCGGTGCGACTCTCCGACGTCGCCTGGGTGCAGGTGGGACCCGAGATGCGTCGGGGCATCGCCGAACTGAACGGCGAAGGGGAGGTCGCGGGCGGCGTCGTCATTATCCGCGCCGGCGAGAATGCGCGCGCCGTGATCGAAGCCGTGCGCGAACGGCTCGAAGCTTTGGAGGACGCGCTTCCGGAGGGCGTGGAGGTCGTCGCCACCTATGACCGTTCGAACCTTATCGATCGCGCCATCGAGAACCTCACCGAAAAGCTCACCGAAGAATTCATCGTCGTCGCACTTGTATGCGCGCTCTTTCTCTTCCATCTGCGCTCGGCCCTGGTGGCGATCATCACATTGCCGCTCGGCGTTATGGCGGCGTTCCTTGTGATGCGCCTCCAAGGGGTGGACGCCAACATCATGTCGCTCTCAGGCATCGCCATCGCCATCGGCGCCATGGTGGACGCGGCTATCGTCATGATCGAGAACGCGCACAAGAGGCTCGAACGCTGGCGAGATGCGCATGATGGCGAAATGCCGAAGGGCGCCGATCACTGGCGCGTCATCACGGAAGCGTCGATCGAAGTGGGGCCGGCGCTCTTCTTCAGCCTACTCATCATCACCCTTTCGTTCCTGCCGGTGTTTACGCTGCAGGCGCAGGAGGGCCGGCTCTTTGCCCCGCTCGCCTTCACGAAGACGTATGCGATGGCCGCGTCCGCGGCGCTTGCCGTCACGTTGACGCCTGTGCTGATGGGCTATTGGATCCGCGGGCGCATCCCGCACGAGGACAAGAACCCGATCAATCGCTGGCTGGCGACGCTCTACCAGCCAGCGATCGACTTCACACTGCGCGAGCCCAAGCTCATCCTCATCATCGCGGCGCTCGCGCTCGCCACCACGGCATGGCCGCTGACGCGTCTCGGCGGCGAGTTCATGCCGATGATGGATGAGGGCGATCTCCTCTATATGCCGACGGCGCTGCCGGGCCTTTCAGCTGCGGAAGCGTCGGAGCTTCTGCAGCAGACTGATCGGCTCATCCGTACCGTGCCGGAAGTCGAGAGCGTGTTCGGCAAGGCGGGGCGCGCCGAGACTGCGACAGATCCCGCCCCGCTCGAAATGTTCGAGACCACCATCCGTCTCAGGCCGCGTTCCGAATGGCGGCCTGGCATGACCCCAGAGCGCATCATCGAAGAGCTCGACCGCGCCGTCCAAGTGCCCGGCCTCACCAATGTTTGGGTGCCGCCGATCCGTAACCGCATCGACATGCTCGCCACCGGTGTAAAAAGCCCGATTGGCGTCAAGGTGAGCGGCGCCGATCTCGCCAGCATCGACGCCGCCGCGCAGATTATCGAGCGCCTTGCCCGCGATGTGCCCGGCGTCTCCTCCGCAGTCGCCGAGCGCATCGCCGGAGGCCGCTATATTAACGTCAACATCGACCGCTTCGCCGCCGCGCGCTACGGCCTCAATATAGAGGACGTGCAGATGGTGGTTGCGGGCGCCATTGGCGGGGAGAACATTGGCGAGGTGATCGACGGGCGCGCCCGCTATCCGATCAATCTGCGCTACCCGCGCGAAGTGCGCGACACGCTCGACCGCCTGATCGCGCTGCCGATCGTCACCGAAGACGGCTTGCGGCTCACGCTCGGCGAAGTGGCTCGCGTGGAGATCGCCGATGGCCCGGCCATGATCCGCAGCGAGAACGGGCGGCTTTCATCGTTCGTCTATGTCGACGTGCGCGGGCGCGACCTGGCTTCCGTCGTACGCGATCTGCAGCGCGCTGTGGCGGATGGCCCGCCGCTTCCGGCGGGCGTCAGCGTCGCCTATTCGGGTCAGTTCGAGTATCTCGCGCGCGCCGCCGAGCGGCTCATCATCGTCGGGCCAGCCACGATCGTGATCATCTTCCTCCTGCTCTACCTCACGTTCCGCCGCTTTGATGAGGCGCTGATCGTGATGGCGAGCCTGCCGTTCGCGCTGACCGGCGGCATCTGGCTCGTCTATCTCCTGGGGTACGACTTCTCCGTCGCGGTGGCCGTGGGCTTCATCGCCCTCGCGGGGCTTGCTGCGGAGTTCGGCGTAGTCATGCTCATCTATCTCAAGCACGCATTGCAGGAGCGCATTGATCGCGGCGAGCATATCACCGCAACCGTCGTCGCCGAAGCTGTGCGCGAAGGGGCGCTGTTGCGGCTCCGTCCAAAAGCGATGACGGTGGCGGTGATCATGGCGGGGCTCCTGCCCATCCTGTTCACGGGCGGGGCAGGCGCTGAAGTGATGCGGAGGATTGCGGCCCCGCTCGTGGGCGGCATGCTGTCGGCGCCGCTCCTGTCTTTGTTCGTGATCCCCGCGGCCTATCTCATGATCCGGCGCCGGGAGCTGGAGCGAGGTGCGCCCGATTTATCGGCTCCGCAGATCGCCATGGAGAGAGGAGACTAGGACATGCTGAGATATCTCGCCTTCGCGGCCGTGCTCTTGACAGCGGCCTGCACCCCACCGGCCGGCGAGCAGGCGCAGACCGCTGAGCAGACCCAGCCTGCCGCTTCGGCGGCGCAATCGGGGCCGGTCCGCGCGTCCGGGACGGTGACCGCCGTAGACGCTGCCGCCGGCACGGTCTCGATCAATCACGAGTCGATCGAGGCGATCAGTTGGCCGGCGATGGAGATGCAGTTCACGGCGGAGGACCCGGCGATCCTGCAAGGCATCGCGGTCGGCGATCGCGTTGCGTTTGATCTCAAGAGCGCAGCCGAGCCGCAGACTGTCGTTAGGGTCACCAAGCAATAGCAGAGCCAGCCGCGCTTTCGCGAGACCTGCTGCCAGCATGATGAAGTTGCCACGCTTCCTCGATGCCCCTGAAGCGAACATCGTGCTGTTCGGCGTGCTGCTCAACTTCCCATGGGAAATGTGGCAGGCGCCGCTCTATGCCGGCATGGCCGAGGCAAGTCACATGACTGCGCTTGTCCGCTGCTCGCTTGCGTCGATCGGCGATGCAGCAATTCTCCTCGCGGCCTTCTCCATCGCGAGCGCGGCGGCGCGCAGCCGATTGTGGTTTCGCCAGCCGCATCGGCGCGTTCTTACCCTCTTCGTCGGCGCAGGCCTCGCCATTTCGCTTCTGATCGAATGGCTCGCCACGTCAGCAGATCTTCCGGGTTGGTCATGGCGTTACGGCGCCGCGATGCCCGTCATTCCTCTCATAGGCGCGGGGGTTGCTCCGCTGGCGCAATGGATCGCCGTTCCGCTCGCGACGATCTGGTTCGTGCGCCGCCAGCTGTCGTGAGCCTTGCGGACCTCAAGCCCGTCTTGGCCGTAACCTCGAGGGCAAGCGGATGAAGAGCAATATGATGCCGAAGAGGGACATCGCCAGCGCGCCGACCGAGAACGCGATCAGCAGCGGGTGGTTGAAGTTCTCGCGCTCGCGATAATCCATAATGTGGAGCGACCAGAGGAAATCGTAGACGCGCCAGAGATCGGAGCGGCGCGCTGCGACGCGGCCGGTGTCGGCTGTGACGAAGACGGAAAGATTGTCCGATCCGCCGAAATCGGCGCGCCATACCGGGAGTTCGCCGCGATACTCGATCGGCGGATTCTGCTCGATTAGCGTCATGCGCTGAGCAGGTTCATCGCCCGCGATGGCTTGTTCGGCGATGGCGCGCGCGAAGCTCTCGTCGATTGGCGACAGGCGCGCGCCGCTCGCCGCATCGAACAGCATATTGCGCCCTTCGTAAGGCTCGACGACATAGACGCTGCGTCCGCCCACCCGCTCGACGCCAATGCGACGCACAGGCGCGCCGGCAGCTGCAAGCACAGTCTGTGGGGCAACGAAAGGTCCTTCGCTCGACAGATCGGCGACGACAGGCGCGGCCATCAGGTGCTCGCTGCGCACCCGCTCGATCGACGGTACGCTCATGAAGAGCCCGCTTACGACCCAGGCCAGCACCTGCAGGCCCACGATGAGGCTCAGCCAAAGATGAATGTCGGCAACCCAGCGACGCCACATGAAAATGTCCCCCGCGCAGCCTCTCAACTATTGTCCGGCTCGTTTGCCGTTAAATGCCCCTCATTGTCCATCGTCTGCGCCAGCGCCTGCTTGGCGCGATAGACGCGCATCTCCACCGCCTTTGGGCTCAAGCCCAGGAGCCGCCCAGCTTCCTTGTGCGATAGTTCTTCGATCGTGGTGAGGAGAAGGGGCTCCTTGAGCGATACAGGCAAGGCGGCGATGGCGGCCTCAAGGCGTGTGAGCGCGCCCTCGACGGCTGGATCGGGCGCAGTCTGCGCGGCCGCGATTGTCTCGGCGCGCTTTGTGTCGATTGACGCCGCACCGAAGAAGAAGCGGCGGACTTGGCGCCTTCGGCTCCAGTCGCGGCACTTGTTGAGGACGATGCGCCTGAGCCACGCCGACATTGGCCGACCGGGGTCGTAATCGGCGAGCGCTGACCAGGCTGACGCGAAAGTCTCCTGGACGAGGTCGAGCGCTTCGTCGGCATCGCCCACATAGCGGCGTGCGAGGCGATAGACCGCGTCCTTGTGACGGCGCATCAGTTCGGTGAAGGCGCGTTCCTCGCCCGCGAGCGCCGCCGCCGCGAGCGCGCCGTCCTCGCGCTCGGCAGGCGGGGACGTCATTGCGACTCGGCGATGAGCGCCTGCGCCACGACGTCGTCGAAGCGCGCCTGCTGCTCGGGCGTCAGAACTGCGCGCATCGCGAAGACGTGTCGCAGCGTTTCAGTCTGCAGGGCGCCCATGGCCTGGTGGAAGCGCTCGACGGCCGCCGTGACGCGCGGACCATAGACGTGTTCTGCGCGGATAGCGGCGGCGAGTTCGGCGTTGGCTGCGCGCATCTCGAGTTCGAGCGCGCGTCGGCGCGGGGCGAAGTCGCGCTCGAGAGCCTCGACCTGCTGCATCTGATCGGTGCTCAGATGCAGCTCGCTGTGCAGCGTTTGATGCAGACTGGGAGCGCGCTGCTCGAACAGCAGCCGTCCGAGGCCCACGCCGCCGAGGCCTGCAAGAAAGGCGAGCGCGATTGTGATTAGTGCGCTCAGGAGGCCGGGCTTCACTCGGTAAATCCAAGCAGTGTGGAGGGTGCGAGTTCGGCATGCGCTGAAAACAGCGCGAACTCACTCGAAGGCCGCGCGGCGGCCGCCCCGCCCGCGGCCGCGCCGATCGCGAGTGCGGCCGCCGCGATCGATGCGCGCCAGCTCCAGCTCGCCGGCTGGGCGGCGTTCCGGCGCCTTGCAGCGATGCGCGTCCAAACGAGCGGCTCCAGCTGGTCGAGCGGGCGATCGGGCCCCACATGACGCAGCCGTGTCAAAAGTTCGTCAACCTTGGCTATTGTTCTGTCTCCAGTGGCATCCATGACCCATATCCTCACCCACCCATACGCCGCGGTGCCTGGAAACCCTCATGCCAAGAAATGCCGGCGAGGGATACGCCCGCCTCGCGCGTAAGGGCTGGCAGAGGGGCCTTATTCGTCACAAGCAGGAGAGAACATGAAGTCCAAGTTTCTTGTTGCAGTTGCGGCTGCGCTCCTTGCCAGCGCCGCGCTTCCGGCAACGGCATTCGCCCATCAAGGTCACAATCATCAGGCTGAAGTGCCGCAGACGGCGGAAGGCACGGGCGTCGTGCGTGCGATCAATGCACAGGAAGGCACCGTTACGCTGGCGCACGAACCCATAGCGGCGCTCGGCTGGCCGGCGATGACGATGGCGTTCCGCGCCCGGTCGACCGACCTCCTGAACGGCGTTGCCGTCGGCGTGCGCGTGCATTTCGTGCTCGCAAACGACAATGGCCGGCCGGTGCTTACTGAGATTCACGTTCTTCAGAATTGATCTTAGGTGCGTGAAGCGCGCGCGGTGACCCCAGGGGAAGTGAACATGGGCCAGTGCTTGCGACGCGCGGCGCCGATCGCCGTTCTGTTTGCGGTTCTTGCTCTCGCCCTCACGGCGCCCGCTGGCGCCCATGAGGGCGAGAACCATTCCCCTGCAAGCGAGCAGGCTGCGACCGAAGAGGCCGCGCCACACGACATGTCCGCCATGGACCCCGACGAATTGCGTTGGCCCACGGCGGAGGGCATGAGCGGCATGGCCGGCCATGGCGAGCGGCCCACGACTTTCTTCGGCCGGCTCGTGCGCTGGCTCGGCGCCTGGCATCCCGCGGTCATTCATTTTCCCGTGGCGCTGCTCTTGACGGTGGCGTTTCTCGAGTTCGCTGCGGTGGTGCGGCGCAAACCTATCTACAACGCGAGCAACAAAATTCTGCTCGCCGTTGGAACGCTGAGCGCTCTTGTCGCCGCACCGCTCGGCTGGATCAGCGCTGGCTTGCCGGCGGCGGATGATGAGTTCGCACTCACTGTGCACCGCTGGATCGGCACCGCGATCCCGTTTCTCTTCTTGGCGCTCTGGGCGCTCAAGAAGCCGGCCGAGGAAGCCGCCGTGCGCAAGAGCCCGCCCTTTTATGAAGGGCTGCTTGCAGCGGTCGTGCTGGTCATAGTGGCGCAAGCCTATTTCGGCGCAGAGGTGACGCATGGCGCTGAGCACTTGGCGTTCTGATCTGAAGCGCCCGCGCTGGCGCAACGCATCCGCAAGCGGGTGCGTATAACAATACGCTGCTTCGGCGTCCGAATTGATTCGAGAAGGCAAGAATGAAGAGACTCGATCGCCGCACACTTCTACAGGGCGCAGGCGTCCTAGGCGCGGGCCTCGCCGTGCCTGGCCTGCTGCCCGCCTGGGCGCAGACGGCTACGAGCGGGCTCGCCCGTTCGCCGCAGGCCCTCACCGGTCCCGATATAGCGCTCACTGTCGCGCGCTCGCACTGGAGCGTGGACGGCCGCAGCGGGCACGCGACGACGATCAACGGCACGATCCCAGCGCCGCTCATTCGCCTGCGCGAAGGGGAACGCGTGCGCATCGCGGTAACCAATCAGCTGGACGAAGACACCTCCATCCATTGGCACGGCGTGCTTGTGCCCTTTGAGATGGACGGCGTGCCGGGCGTCAGCTTTCCCGGCATCCGGCCAGGCGAGACGTTCGTTTACGATATCCCGGTCATCCAGTCTGGGACGTACTGGTACCACAGCCACTCCGGCCTGCAGGAGCAGGAGGGCCATTACGGCCCGCTGATCATCGATCCGCGCGGCGAGGACCCAATCGCTTATGATCGCGAGTACGTGGTCGTGCTCTCCGACTTCGCATTCATGCATCCGCACACGATCTTCGAGCGGTTGAAGCAACAGGCGGGCGCTTTCAACTTCCAGCGCCAAACCGTCGCCGGCTTGTTGCAGGGCCGGGACCAATCGTTCGCCGAGCGCCGCGAATGGGCGGCGATGCGCATGGACCCGACCGACATCTCCGATGTCACGGGCTCGGTCTATACGTTCCTGATCAACGGCCAGGGGCCGCAAGACAACTGGACCGCACTCTTCCGGCCCGGCGAGCGCGTGCGCCTGCGGTTCATCAACGCCGCCGCGATGACGATCTTCAACGTGCGCATCCCAGGCCTGCCGCTCACCATCGTGCAGGCCGACGGGCAGAACGTGAAGCCGATTGCGGTCGATGAATTCCAGATCTCGATCGCCGAGACCTACGACGTGATCGTGCAGCCCAACGAGGACAGAGCTTTCACGCTCGTCGCCGAAGCGGTGGATCGTTCGGGCATGGGCCGCGCAACACTGGCGCCGCGTCCCGGCATGAGCGCCGAAGTTCCCCCGCTGCGGCCGCGCCCGCTCGCCACGATGCGCGACATGGGCATGGACATGAGCGGCATGGATCACAGCGCTCACGGCGGCGGCATGTCGATGGAAATGGACATGTCGATGCGCAATCCCGACAACGCGCCGCAAGTGGCGATGGGCCCCGGCGTGCAGATGATCGCGCCTATGCCGGTCGACCGCACCGGCGAGCCAGGGCAGGGCCTCGAGGATGTCGGCCACAAAGTGCTCGTCTATCGCGACCTCGAAGCGCTCGAAGACAATCCCGACGCGCGAACCCCCACGCGCCAGCTCGAACTGCATCTCACGGGCAACATGGAGCGCTTCATGTGGTCGTTCGACGGCCAGCGTTTCAGCGAGGTGAGCCAGCCCATTCCGTTCCGGCGCAACGAGCGGGTGCGCGTGACGCTCGTGAACGACACGATGATGGCCCATCCCATCCACCTGCACGGGCATTTCTTCGAGCTTCAGGTGGGCCCGGACGGCAAGCATCCGCGCAAGCACACCGTCAACGTCCTGCCGGGCGGCAAGGTGACTTACGACGTCACCATGGATGCGCCTGGAGACTGGGCGTTCCATTGCCATCTGCTCTACCACATGCATGCCGGCATGATGCGTGTCGTCAGCGTGCGTCCGCTCGACGGAGAGCAATCGTGAGAGCGCTTCTCATGCTGGCGGCGCTGCCCGTGTTCTTCGCCTCGCCCGCATTCGCGCAGCATGCGGGACATGGGCCACAGCAACAGCAGCAGCCTGCGGTGCAGCAGCCGCAAGCGCCGCCGGTCGAAGACCATTCCGCGCACCAGCAGCCGGCCGAGCCGCAACCGGCGCCCACGCCGCAAGAAGAAGCGCCTGCCATGGAGATGGCGTGGCCGACGGCGCCGCCAGTTGGCAATGAACCCCCGCCGCCGCCCCCAGGCGACTGGGCGGCCGACCGGGTGTTCGATCCTGCCGAGATGGAGGCCGCGCGCGAGCAGCAACGCCGCGAGCATGGCGCCAGCATCGTTAGCCAAGTGATGCTGCATCTGTTGGAGTACCAGGTCGGCGACGACGATGGCGGCTATCGCTGGGAGGGCGAAGCTTGGATCGGCGGCGACATCCATCGTTTCGTGCTGAAAACCGAAGGCGAGGGGAATGAGGACGACCTCGAAAGCGGCGAGGTGCAGGCGCTCTACTCCCGCGCGATCGCACCCTTCTTCGATCTGCAAGCTGGCATCCGCTACGACTTCGAGCCGACGCCCAATCGCACCTATGCCGTGTTAGGCGTCGAAGGCGTCGCGCCCTATTGGTTCGAACTCGATGCGGCGCTCTTCTTGTCCGACGGGGGCGAACTGCAGGCGCGCGCGGAAGGTTCTTATGATCTCAGACTCACGCAGCGGCTCATTCTGGAGCCGCGTGCGGAGCTGACCTTTGCTGCTGAGGACATTCCTGAGATCGGCGTGGGCTCGGGGCTCTCGGAGGGCGAGTATGGCTTGCGCCTTCGCTACGAGATACAGCGCAATTTCGCCCCCTATATCGGCGTCACGCTCGATCAGAAGTATGGCCAGGCCGCGGACTTTGCGGAGGCGGCGGGCGAGGATCCTTCCGAGGCCCGTGTCGTGATTGGTCTGCGCGCATGGTTCTGAAGGGTCGTCTTGTCGCTTGCCGGATCATTTTTGCGCGCCGGCGCGTTGGCTTGCAGGACGGCATTTGCGGCGGCTGAGAAGGGATGAAGCGAGCGCTTTTCCGACGAGATCTTCTTAAGGGCGCGAGCGCATCAGTCGCCGCTGCTGCGCTCGTCGGCTTAAGCGGCTGCGCTCGGGATGCGCGCGCCTACGGCATGCACGTAAGCCGGGACGCAGGATGTGGCTGCTGTCATGCCTGGACCCAACTCATGGGCCGGAGCGGGCGCTTCAGGACCGAGCTTGAGAACGTCGCCGACATGCGCGCACTCAAGCAGCGGCTCGGCGTGCCCGAGGACTTGGGATCCTGCCACACGGCAGTCGTCGAGGGCTTCGTCATTGAAGGCCATGTGCCGGCCGAAGAGATCGTGCGCCTCATAGAGACGCGTCCCGAAGGCGTGCGCGGCCTTGCCGTTCCGGGCATGCCGCTGGGTTCGCCCGGCATGGAGACGCCTGACGGCGCGCAAGAGCCTTATGAGATTATCGCCTTCGCTTCCGACGGCGCCCGGTTCGTGTTCGCGCGCCGCCCTAGCGCTTGAACACGCCGACCAGCTCTTCGATCACGCGCTCGCGCGCGGCTGCGTCCTTGGACGCGATCGCCTCGTGCACGCAATGCTGGAGGTGCTGGCGCAGAAGATCGCTCTCGACGCGCGCGAGCGCTGCGCGCACGGCCTCGATCTGCGTGACCACGTCGATGCAGTAGCGGTCTTCGTCGACCATCTTCCCGATGCCCCGGACCTGGCCCTCGATGCGGCTCAAGGCGTTGGCGGCGCGTTTCTTCAAGTTGACGTCCAACTTATACCCCCATAGGGTAGTGTTGACAGATACCCATATAGGGTATAAACGAGCTTTTGTCCAGCAGGCCTTGCAGACCGGAGCCGGCCAATGACCGCCCACACCCGCACCCACACCCACGATCATGCGCACGCACACGACCACCAAATCGCCCCGCGCGACCCGGTCTGCGGCATGACGCCCCAGCCCGACACCCCGCATCGGCTCGTCCACGAGGGCGAGGAGGTGCTCTTCTGCAGCGCCGGCTGCAAAGCCAAGTTTGAAGCCGATCCGGCGAAATACCTGAGGGCCGAAGAAAGCGCCCACGCCCACTGCGCCCACCATTCGGCGCATGCTTCGCCGCCGGTGGATCCGGCGACCGTTCCGGCGGGTTCGAAATGGACGTGCCCGATGCATCCTGAAATCGTGCGCGCAGGGCCGGGCTCGTGCCCGATCTGCGGCATGGCGCTCGAGCCCATGTCGCCCGCCGCCGATGACGGCCCCAATCCCGAACTCGTCGACATGACGCGGCGCATGTGGCTGGGCGTCGTGCTGTCGGTCCCGCTGCTTGCGTTCGAGATGGGCGGCCACACGGGGTTCATCCCGCCGTTCCTGCACGGCGATGCGAGCCATTGGCTGCAGCTTGTGTTGGCGGCGCCCGTCGTCGTCTGGGCCGGCGCGCCCTTCTTCGTGCGTGGCTGGAACTCGGTGCGCACGATGAACCTCAACATGTTCACGCTGATTGCGCTCGGCGTTGGCGTGGCGTTTGCCTACAGCGTCGTCGCGACCTTCGTACCCGGCATTGTCCCGCAAGGTTTCAAGCTCGAAAGCGGTGAAACGCCCGTCTATTACGAAGCCGCCGCTGTCATCACCACGCTCGTCCTGTTGGGCCAGGTGCTCGAACTGCGCGCGCGCTCGCGCACCTCGCAGGCGATCAAGGCGCTGTTGAAGCTCGCCCCCGACACTGCGCGACGCGTACGCGCCGACGGCGGCGAAGAGGATGTGACGCTCGACCAGGTCCTCGTCGGTGATCTCCTGCGCGTGCGTCCGGGCGAGCGCGTGCCGGTCGACGGGGTCGTCACCGATGGCGCGAGCGCGGTCGATGAATCCATGCTCACGGGCGAGCCTATTCCCGTGGAAAAGACGCCGAATGCTCCCGTCTCGGGCGGTACGCTCAATGCGCGCGGCACCTTCATCATGCGCGCTGAACGCGTGGGCGGTGATACGCTGCTCGCGCGCATCGTCGACATGGTGGCTCAAGCCCAGCGCTCGCGCGCGCCGATCCAGCGCCTTGCCGACCAGGTCTCGGCCTGGTTCGTCCCCGCTGTCATCGCGGTTGCTCTCATCGCCGCGCTCGTTTGGGGCGCGGTCGGGCCCGAGCCTCGGCTGGCGCACGCGCTATTGACCGCGGTCGCCGTGCTTATCATCGCCTGTCCGTGTGCGCTCGGCTTAGCCACGCCGATGTCGATCATGGTGGGCGTCGGGCGCGCCGCGCAGGCGGGCGTTCTTGTCCGCGATGCGGCCGCGCTCGAAACGCTGGAAAAGGTCAACGCCATCATCATCGACAAGACCGGGACGTTGACGCAAGGCGAGCCGCGTTTCCTCACCGCCAAGGCCGCCGATGGGGGCCCATGGGAAGAGGTGCTGCGCATTGCGGCAAGCCTTGAAGCCGGCAGCGAGCATCCCCTGGCCGGCGCCATCCTCGAGGGCGCCGAGAAGAAGCGCATTCGCCTCGCCAAGGTCGAGAGCTTCGAGGCGATCATCGGCAAAGGCGTCGCCGGCTCGATCGGCGGCGTGCGCTATGCGCTCGGCAACGAAGACCTGGTGCGCGACATGAGCATCGACATCGCGCCCGTGCGAGACACGGTGGAGTCGTTGCGCCAGCAGGTCGGGGCGACGGTCATGTTCCTGGCCGCTGGCGAAAAGTTCATCGGCTATGTCGCGGTCGCCGATCCGATTAAGCCCTCGGCGCAAGAGGCGGTCGATGCGCTGCGCCGCGCCGGGGTGCGCGTCATCATGGCGACGGGCGATGCGCCGGGCACCGCGCACGCGGTCGGCCGCCAGCTCGGTTTCGCCGAAGCTGACATCCGCGCCAATGTGAAGCCGGAAGACAAAGCCGGGCTCGTCGCTGAGCTGAAGCGCCAAGGCCTGCGCGTCGCTATGGCGGGCGACGGCGTCAATGATGCGCCCGCGCTCGCCGCCGCCGACGTTGGCATCGCCATGGGCACGGGCACGGACGTCGCCATGGAAAGCGCCGGCGTCACTCTGGTCAAAGGCGATCTCTCGGGCGTCGCGCGCGCCGTGCGTCTTTCCAAGGCGACCATGCGCAACATCCGCCAGAACCTGGCGCTCTCCTTTGTCTACAACATCGCCGGCGTGCCGATCGCGGCGGGCGTGCTTTACCCCGCTTTCGCCTGGACGCTCTCGCCCGCCATCGCCAGCGCGGCAATGGCGCTCTCCTCGGTCAGCGTGATCGCCAATGCGCTGCGCCTTGCGCAAGTCAAGCTCTGAGGCGCCTCATGTCGCTCACTTCCGAACAGGTGCATTGGATTTACGGCGCGATCCTCATCGCCGCGGCCGCGCCGCTTATCCTCGCCGCGCTCGGCAAGCTCGAAGGACGCTGGCTCGACTTCATTCCTTTCGCGGCCATGCTGGCGGCGGGTGTTGAAATGGCGCTCGATCCCTTTGTGCATGCCCGGGCGCTGCCGTCCGCCTACGGCGCCGAGATGGCCCAGCACTACGTGCTGAGCGTGCTGCTCCTCGTGGCGGCGGGACTGGAATTTGTGCGCGCACGGGGCCGGCGCGCAGTGTGGGCCTGGCGGCTTCCTGTGGCGCTCGCGCTCGGCGCCGGCGCCGTGCTGTTTGCTTTCCACGCTCAGCACGGCGATCCTGCGGCGGCGAGCCTGCTCACAACGCAGCACCGCATGTTCGCTGCGACGTTGGCCGCTGGCGCCTTCGCCTTTCTCGTTCAAGATCAGATCAAGCGCCCGCTCGCATTTCCGCTCACGGTCGTCGTTCTGGGCCTTCAGCTGCTGGTCTACACTGAGCAAGCCGGCGCCATGATGATGCACAGCATGCATTGAGGCTGCGATGACGAGCAACGAGAGCTACACGCCCGCGCTCGGGCGGCGCGAATGGACAGGCCTCTACGATCTGGCGATCGCCTTGATGACGCGGGAAGGGCGCTGGCGCAACGCCCTTGTCGCCCAATGTGCGCCGCGCGGGGACGAGACTATCCTCGACGTGGGCTGCGGCACGGGCTCCCTCCTCGCGCTGATAGCGCGCCGCGCCCCGGGCGCGCACTTGATCGGCATCGACCCGGATCCCGAGGTGCTGGAGCGCGCGCGGCGAAAGCTGGCTGGCGCAAAGGTCGAGTTCTTACGCGGATTTGCACGTGACGCCGACATGATTGGACAGGCCCGCGCCGACAAAGTCGTCTCGAGCCTTGTATTCCATCAGACGCCGATGGCGGAAAAGCGCGCGGGCTTTGCAGCGATGTTTCGTGTCCTGCGCGCGGGCGGGGAGATGCATGTCGCCGATTACGGACTGCAGCGCACGCCTCTGATGCGGAGGCTGTTTCGCCAGGTGCAGCGCCTTGATGGTTTCGAAAATACAGAGCCCAACGCAAGAGGGGTGCTGCCAGAGCTCATGGGCGAGGCAGGCTTCGCCGAAGTCGCAGAGCGTCGCGTTATCCCGACGCCTACGGGATCGATCTCGCTTTACTCCGCCCGCAAGCCGGGATGATCAGGCGCCGGCGTCTAGCGGCCGAGCCGCCGATCCAGAAACTCCAGCGTGGCCTCCCAGTCGGCGTCTTCGATGCCGTGTCCGCCTTCGCGAAGATAATGCTCTGGTGCTGGCGCGCCGAGAAGATCGAACGCAGGCCTTGCCGATTGCAGAGCGATCAGTGCTCCGGCCGGATCCGACCAGCTGTCGCGGCGCGCCCAGCCCAACAGAATCGGCCGAGGCGCCAGCAGCGCCAGCAACTGGTGTTGATCAACGGGAGGATCGCGCGCGGCGTACTCGGCAAAGCGCGGCGAAAGCCAGTGCGGATAAACGCTCATAATGCTTGCCACGCTTTCGCCCGTGCGATGGCTGGTGAGCGCATCGCCCGCACGGCCTGACTGGATGGCCACGATGGCGGCGATGCGCTCATCGCGCGCGGCCGCCAGCAGTGCGATCTTGCCGTAGCGCGATTGGCCCCAGGCAATCATCCGCCGAGCGTCGAGACGCGGATCTGTGCTCAAAACGTCGACCACGCGTGCATGCATCCAGGCCCATGCCGAGAGCGCGCCCGTATCGGGTCCGGCGAGCGCGTCGAGCGCCGGTCGCGCGTCCGGCGCATGATCGGGAATGATGTCGCCGCCGTAGAACATGGCGATCGCATAGCCGCGTGCACTGATGCGTTCGAAGGGCGGTCCAAGCATCCAGCGCCCGAAGACGGCGCGGTGCAGGGGATCGAACGCTCCGTTCCGGCATGGAATAGGATAATATCGAAGCGGCGCAGCGATGGCTGCGGGCCGGCCGGGGAACGCGGCGCGGTTGCCGCAGAAGTTCTGCATGATGATGACAGGCGTTGCATCCTGCTGTTGCGGGGGAAGCACCAGCACGAGCTTGAAGCGCCCCGCGCCCTCGACATCGACGTCCCATTGCTCCACGCGCTCGACGCCGCCGGCCTCTGCGGGCGGGATCGTCGTTCGTGAGACGACATGGGCTGCGCGCTCGGACGGCGCGGGCCCATAGACGTGTTGCGCGAGGGCTTCGAGCAGCAGCTCACGCCGGCGCGGCCAACCCGCGGCATCAGCTACAGGCGCGTCATCCGCAAACGCGCCAAGCAGAGGAGGCTCCGCGCTGGCGACGGCTTGAGGAAGCTCGACCGCGCGATAGGGGCCAAGCGTGAAGAGCCAGACTGCGAACAACGCAGCGAGCCCTAATGCTGTCAGGGCGGCGGCGGCGCCCATCCGTTTCAGGGAGAGCCTCAAGCGCGCGGTCGGCGTCAATGCGCGCGGGGGGCGCGCGAAGAGGAATGATGCTGCACAATGCGCCAGCCTTCGGCGCTGCGCTCCAACACGCTGGTCGCTGCGCCTTGGCGGTCAATCGTGCGGCCATCCTTGAGCACGATGCGGTATGTATAGGTTTCCGTCGCCAGCGCGACATCGCCCACGACTCTGATCGAGACGGTGTAGTTATCGAAATCGAAGCTCGCGAACTCGACCAGTTCGGGGCCGAGATGATTGGCGAGATAGGTCGGGTAATCGCCCTCAAGCCCGCCTTGTTCGATGATCTGTGACTCTGGTGCGAAGAGTTCTGGCGTTCCGCTCGCATCGAGGCGCTCGATAGCCGCATGATAGCGCGTGAGCGCCGCGGCGACTGCCGCTTCATCGGTGCTCTGCGCTGAAGCGGTCGGAGCCGAGAACGCGGCGAGCAAGAGGAAACAGAGGGCCGCAAAGGCGGCGGGGCTCAGTCGGATGTGCATGGACGTCCTCGCGTAATGCGTCAGCGACCGGGACGCTGGCGCGCTTGTTGGCCGCAAGCTTGTGCGATGGGTGCGCCGCCCGGGCAAGGTCGAGGTGCGCCAATCGACGGGCGAGAGGGTTCTTGAGCGCGCATGCGTATGCCTCAGAGAACCTCCCAGTCATCGCGGGGCCGGCTTCATGGATCAGCCAGTCGAACTTCAGCAGGCGTTTTGGGATAAATGGAATGCGAGCGGACGCGAGCACCGTCTCTCGGACATTTCAACCGACCAGAAGGAAGTCGTGCTCGGCTGGCTGGGCGCGCTCGGCCGCACCGATCTCGACATCTTCGAGGTCGGCTGCGGCGCAGGCTGGCTTTGTCCCTGGCTGAAGCCCTTCGGCCGCGTGACCGCAACGGACCTGTCGGCCGACGTGCTGCAGCGCGCACGCCAGCGCGTCCCGGATGTCGAATTCGTCGCGGGCGACTTCATGGCGCTGTCGTTTCCGGCGGCGAGCTATGATGTCGTCATTGCGCTTGAAGTGCTTGCGCACGTCGCCGACCAGCCCGCCTTCGTGGCGAGGATGGCGCAATTGCTGCGTCCCGGCGGTCTCGTCATGCTGGCCACGCAGAACCGTCCGGTGCTCGAACGGCACAACCGCATCCCGCCGCCCGAGCCGGGCCAACTCCGGCGCTGGGTGGACAGAAGCGAACTCGTCGAATTGCTCGAGCCGCACTTTGAGGTTCGCGAAGTTCTGCAAATCACGCCGAGGGCGGATAGGGGCGCGCTGCGTCTCATCGCCGGCCGACAGGCGCGCCGCCTAATGCGGATCGTATCTGGTCGTTCGCTAGAACGCGCAATCGCCGCGGCGGGGCTCGGCTGGACTCTGATGGCCCTTGCGCAAACAAAAGCATAGCTCATCGGGGCCGCGCCCGTCATGTGAACGGCCTTGCCGAGAACGGAATTAACGTTGCGCGGCTGCGCCGTTAGCCCTTGCGTTCGGCTGCAACGTCAATGTTGCCGAGCCGTGATGGATGCGGCGGCCTCCTGGCAGGCGGTCTCGCAGCGCCGGCACGCTTCGGCGCAGATTCGGCAATGGTCGTGATTGGCGGCGTGCAGTTCGCACTCCTCTGCGCAAAGGGCGCAAAGCGTTTCGCAGGCTTCCAGAACCGCGACGAGCGCATCTTCATTCGATCCTGTGCGGCGCGAAGCGATCTGTCCCGTGGCGACGCAGATATCAGCGCAATCGAGATTGACACGGATGCATTGGCGCAGTTCAGCGACCATATCCTCGCCAACGCAGGCGTCAGCACAAACCGTGCAAGCCTGGGCGCAATCGAAACACTCCTCAATGCACCGAATCAGGGAGGGATTGGTGGAGCCTTGAACGTCGGGATGGGTGCTGATCATTTCCTGTACGTGCATCGTGCTTTTCCTTTCACTGCTGCGGTTGCGCCCACCCAATTCAAATTCATCCAATGCGCAGCCTCACGAACGCCATCGCGCCGTCCTGATCGCCGTCATAAGAAGGTTCAAGATCATCAGGAACCCAGTTGTACGAATAGAGTGCGCCAACGCCGATCACCGCGTTGTCGTGGATGCGGAAGTCGCGGATGGCGCCCACCGAAGCTTTCCCGACCGTTTCGACTTCCGGGCCCAAATCATCGCTGTCGACACGTTCCGCGCGGGCAAAGAACGTCCAGTTGGGGTCTGGCCGGTAGGCAGTTTCCAGCGCAATGCCCAGCAGCGGCTCTTCGTCCGTGGGATCCTTCTCGCCAACGACGAACGTCGTCGACCACCAGCGCCCCTCACCCATCGGCACGGTATAGATGGCGCTCGCGGACCAGCGCGTCTCGTCGATGTCCGGTTCGAGTTGTTCGGGGCTCTCGAAATCGGCCCACGAAGCCTGCAGCGACCAGCGCTCGCTCGGATTCCAGCTGAGGCGCACGGCGCTGGAGTCCCATTGCGGATCGTCAAAGTCGTAGCGATCCTCGTCCGGCTCTCTGCCCGTGAACTGTGACGCCTCGATCTTCCAGGGGCCATGCACCCATCCTGCGGTGAGGACGCCGAAGGTGATGTGCGTGGAGTCGAACCAATGGTGCGTGATCGGCGCCTCGGGACTGTCCATCGCCGAGAGCCTGTGCATGAACGCGGGCGGCCCAAATGCAGGCTCGCCGGGATAGCCGAGATAGACAAAGCCGCTGTCGCGCGGCGTGAAGCGGTATGCATAGGAGCCCGACAGCTCCATGAACAATTCATGCGGATGTTGACGGTCGACGAGCGGCGTCACGCCGTTGGCAGTCTCGCCCGCGGCCAGGAGCAGGGGATAGCCGCTTCGCCCCATGAACGGATCGGGGCTGAGCATGAGCCGCAGATTGAGCGTCCCGTTCGCGCCAACATCGCGGCGCGCCGTTCCCATGATCATCCCCGAGACGAACGCCTTCTCGTCGCCGCGTGGGCCGTCCTGCCAATCATAGACGCCGTTGAGCATGACGTGGCCCATGAGCATCCACTCATCGTGCATAGTCATCACGCCCATGTGCTCGCTGACATCTGGCTGCCAGCTTGTTCCAGAGGCCTCGCGGCTCATGGGATAGGGACCGAGCACGCCGGTCATGTCCATGCCGTGCATCATGCCCGGCATCGCTTGTTGCGCCTCCGGCGCGGGATGCATGTCCTGGGGCGTCGGCGCGGCCTGCTGCTGCACAGACGGGGGCTGCTGCTGTGGCGCCGGCGAAGCCTGCTGCTGTGGCGACGGCGGAGGCTGCTGTTGCGGGGGATGTTCGTGCTGCGCAAAAGCTGCCGGCGCGCTCGCCAAGAAGACGGCCGCAACAAATCCCAACCCCCGCATGCTGAAATCCCCTGATGCTGACGCAATGTCTGCTAACGGAGCGATGGGCGGTTGGTTCCTTTTGCTTCAATGAATGATTGAGATGTCGAGGCGCCGTGCGCCTGAGCCCTTTTATGATTACGCAACAACGGCGCAAAACCCTCGTTGCTGGCGAGCATCTGGCCCGCGCTCAATCGGGTGAACGGGCTAACCCGCAGCTTATCCAAGCGCGCCGCCCGGATGTGAGACGCGGTAGCTGAACCTCGCGGGCAGCGGCAGCGTTGATCGCGAGAAGTTCACACGCCGCGCAAGAAGGCCATCATCGTCGGCGGGGGCGTCGCTGGACTGGCGACAGCCGGCGGGCTGCTGCGGCTTGGCTGGGCTGTCACGATCTATGAGCAGGCCGAAGCATTTCGTCCTGTGGGCGCCGGCATCCTTGTTGCGCCAAACGGGGTGCGCGCGCTCGATTGGCTGGGCCTTGGCGAGCGACTGCGCTCGAAATCCTTGGCGCATGGGGAAGTTGCTTTGCGCCACGCTCGGGGCGGATGGCTGCTTCGATCGAAGACCGAAGACTTCGAGGCGCGTTTTGGCGTCCCGTCGTTTGCGCTGCACCGCGCCGATTTGCACGACATGCTGCTCGAAAGCGCCCGCGGCGCGACGCTTTGCCCAGGCTGCCGGATCATCGGGGCGCACGGTGGCGCGGCGCCTGTTGTTCGTTACGAGCGCAATGGTGAGATAGGTGAGGATTCAGCGGATCTCATCATCGGCGCCGACGGCATCGACAGCTGCGTGCGCAACTCACTATTTCCCGAGGGTAGCTGGCGCGCCTACGCCGGATACATCACCTGGCGAAGCGTTGTCGCGGCGGACGAGGCTCAAACAGAAAGCATCGGCGTCACCGAGACGTGGAATGGCGGCCAGCGTCTATTACGTCGACCCGCCGCTGCCCGCGTTATAATACGGGACGGGTCGTGCTCATTGGCGATGCGGCCCATGCGGTTACCCCCGACATCGGACAAGGCGGCTGCCAGGCGCTCGAGGACGCCGTCACGCTCGTCGACCTCCTCGCCACGACGTCCGGTACCGCCCGCGCGCTCGCGGCGTTTGACTCAGAGCGTCGCAAACGAACACAGCAAATCTCACGCACGTCGACGCTGTGGGGACGGGGCGGGCAGTGGCGTAACCCGCTTGCGGTCGCAACTCGTAACACGCTCGTGCGCCTCATTCCTCCTTCCCTGTTCCTGAAAATGAGCGAGCACACGCTCGGTTGGCGCCCGCCGGCGAGCGCGCTCACGTCACAGTCCGATCAGACCGGGCGCGAAAAGACTTGGGCTCAGTGAGAATGCTCGTGGCGGCCATGATCTGTTTGGCCCTTGCCGCCCACCGCCTTCGAGACGCCTATCCCGTGCTTGAAGGTCATCTCGCCGCCTAGCCATCCTGTGATCGACAGAAGGACCACGGTGAAGAGAGAGAGGGCCGCGCCTGTCCAATCGATGTTCGCCGCGACACTGTCGGTCCGGCTGAGGAGATTGAGCATCGCGGCGAACAAGACGACGATGTTGAGCGCGCCGTGCGTCCAGGCCATCGAGGCGGCGCGCGCATGCGCCAGCGTCAAGAGATCGATGGCGCCCAACGCCGCGGCGGCGACGCCGGTCGCCAGGCCCGCGGCAATCAGCCAGAAGGCGGCGCGCGCCCAGAACACGTCGCCCGTTGAAAGAAAGGCCATGTCGGCGGCAAGCGCGCCGACGAGGAAAGCGATCGGAAACGGCACGAGCACGGGATGCAGGGGATGCTGGCGGATCGCCGCCGTGCTTCCTGTTCCAGTGGAGTGATCGTGCTCGGCCATCAGAATCTGTTCCCGAGGCGCAAGGGCGCTGCCGCTTCGGGTCAGCGGCGCCAAGCGCATGTAAGCGCAATCCAAAAAGGGCTGCGGGGTTCCAGAAAGGCTTAGGTCGCGCTTCTGGTTCGGGCCGCGCGGGGAATTCGCCGAGCCGGATGTTCCACTGACTTGGAGGCACGTGAGGCCTGGGTGTCTCGAACAGCAGCGCGAGGGCGCCGGCTTTGACGGCCAGACCGGCTCAACGCACTTGCGGCGAGACCACTATTGGCGGCTCGCAAATGATTAGAGCGGCCGCTCATAGCGGTCGCAGGCTCGGGCCTACGCCGCTCGCCGCTCTCGCCAGCCAAACAGGGCCCGAACGCCGAGATAGACCAAGCCCAGGAGGCGCGTCACTACAGCGGTGACGACAATGAATGTCGCCACTGCGATCGCTATCACCGTCAGCGGATCGGCGCCCATACGCGAGGCGGTTACGCCTGCAGCGAACCCCGCGGCCGCGCCTGGTCCATAAAGCGCCAGCAGCAGCGCGTAGGATGCGACGCCGATAAAAGCGACAACGAGAAGGGCGACGAGAAAGAAAGTGACGATCGTTTCCAGCATAAGCGCACAAATTGGTTTGGATGCACGATGATGCTCGTTTGTTCTTCCGCGTCGACTGAATAATCGTCCACGCCTCAAAAGCCGAAACCGAAGGGAAAACGCGAGTCCTTCTGGACGCGTCGCGAAGGCGTGCTCAGCGCACGCGATGCTTTCTGGGCGCGCGCTTGCATGAGCGACTTGCGAATATCGAGGTGCAGCTCCATCGCCTTCAGGGCCGCGCGCCAGCCGGGTTCAAACTGAAGCACGTTACGGCGCATTTCGCGCGCAAGCCCCAAATTCTTCAATTCGCGCGCGCGGGTCTTCAGCGCATCGGTCATGTCTGGCGATCCGTTCGGGGCGACAAGCTCGGCGATCCGGATCTGCCGGCGCTTGTCGAGCTGGCCGTCGATCATCGCATCGAGGCGGGTGGGACCGTGAGAGAGCGCCTCCCTTTGGAGCGCCTGGCGCGCATCATCGCGGGTGCGCGCGCCCAGGCGGACCGTCGCGGCGTCCCTCGCGGCGTTGCGAAATCCATGGCTCACGAACTCCCGTGGGATGATGAGGTCGCGGCCGTCGCTGCGAACGCCGCGCAGCACGATGTGGGTGTGGGGATTGTCGGTGTCCCAATGGTCGACGGCAAACCACTGGAGCTTCTCGCCGAGCGCGGCCTCGGCCCGGGCCATCACGTCCCTGGCATAGGCGCGCAAATCGCCGATGCGTCCGCCATTCTCGGCCGACAGAATGATCCGGAAATGGCGCTTGTCGGACCTGGCCCATTCCTCGGCAAGGCGCGCGCCGCTCACGCTGTCGCGCGTCGCATCATAGAAGACCCAATGCTCCTGTCGTTGCTGCTGGCGCTGGCGGCGCTCGCCTCCAACCTCGCCGTCCTGTCCGCAGGGCCCTTCGCGCCCTTCGTCCAGGGCGAGCCCAGGTTTCCTGGCGGCGCTGTCGCGCGCGACGTAGCGGGCGTGGGCCTTGAGCGCGCCGGCCCCGCCTTTGGCGTGATTGAAATAGTGCAGCTTCACAATCGCGCGCTGGCGCCCGTCGAAGGCAAACGGGCGCGGTCGGCCCCGCCCGCGCATGAGCGCCGTCGCCAAAGCGCGCGAACTGCCGATGCGCTTCTGCAGTTGGGAGGCGATGCTCGTCTTGTTCCCGACGGAGAGCCGACCGCGCGACCCCTCGTGACGGCCGATCAGACTCTCCGCATCAAGCGGACGCGCAATGCGAAGACGCGAGCCTGGCCTGATGATGTCCTTGCGCAGCGCGTCGCGTAGCAACTTGCTGGCGCGGAAGGCTTCGTTGCGGTTCGGAGGCTGCTGCATGCGAACAAATCCGACAGGTAGGGTGCAGGTAGGGTGCGCGTGGGGTGGATCGCACCCTGCGCTCGCGCCTCACACCTCGCATTTGCTTGTGAAATTACAGGCGCATGGCGAGAAAGTGAGTCTCCCTTTTATCTAGCCATCGCACCCAGCGCCTGTTTCCCGTTGTTTCCGGACTGCAAAAACCATCTGCATCCCGAGCAACCGTGCATAGGTTCTTGCCTCGAAGGACTTGCGGGAAGATGGTGCAAGACCACCTTGAAGTGGGCCGATGTCGGCCAGCGTTCGGGTGTAGTGTGCATGCCGGCTCTCACACGGTTCGACGCGGAGAACTGCGCCGTCGTCTTTCTAGGTCACACGCCGTCGCTGTTTCCTGTCGACTCAATTGAAGCGGACAAACTTGAGAACGGCGTCCTTGGCCTCGCAAAGGTGGCGCGTGAATTAGGGATGCCGGTCGTAATCTCGACTATACGGCCTAAGGAAGCCGCTCTCGCCGATCCGTTATTCGGGAAGCTCACGCGCGTCCTTTATGCAGACGACGTGATCGAACGAACAACGTTCGATGCCTTCGCGAGCGAGGAGGTCCGCCGGGCCATCGAAGAGACTGGCCACGCGACAGGCATGAAACGGCTCATCATGAGCGGTCTTTGGACTGAGACAAGCCTCCTGCAATCGGTGACAAGTGCGCGGAGCCGTCGGCGCGAAGTTGCATTTGTTGAAGACTGCTCTGGCGGGGTCAGCGAGCGCTCGCACCAGGCCGCGATCCATCGCATGGCTCAGAGCGGGGCGACTCCAGTAACATGGTGGTCCCTGATCGCCGAACTTTGCCCGGACACGGCATCGGAGCAGTACAAGAAGATCTATTCGATTATCCAGGAGCATGCGGGCGTCGAGCTGCCGCCGCACGAGCGCGCGCCTTCGAGGCCCACACCACCGTCCGACTGGTCGCGTGCGCAAGGCGGGTCGCTATTGCACTGGCGGCAGCCCGGAGTGTGCTCGCACGGTCGTCATCAAGTATTCATAGGCGGGTTCACGGTCCTCCGCGCGCAAGGTGGTGAGAAGCCGCGCGCTCACCGCCGCGAGCGCGGTCAGCGGTCCAAGCACTTTCAAAGCGGACGCCAGACGCCTTCTATTTGATCCCGGTCGATGGGACCCCAATAGCGGCCGTCGAAGGATTGCTCGGCATCACCAAGCAACAGTACTTCGTGCTCCCCGAGGACGCGGCACCCGATCCAGCGGTCTAGCGGCGCGCCTCCGCTGTCGTGGGCGCGCCGCACGACATGGGTGTTCCCATTTATGGTCATGATATCGGCCTCGGCGCAGACTTGATCGCCCGAAAGCGCGGCCACGCGCTTGATGAAGCGATTGCGCGGACCATCAAAGCCGCGCGCGCGCGCCGCGTCCGGCGCCACATCGCGCGCGCGCACGGTGACGAAGGTGCCGCGCACAACAGGCGCTTGGGTCCGGAGATATAGGCCGATCGGCACGGATGGCGTGTGGTTGTAGAGGAGGCGGTCGTTGGCGGCGGGCAGGGCGAACGCGATCGCGGCGGCGGCCGCCGCCGCGCCCGTGAGCAGGAGAACGCGCCATCGCACCTTTCGCACGCGGCGAACGCTGCACGACGGGGTCGCGCGCGCCAAGCGGATGCACCCAGCTGGCGCGCGGGTATATCAGCCGACAGTTTGACCGGTGACGAGCCCGTTATCGCCGTCCTCCCACGTCAACATGGCGGGTACGGCGAGCTTTCGGCGTCTGGCTTGAGACGCCTCGGCGCGCATGGGAGCAAAAGGTCTTCTAGCCTCCTGATAGTCGAGTGGTGCGGGAAGCGCCTCGCCCGTCGGGGCGAGGCGCTCGCCGACGTGCTATTCGGCGCTCTTGCGGCCGCGTGACCAGATGAGGCTGAAGCTCTCGCCGTCAATGTCTGCGAACAGGTTCGCATAGATCGGAACGGTGAAGCTTGGATCGTCGAGCTTGACCGAAAGATAGTCGCGTCCCTCGTTCGAGCGCTTCGACCAGGCCGCGCCGATCTCCGCGCGCCCGACATAGATGCGGTGGCTGGGCGCGTTCTCGTTGCTGCGGCTCTCGTCCGGAACGATACGGACGTTCTTGGCCTGCACGCCCAGGGTGACGATCTCGCCCTGGAATTCGCCGCCCGACTTCTTGAAGGCGCCGATGTTCGCCATGTTGCTTCTCCTTGAGAGCTTCGAGGGTCTGGCGGGCCCATCCCGCGTCCTCGATGGCGCTTCGAAGGGCCGAAGGCGATCGGCGGCGCATCCCATAAGGGACCGCAGCGAAGCGGAGGATGAGAGACGGCGACTTTGTTGTTTCGCGAGGAATGGCGCCCTTAAGGCGCCAGGGGAAGAAAGTCGCCGTTTCTCATTGCGCGGCAAGCCGATCGAGGCGTAGCCGGTCTTCGGCCAGAACGCCGTCAAGAGAGGACGCGGGATGGGCCCGCCGAGCCAGGGAAGATCTCGTGGAGAATGCGAGCGGGACAGAGCCTGGGAATGAGGACGCCGACGCCGGGACGCGTGTGCGCGCCTGCACTGCGTGTAGGCGGAACAGCGCAAGGCCTAAGCGCCAGCGATAGAGCGCTCAGTCGCTGCGTGTTGTCATTCGTGCGCGCCGAGACTTCAAAGCGGCCTGCAAGCGTTCGTTCAGCGTCGCCATGAACTTCACGGGCATCGTGCCGATGACGACGCTTTCGACGCCCTGGCCGGGCAAAGGACGCAGATCAGGACCTGGCCAGACGAAGGCGTTGAGGTCGGTGAACACGACCCAGTGCGGATCGTCGTCAAGTCCGATGCGGCGCGCCGTGGCGGAGGGGATGGAAAGCGCGTCGCGTGGATCGGAGGGCGGCGAGTGCGTGATGGGCGCAACCACGACCCTCGTGGCGCCGTCCGCATCCTGCAACAAGACGACGATGACAACAGGTCGGTGTTTGAGGCCTTCCTCCTGGCCCTGCGCAGCCTCATTGCGCCAGAGATAAACGTAGCGGATGACTTGGCCGACGCGCGGCGTCGACTTCAAGGCTTCCAGCCTTCAAGTTCGGAATCGTACTCGTCTCCGCCTTCCTGTGGTCGCTGCGCCTCGAGAGCCTCGAGGAGTTCGTCAATCTGCTCGATCGGCAGCTTGTCCAGATCCAAGACCTGACGGTCGCGGCGCTTGAGGCGCTGATATTCTGTGACGCTCAGAACGACCAAGCTGGGCTGGCCGTGCGTTGTGATGGTGACCGGATGAACAAGGGCTTCGCGTTGATACTGTCCGATCTTCCGGGCGAATTCCTTCGCCGGCACCTGATTGGGCAGCGCGTGCTTCGTGTCTGATTTAGCCATCTAAGCTGTATAATACAGCCTTTGACGCAAGTCAAGGTCGCCGGCCCGGCGCGTGCGGGTCGGAAGCCGGCGCTAGGCTCCGCCGAAGCGCCAGACCGGGATGCCGAGCCTCTTTGCCTTGTCGGCGAGGTTCGCCGAGATGCCCGAGCCGGGGAAGACGATGACGCCGATGGGGAGACTGGCAAGCATCGCATCGTTGCGCTTGAAGGGCGCTGCCTTCGCGTGGCGTGTCCAGTCAGGCTTGAACACGATCTGAGCAACGCCGCGGTTGCGCGCCCAGGCGGCGGCGATGGCTTCGGCGCCTCTGGGCGAGCCGCCGTGGATGAGCGTCATGTCGGCATGCTTGGCGAGCGCCTTGTCGAGTGCGGCCCAGATGGCGCGATGGTCGTTGCAGTCGAGCCCGCCGGTGAAAGCGATCTTTGGACCGGCCGGCATGAGCGGTTCGAGTTCCGTGCGGCGCTTGGCGGCGATGAAATCGCGGCTGTCGATCATGGCGGCGGTCAGTGTGCGGTGACTGACGAGCGAGCCCGAACGCGGACGCCAATGCGATCCCGTGTCCCGTTCGTAGAGTTGGGCCGCGGTGTCCCGGAAGAGCTCTACGGCGTTGCGGCGCTCGATGAGCGAGAGGCCTTCGGCGATGAGGCGTTCAAGTTCGACAGAGCGCAGCTCGGAGCCGTCCTGTTCGTGCTGGCTCTTCTTCTGCGCGCTTTCGTTGGCGTCGAGGTCGCGCTCGATGCGCTGGACAGCGCGGTGGAAGAGATTGACTTCCGCCCAAAGCAGGTCTTCGAGGTCGCCTTCAAGGCGCGTGTCAGCGAGCGCCGCGGTCAGCGCATCGAAGATGTCAGCGACGGCCCCTGCGATGAGGCGCGCTTCGGGAAGCGGACGCGGGTCGGGCTCGTCTTCGCCTTTGCGCCAGCCGTAGAGCTGGAGTTCATCAAGCACGTGAGCGGTCGGTGAGACAGCGTGCGCGGGATCGTCGTGTTCGGTCGTCATGGGTCAAGCGATCCTTCTTCGTTCGAAGGCCGCGCCAAGTCGGGCCTTCACGGGCGATCGCTTTCGACGGCGCCTGCGCCGGGCCTGCACCCGCGCGCGAACGCGCGCGGGCCGGAGCGTCAGCGGAGGACGGCCAAAGGGCGGCTATTTTGCTTCGCGATGCAAAGCCCGCGCGACCCGCGCGCGGGCGGCGGAAAATAGCCGCCCGGCGCCGTTGCCTGCCCGGCGCAGGCGCCGTCCGATCGCCCCCGGAAGGCCCGGGCGGGCGCGTGCGTGCGAAAAGAGTGCGGGGCCCATGAGGAGCGAACACGACAGCGCCTTGTGGGGCTGACCCGTTCGCTGTCAGTCGCGGATGAAGCGATCGGCGTCATCCGCGCGGAGTTGAGGGCGGAGCGTTCGGCGCATCTCGTAAACGCCGAAGCGCCGGAGGTCGTCGTTGAAGTCGCCGAGGCGAGGGTGAAGTCCGATGACCTCGACGCCTGCCTCGGCGCCGCGCTCGCAGAGGCGCTCGAAGGCGCGGTCGCCTGCGGCGTCGGCGTCGCGCGCGACATAGAGACGTTTGAGAGACGCTGGAAAGAGAAGTGCGGAGAGGTGCGCTGCGGACAGTGCAGCGACGAGCGGCATGGTGGGCGCTGCGATGCCGAGTGAAAGCGTTGTCTCAATTCCTTCGCCTGCGGTGAGGACGTCATCGGCTATGCCGAAGCGAACCCCATTGCCGAGCAAGCGCCCGATGGCGCGCCGGTCCTTGACCAGAGGCGGTCGGTCCTGACGGGGAGGAATGAGCCAAGTGCGATGGACGCCGGTGATGGCGCCGTTCAAGTCGGTGACAGCGGCGATCATCGCTGGCGAGATCTCAGGCGGGTCATCCGGCTCGGGGCGATAGTAGCAGCGTGGATGGAAGCGCAGTGACCGATGATCGCAGATCGATGTGATGCCGCGTGCGATGAGGTAACGTTCGGCGAGCGTGCCGCGGATCGGCCCCGAGCCAGCGAACAGGCGCCGGCCCGCATCTGGCGAACCCATCGGCGCGGGCCTTGATTGCGTTGTGTCAGGTTCTCGCTCACGCGGCAGACTGAGGAAGCGCCGGGCTTCGTCAGCGACATCGGGGAAATCGACAAGCCCGCAGCTCTCGCGGATGACGTCGAGGAGATCGCCGTGCTCGCCCGTGGCCGCATCCGTCCATTTTCCGGCCGTGTGACCCTCCGCGTCGCCGCGTAAGCGCACGAACAGCGAGCGCCCTGGCGTGTTGCGGACATCGCCGACGCGCCAGTAGGCGCCCTCTCTCCTTCCATTTGAGAGATAGTGCCGGCACACGGCCTCGGCCTCGCGCGCAAGACGCGCCTTGAGATCGCAAGCATCATGAGCCATGGCGAGCATCTCCGCTTCGCTCAGAGATGGCGACGATTGGATAGCGCTCCAAGAGTCTTGCGAGCACGTCGGCGCCTTGATCGTGCGTGGGCACGAACATGCGCAGTTTCCACTGGATGATCTCGTGAAAGAGGCCATAGGCGGTGAGGCGATCGCGCATCGCATCGGC
Source organism: uncultured Terricaulis sp. (assembly GCA_964402795.1). Classification (GTDB taxonomy): domain Bacteria; phylum Pseudomonadota; class Alphaproteobacteria; order Caulobacterales; family Aquidulcibacteraceae; genus Vitreimonas. Next base: position 86,271 of record CAYODX010000004.1, on the reverse strand, counting down.
AAAGCCGATGAGCTCGATGCGGGCAGCGCCCATGACGCGCGCGCGCCGCAGCTGCATCGTCTCAGTGAGTTCGATGGCGATCTTGCCTCCGAGGAGCGCGGTGAACGCATCGGCGGGCGCAAGCTCCGCGGAAGCGCTCTGCCCGAGCACGCTGGCCGCCCAGTGAGCAGACACTTTGCGGCCGATGATGCGCTCGCCGTCATCGGTCCGCAGGCGATAGACGCGGGGCGTCTCCTGCGGCAGGCGCTTCCAGACGGGCAGAAGGAGCCCGGCGACCATGTGGAGCTCGCTGTCGGAAAATGGCGGGACGCGCGCGCATTCGCCGGTCCAAGCCGCGCGAAAATCCTGCTCGCCGCATTCGCGCCACTGGCTCTGCGCGAGGGCCGCTAGCGGCGTTGAGGTCCGCTCCATCGGCCGCACCAGCCTCACGCGGGCCTCGATTGCGCCATCATCAAGCATTGTGCTGCGTGCGGGCAAGCGCACGGCCGCTCGGCCTGACTTGGCGTTGACGAGGAGTGCCGCATCCCTGCGCAAGGCATGCGCGAGCGCTTCCTCGACATCGAGCGGGACATTGCGCTCACGCCGCAGGACGGTGAGGAGCGAGGTCGCGGCCCCGGTGGCGGCGTGGCGACAGATGACGCGCCGCTCCTTGATGATGAAGGATTCGGCCGTCAGCGTCTCAAGGCCGGCGTCATAGACGCCCGCCGCGATCGCGCCCTCGATGCGCGCGTTGAGCAAGCCTTCGAACGCCTCGAACAGAATGTTCTGAAGCCCAATCGTGAGCGCCGGGAGCCGATTGAGGAACGTCGTGATTGGCGGCAACTCGTCCTTCAGGCCATTCTCATCCATGAGCTTGAGACCGGTTGCGCTCTCGAAGAGCGAAAGCGAGCAGCCCTCGATGCGACCCTGAGCGATGAGCTTGTAGAGCTGGCGCAAGGCGTCGCGCGCATAAAGGCTCTCGAGATTGTCCTCGGGGCGAAAGAGACCCTGGCCGCCGGTTTGCCGCTGGCCGCGCGTGATTGCGCCCAACGTGTCGAGCCGGCGCGCGATGGTGGAGAGGAAGCGCTTTTCGGCTTTCACGTCGGTGGCGATCGGCCGGAAGAGGGGAGGCTGGGCCTGGTTGGTGCGGTTGGTGCGCCCGAGCCCCTGGATAGCGGCGTCGGCCTTCCAGCCGGGCTCGAGCAGATAATGCGCGCGCAGGCGCTGGTTCTTCGCCGAGAGCTCGGCGTGATAGGAGCGCCCTGTCCCGCCCGCGTCCGAGAAAACGAGAATTCGCTTCTTGTCGTCCATGAACGCTTGCGCTTCGGCGAGATTGGCCGCGCCTGCGCGGTTCTCGACTTCCAAGCGATCACCCTTGCGCACGATGCGCCGGCTTCGCCCCGTCACTTCGGCGACCGCATCGGCGCCGAACTGCTGGACGATCTGGTCGAGCGCGCCGGGCACGGGAGGGAGCGCCGCGAGCCGCTCGATCAGGCGGTCGCGGCGCCGAACGGCCTCGCGGCAAAGCACGGGTTGGCCATCGCGCATGACCGGGCGCGATGCGAGATTGCCTTCGCCGTCGGTGAAGGGTTCATAGAGCTGCACCGGGAAGGAGTGCGCGAGATAATCGAGCACATATTCGCGCGGCGTGATGTCGACATTGACGTCGCCCCAGTCTTCGGTCGGGATTTCCGCAAGACGCCTGCCCAGAAGCGCCTCGCCGGTGGAGACGATCTGAACAACAGCGGCGTGTCCTTCCGCCAGATCCCGCTCGATGGCCCTGAGCAGCGTCGGCGTCTTCATGCCGGTGATCAGGTGATTGAAGAAGCGCTGCTTGGCGCTCTCGAAGGCCGAGCGCGCGGCGGACTTGGCCTGCGCGTTCAGCGTGGCGCTCTCGCACGTGATGTTAGCGGCCGCCATCGCCGCGTCGAGATTGTTGTGGATGACGGAGAAGGCGCCGGCGTAAGCGTCATAGATGCGGATCTGTTCATCGGTGAGGGCATGTTCGACGAGTTCGTAGCGCACGCCTTCATAAGAGAGCGATCGGCTCGCATAGAGGCCGAGCGCTTTCAGATCGCGCGCAAGCACCTCCATGGCCGCAACGCCGCCGGCCTCGACCGCCTCTACAAACTCGGCGCGCGTGGCGAAGGGAAAATCGGCGCCGCCCCACAATCCCAGCCGCTGCGCATAGGCGAGGTTATGCACATTGGTCGCGCCCGTAGCGGAGACATAGAGCACGCGCGCATTGGGAAGCGCGTGCTGGAGGCGAAGTCCCGCTTTGCCCTGCTGTGACGGCCCTTGCTCTCCGCGCCCGCTTTTTGCGCCCGCAGCGTTCGCCATGGCGTGGCTTTCGTCGAAGACGATGACGCCATCGAAGTCCAGCCCCAGCCAGTCGATGATCTGCCGGAGACGCGAACCTTTCTCGCCGCGATCCTCGGACCTCAGCGTCGCGTAGGTCGTAAAGAGAATGCCTTCGTTGAGCCGGATCGGCGCGCCCTGGCGGAAGCGCGAGAGCGGGGTCACCAGGAGGCGCTCCATGCCGAGCCCGGACCAGTCGCGCTGCGCATCCTCGATGAGCTTGTCGGACTTGCTGATCCAGAGCGCGCGCCGGCGCCCGCACAGCCAATTGTCGAGGATGATCCCGGCGACCTGCCTGCCTTTGCCGGCGCCGGTCCCGTCGCCCAAAAACCAGCCGCGGCGGAAGCGGACCGAATTGTCGGCGTCCTCGCGCGCTGCGACGACATTGTCGAAGCTCTCATCGACCGTCCAGGCGCCTTCCAGGAATTGCGCATGCGCGTCGCCCGCACGAATGACGCTCTCGAGCTGAGCGTCAGAAAGGAGGCCCTCAGCGGTGACGCGCGGCGGCAGGCGCGGTCTGTGGCGCGGAGGTGGCGGCGCCACGGACGCCATCGCCGCCGACTGGACGAGCTTGGTCGGATGGGCGTGCGCGCCCGGAATGCGTATGGTCTGCAACGCATAGGGTTCGTAGAGCGCATCCGATGCATTCGCAGGCTCAGCTTGCGCGGGCGCGATCGCTTCGTATTCGAGTTCGGCGCCTTCTTCGTGCGCGCACGCCGTCATCGAAGATAGCGCGGCGGTTGCTCGAGCCGGCGAACGCGGGTCCCGTGCCGGGATCGCCAAATATTCGGGCGCGGCCGCGAGGCGCGCGGGAACGTGGGTGTCGATCCACTCAAGCAGCGTAACGATGTCGCGTGCGACGCCAAGCGATGGCGCGGCGGCGCTGTCGCATGGTCGCTTGTCGATGACCGTAAGGCGCGTCGCCGTGGCCGTGCCGTGCTTGGCGTATAGGGCGCCATCGATGGCCGCGGAGAACACGATTCGGCCACGCTCGCTGATGCGCGCGAAGGCGCCGCTCCAGGCCGGATTGTCCGGTGAGAACGCAGCGCTCGTGATAGCGACCAGGCGGCCGCCGTCGACGAGGCGCGCCAGCGCCGAGGCGACATGGCGGAATTGCGCCTCCACCATGGGCCGATCGACATGCGCCAGGGCCGAGAAGGGCGGGTTCATGAGAACGACGCTGGGCCTCAGCCGCGCATCGAGATGATCATCCACTTGGGCGGCGTCAAAGCGTGTGACGTCGACGTTGGCAAAAAGCGCCGACAACATATCGGCGCGAAGCTCGGCGAACTCGTTGAGCGCAAGGCGCGCGCCGGCGAACTCGGCGAAGATGGCGAGCAACCCTGTCCCTGCAGAGGGTTCGAGCACGACGTCGCCGGCGCCGACGGCCGCGGCCCTCGCCGCTGCAAAGGCGATCGGGATGGGCGTTGAGAATTGCTGCAAGGCCTCGCTCGTTTCGGAGCGGCGCGTGTGGGTCGGCATGCGCGCGGCCAGTCGCTGCAGCATTGCGGCCAGCGCCGCGGGGGAGCTCGCGCGGGCACGCATTCCCTCCCAGTATTTGCGAAGGAAAAGGACAATTGCCGCCTCGCAAGCTTCGTAGGCGGTCTTCCAGTCCCAGCGGCCTTCGGCGTCCGATGCGCCGAATGCGGTTTCCAACGCCGCGCGCAACGCGGCGGCGTCGATCGTCTCTCCACGCTCGAGCCGCGTGAGCACGTCTTGGGCCGCTAAGAGAACAGAATGAGCGGGGACAGATAGAGGAGCGGCCGCGATCGCGGCCGCCGAGGCGGATGTGAATGTCATGGGTATTTCCTCGAAGGTGAAGGGAGATTGCGGAGCCCGGGAGATCAGGCCGCGGCAGCCAGATGAGCGGCAGCTTCGGTTGGGGGGTTGGCGCGGGGCTGCTGCGCATGCATCCAGTCCGCCGCCTGCTGCGCTTTCGAGGCGGCGGTGAAGATCGCGCGCGGATCCTCGTTCAGGACCTCGAGCCAGGTTGCGAGATAGGCGGCGTGGTCCGGGCGCGGGCGGTGCGCCAATCCAAGGTCGGCCAGAATGAACGAGGCGGTCAGCTCGGCGACGGCCTCTTCCATCGCATAGGCATGAGAGCCGAAGCGTCCGCTCAAATCACGATCCAGCCGATGGGGCGCGCCTGTTGCGTGCGCACACTCGTGGACCGCAACGCCCGCCTCCGAGACGGCGTCAACGAAGCGCTCGAACGGCGGCAGGTGCACAGTGTCGGTAGAGGGCCGGTAATAAGCCCTGTCCCCGCCACGGACGATCGGAATGCCGAGCGCGGCGACGAACGCGTCGGCGTTTGCCAAGCGCTCGGATTCCGGAAGGAGAGGAATGGCTGGAGGCTCGTAGCCGTTCACCTGCGCGACGTTGAAGACAGAGAACGCGCGTGCGAACAGGCGCGCACGCGGCGCATTCTCAGCGCCGTCATCTCCATCGTCCTCGCTTCCGCGCACTTGTTTCCACAACACGACGGTGGTGGCGCGCTCGCCCTTGTTGATGCGCGCGCCCCGTCCATTCCATTGCCGAAGCGTGCCCCAGATGCCTCGGGCGTAGCCGCGCTCGGCGGCGGCAATCCAAAGCGCGAGCACATTGATGCCGCGATAGGGTCTGGCGCTGACGACGTTGATGGGGCGCGACCCAGCCGCGCCGTCATGATGCCAGGGCATGCGCCAGGCGCCTGCGCCGGCTTCAATGGCCGCCACGATGTCGGCGGTGATGCGCGTATAGACGTCGGCGCGCGCACGCGCCGTGTGATGATCGCTCATTTTGAGACTCTCCGAAGGCGGCCGCTCACGCGTCTCTCGCGGGGCTCCCGAGCCGTCACTTGCCTGCGCGGGCGGCGCTCTCACTCTTGATTCGGGATGAAAGGGCGGAGCGCGCGTGAGGCGCCCCGCCCGCACGCGTCAGGCGCCCGGTGCGGCGGCTGCTTCCTCTTCGACAAGAAACGCTGGCAGGCCCGCTTCCGTCGCGCTTGCATCCAGCGAAGCAAGACGCAGCGGCTCGGGGAGCCAGCCTGTCCCGTCGAGCAGCCGTTCGGCTTCGCGCGCCATGTCGGCCTTCTTCAGATGATCGATGAGTTGGACCGCCGCTTCGCCTTTGGCTTCGCGCACGGCTGCAAGAATGCGGCTCTTGGTGACGCGGCCAAGATAATTCTCAACCGTTGGCCGCCAGCCGGCGGCCGCCATGTCGAGCTTGACCGCATGGCTGATGCGATCGGCCTCGCCAAGCCGGCGGCGCACGCCATCGGCCGTTGTGGTCCCGCCATAAAGACTGGCCCGTTCGGTGAGCGCATTCACGCTCTGGGCTATGCAGTGCGCAAGCAGCTCCAACCGCTCCTTGTCATTTAGGCCATCAAGCCAGGACCAGAGCGCATCCTCGTCTTGAGGCGCCGCAGCGCGCCAGCGCTCGTGGCGCCTGCTGGCAGCCTCGGCGGCGGCCGATCGTTCGAGGTCCGGGGCTTGAGCCTGGAATGCCGGCGCACGCGCTGAGATCTCGATGCATCCCCCACGGGCGCCGAACGCAAAGGTTTCGCGCACCAGCTGATGGAGGAGAGCGGTGAGCGCAACGCGAGGATTTCCCGCGATTGCGTTCCTCAGCGCCAGCGTGCGATGGGCGGTGAGTTCGAGCACGAGACGCTCGGGCAAGGGAGATTCCGTTTCCTCTTCGTCTTCGGCCGCGCTCGCGCCGTTGACGATGACGCGGCCGCGGGCAGGGCCAGCGTCGTCATCCTCACCGCTCGGATCTCCGGCCGCTTCATCCTCGGGACGAACAAAGCCCCGCTCGGCGACAAGCGCGCCATTGCGGTCGATGCTGACGAAAGCGCCCGCGCGTGCGACGTCGGCGGCGTCGAAGAGGAGAGGGCGGTTCTCGAAGGCCTCAAGGCTCGTCTCGATTTCGCCGAGGCGCCGGTCAACGTCTTCGGGAAGGTCTTCGACGCCGGCATATTCGGCTTCGAGCTTGTCGTACTCCGCTTCGAGCGCAGCCTTCGCCGATTCCTCTTCCTCACTCAGCAGGAGCGCTTCGCCGCAGAGCGCGCGCAATCCTGTCGTGTGCCCGAAGGGAAAGGAGATCTGCGCCTCTACCCATTTCCATCCTTCGGCGGCGATGGCGCGGGCTTCGCGCTCAAGCTTCTCGGCGGCGAGCCCTTCAAGCAGGGCGACGTCCTGAAGCCAGCCGCCGTTGTCGTCCTCGAATAGGTCGCGCGTGATGAGCCCGCCCGCTGCCTCATACGCCTCAAGTCCGACGAACTGCGCGCGCTTGTCGCTGGCGGAGACCGCGCCCTCCGTCAGGAGCCTCCGGATCGTGTGCGGCTCCTTGTTCCAGGAATGCTCCAGGCTCTTCCAAGCGCGCTCCTGGCGCTTGTGGTCATCTGTGACGGTGAACGCCATCAGCTGTTCGAGCGTCATCGCCTCGTCGGCATAGGCTTGGCGAAGCTTGGGCGAAACGGATGCAAGCTTGAGACGCTGGCGCACGATCGCGGGCGTGACGAAGAAGCGCGCGGCGATCTCTTCCTCGCCCTGGCCCTCGCGCTTCAGCGCAACGAAGGCGTCGAACTGATCGAGCGGATGGAGTTCGGCGCGGTGGAAATTCTCGGCAAGCGAGTCCTCCTCGGCGCTGACGCCGGCGTGCGGATCGCGCACGACGCAGGGAACGAGCGCGGTCTTGGCCAGGCGCTTTTGCTTGATGAGGCGCTCGAGCGCGCGATAGCGCCGCCCGCCCGCCGGCACTTCGTACATGCCGGTCTCGGCGCCGTCGGCGTCGAGGATCGGGCGCACGTTGAGGCTCTGCAGAAGCGTGCGCCGCGCGATGTCTTCGGCCAAGTCCTCGATCGACACGCCCGCCTTCAAGCGGCGCACGTTCGATTGGCTGAGCACCAGCTTGTTGAAGGGAATGTCGCGCGAGCTGCTGAGCGTGATCTTCTGAGATACGTTGGCCATGGGGTTTCGTCTCCGCAACGGCCGCCCAAAAGGCTCTCTCTCGGGTCCGGTCCGTCGCGGGACCTCCGCCCCGCTCTTCCTCTCTGGCGCCCGCCCATCAGGTCATGACGGCGCATGAGGCGCCCGGGATGCGATCTGAGCGCCGCTCCGAGCAGCGACCCCTTCCGCGCGCGGGCGCCTGCGCCTGACGCGCGAGGACGGAGGGATGGGTTCGCCTCCTTCCAGTGCGCCCCCTTGCGCGCCGCAGAGAGTCCGATCTTATTGGGACGCCAACAACTAGAGGTTTTGCGTGCCGGCCAGCAAGATCGCGCTCGATTTTCTCGACTTCTGCGAGAAGCAGACGAGCGCGGCCGCCATTGAAGACCGGTTCGTGGCAACGCTGCAGGCGCTCGGCTACCAATACATAGCGTGCGCGTCGCACGTTGATCCGCTGCGGCCGCGCCCTGGCGCCGTCAGTGTCGTCAACTATCCGCGGCCGTGGCTCGAACAGTATTCCGAAGAGGACTTCGCTTTCATCGATCCCGTCTTCCTTGCCGCTCGCAGCATGTCGGCGCCATTCAATTGGAACGACTACGTCGCGAGAATGCGCCTTACCCGCGAGCAGAAGCGCGTGCTGGCTGAGGGCGCCGCGTATGGGCTTTCGGACGGCCTCACCATTCCGCTCCGTTCGCCGGACGTCATTCCCGCTTCGTGCTCGCTGATCGCAGGCCCGGAGGGCGTCGATCCGCTCGCCATGGCGCACACGCTGATGATCGTCATCTACGGGCACGGCGCCATGCATCGGCGTCTTAATCCAGATGCGCTTGCCGAACCCGTCGTGCTGCCGCCGCGCGAACGCGAATGCCTGACGCTTGCTGGATGCGGCAAGAGCGATTGGGCGATCGGCGAACTCTTGGGCGTCAGCGCACGCACGGCGCACAACGCCATCGAGCGCGCCAAGAAGCGCTACGGCGTTTCTCACCGTGTCCAGGCTGTTGTTCGCGCCGTGTTCGACGGACAGGTCTTGATTGACGATCTGGCGCGCTAGCCGATTCGCCGTGAGTCAATAGGTCCCGCGGGACCTGTTACGCATCGAGACGCGCCTCATGCATTCTCCGCGCACAGCGGTCGGAGGCAGCATGATCTACATTATATCCCCGGATAACAGGCGGCGGTTTCACCACCTGCTGACGGAGATGCATCGCCAGCGCAAACAGGTCTTCATCGACAAGCTGAAGTGGCGCCTTGAGGAGAGCGCCGGGCTCGAGATCGACGCTTATGACAGTCCTGAAGCGATCTACCTGATCGAAGCGGGAACGCCGACTTCGCAAGTCCGGGTGTCGGCGCGGCTCTTGCCCACGGAGCGTCCGCACTTGCTCAGCGAACAATTCGCCGATCTTTGCGAAGGGCCCATTCCCGCCGGGCCGACCATCTGGGAAGCGACGCGCTTTTGTCCCGCCCCGAATACGCCAGCCGGCGCGCCGCGGCGCCAGATGCTGGGCCGCATGATCGCCGGCATCATGGAGACGGCGCTCCTCTTCGGCATCGATCAAGTCACATACGTGGCCGACGCGGCGCTTGCGCCCTTGGCGATGAAAGTCGGCTGGGATGCGCGCGCGCTCGGGGCCCCGCGCGGCAAGGGACGCCACCGCATTCAAGCCTTCGCAGCGCACATTGACGGCGCGGGCCTAAAGCGCGTGCGCGAAGCCTTCGCCATCAGCGCGCCGTTGATCCGGTTTGTGCCCGCCGAACTTGCGCGCGCAGCTTGAGGAAAGGAGGGGAGACATGTCGGTCATGACGCACATGGCGTGCGATATGCTCGCCGCCGATCTCGAAGCGCTGCGGCGCGAGGGGTTTCTCATTCTCGATGGCCTGTTGAGCGAAGGCCAAGTGAAGGCGCTGGCGGCCGAGCTCGAGCCGTGGCTCCAGCGTACGCCGCGCTGCGAGGGCGATTTCCATGGCTGGGCGACGACGCGCGTCAACGGGCTTCTGTCGAAGGCGACGATGGCGCAGCAGCTGGCGCTCCATCCGCGCATCGTCGCTCTTGCCGAGGCCGCGCTCGCGCCTGCGTGCGATTGCATGCGGCTCAATATGACGCAGGCCATCCGCATCCACCCCGGCCAGAAGGCGCAGGCGCCGCACCGCGATGAGGAGATGTGGCCGGTCGAAGCCAATGGCCAGGTCTGGTCGCTCAATGTGATGTGGGCGGTCAGCGATTTCACGGAGACGAATGGCGCAACGCGGCTCTGGCCGAAGAGCCACATCGAACGCCTGGGCCGCACGCCCGATCCTGCCCAAGCGATCGCAGCCGTGATGAAAGCGGGATCGGCGCTCGTCTATCTGGGCGGCTTGACGCACAGCGGCGGCGCCAATCGATCAGAGGCCGATCGAACCGGCGTCGTCATTGGCTATTGCGCCGGATGGCTGCGCACTTACGAAGAACAGTTCTTGGCCTATCCGCGCGATGTCGCGCAATGGTTTCCCGAGCCTCTCCAGCGGCTCATTGGCTATCAGTGGCATCGGCCCAACCTTGGCGGCTGGGAAGGCCAAGACCCGATCGAATATCTGCGCGACGCGAACCCGTGCGGGCCACACCGGGACGCGCTGCCGCCGGCGATCGCGGCGGAGCTGAAGGCGCTGATGGCGTCCAGCACCGATTGAGATGGCGACCGACACCAGCGCAGCACGCCGCGCCTACGATGAGATCAAGCAGCGCATCCTGGCCGGCGCCTTGCCGGTGCGCAGCCGTATCGATGTGGAGGGCCTCGCGCGTTCGCTGGGTCTGAGTTCGATGCCGGTGCGCCAGGCGCTCAGCATGCTGACATGGGAGCGCCTCATCCGGCCGGGGCAGCACTCCGCGTACGAAGTGGCGTTGTGGTCGGAAGGCGAATTGGCCCAGCTCTACGAATGGCGCGGCGCGCTGCTGACGCTGGCGCTCCCAACCCCGGCGTCTGGCCCGGAACTGAAGCGCGTCGCGCGCACGCAACCTTATGCCGAGGCCGTGCACGCGGTGATGCGCCTCATCGAGACCGGCGCCAATTTCGAGCTGCGGCGCGCCGCGCTCAACGCCGATGAGCGTCTCTTCGCAGCCCGCAAGGTCGAAGAGGAAATTCTGGGCGACGTGCAAGGCGAGTTCGAGACGCTCGTCAATGCGCTGGCGGACCGCTCGCGGCGCGCGTCGGCTCTGCAGAAGGCCTATGCGCGCCGCCGCATTCAGAACGCCGGCGCGCTTCGCCAGCGCGTGGTGCTCAAGGCGTTGCCGAACAATGGCGAGCCCGGCTGATCAGACAACTGATCTTCATCTTTATCGATTCGGTGATCGGTTCCGAAAGCGCGATGGTTCCCTTGGGCAAGATGATGCCCATTGGAGGCGACAATGCGTGAAGACCAAGACGACGTGACCGAACTCGGCGCCGCCACCGAGGTGACGCTCGGCATCTACGAGCCGCTCGCCAAGGAGAACTTCGTCGAGCCGGAGGCGCGCGACTAAGTCGCCGCGCCTGGCCGTCACTCAAGCAACGGAGAAGACGATGAACAAGGATCAAGTCGTGGCGCTGGAAGGGGATGTCTCCGATCTTGGCGCCGCCACCGAGCGGACGCTCGGCGTGTGGGATCCGATCCTCAAGGAAAACCACGAGACGCCGGAAAGCTTCACGATGTGAAGACGTTCACGCGGGGCGCGCGCGCTCTGCTGTGCGCGCCCCGCGTGCAGGGTTATCGCCATGTTCAGTCTGCGACCAGCCGTCCGCGCTTGTATCGATCAAGGCGCGGTCGTCTTCCTCGACCTCGAGCGCGATCGCTATTTCGCCGTTGAGCGCGAACGCGCTCCCGAGATTGCGGGCGTCTGCGACGGCGGCGACGGCAGCGCTGCGCCATCATTGCTGGCGCAAAACCTCATTGAACCTTTCGCAGGGGCGCGCATGCCTCGGGAGACGCGGCGATCGGCTCCGACCGAAGAGCTCCACCCGCAAGCGTACCTCGCCGCGATCGTCGCGGCGCCCGATTGGACGCGCATGCTCTATGCCTGCTTGCGCGCTGCGTACGCATTACGCCGCCGCCGCCTCGATCTTACCTTCGCCAGCTTTGAGGGCCGCACCTCCAAGCGAGCGCGTGCGTTGCTGTCGACCGCCGACGCGACGGCCAAGTTCGAACTGATGAGACCGTGGTATCCGCGCCGGCGCGTCTGTCTTTTCGACTCGCTGGCGCTCATGCATTTCCTGCAGGCCGCTGGCCATTCACCGCGTTTGGTCATGGGCGTACGCACAAGGCCATTCTCCGCCCATTGCTGGGTGGAAGAGGATGGCGTCTGTCTCAATGATGCGGCCGAGACCTGCCGTTCCTACACGCAGATTGCGTGGGCCGGATGAGAGGACGCTACGTCCTCCTGCGCTGGACGCCGGCTGTGGCCAGGCTGGAGAAAGCTGCGCGCGATTTGGCCTCGCGGCTGGGCGAGGGCTGGCGCACGATCGTTGACTGGCGCGGCGTGCTGCTCCTGGCGCCGACAGACGCGAAGGACGTCATCGAACTGCCGCACGGCCAAGGCGCGGTCTTCGGCGACATCTATCAGGGCGCCATGCCGGATGCGTCGATTGCAGAAGACGACAAGCGCAGCATCGAGGCGTTTGCGAATGAGCGCTGGGGATCTTACGTCGCAGTTGTCATCGACCGTGGGCACGATGTCATACGCGTGCTCCGATCGCCCAACGGGGCCGTGCCTTGCTTCATGACGCGGTCGGGCGATGTCCACGTCGTGTTCTCGGAAGCGCGCGATGTTGTGTCGATGCTGCCCGAGATCGAGCCCAACCTGGATTTTGTCGCTGCGTTCTTGAGCTACCCGCGCGTCGTGCTCGGCTCGACGGGTCTGAAAGATGTCGACGAGATCGCGCCAGGCGAGGCCGCGGTCTTTTCCCGTACCGAGCATCGCATCGACCTGGTCTGGACGCCCGTTCATGCCCCTGCGGCAGGAACCAAAACCTTCGCGGAAGGGGTCTTAAAGCTCCGCAGCGCCGGCGAAACGGTCGCCGCTGCGATAGCGGCGGCGGGCCAGCCGATCCTGCACCGTCTCTCAGGAGGCTTCGACTCCTCCATAGTCCTGGGACTGCTAAAGAGGGCCGCGCCGGTCGAGGCGATCACCTGCATCAATGAGTATTGGCCGGATGCCCCGGAAGGAGACGAGCGCGCAATGGCCCGCGCCGTGGCGCGCGCGGCCAACACGCCGCTGATCGAACTGGCGATGAGTCCTCATCGCATTGCTTATGAGCGGCTGTCGAACGCGCCGCTCAGCGTCAAGCCCAGCTTGGCTGTGTTGAGTTTCGCCGACCTGGAAACGGCTGCGGCCTACGCAAGCGTCGGCGCCGGCATCCTCACATCCGGCCGCGGCGGCGACCACGTGTTTCATCGCAGCCGCAGCACTTCGATCGCGGCCGACGCGGCGCGCGATGGCGCACCGAATCTGATGGCGGTGGCGCTCGACACCGCACGCCTCTCACGCCGCTCCGTGTGGGGCGTGTTTGGATCCATGCTGCGTCAGGGCGTCTTGCGAGGCGGACCTCATCGGCAGCCCCGATCGAGCGCCGCGCAGCTTTTGTCCGCAGACGCTGCAGGAGTGGGAGATGCTCATGCCTGGGACGCGCTGATGCGGCGCCAGACGCCAGCCCGAGCGCTGCGCCTTCGCCATTTACGGGATGCGCTGAGCTATCATGATCGCTCGGCGACAACAGGCGCGATGCAGCCATTTCCTCCGCTGCTCGCCCAGCCCATCATCGACACGTGCCTGCGTATCCCGCCCTACATCATGACGGCGGGCGGTCAGGACCGCTCGCTGGCGCGCGCAGCATTCGCCGAGTTTGCGCCGCCGGCGGTGCTTTCGCGCGCGTTGAAAGGGGAGACGACACGCTACTTTGCGACAATCCTGGCCGCGAACCGCGGCTGGATCGGCGACGTGCTCCCTGACGGCGAATTGGCGCGCACCGGTCTCATCGATCGCGCGCGCCTCGCCAATCTGCTAAAGGTCAATTGGGGCCAGGACGGCATGCTGGCGGATGGTCTCTATTCGCTTATCGCCGCCGAGGCCTGGTTGCAGAATTTGAAGCGCTTCAAACACAACCGTTCCTCTCAGTCGATGCTCGCAGCCTGACGCGCCCGCAAGGCTCGCCAGCGCTCAAGCCGGCCGGGTTCGTTGGGGTCCTCGCGTTCGACGCCCCGCAGCCAGAAATCGATCCAGTCCAGCGCACGCTGCTGCGCAGCGAGCTGATGCTGGGGCCGCCACTTCACGTGGTATGCGCCGGGATACACATACATCTCGACGGCTCGATTGAGCTCGCGGAGTCGCACGGCAAGCGGCATTGCCGGCAAAACCTCGCTATCGGCCAGGTTCATGAGCACGGGCGCGTGCAGGCGATCGGCATGATAGATGACGCCGTTTTCTCGCCACCAGGATATCCAGGGCTCGGCATCGTCCCAAGGGGCTGTCGTGCCTGTTGCGCGCAGCGAACGGCGAAACTCCTCGGAATTGAGCGGGTAGACCGAAGGGTCGGTCGGCGGTTGGCTGATGACTGCGGCGGCGACGAGGTCAGTCCGCGTCAGGACATGGTAGGCTGTCTCGGCGCCATCGCTGAAGCCGGTGATGGCGATGCGCGCGGGATCGACGATGCCGCGCGCCGCGACTTGGTCCAGCAGCGCCTCTATCTGCGTCAGCTTCATGCGCAGTTCCGAGCCGTCAAGCTCCATGGCCACCTGCCACTCGGCGGCGGGCAGGCGCGCCGCCAGTTGGTAATTGTCCGTGCGCTCGACGCTGAGGACGAAATAGCCGCGCGCGGCCAGCACGTGAATGGGATACTCAAACCCCGTCCCGCCGCGCAGGAAGCCGCGCGAGCGATATTGCACGATCACCATCGGATAGAGTTCGCCTTCGCGATAGCCGCGCGGATAGACGAGATGGGCGTAACCTTCGTTGCCGTAGGCGTCGTGCACGTCGATCGCCTCGATCCGCGTGGTCTCCAGCTCAGACCATTGCGGGTTAGGGTCGTGGAGCAGGGCGAGCGCGCCTGACATTGGCGATATCACCACCAGCCGGCGCGGCTGCGCGGGCGCCTCTTGTAGGCACACCAGCATCGCATCGGCGTCTTCGCAGTCCAGCAGCAATTCGTCTTCGCGGCGGATCAGACTGATTGCGCCAGACCGCAGATCCCAGCTGTAGAGCGCCGTGAGGCGCCGGCCATGGCCTTCCCGGCGCTGGAAGACGACGCGATCGGCGCCGATGATCCACACGCCGGACATGGCGCCAGAGCATTCGGGCGCACCGCATCGGACGACCTCCTCGCTGCTGCGATGCGCATAGAGCGCGAGCGCGGGCATGGCCGCGCGATCGCCCGGCGCCGCGGGCGCGATGGCGACCCTCAAATCACCTTCGGCGTCGAACGCGGTTTGGCCGGAGACTGCGCCATAACCCGCCTGCGGCCGCAGCGCGTCGGTCTCGTCCCCCGTTGCAGTCCGAAGCTGCCGCGTGCGTGTGTCGATGACGACAACAGTGCGTCCGGCGGACAAGTTAGGGTAGGGCGCGAGGCTATACCGTGGCTCGTAGCGATCATCGGCGAAGAAGCCCAACTGGCGTTCGCGCGCGGCTTGCGCCTCCAGCTCCGTGCGAGAGGGGTAGAGCTGAACAACGATTTCCCGATCATTGAGCCAGGCGAAGCCAGCGACGTCGCGCTCGCCGCCAATGAGGCGCTGATTGCCGGCGCCATTCGCCCGCACGCGCCAGAGTTCGACGCGATCGTCATGACGCGCGATATAAGCGATCCATACGCCGTCCGGCGACCACAGCGGTATGCGGTCGTCAATCCCGCCCTGGTAGCGCCCCGTCGTCGTTCGCAGGATCGCATCGCCGCCATCGGCGATCTCGCGCGCCGCGCCGCCTGCCGACGGAACCACGAGCAATCGATAGCGATAGCGATCCTCTTCGACCAATGTGTCGCGCGAGAACACCGCAACCTGCCGGCCGTCCGGCGACAATGAGAGCCCGGTCTGATAGCCACCGATGTCGCGAAGCCTGAGGATGTCGAGGATTTCCGGCGCCCTGGCCTGCGCCAGTCCAGACCAGAAGACAGCAAGGATCGCGGCGAGCGCGACCCTCACCATCGCTGTGTCACCTGGAACATCACCACGCGCCCAACCGGCGAGGCGTTGAGCGTGTCGAAGGCAAGCCCCGAGGTGTTGTTCACGAATGGAGGGTCCTCGTCGGCGATGTTGCGCACATCGATCGAGAATTCCGTTCGACGCTCGCCGCTCTGGCCCAGTCGGTAAGCGAGGCGCGCGTCATAGGTGACCCACTCGTCGATTTCGCGATTGGGCGTACTGATGGTGTCGCGGTAGTCGTCGGCGTAGTTGACGACGAAGCCAGCGCTCCAACGATCGGTGTTGAGCGATACGCCAGCCCGGGCCCGCCAGTCGATCGGATTGAACACGGTGTCCAGCACCTCGACCGTCGGCAGCGCCGGATTGGTGCTGCGCGCGAACTCCAAGAGCCGGCTGGCGCTGGCGAACACGCTCACATCGCCAAGCGGGGTGTCGAAGGCGTAGGACGCCGACAGATCGACGCCGCGCACCAGAAGCGCGCCCAAATTGGTCAGTCGCTCGTCCCAGATGGCCTCGATTCCATCTGGCGGAATCGCGCCGGTGATGGTGTCGCCGAGAGCGAGATAGTCGGCGATCTGTTGCGGCGTCGGCTTGAGGATGAGGTAGCCGACATAGTTCTGCGGATTGCGGAAGGCGTCCAGGATATTGCCAGGGATGGCGATCCGGTTCGCGAAGTCGATGTCATAGTAGGTGGCCGAGACGCGCAGGCCCTCGGCCCATCGTGGCTCGTAATCGAAGCCGACGGTCCAGGTCTCTGCCTCTTCGGGCCGGAGACCTCTATTCGAACCCAGCACCTGTAGCGTGCCGGTCGAACCGTTGTCCGCGTTCGGATCGATCGTCGGCGGCAATGCGCCGATCAAGCCGGCGGTGCCGGTCAGCATCTGCGTGAATTGGGGCGCCTTGAAAGACGTGCCCCATGTGCCGCGAAAAGAGAAATCTTCGCTGAGACTCCACAGAACGCCAATTTTTGGCGTCGTCGCCGAGCCAAAGTCCGACGACTCCTCGTAGCGCGCAGACAGAGAGAGGGTGAGCGTGTTGACAAGCGGGATGTTCATGTCCTCGCTGACGAGCGGCGCGAGCAGCTCGCCAAAATAGGCGTCCGTCACGCGCCGGCCGGGGTCTTGCACTCTGGGGGTAGTGACGACCCCGGCCGCGGAAATGCGGATCTGATTGGCGGAGAAGGTTTCGCGGCGGCGTTCGGCGCCGATCGCCGCGCGCAGCGATCCGCCCGGCAGATCGAACAAGCTCCCATCTGCCTTGACGGCGTAGGCGGCCAATTCGGAATCAGTGTCGACGAACTGGCTCGATGTGAGTCCGGCCAGGATCGAGGCTGGCGTGTTGCCCCCATCGCTGAACGGATTGAACACAGTGGCCGGGTTCGAACTCGCGAGCGCGGCGTTGACGGCCGCAAGGTCGACGGCGTTGCGCGTGTCATTCTCATCGGCGTGCGCGCCATACGAGATGGCGAGCTCGAGACGCCAATCGGAGAAGAGGCCGATATCGAGACCTGTCGCCGCGGCCCAGGTGCGCGAGGAGGTGTCGATCTCGAGCGGCCCAAAATCGTCGCCGAAATAATAGCCCATGGCGAGCGCGCCCTGGCCTGTGAACAGGCCGGCCTGCTGGCGATAGTAATTGGTCTCCGGGACGGAAATGGTGGTGTTGGTGTTTGGCCGTTCTGCGTAGGCGCGCCGGTCCGACGTCAGCACGTCGAAGAACAATTCAATGTCGGGCCCAAGGTCTTGGCGAAGGGTGAGGAAGCCGGAATGGCTTTCCTGTTCGGGGAGCAGGAAATTGTCTTCCTGCGTGTTCTGGAAGTTGATCTGGCCCGGAAGCAGGTCGACCATGGTCAAGTTTGTGCCGTCCTGGCCCGTCGGAATGGCGAAGGTAACAGGCGTCGCGCCGACGCGGATGATGTTGCCCGGATTTGCGTTGGTCCGGGAGAAATTGGTTCCGCCGTATCGGCGAAGATCGGAATCGGCCGCGAAAGAGCGTTCGGAAGACGAGAGCGAGTCGCGTTGGCGATATTCGTAGCCGGCGATCAGCGATCCGCCCGACCACGTCTCGCCGAATGCGTGCGAGAAGCCGATCTCGTCGAAACCGTCGGCGCCGCCGTAGCGGACTGTGCTCTCTGCGCGATCGAGATCCCGGCGCAGGATGACGTTGACGACGCCGCCCACTGCATCGGCGCCATAGGTGGCGGAGGCGCCGTCGGCGAGAATCTCGACGCGCTCGATCGCGGCCAGCGGAATCGCACTGATGTCGACAAAGTTGCCGAGACCGGCGGGCGCAAGGCGGCGCCCGTCCAGCAGCGTCAGAGTCGCGTCCGATCCCAGACCGCGAAGGTCGACGCTCGATCCAAGTGCGAGATTTCGCCCTGGGGCGTTGGAATTGAGCTGTGTCGCCTCACTCTGGCTGCCGGTGTAAACTTGCGGCATGGTCTGCAGCACGTCCTGCAGCGTTGTGCGGCCGCTCTCTTCGATGTCCTCGCGGTCGATCCCCAGCACATTCGATCCGGCGGGCGGCGCGCCGCGGATGCGCGTGCCGGTCACGACGATCTCCTCGTCGCCACCCGTGGCGTCGGCCTGTGCCGCGGCGGCGTCCTCCCCAGGACGCGCCGGCGCTGCGGTGGGTTCTGGATCAGCGCCGGCGCTGGCGCGCTGGGGGTTCGCGCGTTCCGTCAGTCGAATGGACTGTCCCTCGATGCTGCCCTCGAAGCCTGAACCAGCGAGAAGCCGGTCAAGCGCCTCCTCGCGCGTAAAGGCGCCATGAACGGCAGGCGCGTAAGCCCCTGCCAGTCTGTCCCGTGAGAAGAGGAAGCTGAGGCCCGATTGGCGCGCAAATTCGGCGAGCGCATCCGCGAGCGGCTGTGCCTCGATCGCGTAGGTGATGCGTTCCTGATCTGCGCGCGCTTCGGCGCCGAAGGCTTGTGCTTGCGCCGGCGTTGAAAGTCCCAGAACAGAAGCGCCTGCCAGCAGGGCGCACATGACCGCGCGCGCAGGCGCGCGCATTCCATCGCGTTTCAATTCCCCCTCCCATGTGGCCGTATGCTCGGCCTTCAGAGGGAGAGACGAACGAGACAGCAAAACACGACATCGACGCGGGACCTTTTTTGCGCGTCCGAGAGAGCACGACCTTTAGGTATCCGCGCCCGCCATGCGTTTGGGACACTGTCAGTCGGAATCCGCCTGCGGGAATAAGGCTAGGAGCGCCGGCTGAGCCGAACGCGATCCACGGCGACCCGTTCGGCGCGAACGCCGAGATTGGTCTCGAGCAGAGTCAGAAATTCGCTGACGTCCGATCCGTCGATGAAGAGCGTCACCCGCTCGCGCGCAAGCCGCTGGTCGGCAAACTCGAAGGTGACGCCCGAAAAGCGCGTGACCTCTTCGGCGGCCTCTCGCAGGCTGACATTGTAGGCAGCAACCTTTCCCTCTCGCCAGGCGAGGCGCTGCTCCACCTCTTCCGCATCCAGTTCAAGAAGCTGTGCTTCTCCGCGGGCGAGGCGGATTTCCTCATCCGCGCGCGCCCTTACCAATGCGGGCGAGGATGTCATGCGAGCCCAAAGCGTCGCGCCGCGGGCTGGCGCGCCCTCGACGACGCCGCGCACGACGCTCGTCGTTGCGCTCTCTTCGCCGACGCGCACGGCGAACGCCGTGCCCACGACGCGCACCTCGCCGAAGGGGGTAGCGACGATGAAAGGGCGATCGGCGTCAGCGGCGACATCGAACATGGCGGTCCCGCGATCAAGTTCGACGCGCCGTTCCCGCTCCGAGAAGGCCACGCGCGCCTCGGCCAGCGGGCTGAACTCAATCGTCGAGCCGTCCTGCAGGGAGAGCGTGCGCGCATCGCGCGCCTGTGTCGCGTAGGAGACAGCATCCGGCGCCGGCTGGACGGTGTTTGGCAGTGGCGCGAAGAGGGCAACGACGGCGGCCGCCGCGACCGCAACAGGAAGGGCCAGCCGTGCAAATTTTCGCAAACCCGCGTCCGGGCTGACATTGTCGTTGTGTGCGGCATGGCCAGCGGGCGCTGCGAGCGCCTCCGGCGGGAGTGACGCCAGGATGGGCCCGAGCTTGTCCCAGGTCTGCGAAACCTCCGCCCAGGCGCGCTTGTTCTCGTCAGACGCACCCAGCCACGCCTGAAACCGCTCGATTTCGTGCTGGGGCACGGCCGGTGAATCGAGCAGCACCAGCCATTCGCTTGCTTCGCTCTCGGCGCGGGTGGGCTCTGGTCCGACCGCCATGATGACCAGCCTTCTAACGAAGCGGCCCCGTCTTGTCCTCGTGCTCGCGAAGATGCGCCTGGCACTTCGCCAGCGCCTGGGCGATCAGCCGCTGCACCTGGCGCACGGTGACGCCCAGCTCCGCGGCGATCTCGGCCTGCGAGCGGCCCTCGACATTGTACCAGA
Organism: uncultured Terricaulis sp.; assembly: GCA_964402795.1. Taxonomy (GTDB): domain Bacteria; phylum Pseudomonadota; class Alphaproteobacteria; order Caulobacterales; family Aquidulcibacteraceae; genus Vitreimonas. Next base: position 66,471 of record CAYODX010000004.1, on the reverse strand, counting down.
CGAGCGCCAAGCGCTGGTTCTCGGTGAGCACCAGGAGCGCCTCGCGAACAGCCTGCGCCGTCTCCGCAGCGATGCGCAGATCCTCAGGGGAGGGTGCGACCGCGTCGGTGGCAATGTGCTCCACATTGCGGGCCGCGACGACCGGCGAGGCCTTCCGCCGCCTGGCATGGTCCGTGGCGATATTGATCGCGGTCCGAAACAAATAGTCGGCAGGAGAGGCGATCCTCTGAGGCTCAGCCGCCCACAGGCGGGCGAAGCTGTCCTGGGCGACATCCTCAGGCGAGACCGCAGGCTCGAAGCGGCGGAGGAAGCGGCGCAGGCGCGGTCCCTCGAGCTTGAAGAAGCGAGCCCAGTCCAGAGACGCGGTCATGGGACCGCTCCAGCCAAGGAGGATGCAAGGTTGTCGACGTCTGCGATGGACCAGCTGTCGATCTTCTCGGAAAGGGACGGCTGTTCGGTATCGCAATAGACCAGTGCCGCCCGGTCAAAGTCACCATCCGCCAGCATTGTTGCGAGGGCCTGATAATCGGTAGGCGCGGCTTGTGCCACGCAGCGGATGACGGCCAATTTCGGTCCGACGGACACCGCGAGGTCGAAGGCGCGTGAGGATTCCCAGACGCGCGCGGCCGGTTTCAGGCCGACGGCGGCCAGTTTTGCAATGCATATGGCAACGGCCGCGTCCAGGTCGCGTGTGGAATACATATTATAGTTGATAACACTAGAGTGTGTGGATTGCCACCGTGGCCGCATGGACATGCGGGCCCTGGTGGGGCGCAACTTCGCACGTATCCGCCAGGAGAAGGGCCTCACACAGGAGCAGCTCGAAGAGCGCTCGGGCTTTAGTCAGCAGTACATTAGCGGCTTGGAGCAAGGGAAGCGCAACCCAACGATCGTAACTCTATTTGAATTGGCTCAGGCGTTGGGCGTCTCGCACATTGATCTCGTCATGCCGGACAATAAGGCCAAGCCGCCGCGAAAGCGGTAGACACCGCCGGCACCCCGATTCGGGGCAAATTAAGACGTAGAGCGCCGAGTTCGATCCGCTAGTTGCGGACATTCAGGGGTGTGCCGGTTCCGCGCGCAGCGACATTCCGAAGCCGCTGTGCGAACGCCATAGTCGTTTCGTTGCCGCATCCACTCCGCGAGAATTTCTGCAAAAATCTTCGACGCGATGTCCGGGTGGCCGCTGGCCGCGAGCATACATGGTGAGAACGACAGAACGGACGAGATGAGTATCGCCCCCAAGCCGGCCCGGCCGGCGCTCTCCAGGAACGAGTTTCTACAGGCGTTGGCCGTTTTGGCCGACGCGGATTTGGCTTGGCTGGTCAGCACCGGGGAGCGCTTCGCCTCGGCGATCTCTGGCTGGTCAGGCGGAGACCTGCTCCAGGCCGCCATCGTCAGGACGATCCGTGGCACGCGGACTTGCCCCGCCGATCTTAAAGTCATCGTCCATCTCGTCCGTACCATGCAGAGCGTCGCCTCCCGCGAACGCACGAAAGCGCACGCGGCCGAGGTGGCCTGGACCGAGATCGAGGGCGAACGCGCGCTCGAAGCTGATCCTCAAACCCGGCTCGAGCATGATGAGGCCGAGCGCGCGCTCCGCGCGCGCGTCTCGGATGCGTTCGCGCACCATCCGAACGCGCGCACTGTGGCGATCGGCACGCTCCATGGTCTGGAGGGCGCTGAACTCCGCGCCTTCACCGGGTTGGACCAGCGCGCGTATGAGACGGCGCGAAAGGCCATGAACCGCGAGTTGGACCGCCACCTGAAACGCGCCAGACATGACTGACGAGCCGAAGAAGACGGTCGAAGACTTGGTCGAGAAGCTCGTCGAGCAGGATCTCGCCTCCAGCACCGAGGAACGCGCCAGAGCTTTGGAAGCCGAAGGCGTCGATATCGGCGCCGTGGCTGCGATGGCGCGTGCGGCGATCGGTAAAGCCATCGACGTCGCGGACAAGGCAGACGCGCAGCCGAGCAAGCAAGGCCGCAAAGGCCGCCGGCGGGCGCGGCCTGGCCGCGATGATGTCGCGACCACGCGCTCGACCTCGGGTGCGGGGTACGCGTTCGAAGACTGCGTCGGCGCATGGCTGCTCGTGCGCATGATGAGCGGCTTGCCGGTGCACGGCTTCGACGCGCCCGGCACAAGCATCCAGTTCCAGACCAGGGCGCTCGGACACGGGCTTGACGATATGATCGTCAGCGGCATCGACGCCGCGGGTGACGAGATCATTTTGTCGATCTCCTGCAAGAGCGGTCTCGATGTGGGGTCGGGCGGCTTCCGCGCGGATTTCGCCGCAGCCGCATGGAGGGATTGGGACCGGCTCGATGCCTCACAGCGCGCGCGGGCGCGGTTTGCACTCGTCACCCGCGGTCAGCACGATGGCTTCGAGAAGACCTGGTCTGATCTGCAGGACTGGATCGGCGGCGGCGCAACGCCGCTGGCGCTGGCGCGCATCCGCAAGACGCCTAAGCACGAGAAGGTGTTCGACAGCCTCGCCGGCGATCCGGCGCGCGATGATGAGACCATCGCTGCGTTGGCGGCGCGCGTGCTGCCGCTGGGCGTCGATTTCCAGACTGCCAATTCCAAAGACGAAGAGACCTCGATCGAACGTTGCCGCGCGATCCTCGCGAGCGGCAGCTGGAGCGAAGCGCAGGATCTCTGGAAGAAGCTGATCGCGAAGGCCGCCGACGCACGCATCAAGAGCGGGACCATCCGTGTCGCAGATCTCTGGGCCGAATTGCGCGCAGAGTTCGCGCTCAACGATCACCCGGACTTGGCTGCGTCATGGGCGGCGATCCGGCGCGTGAGCGACGATTGCCGTGCCCGCGTCGAGGTCGCGCTGCCGAACGGTCACGTCATACGGCGCGAGTCCGAGGCCGCCGAGGTTTTGGAACTCATCTCCACGCATCCCGTCGCGGCCGTGCACGGTGAGTCAGGCGTCGGCAAATCGGCGCTGGTGGCGAGCGTCCTGGAGCAGAGCTTCGCCGATGCACATCGCATCTGGCTCGGTCCCGAAGAACTCGGTCTCGCGCTGACGGCGGCGGGACGCAGTCAACTCAGGTTGCGCCAGGGTCTGGAAGAGACACTGAAGGCGACCTCCCGTCCGAACAACGTGTTGGTGATCGACGCGGCCGAACGCCTAGTCGCGGAGACATTGCCGCAACTCCGGCAATTGACGACGTCGTTGACCGCGGCGGCGGATGGACAGTCGCCCGCTTGGCGCGTCGTCGTCATCTCCCAGACCGAGACCGGCGCCAATGTGCGCAAGGCCCTGGGCATCGTGCAGGATGCGGAGTTTGAACTTGGCGACGCGCCCCCAGATCAGGTGCGAGAAGCGCTCAGGTCCTCCGAACGCGTCGGCTGGCTCGCTAGCCATCCCGATGCGGTGGCCGCGCTCGCGAACCTGAGCGCGCTCTCATTCGTGCTGCTGGCCGAGCCGCTGTTTGAATCCGCGGACGGTGAAGTCACCTTCTCGAAGACCGCGATCGCCGACCGGCTCTGGGATTGGTGGACGGGTGGTGACGAGGCGTTCGGCGGTTTGCTGATGCGGCTCGCCACGCGGGAAGCGAATTTCGAACGGAGCTTCGCTCTGAGCGAGTTCGATTCCGCCGACGCCATGGTGTTCAAGCAGCGTTCGGCGCGCGCACCGGTTCGACTCAATCGTTTCAAGCGCATCGAATTCGTCCATGACATGGCCTCCGATTGGGCGCGTTACAGGCGTCTCAGGGAAATGGCCGAGACGCCAGAGACGTGGGCGCCGCTCGCCGACAATCCGATGTGGCTCGCAGCACTCCGCATGCTGGGCGAAGTGCTGCTGCGCGAAAAGATCGGCGCAGACTCTGGCTGGGATTTCGCGCTTCAGCGGATCGGCGACAAGATCCCGGCCGCACGCGACGTGTTGCTGGAGTCGCTGGCACTCGATCCCCAAGCGGATCAATATCTCGAAGCCCGCGCGGGGCTGCTGCTCGACAAACACGGCGCGTTGCTTCAGCGCCTCGCCGCGCGCTTCCTGCACGTGGCGACGCGCGCCAGCGTGCCGCCGCTCGTCCAGGCGCTCAATCCCTCGCTCAGTGTGCATATGGAAACGATGTACCGCGTGCCGTCGCAGGTGCGGTGGCCGCCGCTCATCCGCTTCCTCGTCGCGCACCGTGAAGAGGTGGCGAAGCTGATGGCGACGCACTTGGCGCGTCTCTGCGAGGTCTGGCTCACCGGCACTCCGCGCACGTGGGACGACGGGACGCCGTTCATCTATCGCAAGGAGATGGGCGAACTCGCGCTTGCGAGTGTCCGCGAGCTGCAATACATGCAAGAGTCCAGGGAAGTCCTCCTCTTAGACGAGAGCGAGCCCAAGCTCTACAGCGCGGCGTTCGCGGCTAGCCCCGATCTTCCTGACGAGGTCGCGCAATGGGCGCTCGAAATGTGTGGCCGACGGCCGATCGCGACGGAGGTGCAGCGCAGAGTCTCGGCGTACCGCGCGGCGCAAGCGCAAAAGCATGCCGAGCGGATGCAGACCGACACCGAGTATCGCGAGCGTCACGAGAGCGCGCGTTCGATGGGGCATTTCGCCAGTCTATCCGAACGCAGACTGCCGCCGTGGCCGCTTGGTCCGCGCCGCCGTGTCGACCGCCACTTCCGTTCGTCATGTTTGCACAAGCGCGCGTTGAACGAGTTGATGAGGATCCGCCCGGAAGCCGCTGGTGAGATTCTGCTCGCCTGCATCATCGATGACGAGCCCAAGGAGGGGCGCGAGCGGCCGCTCGATCTGGAACTCGGCCTCGAGTTCGACACGGAGTCCTACCCGACGATCTATTGGCACAGCGCGTTCATGCATTTCCTCATGACGGCTGAGGGTTCGGGTCTGGCCTGGCTCATGAAACTCGTCGAGTTCGCGACCGAGCGCTGGGCCGGGGAGGATCGCGTTTATCGTGTGTCACTTGATACCAAGGATGGAACGCGGGAATACGTCGGCACGTATTCGGTGTTCAATTGGGTCGACACCGAGTCGACTTCGAACGGGCAATTGTTCTGCGCCTTGGCGGCGCTGGAATTCTGGCTCTGCGCGCGCCTGGAAGCCGGGCAAGACATCACCCCAGCAATCGAGTTCATCCTGTGCGAAGGGAAATCCGCGGCGTTACTCGGCGTGCTGGTGAATGTGGCCAAGCATAGACCCGAGCTGTTGAAGGGGCCGCTCAGCATGCTGCTCGTGAAGCGCGAGCTGCACGAATGGGACGCCCATCGCGTTGATCATGGCAGGGCCTTCCGGTTCAACGCGATGCAATGGGCGCGCTCGGGCGACCACGCATTCGAGGCCGCGAAGGCCTGGGCGTTCGCGCCGCGCCGGGAGACGACGCTGTCACACATGGCGCTGGCGCTCGCATTCGAGGATGGCGATATCGCCAAGACGCTGCGCGACGCTGCCGCGGCCTGGGAACGGCCGGACGATGAGAAGGAGCGGCTAGAGCTCGATATCCGTGCGGCCCAGCTCGACGTGGGCAACTACGTCTTGGACGAGAAGGGCGACCGCGCGTTCGTGGCCCCGCCGGATCTCCGCAAGCGCGTCAAAGCCTTCGATGATGCACATGCGCCCAAGCGTCAGATGCTGACGTTGCCGATGGATTGCCTGCATCTGCTGCAAGGCGGCGGCGCGCTCAATAAGGCCGCCGCTCCTCGACTTGCCGAGATCATGAGGACCGATCCGGCCACCGGCGAAGACGATGAGGATGCCGACCTGATCCAGGCCGCCCGCGTGGCCGCGGCCGGCACGCTGTTGGCGCGGGGGCGCAAATATCTCGACGAACATCATGACGTCGAAGGGCAAGCGTGGGCCTTGATCGATGGCATCATCGCCGAGATCGGTGATGACGCTGAGAGTCTGAAGCGGGCGCGTTTCGACATCGGCGGTTATGAGCCGTTGTTCGCGGTCTTCGCCGGACTCGAAAACTGGATCGACCATACCGACGAAGCCGCGGAAGCACGCTTGCTCCGCCTCATCTCAAGCCGCAGTTCGGGCGTGATCTCGACGCTGCTGGGGGCGGCGCGCAACGCGAGGAAGCGTCTAGAAGGTCGGGTGAAATGGTTGGAGACGGCCTGTCACCTCTGGTCGGCCCTTTCGGCGCTGTCACCCCGTTACGATGACGGCGACGAGGCGCGCAGGCGCTGGGAGCGCTGGGTCGCCAAATTCCGCTCGATCAGGCTAGCGAAGCTTGATGGCGTCAGCGTGGATCTCGCTGGTCTTTCCGAACGCGTCGACCGCATCGCCGCGTTGCGTGCGGAGTACGATGAAGACGAAGAGCCGGTGGGCCGCTGGCACCGGCGCCGACGCCATTACGCGACCGGGCTCGACAATGACGTGCTGTACCAGATCCATAACCGGCTGCTGGACTTCGAACGCAGGGGCGCAGTTGACACCGCCGACGACCGCGCCGCCGCGATCGTGCTGTGGCGGATGCAAGAACGCGTGTTGCGCGATCGGACCGAGGACGACGGTGAATACCCGCTGCCGGACAAGCTTGGCTACGACGTGCTGAACGCGATGGGGCGGATGGCGGCTTATGCGCCGGCCGCGGAAGCGGAGGCGCTCTGGCGGCCCGTGTTCGATTTGGGCGTCGCGGGCCACAACGCCACCGGTCATTTCCTGGGGGGATGGTTTTTGCAATGTTTCAACGGTCCCGATCCCAAGCACTTCGCCCAGCAATGGCGAGCGATGGTGGAGGCCGTGCTCGATGGTCAGAGATGGAACCGCGACAAGCTTTGGTACCGGAGCGAGTCGATCATGCGCCGCGTGCTGGGCTTCGGCGCCGATCGCTCGCTCGCCGCGCTGACGGGCACGGCCGCCATGGTGGCAGCGATGTGGGATCTCTATGCGAAGTGGGCAGAGGCGCATCTGACACGCGATGATGAAAATATCTCCGCGTTTGCGTTCTTCCTCGCGTCTGATGTCGGCGCCGAGATCCGTCTGCGCGGGTGTGAGGTGATGGCGGCGAAGTTGGACGAAAGCACCTATTGGCGGCGCGATCATGTCGGCCAATCGCTCGTTGAACTGGTCGACACCGTGATCACCAAGAACGCGGATGCGGTGAAGGCGGACTCAACCCTTCGCGGAGCTATCTTACGCATCCTTGTCGTCCTGGTAGCGCATGGCACTGAAGGCGCGCTCGTTCTTCAGGAACGCATCCGTGGTCTGAAATGACGCTGCCCGCCCGGTGTCTTCGTCAACAGGGCGTAGCCTCGGCAGGGTTTCAAGTCACCGATCAAGCGCGACCGTGAAGCCAACCCGCGTTCAATTCGATCCGGCCAAAGCGGTTGATCGTGCGCCGGGTTGTTAACGTCGCTCCTTGGGGGCCTCGTCACCAGGTCGGAAACACGTCATTCTCACGATCGGCGCCGCTGTCGTCGTCCCAGATTAGCTTAAGGTGCGCGCGCGGCGGGGATTGCGAATGGATCGGCGTCACCAGTTCAACTGCCCCATGTTGCTCCATGAGAGGCACGGGAAACTTGCGGCTAACGTCCCCGGACATGAACAACCCGTCGCCTTCGAGAATCTCGATGCGCACGTTTCGTGCAACCCCCTTGCCTGAGTTGAAGACCTTAAGGCGATAGTCTGTTCTGCCAGTTTTGTAAAAACGCGCGGAGATGAGGGCGCGTTTCGCAGCGTCGGTCTCCTGTGATTCCCGTGCGATAAGCAGTTCATTGAGTTTGGCCGCGGTCTGCTCGAACTCCGTCTGCCGCTTGTTAAAGCGGTTGGTGGTCCAGGTCGAGTAGAGAGCCAGCAAGAACGCCAAGCCGGCGAACACGTCGCCGAGGTCGATTGAGAATGTCATTTGAATTGGATGTTCTTCGAGCCTTTGAAGGCGTTCTTCATTGCTTCGCGAAACTCTCGCTTAGCGTCTTTGATGATCTCGGCCTTCATCTGATCAATCTCGCCTTCGATGATGGCGCCGTTTTCCTGGATCAGTTCTTCACGAGTGAATACACGACCACATGATCCACAGGTGACCGGGCCCTGGTCGCCATCGTGCTTGAACTCGGCGTTACCGCAGGTCGAGCACAAGAGCGATACGGAACGATCATAGTGCTTGGAGTTCATAGCGTTTCAATCCGACTTGGATAGTATGGATATTTTAGCGCGAGTCGTTGATGTGGCTTGGTCTGGTATCGGAACGAGGGTCGCCCTTCGCGAAATCGCGCCAGGGACCAAAGCCCGCAGGCTGAGATGCCTCACGGCTCGGCGCATTCCGCGCGATAGCCGGGCGGCGCAAGCGCGCCGCGGCGCCCGCTGCATTTCTTGAACTGGAAGAGTCTCCGAATCACCCGATAATTCTGCCAGCCCAATGACCGTCATGCTTTGCACCTATGCTGACGTGCTGGCGTTAGACGACGCCCAGCGTCTGGCGGAGTTTGACGGCGGCCCAGACGGCGAGATCGATGATAAAGCTGATGAGGCTTTGCTCGACCGCTTAGGGGACGCGGCGCACAAGGCCGTCTTCGGCGTCACCATCGGGCATTTGCTGGTGCATGAGCGAGTGTTCGTGCAGCGCATCGTGGCGCCGGCGACGGTGGAGGAGGCGCTAGCGCTCGCGGGCCGAGCCGACTTCGACCTGATGCGTGGGCCGACCATTCTGCTCGATTGGTACAATTACGGCATCCTCATTCTGGCTTCGCTTGAGGGCAAGGCACGTACGCCCGTTGAGATCGAGAAGGCGATGGAGGACGCCATGCGCCACAAGCTGGGGCTCCACAAGGATAGCTGGCTTGCGCAAAATGACCGGCCGCGCAGGCGCAACTGAACAGGCGTTGTAGCAGTGAGTAGTCGAGGGGCTATCAGCTGCGCTGATGGCGCCGGGGGCGACGTCTGCTTTGCGGTACACCTGTGCCGGAGTTCGAAATTGGGATGAACTGCTCTTGGGCCTAAACAGTCGCACCGAGCGCGCCGAAATGGGACTTAAGGTGCTCGTTGGCCTATAAATCGAATCCAGCATCAAATAACATGTCACCTCAGGTGGGCCGCCGTGGATACCGGATTCATTGATCTCGACGTATTGCTTACAAAAATTCGAAACCCCCAATCGAAAATCTATTTTCTTGATGCCGTACGAGCCTACAAGGCGGGTGCGCTCCGCGCGTCGATGACCTCAGTTTGGGTCGCTCTCGTCTATGATCTTATCGCCAAGTATCGCGAACTGAGCGCCATGGGCGATGCAGCTGCCACACGCTTCATTGCATCTTGGGACAACGCCACCGCCGCAAGTGACACCAAGAAGCTGCTACAGCTTGAGGGGGATATTCTAGAGGACGCGACCGCCAACACCCAAGTCGTGAACCGCATTGCCCGAACGCAGCTGGCACGCCTCCGCGAAGACAGACACCTCTGCGCCCATCCGGCGTTCTCGGCAGAGGCTGAATTGTTCGAGCCGTCGCCCGAATTGGTACGCCTTCACCTGGTAAATGCGGTCGATCTCGTCCTTTCGCAGGAGCCCCTTCAGGGCAAGGCGATCTTTGACATCTATGATGTTGACGTGCAGTCGTCGGGTTTCCCCACGGCTCACGCTCGCATTCTCGACTATGTCGAGCAGCGTTATCTTGAACGTGTCCGCGCCCAGAACATTCGCAATTTCGGCACGGTGCTCGCAAAATCCCTCATCAAGGGTGTGCCAGCCCAATGGGAGTCGCAACAGCGCAAGATCATCTCCTCGCTTGTTGCGGTGCGTGAACGGTCGGCCCTAGCATGGCCAGACGTCTCTTCGACGATCGTCAGACTGATCGACACCCTCGAGCCAGAATACAGACCACGCGCGATCACGTTTATTGCTGCCTTCCCGAATTTCTGGTCGCTTCTGCTGGAGCCGACAAGGATGGCGCTGCAAGCGACGGTCGACAACGCCGATCCAGCTTTGCTCACGGACTATCGCATCCTCTCTGGCGTAACGTTGCCGCACTTCCGCGCCTCGCTCCTTGCCGTGATCGCTGCCCTAAATAGCAAGCAACTAGCTGACGCAATAGCTACGCAGCCACTCGGCGATCTTTGGCCGCGGGCGATCGAAGTGTATCAAAGCTCCGGGAGTTGGCGCGGATCGGAGGCGAACTTCCGCGAACTTATTTCCCCGTTCGCTGGCCGCCTCGATAGCCAGCAACACGACCAACTTCTCGATGCGGTTGTCGATAACGGTCAAAACTGGGATGCAGCCGAGACCGATACGCTTCTGCTGGGCGTTCTCCGTAACGCCGTAGCCGCTGACAAGCCAGGGACAGACGCGCGGAATCGCTTCTATCAACACCTTCGTCGCAGGCACCGCATCGATAAATATGAGGACGTGCTCACCTTTCTTCAGTCCGACGGCTGGGTGCCGCCGCCGGCCGAAGCCGAGCAAGAGGACTAGCAGTGGTTCGATGGCCCCTGAAACCATCCAACGGAGACCGGCATATGCGCGGCGCGCAATTGCCCGAAGGTGCCACTTGACACGTCCGGAAGGCGACGAGGCCGGCCGTGCGTGAGTGTCACGCTCGTTTGTCGAAGCCCCGCCCTTTCAATCGCGATCCGAATTTCTTCCGGCGCTCGTACTGGCTCACGGTCGTTCCATTGAGACGCTTCACCTTTGCGATCGCCTTCACGTCTCGTAGCGTCTTCACCTTGTGGCAGGCACAGCACATGAGCTGATCGGGCTTGCCCGGCCAGATCGCATTCGGCGTCGAATGCTCGGCAATCAGACCTTCGGTTTCCTCGCAGCCTTCGACGCAGCACTTGCCGCCTTGCCGCTCGAGCAGCTCCTCGTATTCGCGGCGCGTGAGATAGAGCCGTTTCATCGGCGCGCCCCCGAGGAGAGGCGCTCGAAGCGCGTGACGACGAAGACGACGTCGTAGATGACCCGGCCAGCGATATCGCGCCGGCGCGGTTCGATGAAGCCATCGAGCCTGGCCGCCGCGCCAACATCGAGCGCCGCAACCAACTGTGCCACAAGAGATCGATCCCGGCAGGCGCAGCACACCCATTCCGTTCCGGCTGATTCACGCTCGTAGCCAACCGCGATACGCAGAGAGCCATCGTCCAGCCTCTCGATCCGCCCGATGCGTCCGGTGACGATGAAGCAAAGCATGGAAAGAAAAGTCCCATCTCGCCGGAGAGCGCCGGTCTCGCGTCGCGGAGCCGTTCCCCGCGACGCCCACAAGCGCCCTGCACGCGGGAAGGAGGGCGCGCGCAAGGGGGCGCGGAACGCGCCCGGAGGCTCGCCCCTTGCGCGCGCCCGCCCGCGTGCGAGAAGCGCAAGGAGCGGGGAATGGCTTTCCAAGCGTCCGGCGCTGTTGACGGCGTTGAGGGCTTGTCGTCCGATGGCGCCGGCAGCGTGGGGCGCGATTTGTGATGGCGGACCCTGAGAAGATTGGCGGGCCGTGGGACGCCTCCGCTTGCGCGCGCCGTGCACTTGCGCGCGGAGGTCTGGCTGCCCTTCATGTGAGGCGATAGCGGCTCATGGCGCCGCCGAAGCGGCAACGTCCAGCCACGAGTGATCTGGTGCTCTCACTTCCTGTTGACCGCCGTCGCATGGCCGAGGCCTCTATGGACGAATGAGCTACTGGCTTCTTCCGGTCGATGATCTTCCCGAAGCAGAGCGCCGTCACGGCGAGGCGCTCCGGGACGGGCTCTATGCGCTGCAGCGAGCGATCGACAGCTTCGGTGAAGCCGGCGCGCTCTTCGATCACTTAGAACGGCTGCACACGATCGAGCTTATGCAAGCGCATGAACGCGCCTCCCGCCATTTGTTCGCCTGGAAGGGCATCGCGGTTAGGGACGGAGGATTTCAAATCTATCACTTTGGGCAGGTGCTCACCAAGGATCTTCCAACATCCCTGAGCCAGACGCCAAGCTGGTCGCGTACAGTGGATTCAGGCGCGCTCAAGCTCGCGCGCAGATTATTCGAAGCGGATTTTCCGCATTGGCGAGATTTACGCGACGCTATCGCACACCAGCCCACGATGGTGGAGAGCGTCGACGCGCATCAATTCGCGGGGGATGACACTGCAACAGGCGTCTACAGCAAGGCCCCGACGCTCATGGTGATGCTCAGAGGACGCCAGCTCACCGTTACGAGCAAGCGGCGCCTCATCTCCTACGAACTGGCGCAAGCGACCCTGGATCGCCTGGTCGCTGCTCGGGATCGTACTTATGCTGCATACGCCGTGTTGGCGCGCCGCGCGTGATCTTGGCCGAACGAGCTGTCCGCACAGTTCGGTCGGCAGCGTCAGCGATCGAAGCCCGCAGGGTCGAGACGCGGCGAATGCCGCGGCTCGATGGCGATAGCCACGAGAGCGCGGCCGCCGAAGGCGGCGACGCCCGGACCTTCCATCCGCATAACGCGGAAACCTCCGGAATAACGCGCCCTCTAGCGTTCAGGCACACTCTGCCTTCACTCTTCACGCATGTCCTCCCTCTATCCCGACGAGGCCCTCGACTTCCCAGTCACGCACATAGCAAACATCATCGGCATCGAGCTCGACGAGACGCTTCTCACCAATGACGCCAGCCAAACCCACGGCCTCTATGCCTTAGCTCTCGCACTTGCCTGGCGTCTTCAAACCTATCCCCTCGCCGAAAGGGCCATTCTCCATGCCGGCCTTGCCGAACTCATCGCCGTCAGCGCGCTGGAGCCTGGGGAAGGGGAGTGACCGGCATGCCGGGTTCGGGGCGATCGCATTAGTCACCGATCGCGGACACGCGTGCGGCCCTCTGGCAATCCGCCTATTCAACGGCCGGATTTCTGAACGCACGCCCCGGCGGCGCGGTGGTCGAGATAGTCGCAAGATCGGCGTTTCGGGCCTGAGCGTCAGTGCTCCGGGCGACTGGCGCCGGCGATCGAAGCCCGAAGGCTGAAGACACGTCCGCGCCCCGCTGGCGCAGCTTGAGCATCAAAATAGTCCTTGCAACGCGGGAGCCATGCAGACAGGCCCATCGGGCTTCGATCCTGGGCATGATCTTGAGCAGTTACACGGAACCCCGCGCATTCATCTGAGTTTCTGCTTGGCCCCAGGGGAGTAAGGTGCGCGACAACGAGCAAAAGCCAGGAGTCTCTGCCGAGCCCGTCGCGCTGCACGTGCCGACTCTCACGACGCCTGCCATGGACCGTGCCGTCGAACTCGCTCGCGAGCTCTTGCGTCAACAAGGCTGGACGGAAGAGCAGATCGACGCGGAGTTGAGCAAGCCGGCGGGGTCGGGTCTTCCTGGCTTCTGATGCGCGATGCCTGCGTGTTCGGTTCGTTCAGTGTTGGCCTTGTCAGAGAAAATTACGGGCTTCGATCCCTGACGCGCGCCGGGCTCTCGTCGCTTCGCGACCGAGCCGCCTACGACGTCTCGGTCCTTCGGGTTTCGATCCCTGAACCGAGGACAAATCTCCGGCGCCGTGCGCTATCTCGGCGATGGCGACAGCCTCTGCGAGGGACAGCCGGGCGATCCCGATACCTGGATCGAAGTGCGCCTGGCCGATTTCAACGCCCCTGGACCGAACAGCCAAGAGGGACGCGCCGCCAAAAGCCGCCTTCGAGCGCATCGGTGGGCGCGCGATAAGCCATATTCGAGAGAGCCATTCTGCATGCCGGTATAGCCGAACTCATCGCCGTCAATGCGCTGGATCTTGGGGAAGGGGACTGACCGCTAGGATCACAGCCAGGCCTCAGCGCGGCCGCGGATTGGAGAGCGGTCATCAAGTCATCGCCCCGCATAGGCCCAGCGCCTGACCAAGCTGAAGTTGCCCGGCGCTGAAGGATCAAGCTAAGACTCAGCACTGAGACCACATGCGCGATCGGAAGGCAGGGGCCGCGCCATGAATGGATTACAGCGCGCCTGTCTGCGATCCCTCACCTTGCTGGCCCTGATCTTTGCGGGATTCGTGCTCGCGACGCCGGCGCCGGCGAGCGCCCAGGCGCGCATCGAGGTCGCCTCCTTCAATATCCAGTTCCTCGGCCAATCGAGCAGGCGGGACAACGCCGCGCTCGTGGGACTGTTGGAAGATTACGACCTTGTCTTCGTCCAGGAGGTGATCGCCCCGCCTTATGCGGGAGAATTCCCCGATGGGACCCCGTTTCGGCCCAATCCGCGCGTGCGCGAATTCTTCGACCTGATGAACGCCGCGGGTTTTGACTATGTGCTGTCGCCGGAAGACACCGGGCCCGGCGCGCGAAATCACCTCAACAGCAGCGCAACCGAGTGGTTCGTGGCGTTCTACAAGCCTGGCCGCGTCGAGCCCGCGACTGATCTGCCATGGGGTTTCATTGCCGACGACGTCACCAGGAATCCCGACTACGACCGCGTGCCGTTTGCGTTTCCGTTCCGGGCGGGATCTGAGGACCTGGTGTTCATATCGGTGCACTTAAGGCCCGGAGCGGGCCCCAGGCATCGGGAGCGCCGCGCTCATGAACTCGCCGCGATCTGGACCTGGATACGCAGCAGCAGCGGCGGCGAGCGCGACTACGTTATCCTCGGCGATATGAACATTGAGAATTGCACGGAGCTCGACGAGGTGTTGCCGCGCAACGCCCTGTCCCTCAACGGAACATGCGAGGCGACCAACACCAATGTCCGCGGCCCCAAGCCCTACGATCACGTGATGTTTCGCACACAATTCACCGAAGCGGAAATTCCGGGCGCGATGGTGATCGTCGATCTCATCGAGTCGCTTCGTGGCAGCTGGCAGGGGCCTGGGCGCTATCCTGGCGATCCCTACAACCACAATCGCTTCCGTGCCGCGTACTCGGATCACGACCCAATCGCCTTCACCGTCGTCGTCGACGGTGAAGATGACGACTGATAGCGCGGCGACGCCCGACGCACTAAGCTCCACTCATGTGCAACCGCTACGCCTCCGACATCCGCAAGGCCGGCAAGGCGAGGGACTATTACGGCTTCGACGAATGGAGTGAGACGCGCATCAACCCGCTCCTTGGCAACGCCGCACTGGAAGTCTTCCCCAAGAGCTATGGCCCCGTCCTCAAACTCGGCGAGAGCGGCGAACTTGAGTGGATGAAAATGCGCTGGGGCTTGCCTGGTCCGCCACAGACCGGACACGCGCCCGTCACCAACATCCGCAACATCAAGAGCCCGCACTGGCGCCCGCTGCTTGGCGCTCAACACCGATGCCTCGTCCCCTTCACGGCGTTCAGCGAGTACGAGGACAACTCTCCTAAGGGCGCCAAGATCATCCGCTGGTTCGCGCCTCCCGATCGCGGCATGCTCTTCTTCGCCGGCATCTCAGGGGAATGGTGGGGCGATTACGGCACGAAGAAGGAGCCCAATGTCGGCACGCACAAGCTCTTCAGCTTCTTGACGACCGAGGCGAACGATCTGGTCCGGCCAGTCCACGCCAAGGCGATGCCTGTCATTCTGACCAGCGTGTTCGAGTGCAAGCAATGGCTCAATGCGCCGGCCGATCAGATCGAGGCCATACAGGCGCGCGTTTTGCCGACTGAGGCGCTTGAGATCATTCCCGACGAAGAAGCTGCGCAGTACGTCGGCGGCTACATCAAATGAGCTTACCCCAGCGCCGGTATCTGCCCCAAACGCGCTCGAGCATGTATGTGAGAACGCCAAGCATCAGCGTTGCCGCGACGATGGCGGGCAGGCCAAAGGCGCCGAGATCGAGGACGCCGTCTGCGAGCGCAAGCGAGAGTGTAGCGCCTGCAAGCAGGACTGGACCGGAGAAATAACAGTGCAGGCGCCCGCACCGGCGCGCGTTGATGACGCACGCGCCGCCCATCCAGGCGAGGGCGATAGCCCAAGCTGCGGCGCCGACATCTTGTGGAAACGGCGCGAGCGCGACGGCCCCAGCAATCAGGCCAGGAACGACCCAAAGCGCGACAAAGCTGCCGGCGCGCGCCGACAAATCGCGCCGTACGCACGCCTCGTCGGGGGCAGTGCCAGCGGTCACGTGGCGCAGCACCCGCTCTGCGTCTGCATCGGCGGGCACTGGACGTCTGCGTAGGAGCAGAACACGCAGCAATCGCCGGGCTTTGGTTTCAGAACGGCGCCACAGCCTTGGCAGTCGTAAAAGTATTGGCAGGCATCCGTCGGCATGAGTTCAGCCGCGCTATGCCCGCAATGGGGACAGGATATGGTCGCGCGCAGCTCGACGGACGCCGCGCCAGTCTCACAGGTGCTCACGTCAACAGCTCCTCACCCTCATGATCCGGCCGTTTCCCCGATGAAACGCGCGGGATACCCGGCGTTTGTCGAAGCCGCAGCGATCACCTCCGGCGTCGCGCGCGCCGGGTCATAGCTCACCGTTGCGCGCTTCGATGCAAAGTCGACTTCAACCGAGCGCACGCCGTCCACGCGCGACATCGCCGTGCGCACCGCGATCGGGCAGGTTGCGCAGGTCATGCCGTCGACCGCGAAGGACGCGGTGCGCACCTGCGCCTGTTCATCCTGCCGCTCGGTCTGCGCGGCCGATTGCAGTGGCGCGAGCGCGGCGACTGCCCCAACTCCGGCCAATGCGCCAAGCGCGCCGATGATCATGAGCTTCTTCATCGATTGCTCCCTCAGTAGAACAGCGGCGCCCACCAATCGACGGTGGCCGCCAGTGTGACGAGCGCGGCGGCGAGCCAGAGCCCGACCTGCGTGATCAGCGCCGCCTGCGGCCGCGCGCAGTACGAGCCGTCCGCGCATTTGGCCCGCGGCCGGAAATAAGCCCGCCAGAAGCCGAGCGCGATGAAGATTGCGGCCCCGGCGACGAACAGGGGCTTGTAGGGCTCGAGGACCCTCAGATTGCCGATCCAGGCGCCGGATACGCCCAGCGTCACCAGCGCCAGCGGCAAGATGCAGCACGAGGACGCGAGAACGGCGCCGGCGACGCCGCCTGCGGTGAACCACGGCGTCGCAGTACCGGAAGCGGTGGGTTGTCGAGGCATGGCGTCACGCTACAATCTGTAGCGACTACAGGGTCAAGAGGCGCTTGCATGCGGGACAGCGCAGCCCCCAGCTCCCGTCCGCTGCGGCGAGGCGAATTGGCCGCCGCGTGCGGCTGCAATCTCGAAACGATCCGCTACTACGAGAGCATCGGCCTCTTGCCGGCGCCTCCGCGCACTCAAGGTCGCCATCGCCTCTATGACGCCGATCTCGCCAAACGGCTGCGCTTCATCCTGCGCGGACGCGAACTCGGCTTCTCGATCGACGAGATCCGCACGCTGCTGGGGCTCGCGGAAGGCGGCGGAAAGTGCGCCGACGTTTACGCGCTCACGATGCAGCACCAGGCGGTAGTCAGGCGCAAGATCGCCGACCTGCGCAAGCTCGAGCGGATTCTCTCCAAGACGGCAGCGCGCTGCGCGCGCGACGCCTCGCCCGATTGCCCCATTATCGAGGCCTTGTCGGCAACGTCCAATCGATCATGACGACAGGGGCCGGCGCCTATGTGGACGGCCGCCTCAAATAGCCTGTGGTATGGCGTCACGAAAGGACCGCATCCCTCTATGAACCGATCAATGTCTACAAGCCGCTTGCGCCTGACATCGGCATTGCCGACGGCGCCTACGAACCTCTGGTCGTCGCCGGGGTCAGGCTGCCGCTTCCGTTCACGACCCGCATTACGATCGTGCGCCTTTCAAGCGGCGATCTCTTTCTCCACTCGCCGATCAAGTATGACGCCAGATTGGCTTGCGACAGTTTGGTTCGTTCAACGTCAGACACATCAGTGAAGCCGTGAATCACGAACACCACGCCGAATCCGGTCCAGACACCGAGCATTCCGTGCTCGAGCGGCGAACGCTGGGGTGGGTGTTGCTCGTCAACTTCGCCCAGGCGGTTCTGGTCGGCGTCGCGGGCGTGCTCGCGGAATCGACAGGGCTGATCGGCGCGGCGCTCGATAACCTCGGCGATGCAGCTGTCTATGTCGGCAGCATCTATGCCGTCGGCCGCAGCACGCGCACGCAGTCGCGGGTCGCCACCGCGTCTGGCGCGCTCCTGATCCTGACCGCCCTGGCGCTGATCGTCGAGGTCGGCCGGCGCTACTTCACCGGCAGCGATCCCATTGGCCTCGCGATGATCATCGTGGCGCTCGCCAATGCGGGGGCCAATATCCTGAGCCTCGCTTTGCTGCGCTCGCACCGCGAGCACGGCGTCCACATCAAGGCGTCCTGGATCTTCACGAGCAACGACATGCTCGCCAATGCCGGCATCGCCGTTTCCGGCGCCGCCGTCATGCTGTTTGATTCTCCGCTTCCCGACCTCATCATCGGCCTCATCGTCGCCGTTATGGTGCTCAAAGGCGGCTGGGACATCTTGCGCGAGGCGCGCGAGCAGCGCGCACCTCACTGAGGCGCTATGGCGGCGCGCCGAACAGGCAGCGCGACTGCCGCTCCGGATCGGCGCGCACGCGGGCTCGCCATTCCGCGGTCAAGCGCTGCGCTTGCGCCATTTCTTGGGGCCGCAGCAAGGCGGTGATTTGGTCAAGGGCCGCGCGAGCGCGTTCACGCGGATCGCCTTCGCTCTCGGCGGCGAGCGCAAACCACTTGTAGGCTTCGACGGCGTTGCTTCGCGCACCGAGGCCGTCGCGGTGAAGCAGACCGAGGATGTAATAGGCGTCTGCCTCGCCCTGATCTGCCGCGCGCACAAGCCAACGCCGCGCCTCACGATAGTTCCTGCGGATGCCGGCGCCCTCCGCAAGCATTGAACCCACGTAAGACTGCGCGATGGCGCAGCCTTGCCGCGCGGCGCGCCTGTACCATTGGAACGCCTGCGCGTCGTCGTGCAACACGCCGAGGCCGTTGTCGTAATGCCAGCCGACCGCGATCTGCGCTGCGGGATCGCCGCGGCGCGCCGGCGGCAGGAATTCCCGCATCGCCAACACATAATCACCGCGCAGGTACGCGGCGTAGCCCTCGGGTACGCCAGCCCGCGCCGACCCGCCGAGGCCGCTGAGGGTGACCGTAGCTGAGGCGATGAAGACAATCGCTCTCATCAGGTCAAAACCGGCGGTGACGGAGCGGGTTCCTTGAATTCTATGCATGGTCCTTGGTGCAATGACCGTGGTCACCAAGGGATTCGATGATGCGGCAGTCGGCGGCGACACCGCCCTTGCAAGCCCTGATCATGCGCGTGAGTTCCTGCTCAAGCGCGCGCAATTGGTCGATGCGGCGGCGAACGGATTGGAGGTTCTCGTTTGCGATGCGGTCGGCGTCGGCACATGGTCGTTCGGGGTGGTCGGCGAGGTCGAGCAGAGGCCGGATGTCCGCAATCTCGAACCCCAGCGTGCGGGCATGACGGACGAAGCTAAGCCGCCGGACGTCCCGCTCGGAATAGACCCGGCGCCCGCTCTCGGTGCGCGGCGGGGGCCCGACTAGGCCTTGCTGCTCGTAGAACCTGATCGTTGGGACCTTGAGGCCGGTTTTTCTCGAAACCTGTCCAACACTTAGCATTTGGGCTTGATCCTCTAGTGACTAGAGGATGTAGAGCGCCGGGCATTGGATTTCGAGAGGTTTCCGATGCCCGTGCCCTGGCTGCCGCTCACGGCTCTGTTCGCCATCATCATCCTGTCGGCGCTGCGGGTCTGGCAGGTCAACCGCGCCACCGGCGCCAACGCCATCAGCTTTGGCCGGCATGCTCCGATCCAGAGCGTGGCGGAGCGACATTGGAAGATGGCGATAGCCGCCGCCCTCGCCTCGGCGGCGATCGCTTGGCTCGCGCCGGGCATGGAGGCTGCGCTCGGCGTTGCGCCCTGGGCTGGGCTTCCGTTCGTGCGTTGGACGGCTGCGATCCTCTTTGCGCTGTCCGTTCTCATCGTCGCTGTGGCGCAAGTTCAGATGGGCGCATCATGGCGCATCGGCGTGCCCAAGGAAGGGCCGGGCCCTCTGGTGGCGCGCGGGCTCTTTGCCTGGTCGCGCAATCCGATCTTCGTCGGCATGCTCGGCGCGGCGTTCGCCCTCTTCTTGTGGTCGCCGCACATACTGACCGCCGCCCTGCTTGCGGCGACTTGGACGCTGACGCTGGTGCAAGTGCGCATCGAAGAAGAGGCGCTCCGCGAAAAGCACGGCGATGAGTACGAACGCTATGCCGCGCGCGTCGGGCGCTGGTTCGGCCGCCGCAGCGTGGCGGCGCAGTGAGCGAGACCGCATCCTTCACGCCGGCGCTCGGCCATGCCGCGCTCACGCCGCTCTATGATCTCGCCATCGCCGCCATGACGCGGGAAGGGCGCTGGCGCGGTGCGTTGTTGCGCCAGCTCGCGCCGGGGGCGGGCGACGTCATCGTCGATGTGGGCTGCGGCACTGGAAGTTTGCTGTTGCTGATTGCGCGCGCTGCGCCGCAAGCTGCGTTGTTTGGCCTCGATCCCGACGCCGATGTGTTGGCTCAGGCGTCGCGGAAGGCGGAGCGCGCAGGCGCGCGCCTGGCGCTGGAGCAAGGCTTTGCGCGCGATGCGGGTCGGTTTGCTGGCCGCGCGCCTACGAAGATCGTGTCGAGCCTTGTGTTTCATCAGATCCCGTTGGTGGAGAAGCGAGCTGGATTGCGCGCCATGCATGAGGCGCTGGCGCCCGGCGGAGAATTGCACATCGCCGATTACGGATTGCAGCGCTCGGCCTTGATGCGAAGCCTCTTCCGGCAAGTGCAGCGTCTTGACGGCTTCGAGAATACCACACCCAACGCCGAAGGCATTTTGCCTTCGCTCATGAGCGAAGCGGGTTTTGCCGAGATCGAGGAGCGCAAGGTCATCCCGACGCCGACCGGTTCGATCTCGCTCTATTTTGCCCGCAAGCCAGGCGGAGGCGCGGCGCCCGATCATCTCGCCAAGGAGCCCGCGTCATGAGCGAGTGTTGCGACGAAGGCTGCGGCAAGGTGCGCGAAGCGCCGGCCGATCCGATGGTGCGGCGGATTTTGTGGATCGTGCTCGTCGCCAATGCGGCGATGTTTGCCCTCGAAACAATCGTCGGCCACGCGGCCGGTTCGGTTTCGCTGCAAGCGGACGCGCTCGATTTCGGCGCCGACTCCGCGACCTACGCCATCACCTTGTTCGCGGTCGGGCGCTCGCTCGCCACGCGCGCGCGCGCGGCCTTGATCAAGAGCGCGGCGATGCTCCTCATGGGCGTCGTGATCTTGGGGCTCGCGGCGGCGCGCGCCTTGGCGCAGACACCGCCTGAAGCCGTGCCGATGGGGGCGGTCGGCTTTCTGGCGCTTGCGGTTAATCTCGGCGCGGTCCTTCTGCTACTGCGGTTCCGCAACAGCGACGCGAATCTGCGCTCGGTCTGGCTCTGCTCGCGCAATGATGCGTTTGGTAATGTTTTGGTCATCGCAGCAGCGGGCGTCACCGCTGCGACACAATCGCTCTGGCCCGACCTCATTGTCGGCGTCATCATGTGTTTACTGTTTCTCAGCGGATCATGGTCCGTATATAGACAGGCGCGCCGCGAATCCGCGGCGCTGGCAGGGGTTCGCGTTTGAGAGCGTTCGCCGAATCAGGATGGAGGCGCTGGGTCGCGATGCTCTGCATCGCGCTTTTTGCGTTTGTCCTGATCGAAGACGCTTCAGCGCTCGACGATCCCTGCCATACGGGCAGTGCTGCGGTACCTTATAACATTGCCGCAGAGGCCACCGCGCCGAGCGACGCGAGCGGCGATCCCGGTGCGCCGCTGGACCAGAGCCCACAGACCGCTCTGCACCAGCATCATTGCTGCGGCGCACATGCGACGGGCCTGCCGACAGGCGACGGCATTGCGGCGCCTTCGCTACCGCCCAGCGGCCATGTCATCGCTTACGCCAATCAGTTCGCCCCTGCGGGCGATCCCGGCGGCTTAGAGCGGCCGCCAAAACCTTCCGCACTCGTCTGAAGCGCCGCGGGACAAGCCGCGGCGCGTGAATTCACACGCATTTGCGGAAGTCCCCATGACCGAACGAGACCGTCATCGACGGCGAGCCTGGCGCATCTCGCGTTCGCTCGCTTCATCTTCAATCCCTCTGGCCGCCTTGGGCGCGTGCGCGGCGATCCTGAGCGCGCCTCCTGCGCTGGCGCAGGAAGCCGCCCCGCTTACGCTCCAGGATGCGATCAACCGCGCCGTCGAGGCCGATCCGAGCGTGCGCGCCGCAGACGCTGGCGTCGATGCGGCTCGAGGCGGTCTCCGGCAAGCGCGCGTGCGCCCCAATCCCGAACTGTCGACAGAAGTCGAGAACTTCAACGGCCCCGGCGACCTGCGCGGTTTCGACGGCGCCGAGACGACATTCGCGCTCTCGCAGGAGGTTGAGCTTGGCGGGCGCCGTCGCGCCCGGATCAATCTCGCCGAAAGAGACCTTCATGGCGCCGAACTCGATCGCGTGCTGCGTGGCCTCGAACTCGTCCGCGACGTGCAGACCGCATATTATGACGCCCTCGCGGCCGAGGAGCTGGTGGCCATCGAACGGGAGCGCCTGGCCACGGCCCAGGCGCTCAACGCCTCGGTCGCGCGCCGCGTCGCCGCCGCGCGCGATCCGCTGATGGCTGGCGCACGCGCCGAAGCGGGCCTCGCCGAAGCGCAAATCGCGCTGACGCGGGCGCAAGCAGAAGCCGCAACGGCGCGGGCGCGGCTCGCCAGTCTCATGGGAGGCGAGGCAGGCTTCACGCTGATCCAGGCCGATTTCGCGCTGCCGCGGGCCAGCGATCATGATCATGCTACGCTGTCCGATGAGAGCCCCGACATCGCCCGTCTCGTAGCCGCACGCGAAAGCGCTGGCGCCAATGTTTCAGTCGAGCGGTCGTTGGCTTGGCAGAATCCCACGCTGAGCCTCGGCTATCGGCGCTTCGAGGAGCGCAATGGCGATGGCGCGCTTGTGGCGGGCTTCTCCATTCCGCTTGGCGTGTTCGACCGCAACCAGGGCTCGATCCAGCGCGCCCAAGCTGAACGCCGTCGCGCTGAGTACGATCTGGAGGCGGGCCGGCGAACGCTCGCGCGCGAATATGCGGCGCTCACGCGTGCGATTGCCGCGGACGCCGAAGCAGTGCGCTCGACTGAAGAGCAGGTGATCCCACAAGCAGAGCGCGCGCTTTCGCTTGCGCAAGATGGCTACAATCGCGGCGCGTTTTCGTACCTTGATGTGCTCGAAGCCCAACGCGCGCTCGCCGACGCGCGCCAGCGCCGTGTCGAGGCGCTGCGTTCCTACCATTCCAACGAGGCGGCGATCGACCGCCTGACGGCGCGCTTCGCCGAGGCGCTGCCTTTCGAGGAGATTCACCAATGACCAAGATCGCACAGAAAGTGCTCGCGCCGTTTGCGATCGGCTTTGCGCTCGCGCTTTCCGGCTGCAACGCCGGGGAAGCCGACGGCGAAGGCGCGCATGCCGAGACCGGTCACGCGGAAGGCGAAGCCCATGAAGAGGGCGGCGCCGAGCGTGTGACCATCGCGCCCGACGCGGCGCAAGCGTCCGGCCTCGTCATCAGCGCGGCAGGACCAGGCGCCATCCAGGAGACGCTCGAACTCACCGGCCGCATCATGTTGCAGCCCTCGGCGCGCGCTGAAGTGCATGCGCCTTATCCAGGGCCGGTCCGCGCGGTTCTGCGCAATGTCGGCGATACCGTTGGGCGCGGACAGACGCTCGCGCGCGTCGAAAGCGCCGAAAGCCTGCAGACCTATTCCATCGTCACGCCGATCTCCGGCGTCGTGCTGGAGCGCCAGACCAATATCGGCGACGTGACGGCCGAAGAGCCGATCTTCGTCGTCGGCGATCTCTCGCGGCTCCAAGCTGAACTCAATGTCGTGACGCGCGACATAGGCCGCGTCGCGCCCGGGCAAAGCGTCTTCATTACAGGGCTCGACGGACGCAGCCGCATCGAGGCGCGCATCGCCAGCGTGCTGCCGACGGCGGATAGCCATAGTCAGACACTGATAGCGCGCGCGCCATTCTCGGCTTCGGCCACTTCGCCCATGCGGCCAGGCATGGCCGTGCGCGGCGCAGTCGTGCTCGCAGAGCAGCAAGTCGGCGTCGCCGTACCGGTCGATGCCGTGCAGACGGTTGAGGGCCGCCAGGTCGTTTTCGTTCGGGTTTCCGCCGATACATACGAAGCGCGTCCCGTCGCCGTCGGCCGCCGCGGCGACCAGACGGTCGAGATCACGTCGGGCCTCAATCCCGGCGAGTCTTACGTCAGCGAGAACGCTTTCCTCGTCAAAGCGGAGATCGGCAAGGGCTCGGCCTCGCACGATCACTGATCCCCCGCACGCATCGCCATTGGGAACTGACCTCACATGATCAGCCGCATCCTCGAACTCGCCGTCCGCGCCCGCTGGGCCGTGGTGGCCGTCGTCGCCGTCATCGCTGCGATCGGCATCTACAACATTGCACGCCTGCCGATCGACGCAGTGCCCGACATCACCAACAAGCAGGTGCAGATCAATACGCTTGCGCCCGAGTTCGGGCCGCTCGATGTCGAGCGCCTGGTGACTTACCCGATCGAGACCGCGATGTCGGGCATCCAGGGCCTCGAAAGCACGCGCTCGATCTCCCGCAACGGTTTTTCACAGGTCACTGCCGTCTTCCGCGACGATGTCGACATCTATTTCGCGCGTCAGCAAGTGGCCGAGCGCCTGACCGCCGCGCGCGAGAGCTTACCTGCCGGCGTTGAGCCTCAACTGGGTCCGATCTCCACCGGCCTTGGCGAAGTGTTGATGTGGACGGTGCGGTTCGTCGATCCCGATGCCGAGGGCGGACGCGCGGCGCCGGGCCAGCCCGGCTGGCAGAGCGATGGCTCGTTTCTGACGCCCGAAGGCGAACGTCTGACCGATGAAGTGGCGCGCGCGGCGTATCTGCGCACGGTGCAGGACTGGATCATCCGTCCCCAGATGCGCTCGGTCGCCGGCGTCGCCGGCATCGATTCGATCGGCGGCTACGAGAAGCAGTACATCGTCGAACCCGATCCCGCTTCGCTTGCGGCCTATGGCATTTCCTTCTCCGAACTGGCCGAAGCGCTCGAACGCGCCAATCTCTCGGTCGGCGCCAACTTCATCCAGCGCGGCGGCGAAGCCTTTCTGATCCGCGCCGACGCGCGCATCCGCACGCTGCACGAGATCGGCGATGCAGTCGTCGCCTCGCCCGACGGCGTGCCGATCACGATGCGGGATGTCGCCAATGTCCGCATTGGCGGTGAGCTGCGCACGGGCGCGGCCACCTCGAACGGCCAGGAGGTCGTGGTCGGCACGGTGCTGATGCTGACCGGCGGCAACAGCCGCACAGTCGCCGCCGCCGCATCCGCCCGGCTCGAAGAGATCACGCGCGCGCTCCCGCCGGGCGTGGAAGCGGACGTGGTCTATGACCGTTCAAAGCTCGTCAACGCCACGATCGCCACCGTCCAGCGCAATCTCGCCGAGGGCGCGCTTCTGGTGGCGGCGGCGCTCTTCCTGCTGCTCGGCAACGTGCGCGCCGCGATCATTGCCACGCTCATCATCCCGCTGTCGATGCTGATGACCGCGATCGGCATGAACTTCTTCGGCGTCTCGGGCAACCTGATGTCGCTCGGCGCACTCGATTTCGGTCTCATCGTCGACGGCTCAGTCATCATCATCGAGAACTGCTTGCGGCGTTTGGCGGAGCGACAGCACCATGAAGGGCGCCTGCTCACCTTGGGCGAGCGGCTGCACGAGACGACCGAGGCCTCGCGCGAGATGATCCAGCCGACCATCTTCGGCCAGATCATCATCTTCCTGGTGTTCGCCCCACTGCTCACTTTCTCCGGCGTCGAGGGCAAGATGTTCTCGCCGATGGCGATCACGCTGATGCTGGCGCTTGGCGCGGCGTTCCTATTGTCGCTAACCCTGGTGCCTGCGTTGGTGGCGCTGCTCATCCGCAACAAGGTCGCCGAGAAGGAAGTGAAGGCGATCGAGGTCTCCCGGCGCTGGTATGAGCCGGGCTTGCGCTATTCGATCCGCAAGCCGTTGCCAGTCATCGGCGGCGGCGTTGCTGTCTTCCTGATCGCGGGCGCCATTTTCATGATGCTCGGGCGGGAGTTCATCCCCACGCTCGACGAACAGGACATCGCCGTCCAGGCGGTGCGCATCCCTTCAACATCGCTGCAGCAATCAACCGCTATGCAGCGGCGCATCGAACAGGCACTGTCGGAGTTTCCCGAGGTGGCGCTCGTCTTCTCCAAGACGGGCACGGCGGAGGTCGCCTCCGACCCGATGCCGCCCAACATTTCGGACTCGTTCGTGATCTTGCGGCCCCGCAACGAGTGGCCCAACCGCAACCTCTCCAAGGCAGCGCTGATCCAACGCATGGAGGAGCGCCTGACCCAACTCATCGGCAACAATTACGAGTTCACGCAGCCGATCCAGATGCGCTTCAACGAACTCATCGCCGGCGTGCGCGGCGATGTGGCGATCAAGGTCTATGGCGACGATCTCGACCAGCTGAGCGCCGCCGCGGGCCGCATCGCCAGCGTGCTGCAATCGATCCGTGGCGCCGCCGACGTGAAAGTCGAACAGACCGCGGGCTTCCCCACTCTTGATGTCGCCTTCGATCGCGACGCCATCTCGCGTTACGGACTCTCCCTTGATGAGGTGACCGACACCGTCGCCACCGCCATGGGCGGGCGCGAAGCGGGATTGGTGTTCGAGGGCGATCGCCGCTTCGATGTCGTGGTTCGTCTCCCGGACGCGGTGCGTGACGATCTCGACGCGGTCGGGGCTCTGCCCGTCATGCTGCCCGACACCGACAGTGGCTCGCGCGCATCGGTGCCGCTTCGCGAACTTGCGACCTTCAGCTTCTCCGAAGGCCTGAACCAGGTGAGCCGCGAGAGCGGCAGCCGGCGTGTTGTCGTGCAGGCGAACGTGCGCGGGCGCGACCTTGGCTCGTTCGTCGCCGAAGCGCAGCGCCGCGTCAGCAGCGAGGTCCGATTGCCAACCGGCGCCTGGCTCGATTGGGGCGGCCAGTTTGAGAATCTGCAATCGGCCTCCCAGCGCATGGCGCTGATCGTGCCGGCGTGCTTTGCGCTCATCTTCGCCTTTCTCTACATGGCGCTTGGCACATTCCGCGGTGCGCTCACCGTGTTCTCGGCGGTGCCGCTCGCGCTCGCGGGCGGGGTGTTCACCTTGCTCCTGACCGGCATGCCGTTCTCGATCTCGGCGGCCGTGGGCTTCATCTGCCTTGCCGGTGTCGCCGTCCTCAACGGCCTCGTCGTCATGACCAGCATCAACAAGCGCCTCGACATTGGCGTGCCGCTCGAACAGGCGATCGAGGAAGGCATGGTCGAGAAATTCCGCGCCGTGCTGATGACCGGCATCGTGCCGGCGATCGGCTTCGTGCCGATGGCGATCGCGCACGGCACCGGCGCCGAAGTACAAAAGCCGCTCGCCACCGTCGTCATCGGCGGCCTCATCACCGCGACTTTGCTGACGCTCTTCGTGCTGCCGGCGATCGCGCGCCTCATGCTCAGAAGCGGCCATCGCGCGCGCGAAGGCGAGATGCCGACCGTGTACGGCGGCGAGGCGCCGGCTCAGGCCGAATGAGGGGAGGAAAACATGTCCATTGCTGCGCTAGCCAACGCACTGCCTGACTATGCAGATGATCTCAAAATCAATCTCGCCGCGCTGTCGGCAGAGACAATTCTAACCGATCAGCAGAAGTGGGGCGCCTTCCTCGCGAGCGCCTATGCGCTGGGCGTTCCGTTGGTGGTCAAAGCCATCCTGAAGGAGACAGATGGCAAGCTCAGCGCGGAAGCCAAGACGGGCGCCAAAACCGCCGCCGCGATCCTCGCCATGAACACAGTCTACTACAGCGCGGTCAATCTGCTCCATAATCACGACTACCGCGCCGAGGCACCCAAGCTCAGCATGCGCGCGCTCAACTATGCCGGCGTCGACAAGATCGACTTCGAGCTGTGGTGCCTGGCTGTGTCGGCCGCGAGCCAATGCGGCGCCTGCCTCAACGCGCATGAATCGGACCTGCACAAGCGCAACGTGCCGCTGGAGCGCATCCAGGCCGCCTTACGTATCGCCGCCGTGGTCGCTGCGGTGAGCGCAGTGCTTCGCGCGGGGGCTGCCGCCGCCTGAGCGTCTTCACCGGCCAGATGAGAAGGAGACAGACGATGAAGCGATCTCCGCATGTCGTCTTGACGGCCATCCTCTTCACACTCGCCGCTCCCGCCGTCGGCTTTCTCTCCTTCGGCATCGTGCCAGCGTTGCTTTTCTTCTCGGGCTACTTCGCGGGATTTGTGTTCTGGCTCTTCGCCCCCGGTGATGCGCCTTTGTCGGCTTACCGAGGCGCGTATGTCGCGACCTTCGCTCTGTTCGTGGTCCACAGGGTTGAAGAGCGTCTGACGGGATTCTTCCCGTGGCTCGCCGAGCTGACCGGCGTCCCGGTTCCCAATCCGATCTCGCCCGCGATCATCATCCTTCTCTTGCTCTCCGTCGCTGCCTGGATCGGCGCCCCGTTCCTAGCCAATCGCGGTTCGCAGTTCGGCCAGTACCTGGTGTGGACGTTCTTCGGCTCGATGGGCGTGACAGAGCTCGCTCACTTCGTCCTGCCATTCTTCACACCCGACCCGTTCCACTACTTCCCGGGCATGGCGAGCGTATTCCTGCTGGCGCCGGCGGCCTGGTTTGGCATGTGGCTGCTCTGGCGCGGGCGGCCGTTATGAGCGCGTCAAAGCTCCGCCTCGACATTCCGCTCATCCTGCCGGGCGACGCGCAGGCCTGCGATCGCTGCATCGCAGCGCTCACCGGTGCGGTGAAGAACCAGGACGGAGTGGAAGAGGCGCATGTCGTGAAGCGCGAAAAGGGCGCTGGCGAACTGTGCGTTCACTACGACCCCGAGCAGCTTACGCTCGAAGAAATTCGCATTCTCGCAGGCAGCGCGGGCGCGGAACTGGCCGAACGCTATGCGCATCGCGTCTGGCGCCTGTCGGGCGCCGAGCATGCTCGCGCCGCCTCGCGCATCGCCGAGGATTTGCGCGCGTTGCCCGGCGTGGTGCGCGCCGATGTCGCCGCGGGCGGCGCGGCAGTTATCGAATACGACAGGACCAAGATCGACGACGAGCGCTTGAAGCAGGCCATACGGCGCGCCGGCGTCGATGTCGTCGAAGATATTTCCGCGCCAAGTGCGCCGGCGCCGCCGGCCCGCGAAGGGGAGCATGAACATCGCCATGGCGGTGTCTTCGGCGAGCACACCGAACTTGTCTTCTCGCTCGGCGCGGGCGCCGCTCTCCTCGTTGGTTGGATCGCCGAAGGGCGCGCCCCGTCTAGCTGGGCGCTGGTTTGCTTTGTCGCTGCCTATGCGCTGGGGAGCTGGTTCACGCTCCTTGAAGCCCTCGACAATCTGCGTCACCGCCGATTCCAGATCGATACGCTGATGCTGGTTGCGGCTGCCGGCGCCGCTTTTCTTGGACAATGGGCCGAAGGGGCGCTTCTGCTCTTTCTCTTCAGCCTCGGGCATGCGCTCGAGGCCTTCGCCATGGGGCGCGCCCGCCGCGCCATCGAAGCGCTCGCAAAGCTTGCACCGGAACGCGCCACTGTACGGCGCAACGGCGCAAGCGAAGAGGTGGGAGTGGAAGAGCTTCAAGTCGGCGACGTTGTGCTCGTTCGGCCCAATGAACGGCTGCCCGCCGATGGCGTCGTCATCTCTGGCGAGAGCAGCGTCAACCAGGCGCCGATCACAGGCGAGAGCATTCCCGTCGACAAGCGTCCGGCAGCTTCGCGCCCTGCGGCGGGGCTCGACTTGGCGAAGGTTGCGCCCGAGCACCGCGTCTATGCGGGCACGATCAACGGCGCAGGCGCCCTCGATGTATGGGTGGCGCGGCAGGCGGGGGAAACGACGCTCGCGCGTGTCGTGCGGCTCGTCGCCGAAGCGGAGGCCACGCGCTCGCCGGCGCAGAAGTTCACCGACCGCTTCGAGCGTGTCTTCGTGCCATGCGTCCTGGCGTTGGTCGGCGCGCTCATGCTTGCTTGGCTCGTTGTCGATGAGCCGTTTGCTGCGAGCTTCTATCGCGCCATGGCCGTGATGGTGGCGGCGAGCCCCTGTGCGCTCGCGATCTCAGTGCCGAGCGCGGTATTGAGCGGCATAGCGCGCGCTGCGCGCGGCGGCGTGCTGATCAAGGGGGGCGCGCCGCTCGAGGCGCTGGGGACCGTCCGCGCCATCGCCTTCGACAAGACCGGCACGCTCACCGAGGGCAAGCCCTACCTGACCGACGTGAAACCAGTGGTCGGCGTCACCGAAGCGGAGTTGCTCGCTGTCGCCGTGGCGATCGAGCGCAGCAGCGACCATCCTCTGGCCGGCGCGATCGTGCGTGACGGCGCCGAAGGATTGGAAGAGACGCCCATTCCGCGCGCCGAAGCGGTCGAGAGCATCACCGGTAAAGGCATCCAAGGCCGTATCGATGGCGCCGTCGTGCAAATCGGCAAGCCGGGCTTGTTCGAGGCCGGACCTGCGCCGATGCCGAACGAGCTTCGGCTCATCGTCACCAATCTGGAATCGGCGGGACGCACCGTCATGGTGGTGCGTCGCGGCGCGCGCTATCTGGGCGTCCTCGGCGTCATGGACACCGAACGCGAGTCCGCGAAAGAGACGGTCCAGCATTTGCGCCGTCTGGGCGTGCGGCGCATCGTCATGCTGAGCGGCGACAACCAGCGCGTCGCCGATGCGGTCGCGGCAAGCATCGGCCTTGATCAGGCGTTCGGCGCGCTGATGCCCGATGAGAAGGTCGCCGCTATCAACACGCTCAGGACCGAGCCCGGGGGCGTGGCGATGATCGGCGATGGCGTCAACGATGCGCCGGCGCTTGCCAACGCCAGTGTCGGCGTGGCCATGGGCGCTGTGGGCTCGGACGTTGCGCTTGAAACTGCGGATGTCGCCCTGATGGCGGACGATCTCAAGCACCTGCCGTTCGCGGTAGGATTGAGCCGCCAGACGGCGCGCATCATCAAGCAGAATTTATGGGTGAGCCTCGGCGTCGTCGCCGTGCTTATTCCCTCAACAATCTTTGGCTTGCAGATCGGCGCAGCGATCATCTTCCATGAAGGCTCGACGCTCATCGTGGTCGCCAATGCGCTCCGGTTGTTGGCGTACCGGGATTCCGCCGCATGAGCGCATCCTCTCATGCAAGGCGGCGCGGCCGCGTCACTTTCCCGGCCCCCCGGACGCGGCCGCGATAACTATAGCGGCGTTTGCATTAGCGGGCTGTGTCACCGCGGGGCTGGCGCAGATGCGCGAGAACGGCGCGCTGGCCGGTCAAGGCAGCGTCCCGAGATGGATTCGCCAAGCAGGCGATTTTTCCTGCGATGGATCACAAGGCGAGGCGCTGATCAATAGGTCCCGTGGGACCCATTGAGACATCATCCCCCAAACGTTTTGCTCATTCTTGAAGCTGGCGCGCGCTCGATTGTTTTCTCCGCGCCGGCACGCGGAGCGAGACGATGCGGCGGCGGGCTGCGATCAGCGCGGGGGGAGTGATCAGCGTCGCCGCGCTCGTCTGGGCGTCTTCATTCATTGCCGACGTCTTTGATCACCAGCCCGCTTTGGGCGAGCCGCTCATCTCGATCGGAAGCTTGCGCCTCTACGCGCCCTGGAAGGTCTTCGAATGGAGCGCGCGCTGGGGCGAAACATTCCCGCGTCCCTTCGCCATCGCGCAGCTCATCGCGCTCTCGGGATTCGTCTCCGCGTGCGTCGTCATCGCCATCGTGCTGAGGCGCGGCCATGAGATGAAGCCGTTTGCCGAGGGCGCGTGGAGCGCTTTCGACGACGCAGTCGCCTGCGGGCTCTTTGCGCCATCCGGCGCGGTGCTGGGCAAGCTCGACGGCGAGATCCTTTGCTTCGAGGGATCCGAGCATCAAGTGCTGATCGGCGCGTCGCGGTCAGGCAAGGGCCGTGGCCATGTCGTGCCGACCTTGCTGGCCTGGCCGCATTCGGCGCTCGTCTTGGATATCAAGGGCGAACTTGCCGACGGCGATGAGCGCCACGCCTTTCCGGGCGCCGCGGGCTTTCGCGAGACTTTAGGCCCGGTGCTCCGGTTCGCGCCCACGCGCGAGGACTCGCATTGCTTCAATCCGCTTCTCGAAGTGCGCCGCGGCGCCAACGAGGTGCGCGACGTCCAGAATATCGTCGAAATCCTGGTCGATCCGGCGGGTGACGGCCGCCATCAGGACTTCTGGGACCGTTCCGCCAAGCACGTGCTCGTCGGCGTCATTCTCCACGTCCTCTATGTCGAGCCCCTCGAGCGCAAGACGCTGGCCGTGGTGCGCGAAAAGCTCCGCGATCTCGACGCGACCGCGCAGGTGATGAAATCGGTCTATCACCGCATCAGCCCCAAGACTGGCGCGCCTGAAGTTCATCCCGAAGTGCTGCACGCCGCCGAGAGCTTTCTTGCCGGTGAAGAGCGCATGCAGTCCGGCATTAAGGCGACGGCCGAAAGCTTCTTTGGCCTCTTCGCCGACGAGATCGTGGCGCGCAAGACCGCGACCTCGGATTTCCGCATCGGCGATCTCATGTGCGGCGAGCGTCCCGTCACGCTCTTCCTGCAGCCCCCGCCTTCGGATGCGCTGCGCCTCGTGCCGCTGATGCGGCTCATGATCAACCAGATCGCCCGGGCGCTGATGGAGCATCAGACCCGCGATGCAGAGGGGAGGGCAAAGCGCCATCGCATGCTCCTTCTCCTCGATGAGTTTCCCATGCTCGGCCGCATGCCCTTCTTCGAGGTGATGATGGGCGCGATGGCCGGCTATGGTTTGAAGGCCTCGCTCGTCTGTCAGTCGCTCCATCACATCACCAAGGCCTACGGGCGCGAGAATGTCATTCTCGACAACTGCCACATCGTGACTGCGTTCGCCGCGGCCGACGACGACACCAGCGAGCGCATTTCCAGGATGGCGGGCGAAGTGTGGGAGCTTCGCGAGAGCGTGAGCCATCGCCGCCCGCGCCCTATACTTGGCTGGGCGGCAGGCACGACCACGGTGCGCGAAGAGAAGCGCCCGCTCATCACGCCAGCGCAGGTGCGTGCGCTGCCGCGCGACGAGCAATTGATCTTCGTATCGGGCGCAAAGCCGCTCCGCGCCAGGAAGCTGCGCTTCGATGAGGAAGAGGTGTTTCGCGCTCGCCTTCGCCCAAGCTCGGCGGCGCGGCCGCGCCTCAGCGTATCCCACGACTGGCGCGACGTGCGCGCTATCGGCTTTGCGCCGAAGCCGCCCCAGCCGCTTCGCTCCAAGCCTGCACTGGCGAAAGAAGGTCTCAAACCCCAGCCCGACCTCTTCGACCAGGATGCGGTCAAGCCGCAGAAGATTTCCGAGATGGCGCTTGCGGGTTTCCGCGGACCCGATGGCGCCATTCTGCCTCCCCCTGGACGGGAGGCGGCCGCCTCCGCGCCGCGCGCCGCGCCAGCGCCGGCACAAGAGCAAGCGGCGGCGGATGCGCCGCCTCGCCGGTCGCGGGGGATCTGAAGCCCATGCCGCGATCGGGCATCACCGTTTATCTGCCGCGCCCGCTCGAAGAGCGCATCCAGCTTATGGCCAAGGAACAGCATCGCTCCGAATCGAGCCTCGTCGCCGAAGCAGTGAAAGCGCGTTTCGAGAAGAAGGCGGGCGACGGCGACGCCAGCAGCGAGCGCCAGCGCCTCAGGACCGATGCGCGCCTCGACAAGGCGATCGGCGAAATCCTCATCTTCAAGGAAGTGCTGTTGCTCTTCGTGCGGGTCTGGCTCGAACACAATCCGCCGATTGATCCAAGCCTGGAAGAGAGCGCGGCCGCAAGCGCCGATGCGCGCTTCGAACGTTTCCTCGATTACGTCGCCCAGGGCCTTTCGCCCGGAAAATCC
Source organism: uncultured Terricaulis sp. (assembly GCA_964402795.1). Lineage (GTDB taxonomy): Bacteria > Pseudomonadota > Alphaproteobacteria > Caulobacterales > Aquidulcibacteraceae > Vitreimonas. The sequence continues at coordinate 32,757 of CAYODX010000004.1, read as the reverse complement.
ATCGCCTCGCGCGAACTCGCAACCCCGGCGCTCGCCGGCGCGGAGAGCGCGCGTGGGCAGCCGATGGAGAGCGCGCCATGAACGCGGCGATCGCTTCGATCGGTGCGGCGCGCCGCCGCTCGGCGCTGCAGCGCGCCCTGGGTGCGGCCATCGCCGATGCGCTCGAGGCCGAGGACGTAGTGGAGGCGCTCGTCAACGAAGACGGCGCGGTCTGGTTCGATCGCGTGGGCGTCGGGCTCGAGCGCACGGCTTACAGACTCTCCGCGCCCGATCGCGAGGCCGCCATCCGCTTGCTGGCGCACGAAGCCGGCCAATCCGTTGGCGAGGACCGGCCGACGCTCGCAACCATCCTGCCTGACAGCGCCGCCCGTGTGCAGGCAGTGCTGCCCCCGCTCGCGAGCGCGCCGATCCTCGCCATCCGCAAACGGCCGCGCCGCATCTATCGCCTCGATGACTATGTCGAGACCGGCATCGCCACGAAGGCCCAGGCCGATCGGCTGGCCGCTGGCGTTGCGCGCCAACGCAACATCGTGGTCGCCGGCGGCACTGGCTCGGGCAAGACAACGCTCCTCAATGCGCTCCTGGCCGAGCCTTCGTTCAAGGACGCTCGTGTCGTCATCCTGGAGGACACGGCCGAACTTCAGTGCGCCAGTCCCAACACGGTGCAATTGCTGACCAAGCGCACGAGCCCTGAGATCAGTCTCCGCGATCTCGTGCAAATGACATTGCGCCTCCGGCCCGACCGCATCGTCGTCGGTGAGGTGCGAGACGGCGCCGCGCTCGAAGTTCTCAAAGCCTGGAACACCGGCCATCCGGGCGGGCTCCTCAGCCTCCACGCCAATTCGGCCGACGATGCGCTCTCGCGACTCGAAGACCTCTGCATGGAAGCGCGAACAACCGCGCCCACGCGCCTTATCGCGTCCGCCATCGACATGGTCGTCTTCATTGCGCGCCGCGAAGGCGGGCGCGCCATCACCGAAATCATCGATCTTTGGGATCAAAGAGGAGGGAGGGGATGACAGCCTCGGCGTTTCTGCGCGCGGCCAGCGTCGCGTGCGTCGTGACCCTGTTCGCTACGTCCGCACACGCGGCGGGCTCGGGCATGCCCTGGGAAGGCCCGCTCGAACAAGTGGTCGATTCGATCACCGGCCCGGTCGCGCGCGCGGCGGGCGTCATCGCCATCGTCATAGCCGGCGTCACCATCGCTTTCTCCGAAGGCGGAGGCGGCGTTCGCAAACTCGCCTGGGCGGGCCTTGGCATCGCCATCATGTTCGCAGCGGTGAGCTGGGGACTCACCTTCTTCGGCTTTGCCGGCGGCGCGATGATCTGACGGAGCGCCGGTGATGGACGAACTTCCCGAAAACTATGTCGCCCCGCTCAGAACTTCGCTCACGCGTCCCATTCTGATGGCGGGCGTGCCGCGCGGTTTCGCCATTTTGAACGGCACTGTGTGCGCCGCGATCGCCTTCGGCCTGCAGCAGCCCATCATTGGCGCCCCGCTCTGGATGGTGCTGCAAGGCTGCGCCGCCTGGGCCGCGGCGCGCGATCCCTGGTTCCTGGAAACCTGGCCGCGTCATCTCGCCAAGCCTTCCTATTTCGCAAGCTGAGGGCGGCGCGCATGCTCGACCTTCGACCTTACAGACAAACAGGGGCAAGGCTCAGCGATTATCTGCCGTGGGCAGGGCTCATCGCGCCAGGCGTCGTCTTGAACAAGGATGGCGCCTTCCAGCGCACGCTCACCTTCCGCGGTCCTGATCTCGATTCCTCGACGCCGTCCGAACTGATGGGGCAAGGCGCGCGGCTCAACAACGCGCTACGCCGTTTCGGTTCGGGCTGGTGTCTCCATGTCGAAGCGCGCCGCGCGCCCGCGCCCGGCTATCCCGACAGCGTCTGGCCCGATGCGCTGTCCTGGCTCATCGATGAAGAGCGCCGCGCAGTGTTCGAAGAGGCGGGCGCGCGCTTCGAGAGCCGCTATTTCCTGACGTTGACGTGGCTGCCGCCGGCGGAGCGGCAAGGCAAGCTCGAGAGCGTCCTGTTCGAAGGCGGCGAAGGGGGCGCTGGCGCTCCTGTCGATTACCGCCGCTTGCTCGCGCAATTCCAAGCGGAGACCGATCAGCTTCGCGATCTCGTGGAGACCATGACGCCGTCGGCGCGCTGGCTCGACGATGAGGAGACGTTCACCTATCTGCACGATTGCGTCTCAGATCGCCCCCATCCAATCGCGCTTCCGCGAACGCCGTTCCACATCGACACGTTGATCAGCGATACGCCCCTGGTGGGCGGCCTTGCGCCCAAGCTCGGGCGGCTCGACCTCGCCGTCATCTCGGTCCGGTCATACGTCACCGAAACGGAGCCGGGCCTTCTCGATGCGCTCAACCGTCTGCCGATCGCCTATCGCTGGGTGACGCGTTTCCTACCCCTCGACCGCGAAGAGGCGCGCCGCGAACTCGAAAAAATCCGCAAGCGCTGGTTCTCCAAGCGCAAGGGCCTGGCGACGCTCCTGCGCGAAGCGCTTTTCAAAGAAGAGTCCGCGCTCTTCGACAATGACGCCTCCAACCAGGCCGACGACGCCGACGCCGCGCTGCAGGAATTGGGCGCCGACGCCGTCGCCGCGGGATACGCAACGCTCACCATCGTGCTCGCCGAGGAAGGCGAGGAGGCGCTAAAAGAGTGCGTCGCCCGCGTTCAGCAAGTCGCCGACGGCTTAGGTTTCGTGACGCAAGTGGAAGGCGTCAATGCCGTCGAAGCCTGGCTCGGCGGTTTGCCGGGACAGGCTTATGCCGATGCGCGCCGCCCGATCATCCTGACGCCGAGCCTCGCACACCTCTTGCCGCTTTCCGCGGTGTGGGCGGGACCTGAGCGCAACGCGCACCTCAATGCGCCCCCGCTCATGCTGACCGCGACGGACGGCGCAACCCCGTTCCGGCTTTCCACTCATGTTGGCGATGTCGGCCACACCATGGTTGTCGGTCCCACGGGCGCGGGAAAATCGGTGCTGCTTGCAACGCTCGCGGCGCAATGGCTCCGCTACGCGGACGCGCAAGTTTACGTCTTCGACAAGGAGCGCTCGTGCCGCGCCACCATCCTAGGGCTCGGCGGCGATTTCTTCGATCTGGGCGAAGAGGGCGCGCTCGGTCTCCAGCCGCTTGAGCGGATCGATGAGCCCGATGAACGCGCCTGGGCGCTCGACTGGATCGCCGGCCTCATCGAGAGCGGCAATGTCGCCGTCACGCCGGAATTGCGGCGCGAACTCTGGCGCGTGCTGGAACTCCTGGGCGAGCGCGCCGGGGAGGATCGCACGCTCACTTTATTTGCGGCCTTGGTGCAGGATGCTTCCGCGCGCGCCGCGCTCGCGCCCTATACGCACGCGGGTCCCTGGGGGCGCATCCTCGATCACGATCGCTCGAGCCTCGCGCACGGGCGCGTGCAAGCGTTCGAGATGAATGAACTTATGCGCAAGGGCGCGGCCGCGGGCGCAGTGCTCGCCGCGCTTTTCCGCATTCTGGAGCGCCGCTTCGACGGCAAGCCCACCTTGCTCATCCTCGACGAGGCATGGCTCTTCCTGCGCGACGCCTTCTTCGCGGCGCAGATCCAGGAATGGCTGAAGACGCTCCGGAAGCGCAATGTCGCCGTCATCTTCGCAAGCCAGGAGCTCGCCGACGTTGAAGCAAGCCCCATCGCGTCCACCATCATCGAAGCGTGCCCGACGCGCATCTATCTGCCAAACGATCGCGCCCGCGAGCCGCGCTCGCGCGCGTTCTATGAGCGGCTCGGCCTCAACAGCCGCCAGATTGCGCTCATCGCCAACGCCACGCCAAAGCGCGACTATTACATCGTCAGCCGCGAAGGCTGCCGTCTGTTTGAACTGGGTTTGGGGCCGGCGGCGCTGGCATTCGTTGGCGCTTCGCGCCCCGAAGATCACGCCCTCATTGACGAAGTCATCAAGCGCGCGCCAGGACCCGCGTTCGCTCCAGCTTGGCTGGAAGCGCGAGGGCTTCGCGAGGCGGCCGAGGCCGCGCGGCGTTTCAATGCTTCCGCGCCGAGTAGCGAGCGCAGCGAGCAACCCATAGCTGCCGAATAGGAGGGAAAGCCATGCGTGTCCGGCCAGTGAAATCGATCGCCGCCATTGCACTCGCCCTGGCGCTTGCTTGCGTTCCGGCCTCGCCCGCGCGCGCTCAATGGGTTGTGATCGACCCCGCCAATCTGGCGCAGAGCATCATGCAAGTGGCCAACATGGTCGAGCAGATCAGCAACCAGGTGCGCCAGATCGAGCAGGCCGCGGCCATGCTGCAGCAAAATCCGCTGCAGCTCTCGCCCGAACTCACGCGCTCGATCACCGAAGCGCGCGCTCTGTTCGAGAGGGTGGAGGGACTTGCGTTCGAGGCCGACCAGTTGGGTGATAACCTTCGCGCGCTCTATCCCGAAACCTGGGAGGCCTACGACCTCGACGCCGTTCTTGGTCAATCCGACCGCTGGCTTGCCGAAAGCCGCGCCAGTCTTGAGCGCGCCATGGAAGCGGAGGCGCGGGCGGCCCGTTCAATCGAGGGCATGCAGGGCCGCATCGACCGGGCCATGCAATCTTCATCGGCCGCGGAAGGGCAGACCGGCGCGATCCAAGCCGGTAATCAATTGCTCGGATTGCAGGCTGCCCAGCTTGCCGAGATTCACGCCCTTCTCATCGTGCAGGGCCGCGCGCTCGAAACCGAGCGCATGGAGCGGCTCGCGCGCGAAGAGCGCGCAGAAGAAATCCGCCGCCGCGCGTTTCCGACCGGACGGCGCCGCGCGGTTGATCCCGCGCGCACAGCGTTCTGAAGCGGAGAGGCGCCATGGACCCGGCGACCGTCAACACCTTCCTCGACCGCTTTCTCGCGCTCGCGGACTCAGGCTTTGGCCTCATCGCCGGCGACATCTCCTATGTCTTAAACGCGCTCATCATCATCTCGATCACGCTTGCGGGCGCGCAATGGGCGCTGGCGCAGGAGGCGCCGATGGCGGCCTTCTTCCGCAAGGTGCTGTTCGTCGGGCTCTTCGCCTTCCTCATCAACAATTGGGACGCGCTCTCGACCGCGATCAATCAATCCGGCGCAATGCTGGGCCTCAAGGCGGGCGGGGACGGTTTAGCCATGGCCGATCTCCACAATCCCGGCCGCGTCGCCGAGATCGGCGTCGAAATGTTCGGCCGCACCGCCGCCCTCGGCGAAGGCATGAACATCATCACCGATTTCGGCCCTCTCATCGCGATCTATGTCGCCGCGTTCTGCGCAATGCTGGGCTTCTTCCTCCTGGCGCTGCAGGTCTTTGTCGCGCTCATCGCCTTCAAGCTGGGCGCGCTTGCCGCGTTCGTCGCTTTGCCCTGGGGCGTTTTCAGCGGCACCTCCTGGGTGGCCGAGCGCCCGATCGGCTGGGTCGTGGGATCGGCGATCCGTCTCTTCGTATTGGCTTTCGTCGCCTCGATCTCGGTGACCTTCGTCGACAGCTTGCCCGCGACCATGACGCTCGATGAAGGCGGCGTGCTCAACGTCATGCTGTTTGGCCTCACCGTGATGGCGCTTGCCTGGTTTGCGCCGAACCTCGCCAGCGAAGTCGTTCAAGGCCAGCCCCATCTTGCCGGCGCCGACGCGATGCGCGCCGGCCAAGGCGCCGTCACGCACGCGGTCGGCTACACCGCCGTCGGCGGGTGGGTGCTCGGCAAGGGCGTCGGCGCCGCCGTCGCCGGCGGACGGTTCTTAACACGCACCGCGCGCCGCATTGGTGGCGGGAAAAGCGGCGGCGGAAGCGGAGGCGCCGCCCGCGGCGGCGGGCAAGCATCCATCAATTATGCGGGCATGCAGCCAAAGCCTGCGCCGCCGCCGGCGCCGAGTGGAGGAGCAACGACATGACCTTTCCGTTCAGAGCGCCGGTGAAGAGCTTTGCGCCGGAGGAAGCGGCGACACCCTATAAACGCGCGCAGCAGGAGTGGGACGCCCGCATGGGCTCGGCTGTGTTTTCCGCGCGCGCCTGGCGGACGATCGCGTATGCGAGCATCGGCCTTGCCGCGATCGCGATCGGTGTGGCGGGAACGGTTGCTCTGCAGAAGCGCACCTTCGTGCATGTCGTCGAAGTCGATCCTCAAGGCCAAGTGTTAAGCGTCCGCGCCGCCGATGGACGCTGGAGTCCAAGCGAAGCGCAGACGGCTTATCACTTGGGCCGCTTCGTGCGTCTCGTGCGCTCCTTGCCGACCGACGGCGTCGTGCTCCGCGAGAACTGGCTCGAGGCCTACAAATTCCTGACCCCGCAAGCCGCCGCGCAATTGACCGAGATCGCGCGCCAGGACGATCCGTTCCTCTCGCTCGGCCGCGTCGGACGTACGGTTTACATCCGTTCCATCATCGCGCGTTCGGACCGTTCCTACGAAGTGAGCTGGATCGAGCGCAGCACCAATGGCTCGGGCATGAATGACGGGGAGGCCTATAGCGGCGTCTTCACGGTCACGACCCGGCCGCCCCGCAACGCCGACGACATCGCCGTCAATCCGCTGGGCCTTCTGATCTCCGACTTCTCCTGGAGCCGCGTGCGATGAGACACCTTCTCTTCACCGGCGCGAGCCTATGCGCGCTGGCCTTCGCGCAGGGCGCATTTGCGCAGGAAACTCAGCCGACGTGCCGTCCGCTCGAATTCACCGCAACCGAGAGCGCGCCGCCGCGCGGACGCGCCCGCACAGCGGGTGCTTCGCAAGTCTGGATCGACGCAAATGGCGCCGCGCGCCAGCGGCCAGACCGCAGCGGCTTTCAATCGGCGCGCTACGTCTACACTTACGCACCAGGCGCGCTCTACGAACTCTACGCCAACCCGAACTTCGTCTCGACCATCATGCTGGAGGAGGGGGAGACGCTCCAGGATGTCGCCGCCGGCGATACCTCCCGCTGGCAGGTCAGCGAAACAACCATGGAGGGCGCGCTGGGCCAGCGGCCAATCCTGTTGATCAAGCCGGCGGCCGCCAATCTCCGCACCAACATCGTGCTCGTCACCGATCGCAGGACCTACCTGGTCGAGGCCGTCTCTCATTCCGGGGAAGCCTATTCGGCGCAGATCGCCTGGTGCTATCCGGAGAACTCGGACGACCGCCATCAAGACGCGAGCGCGGCATCATTCAATTTCGACTATCGCATCCGCACCACGCGCGGCGCCCGTCCCGCATGGGCGCCGATCCGCGTCTTCGATGACGGGCGCAGCACCTGGATCGAATTCGACGCAAGCACGGAATCCGCAGATCTGCCGCCGCTCTTCATCATCACCCCAGAGGGCGCCGAACTCACCAATTACCGGATCGACGGACGGCGCTACATGGTGGACCACGTCTTCGACGCCGCCGAACTCCGTCTTGGCGTCCGTGCGCCAGTCGTGGTGCGCATTGAACGCACAAGGCGTGCGCCGCCGGCGCGCCGGGCGCGGCGGGGACGCCCATGAGCGAAGCCCATGCCGTGCGCGCCGATGCGCCGCAACCGCCCCAACCGGATCTCGCCATCCGCACGCGCCCGCCTTCGCCAAAGCGCCTGTCGCGCAAAGTGCTCTTGGGTGGCGCCATTACGCTCGGCGCGGTCGTGGCCGCAGCTCTGCTGTTTGGCCTCAGCGCACAGCCGGCCAATCGCGGGCGCGAGGCGGACGCCGTCGCGACAGCAGGCGGACCGCCTGAATCGATTCAATCAGCACCGGGCCAATACGCCGCCACCGATCTTCAACGCGCAGCGCTGGATGAAGCGCTGCTGGAAGATGAACCCGTGGACGCAAGCCTGTCGCCGCCGTCCGACCCCGCCTGGTCCGGGCAAGCGACTGCAAACGCCCCGCCTGCGGCCCCGCCCGGCCCGAGCGCGCAGGAGACCACGCGCACAGCTCCCATCCTTTTCAGCGCCGGCCGCGCCGATTCGAACGCCGAAACCGATGCCGATCGCCTGCCGTCGCGCCTGCGTCCCCCGCGCTCACGCTATGAGCTGATGGCGGGCGCCGTCATTCCGGCGGCGCTGGCGACGGAGCTCAATTCCGATCTGCCTGGCCGCGTCATCGCGCAGGTCACCGCGCCGGTGTTCGACAGCGTCACCGGCAACCACCTTCTCATCCCGCAAGGCTCGCGTCTCATCGGCACGTACGACAACGGCGTGCGCTATGGCGACCGGCGCATTCTGCTGGTGTGGAACAGGCTCATCCTGCCCAATGGCTGGTCGATCAATCTCGAAGGCATGCAGGGCAGCGATCCGGCTGGCGCGGCCGGCCTGTCCGACAGAACCGACATGCACCTGGACCGGCTGATCGCGGCGATCGGCATGTCCGCGATCGTCAGCGTCATCGCCAACAATGCCGAAGAGGACGATGAGGACGGTTCGCTTGCACAGAATGTCGGCGACGCCGCCGCACAAGAGGCGGCGCGAACCGGGGGGCGCATCATAGACCGCGAACTGTCCGTGCGGCCCACATTGCGTGTGCGCGCTGGCGCGCCCGTGCGCGTGCTTGTCATGCGCGATATCGAATTGAGGCCCTATCGAAGCAACGCAGATGGCGCCGGACCCTGAAACAGTTCCGCTGAAGCGGGTGCTGCAGCTCTGCAATGTCAGCCGGGCGACGCTCTGGCGCGTCTCGCGCGCCGGCGTGGAAGGCTTTCCAGAACCCGTCAAGAAGGGCGGACGCATCTATTGGCGCATGGTCGATCTCGACGCCCTCAGGTGCGCGATTGAGAAGTTCGAGGGGCGCACTGCATTCGATAGGCGGCGGGCGAGCGCGCGCCGCCGCGCTGAAAGCCGCCACGCCAGTCTAGCGGCATTGAAGCGAGGCAAAGCGCGGTCGCGGCGTCCGCCCGCATCAAAAAAGGGGAGGCAAGCAGATTTGTTTGGCGGTGCGTTCTAGGTAAAAGACGTACAATTGTCGCTCGGACTAGAGAGGAATGCAGCGTCTGATGTCCAAGAGTGATGCGCCTCAGAATCCTCGCTGGCTGACGATTCTGCTGTGCATTGTCGTGGCGGCGCTCGTCTGGCGCTTCGTCGATTTCAGAACCACAAGCATCTGGATCATTCTGGCGATCACGATTCCAGGCATCCTTGTAGCCCTCGCATTGGCCGTTATTTTTGCCTCACCGAGTCTAGAGGTGAGGGACGGCGTCATCTCTGCACGCCGTTCATTTGGCAACACGATAGACGTGCCGATTAGCCAGATCGTTTCCGTGCACAAGCTTGATCGGGGGTTTCCCGCCGAAAGATTCATCATTACGGGCTTGCGCGGCGCGGAGATTGTCATTGATCGAGAGTTTGACGAGGACGAAATCAACTCGATGCTGGCTGAAGTGCGCGCAAGGCGCCCCGATCTCGACCTTCTGACCGAAGGCCTCTGGAGTATAAGGCCGCAAGACGGCGGATGAAGTCGGGACGGAGTCGCGAGCGTGGGAATAGTCGTTGTTGAGCCGAAATTTTCAGCTCACAGAATCGCGCCGCGAGGAGTTTGTTAACGCTTGGTCAATATCTAGTGGGGCCGGAGCGGCTGCGATACCAGGTATCGCGGTGCCAAACGTTCGCGCCGCTGTTGTGCGCATGGGTGCGCGCGTGCGTTCTTCGGCTATTGGAGTGAGGCCATGGCCTCGGCGCAGCAACTGATCGGGCTCGTCAAGAGCCACGCGGAAGGCGATGAAGCGCGCTTCTACGATCTTGCGATCCAGCTCGCCGCCGCCGAGGAGCAGAAGGGCCACAAGCGCTTGGCCGCTGATCTGAGGCGCTGGGCGGCATCGATCGAGGGAAAAGACGTGAAGCCGCGAACGCCGGACGCAAGCAAGGTCTCGCCGCTCGCCGCGCCGCGCGGCGATCTGGCAGAAGTGCTGGCGGCGACCTATCCGCGCGAGCGAATGAACGAACTCGTGCTCGCGGCGGATCTTCTCGGCGAACTGAACGATGTGATCGTTGAGACGCGCGCGCGCGACCGGCTGGAAGAGATGGGCTTTGCGCCACGACAGAAGCTCCTGTTTGCGGGCGCGCCAGGCACCGGCAAGACGATGACCGCGAAGGCGCTCGCCGGCGAATTGAAGCTGCCGCTCTTTTCGGTGCAACTCCACGGCCTCATCAGCAAATTCTACGGCGAAACGGCATCCAAGCTCCGTTCGATCTTCGACGCCGTCCGCACCAATCGCGGAATCTATTTCTTCGACGAGATTGATGCGCTCGCGGCTGCGCGCGGACGCGGCGATGACATCGGCGAAGCGCGCCGGGTCTTGAATTCTTTCCTCCTCTTCCTTGAGGAAGAGCCGGGCCCATCCATCGTGATCGCGGCCACGAACTTGCCCGAACTGATCGACCGCGCCATGCTCCGGCGGTTCGACTTGACGTTGCTTTACAAGCTCCCTGATGCTGCCGGGGTCGCTGAAGTGATTCGCCGCAGGCTTAAGACGCTCGACACCGAGCGCGTCGATTGGGCGAAGGTGAGCGCAGCGGGGTTGGGGCTAAGCCAAGCCGATCTCGTGCGCGCCGCCGAGGATGCAGGACGCAAGGCGGTGCTCGCCGAGCGCAAAAATCTCTCCACGACAGCCTTGATCGCCTCGCTGAAGAAGCGGCGAAGTGCGTGGGAGTTGAACTTGAATGCCGCTGCGCAACCGGCCCCATCTGACAATGCCGATAGCGGGCGCAGCGCGCGCGTTCCGGCCCGTCGGCGGCGGAAGCAGCCGGCGTCCGAGTGACGTTGCAGATCGAGCGCTTCACGCCAACACTTTGATCGCAGCACTTGCTGCGGCGGCGCCCGGCCAGCATGGCTATCTCACCATCACGGGCCGTCCGGGCGAACCGCTCCGCACCAAGAGCCTGGACGCAAGCGGCCTGCGCTTGCTCAGTGTCAAACGCGACAGCGCCGGGCGCGATGTCGCCGTCGTTTACGCCACGCGCAAAGGCATCGAGCAATTGCGCAAGAAGTTGACGGCGTTTCGCGATGAGATGACGCCCCGGCGCGCGCCCCAGGCTGGCAAGCCGCCTCCGCCACCGCCTAGGCCAAAGAACGCTGACCTCGTGCAAGGCGTCCTTACTATGGCGACCGCGCCGATCGAGGCGCTCTGGCGTTCGCCGCCGGCCCTCATGCCGCAGGGCGCGGGCTCGCACGAATGGGAAATCTGGATCGATATCGAGAAGCGCCTGCAAGACTTCTTGCGCGACGCCGCGGCGGCGGGCGCTGCCGCCAACGCCAATCCCGTAATTTTGCCGGAGCACCAGATCATTCGAGCATCGGCGACGCTCGGCGCCATGAACGCACTCGTGCGCGCCAGCGATTGCATCTGGGCGCTCGCCGCGCCCGGATCGACCGCCGCGTTCTTTCTCGGCATTCCGGCACACGAAGAGGGTGGCTGGATCGATAACGCCATGGCGCGGGCGCAATTTCCGGAGCGGGACAATCCCATCCACGTCACCGTTATGGACACGGGCGTTGGGCTCTCACACCCGATGATCCAACCCTGCCTCAACGGCGCCGATCGCTGGGCTGCACGTCCCGAATGGGGCGTCGACGACGACAGCGGCCACGGCACCATGATGGCGGGGCTCGCCGCCTATGGCGATCTTCACACTGTGCTGGAAACCAGCGCTTCGTTTGAGGTGCCGCATCGCTTGGAGTCAGTGAAGATCGTGCCCGCCGCCGGCGGCGTGATCGCCGATCTGCAGGGCGTCGTGACGCGCAACGGCGTCGACGCGGCCGAAGCGAACGCCGAGCGGCTGCGCATCTTTCAGATCGCCACCACAAATGGGCTCGACAACCCGCACGACGGGGCGCCCACATCCTGGTCGTCGGAGATTGATCAGCTCGCCGCCGGCGTCTCCGGCGAGAAGAACAATCCGCGCCTCATCGTCGTCTCGGCGGGCAATTCCGACCAGAACCGCCTCAGAAACGGCGACTACCTGACCGCGCTTGACGATCTCGAGAACGAGGTGGAGTCGCCGTCGCAGGCGTGGAACGCGATCACCGTCGGCGGCTACACCGAAAAGCGCGTCATCCATGATACAACAATCAATGGTGATCCGGTCGCGGAGGCGGGAGATCTTTCGCCATTGAGCCGAACGGCTTCTTGGTCATCGCATTGGCCGATCAAGCCCGATGTCGTGCTGGAAGGAGGCAATCTTTATCGCGATCGCGTAGCGGATTCGCCCCCGCTTACCTGCGATGATCTCAGTCTCCTTGCGCTCGACAATGACTATCCCCAGCGCGCCTTCACGACGGTCTCGGCGACGAGCGCCGCGACCGGCGTTGCCGCCGGCCAGATCGCCCGGCTTTGGGACCGCTATCCCCATCTTTGGCCCGAGACGATCCGAGCGCTCTATGTCGGCTCGGCGCGGTGGACCGATGAGATGCTGCGCCATCGCCTGAGTGCAGAGCGCAAGGGCGACTATGAGCGTCTCTTCCGCCGTTACGGTTATGGCGTGCCCGATCCCGAACGCGCCAGCGCTTCGGCGTCGAGCGCGCTCACGCTCATTATCCAGGATACGATCTGGCCCTACGAGAAGGGCAAAAGCAGCATCCGCTCGCGCGAGATGAAGCTGCACACGCTGCCGATGCCCGTCACGGGCCTGCGCGCGCTCGGCGCAGCCGAGATCACGCTGCGCGTAGCGCTCTCGACCTTCATCGAGCCCAACCCCGCCGAAGCCGCGCGCGGCACCAAGTTCGGTTACGCCTCGCACAATCTGCGCTTCAAACTGTCCCGGGCCGGTGAGAGCATCAACGCCTTCAACGCGCGTATCAACAAGGCCGCGGAACTCGAAGAGCTCGAAGAACTGGACGAGGATGAAAGCGAAGCCCAGGACGGGTGGATGTTCGGCCGCAACCGGCGTGATGTCGGTTCAGTCCAGATTGACGAGATCAAGGGTTACGCCAACGATTTCGCGCAAAGGCCGTTTCTGGCTGTGCACCCTGTGACAGGGTGGTGGAAGACCCGCCCTGGTCTGAAGCGGTTTGACCGCCGCGTACGATACGCGCTGGTCATCGAGCTCGATGCGGGCGAGGCCAATGTCGACCTTTACGCCGAGGCCCAAGCGGTGATCCAAGCGATGGTCGAAGCCGCAGCAGCGGTGACCGCTTAGCCTTTCCGGCCAACGCCCGTTGAGTCCCGCCGTTGGGATTTCGGTGACGTGATTGCTCAGGAGGGGAATGCGGCGCGAAGATAGTCAGCGGGGAAACAACGGGAAACAACGGGCGACAGGCCGGCGACGCAAGATTGGTCGACTTGGTCCGTTTTGCCGGTGAAATGACGCGGAGAGGTGTCGAGTTTTGGACAGCCAAACCTCTGCCCAGAGCATTGGTCCCGTTGAAGGAAGCGTCGAACGTGTCGAAGCGCGCAGAGCCAATTATCGATGCTACACCGAGGCTCGTCACAGGGCCGGTTGCGTTGCGTTATCTTGGCGGCGAGCGCCCAGAACGCTTCGGCATCGAGGCCATTCAGGGCAAGCGTCAACGGCTGTACGACCGTCACGCCATTGATGCAGCGCTTGATCGGATCGCCGCGCTTGCATCGAACGAGAAAGACGATTCTACTCAAGATGCGCTAGAGGCTCTCGTGGACGAATGGCGCTGAAAGCGAGGTTTTGAACCCGTGGCGACGTTTCAGATCCGCGGTTTGAATCTGAATATCCGGAAGGTCTACGCGGGCGGCCGCGTCGCCTATCGCCATTATCACAAGCGCGGAAAGGGCGCAGTCTGCATCGGCGAGACGGCGCACAAGCTCAAAGGCGATCTTCCTGCCGACATGCTTGAACACGCGTTAGCCGCTCAGAAAGCGGAGCGTGCGCCGCCGCCGCCGCGTGCGGCGAGCAAGACCATGCGCGAGCTGTTCGATGAATGGCAGGATTCTGCGGAATATCGCGCCGAGGTCCGATCGCAGAACACGCGCCAACTGCACGACGACAATATCGAGAAATGGTGCGCTGGAACCTATACGAGCGAACGCGGCGCCCAGAAAAAGTTCGGCGATATGCCCTACATCCTGGTTGAGCAGGATTGGGCCAAGGACAAATTTCTCACCTTCCGCGATCGCCACTCGGTGGGCTGGCGTCCATGCAAAGTCGCGGAAGCCGAGGCCAGCAAGGCGCGGCGCGGCGACGATTTTCCGCTGAAGCCCGCGCTCGGCGACTATTTCATCCGCACAGGCGGGCCGAAACCCTATGGCTATCAGTTCCGCGAAACGCCCAAGGCGGCGGATCACCTGACCAGCACGCTGGGTTCGTGCCTGGCGTGGGCAAAGCGGCGCGGCAAGATCAAGATCAACCCGATGGAGGGCGTGGAGAAGCTCTATCGCAGCGATCGCGCCATGATCATCTGGGAAGCCGAGCACCTGAGGCAGTTGCGGGCCGGCGCTGCGGCAGAACCCGTGCGGCCGTGCCCGCCCCAGGTTTGGGATGGCGTCCTCGGTGCAGCGCTGACAGGCCTCGCAATGGTCGATCTGCTCCGCCTGCGCTGGCCGATGATCCTCGAAGACGTGATCGATCTCGAAGGGGGCCGCACCAAGACCGGCACAGAGGCGATGCCGCCAATCTTGCCGGAGACGCGGATGCTGTTTGAGCGCATTCGCCGCGAGCAACAGAAAGCCAAGACCTACGATCCTGAAGGCTTCGTTTTCTTGAATTCCCGCGGCAAGCCCTGGACCCCTTCAGGCTTCGGCGGATCCTTCCAGGATGCAAAGGCGGCGGCCGGGATCGGCAGGGAGCGTCACTTCCACGATCTGCGGGGGACAGCCGCCACCATGTTCGTCGCGAGCCCCCGCAACTACAGCGACCTCCAGATCGACCTCTTCATGGGCTGGAAGGAGGGGGAGGGCGGCCGCATCCGGCGCAAATATGTCAACGCCCGCAATGTGGCGAAGGGCTTGCAAGCGCTCTTGGAAGGTGAGACACGCCACGCCATCTCCGCAGTTGCGGGATAGACCGGCCGGATAGGGGTTTAGCTCAGCTGGTAGAGCGGCGCGCTCCAAACGCGTAGGTCGGGAGTTCGAGTCTCTCAACCCCTGCCAGCCGGTCTCCGATGCCTGCGCACGCTCAAACTCATGCAGGCAGCTTCAGAAAGAGACTGGACGGAAACCGCCTGGCTCGGTATCCGGGACAGCGTCAATGCCAGGATCCTCACCGGAGGGCTGGCAAGCTTCCCCTTTGATCAGACGGAAGCCCTGCCTGATGGTGGGAATCTGAAGCATTGGCGGAAAGGCAAGTTTGAGCTCCGGCGCAACGCGGGAACGAGAACAGGCACGGAACAGGAACGGGGCTCTGGGGGCGATTTTGCAAACCGAGTTGCAAACTGCCCGGTTTGGAACAGATGAGAACAGAAAAAACTGAGCTAAAACAGCATGTAGGAGTGTAGCTCAGCTGGTAGAGCATCGGTCTCCAAAACCGAGGGTCGGGGGTTCGAGTCCCTCCACTCCTGCCACGCCCGGCTTGCCGGAAGGGCAGGCCGGCACGATGTGAGTGCCAACAGGAACGCAAAGAACAGATGTCGATGGATACGGCCGATCAAGAAACACAACCGCGGCGCAGGGGCGGCCCCTTCCGCTTCTTCGGCGAAGTCCGCGCCGAGGCGCGCAAGGTCACATGGGCGACGCGTCAGGAAGTGACCGTCTCCACCATCATGGTGGTGATGATGGGCATCGCCGCGGCGCTGTTCTTCTTTCTCGTCGACTCGCTGATGCGCTTCATCATCGGCCTCGTTCTCAGCATTGGTTCGTAATCATGGTTGAAGCACAAGAAGCCCAAGCCGCCCCGCGCACTGGTTCGGGCCGCGCCCGCTGGTACATCGTTCACGCCTATTCGAACTTCGAGCAGAAGGTGGCGGAAGCGATCCGCGATCAGGCGCAGCGCCAAGGTCTGGAGGATTTGTTCGAAGACATCCAGGTGCCGACCGAGGAAGTCACCGAAGTCGTGCGCGGCTCAAAGAAGGTGCGTCAGCACCGGCACTTCCCCGGCTACGTGCTGGTGAAGATGGTGATGAGCGATGAGGCTTATCACCTGGTCAAGAACACGCCAAAAGTGACCGGCTTCCTCGGCACCCAAAACAAGCCGCAACCGGTGTCGGACAAGGAAGTTGAGCGCATTCTCGGCCGCGTCGCCGAAGTCGGCGCGGCGAAGCCCAAGCCGATGATCCATTTCGAGACCGGCGAGCGCGTGCGCGTCTCGGATGGGCCGTTCCAAAGCTTCGAAGGCTTGGTGTCGGAAGTTGATGAAGAACGCGGGCGTTTGAAGGTCGCGGTGATGATCTTCGGACGGGAAACCCCCGTCGACCTCGAATACGCCCAGGTCGAGAAGCTGCGTTAAGTCTCCAGCAGCGTGTGGACGAGATCGCTGGTCACGTTCTTGCGCTGATCGGTAATGAACGCCTCGGCCATGATGGCGGCGTAGAAAAGGTATGCGCGCCCGCGTGCGTTTTGCACGCCGTGCTCGCGCAACAGCATCTCGAAATAATCGAGCCGCACGCGGTCGATGTGCCGGACCGCCTTGGCCGCCATCTTGTCCCGCCTGGCCCACAACCGGATGGCCAATTCGATGGCCGCCCCGCGCGCTGAGCGCGGGCTCGAATAGGGCAGCGCCAGCAATCGTTCCAGCCGCTCGCGCGCGCTGGCTGCGCTGCCTTCGATGCGGTCGAACACGCTATAATTGGCGCGTTCGCGCCAACGCCGCAGCATGGCTTGGTGCAGTGCGTCGCGGTCTTTGAAGTGCCAGTAGAAGCTTCCGCGGGTGACGCCGAGCCGCTTCGCCAACGGGTCGACCCGCACGGCGTCAATGCCGCCTTCGGCCAATGCGTCGAACGCTGCTTCCACCCAGGCAGAAGCGTCGAGGTTCGATTGCTGCTGTTGCGCTGGCGGGCGAACCGGCTGGTCCACGATACCTCCGATGGATTTGCTGTAGCGATCGCTACACCAAAGTGAGGCGCTGCAACAACGTCACTGCGCAAAATTCAGCCAATCGTGACCGATTATCGGCTTTTTGCTGGCGAAACCTTTCCGGCCATGGCTACCATACACTGGTGTATGGCGCAGCGTAAGATGGCGTCAGCGCGGGGAGGAAAGAATGTCGAAGAAGCGGGATGGGATCAGCATGCGCGCGCTGGCGAGCGTGGCGCTCGGCGTTGCTGGGGCGATTACGGCGGCTGCGCCGGCGATGGCGCAGGACGAAGAAGAACAGGTCATCGTCACGGCCACGCGGCGCGAGCAGGCGTTGCAGGACGTGCCGATCGCGGTCACGCCCGTGACCGCAGAGATGATTCAGAATTCCGGCATTCGCGACGTTCAGGATCTGACCTCGGTCGCGCCTTCGCTGCAATTCAACGTGTCCGAAACCGAATCGTCCGCCACCGCGCGTCTGCGCGGCGTCGGCACCCAAGGCTCCAATCCTGGTCTTGAATCGGCGGTCGGCATTTTCGTCGACGGCGTCTATCGCGCACGCAACGGCGTCGCGCTCACTGATCTCGGCGAAGTGCAACAGATCGAAGTGCTGCGCGGGCCGCAAGGCACGCTGTTCGGCCGCAACACCTCGGCCGGTCTCATCACCATTACCTCGCGCGCGCCCGACCTCACAGCTTTCGAGGCGACCGGCGAGGCGACCTATGGGGACTTCAACGAGTCGCGCGTTGCGGTCGGCGTCAACGCGCCTTTGGTAGAAGACGTGCTCGGCCTGCGCCTGTTCGCGGCCATGTCCGATCGCGACGGGTTCATGGACATGAACTCCGAAGGCGTGAACCCGCTGCTTGGCGCAGCCAACAGC
>CAYODX010000004.1:0-14937 GCA_964402795.1 uncultured Terricaulis sp. | reverse complement strand
GTTCATGGACATGAACTCCGAAGGCGTGAACCCGCTGCTTGGCGCAGCCAACAGCTGTATGGCGCAGCGTAAGATGGCGTCAGCGCGGGGAGGAAAGAATGTCGAAGAAGCGGGATGGGATCAGCATGCGCGCGCTGGCGAGCGTGGCGCTCGGCGTTGCTGGGGCGATTACGGCGGCTGCGCCGGCGATGGCGCAGGACGAAGAAGAACAGGTCATCGTCACGGCCACGCGGCGCGAGCAGGCGTTGCAGGACGTGCCGATCGCGGTCACGCCCGTGACCGCAGAGATGATTCAGAATTCCGGCATTCGCGACGTTCAGGATCTGACCTCGGTCGCGCCTTCGCTGCAATTCAACGTGTCCGAAACCGAATCGTCCGCCACCGCGCGTCTGCGCGGCGTCGGCACCCAAGGCTCCAATCCTGGTCTTGAATCGGCGGTCGGCATTTTCGTCGACGGCGTCTATCGCGCACGCAACGGCGTCGCGCTCACTGATCTCGGCGAAGTGCAACAGATCGAAGTGCTGCGCGGGCCGCAAGGCACGCTGTTCGGCCGCAACACCTCGGCCGGTCTCATCACCATTACCTCGCGCGCGCCCGACCTCACAGCTTTCGAGGCGACCGGCGAGGCGACCTATGGGGACTTCAACGAGTCGCGCGTTGCGGTCGGCGTCAACGCGCCTTTGGTAGAAGACGTGCTCGGCCTGCGCCTGTTCGCGGCCATGTCCGATCGCGACGGGTTCATGGACATGAACTCCGAAGGCGTGAACCCGCTGCTTGGCGCAGCCAACAGCACCAGCAATCGCGCTCAACACGATTCCAACACGCGCGACATGTATACATTGCGCGGCCAGCTCTTGTGGGAGGGCGCGTCGACCAACGTGCGCCTGATCGCGGACTACACAGAGCGCGACGAGTTCTGCTGCGCAGCGCAGATTTATAACCCGGTGCTGCTGAACGGAAATACCGCCACAGTGCTCAGTGCGGGAGGCGTGGAAGCGCCGTGGAATTTCGGCTTCGGCCGTCAGCAATGGGTCGCCAACCTCGGCGGGTATGGCCCGAACGTCAGCGGCGCAAGCCCGCTTGGCGGCGTCGGCAATGGGGACATCAGCGCGCGCGAAGGCTACGCCAACCGTGATTACGCCCAGTACGTCGAAGATTATGGCGTTTCCGGTGAAGTCAATTGGGACTTCAGCAACGCCACCCTGACGTCGATCACGGCGTATCGGAATTGGCGCGCGCAAGGGCGCGGCGATTCAGACTATTCGCAAGCCGACCTTCTCTACGCGCCGGGCAATGGTCCGGGCACCGAATTCCGGACTTTCACGCAAGAGCTTCGGCTCGCAGGCGAAAACGGCCGGCTCGACTGGCTTGTCGGCGCCTTCTACTCGGATGAAACCATCAACAGAACGTTCTCGTTCGTCACCGGCTCGCAATACGCGCAGTATTTCGCTGGCCTCGACGACATCATCGCCAACGCGCTGCTGGCTGGCCCAGCGCTGGCGCCCGGCATCGGCACTACGCCGGCGTCAGCGCATCCGGTCCTCAACAATCTCTACGACGAACTCTATGTCGGACCGAACGCCATGCCGGTGGGCGCCGGCACGGCTGGCTACCGCGACGTCTATCGACAAGAGGGCACGTCGCTGGCGTTCTTTACGCACAACATCTTCGCGCTCACCGACCGCACCGATCTCACCATCGGCGTGCGCTACACGCACGAAGAAAAATCGCTGGAAGCCAGCTTCAACACCTTCTGGGATGGTCAGGCCGCTCTGTTCGCAGCAACGCAAGACGCTGCGAGCGACGCCGGCCAGCCGGCTGCGACGCTGAACGCGTTCGCGAACTGCAATACCTCGGTGACGCCCTCCGGCCCGCTGGCCGGCTTCGCCAGCGCGGTGGCGTTGCTCCGCTCAGGGTATTGCGTGCCCTGGCTGCGCGATGATCTCGATGCGATCGGGTACGATCAGGAGCGCAGCGAGAACGAATGGTCTGGCGTCGTCTCGCTGCACCACGAGTTCACGGATTCAATCGCTGGCTACGCCTCGTTCTCGCGCGGCTACAAGGGCGGCGGCTTCAATCTCGACCGTGACTTCGGCTCGATCTTCGCGGGCGGCTCGCCGAACACGTCGTTCAACGCCGAACTCGTTGACGCGTATGAAATCGGCGCCAAGACCACCTGGTTCGGCGGCGACTTCATGTTCAACATCGCCGCCTATCATAACGAATACGAAAACTTCCAGCTGAACACGTTCAACGGCATCCAGTTCGTCGTGACTTCGGTGCCGAGCGTGGAAGTGGACGGCGTGGAAATCGACTCCACTTGGCGCACGCCGATCGAAGGTCTGTCGCTGCAAGGCGGCCTAGCCTACAACGATGCGCGCTACGGCGAGGACTGCACGCCGACGCTCGCCTGCGGCGGTTGGGTGCAGCGCAACCGCAACCCGATCACGGGTGAGCCGACCTTGCTGCGTCTGCCTGGCTCGCAATTGACCAACTCGCCGGAATGGACCGGAACAACGGCGATCACCTATCACCGGCCAATCGGCTCGCTGATGGGCTTGTTCTATCTCGATGCGCGCTATGTCGGCGACCAGAATACGGGTTCAGACCTTCGTCCATCGAAGGAGCAGCCCGCCTATACGCTGGTCAACGGCCGCATCGGCATCGGCCCTGCCGATGAGCGCTGGTCGCTCGAATTGTGGGGGCGCAACCTGACTGACGAAGACTACGGTCAGATCATGTTCGATGTGCCGCTGCAGCTCGGCACGGCGGGTCCAACGCAGGGCGCATTCC
This sequence comes from uncultured Terricaulis sp., assembly GCA_964402795.1. GTDB lineage: Bacteria > Pseudomonadota > Alphaproteobacteria > Caulobacterales > Aquidulcibacteraceae > Vitreimonas. The sequence goes on along the minus strand of CAYODX010000004.1, from coordinate 12,144 downwards.
TCGGCGATCCGCGCACCTATGGCGTGACGCTACGGGCGCGGTTCTGAACGAGCAAGGCGGCCGGTCATCGCCGGCCGCCGGCCTCCCACGACAATGGCCGCGGCTCCACCGGAGTCCGCGGCCTTCTTTTTTCCTGGCGCGCCGCTAGGCTTGCGCCCGTGTTCGAGCATTTCATTGCTGCTCAAGACGGCGTCTATGCCGACGTTCTGGCCGAACTTCGCGCCGGCCATAAGCGCAGCCATTGGATGTGGTTCATCTTCCCGCAGCTGCGATCGCTTGGCCGCAGCGAGACGGCCCGGCGCTTCGGGCTCACCGACTTAGCTGAAGCGAAGGCCTATGCCGCCCACGCCGTGCTCGGCCCGCGCCTGCGCGCGTGCGTCCGGTGCGCCAACGCGGTCCCGGGCAAGAGTGCGCGTGCGCTATTCGGCGCGCCGGACGATCTGAAATACCGCTCCTGTGTCACGCTGTTTCACAGCGCCACGGGCGAGCAGATTTTTCAGGATGCGCTCGACCGCTTCTATGGCGGCGAGGGCGATCCGCTGACGCTTGCGGCGCTGAAGCCCTGAACAAGGCGACACGCTGTCGCGACTTGCGCGCCCGCCGCACCAGTTCACGTCACGGCGCCCGATGCAGCCTTGCAACAGCGAAAGGCGCAACGCTGTTGCGCTTGACCATTGTCGTTTCGTCGTAGCGTAACTTTCATTACACGCGCTGGCCTCGGGCAGTGGGCGAGCGGGCGGCGCTCTCCTGCGGACCCAATCGAAAGCCGCCGGGGAGTGATTGTCGATGAGGAACGCCAGCGCACGTGCACGCGCCAGCACGGCCATGAAACTGATCTTGGGCATGGGGGGCGTGCTCATGCTGGCGCCGTCCGCATTCGCTCAAGGCGCAGTGGATGCGGTCGAGGAAGAGGTCATCGTCACCGCCACCAAGCGCGGCGATGCGCTGGCCCAGGACGTTCCGCTCGCGATCACCGCCTACAGCGCAGAACAGCTGCAGGCGCTCAACTTCCAGGACCTGCAAAGCCTTAGCTACACGATGCCGAACGTGCAGCTCGAAGACGTCGGCACCGCGCGCGGCGTGGCCAATTTCTCGATCCGCGGCATCGGCATCAACAGCTCGATCCCGTCCGTCGATCCGGCCGTGGGCGTGTTCGTCGACGGCGTTTACATGGGCATCAACGCCGGCATCCTGGCCGACAATTTCGACCTTGAAGCTGTCGAAGTGCTGCGTGGGCCGCAAGGCACGCTCTACGGCCGCAACGTCACCGGCGGCGCCGTGCTCGTGCGCACGCGCGATCCCAGCAATGAATTCCAAGTCGACGGCCGCGTCGCGGTGGAGACGGGCCTGCAATACAGCGGCGACGTCTCGATCACCGGTCCGCTCGTCGAAGACGTGCTGAGCGCCAAATTCGCCACCTACTACACGCACGACGACGGCTGGTTCGAGAACGACTATGACGGCTCGCAATTCGGCGAAGGCGGCATGCAGATCTATCGCGGCGCGCTGCGTTTCACGCCGGGCAGCGATTTCGAAGCCATTCTCCGCCTCGAGCAGGGCGTGAGCGACGGCGATGGTCCGGCTTCGCAGAACCACAGCTTGTTCAGCCGCGACAGCTTCGATTTCTCGATCAACTATCCCGGCTATGGCTCGGGCGATTGGGAGCAGGCGATCCTCGAGACCAATTGGGATGTGGCGTTCGGCAACGGCACTATCACCAATATCGCCGGCTGGCGCAGCTATGAGGGCCTGAGCGGGGGCGACATCGACTCCACCCCGAACACCGCTTTCCATTCGCGCTCGGTCACCGAGCAGGAGCAGTGGAGCGACGAACTGCGTTACGCTGGAACCTTCGGCTCAGTCGATGTGACGACCGGGCTCTACTGGTTCGGTCAAAACCTCACCTACATCGAAGAACGGCTGCTGTTCGGCGGTTATCTGCCGGCGGCTGCCCCGACGCCGACCTCGCCGATTCAGTACGCCGCTGCTGATCCGTTCTGGATCACCCGCGTCGGCGGCGGCTACGGCGAGTTCTCGACATTCGGCGCCTTCGCCTCGGCCGATTGGCACCTGAACGATCAACTGACGCTGAACTTCGGCCTGCGCTACACCGAAGAGCAAAAGGATGCGCAGATCTCGCGCATTCGCCGCGGCGTGACGGTGGTCAGCCAGCCGGTGATCGCCGGTCTCGGCCCGGCGGCGGCGCTGGTCGGCATGTCGATCCTGCCGGCGGACAATCTCGATGGCGCCGTCGTCATTCCGGGTGAAGGCGTGGTCGGCGGCAGCATCGACAATCGCACGCTCACCTTCTCGGATTCGCCGTTCAACCTCTCGTGGAACGACACCTCGCCGCGCGTAGGCATCCAGTGGGAGCCGACGCCGGACACCAATGTCTATGCGTTCTGGTCCAAGGGCTTCCGCTCCGGCGGCGTGAACTTCCGCGTCACCACGCTGGCCCCGACGAGCGGCTCCGGCGCGCCGACGGCGTTCGACGCCGAAGAGCAGAGCTCGTTCGAGATCGGCTGGAAGCAGGACTTCCTCGATGGCCGCGGCCGCATCAATCTCGCCCTGTTCCACAACACGATCGAGAACATGCAGCGCGAGACCAACGTGCCGGACGCATCGAGCGGCGTGCAGCAGGTGATCGTCAATGCCGGCGAGGCCGTGATCCAGGGCGCAGAACTGGAAGCGCGCTTCGCCGTCACCGACGCTTTCATGATCAGCGCGCAGGTCGGCTATACCGACGGTGAGTACGACACCGTCACCGCCGATCTCAACGGCAACGGCGTGGTCGGCGACCTGGCCGACTACCAGCTGGAGATTCCGCGGCTCGCGCCTTGGACCTACGGCGTCAACTTCATCTACGACCTGGAATTCGGCGGCGGCACGCTGTCGAGCCGGCTCGGCTACAATCACCGCGACGCGTCGTTCTACAATGACGCCAACACCGGCACGCTGGCCGAAGCCGACATCGTCGACGCGAACTTCACCTTCACGCCGGCGAACGCCAATTGGAGCTTCGCCGTGTACGGCACGAACCTGACCGACCAGCCCACCTGGGGCAACGACACGGTTCTGCCGGATCTGCCGTGGTTCGGCGGCGTCGGCGCGCCGACGAACACGCTGTCGCCGCTGAACGAAGGCCGCGTCATCGGCGCAGAATTCCGCTTCCATTACTGAGGGCGTTCTCCTCCCAACTCCCCTCGAGCGGCCGCACCTTCCGGTGCGGCCGTTTTTTTTGTGGATTTGACGCCTCCCGCGCCCGCGCGGCATAGATCGGCCATGGGGGCGGGGTCGTGCGACTGAGCTGGAACGAGATTCGGGTGCGCGCCAAGGCGTTTGCCGACGAGTGGGCGAACGACACTTATGAATCTGGCGAGGCCAAGAGTTTCTACGACGAGTTCTTCAACATCTTCGGCGCCCGCCGCCGCGGTCTTGCGTCCTACGAGCAGCGGGTGAAGCTGGCAGGGGCGCGGGAAGGCCGGATCGATCTCTTTTGGCCAAAGATGCTGGTCGCCGAGCACAAGAGCGCGGGCGCCGATCTTATTCGCGCGCGGGAGCAGGCACTGCGCTACCTGACCGGCATCAAAAACGAGGAATTGCCCCGCTACATTCTCGTTTGCGATTTCCAAACCTTCGATCTGTTGGATTTGGAAACCGGCGAGAACGTCGTGTTTTCGCTGGCGATGCTGCCGCAGCACGTCGAGAAGTTCGGCTTTATTCTCGGCGTCGAGAAGCGGACTTTCAAGGATCAGGACCCAGTCAACATCCTTGCCGCGGAGCTGATGGGCAAGCTGCACGATGCGCTCGAACAGAGCGGCTATCGCGGCCACGATCTCGAACGCTTCCTGGTGCGGCTGCTGTTCTGCCTGTTTGCGGACGACACCGGCATTTTCGAGCCGCGCGGCATCATGGAGGAGCTGATCGTCGGGCGCACCGCCGATGACGGCGCGGATGCAGGCGCCTGGTTGCATCGTCTGTTCGAGGTGTTGAACACGCCGGAAAATCAGCGCCAGAGCGCGCTGGACGAGGACCTCAAGAAGTTTGCCTACGTCAATGGCGACCTCTTTGCCGAGCGGCTTCCCATCGCGGATTTCGACAAGAAGATGCGCGACCTCCTGATCGAGGCGTGCGGCTTCAAATGGGATGCGATCTCGCCCGCCATCTTCGGCTCGCTGTTCCAGTTCGTCATGAACCCAGTCGAGCGTCGCAAGGAGGGCGCGCACTACACGAACGAGAAATGCATTCTAAAAGTCATCCAGCCGCTGTTCCTGGACGAACTGCGCGCCGAGTTCGAGCGCGTGAAGGGACTGAAGCGAGACCGGGAAGCGCGGCTACGCGCCTTTCACGAGAAGCTGGCGAGCCTCAAGTTTCTCGACCCGGCGTGCGGGTGCGGAAATTTTCTGATCATCGCCTATCGCGAACTGCGAAAAATCGAGAACGAGCTGATCGGCCTGCTTTATTCCGATGTCTTCCACCGGCCCGGATTCACGCGCGTCGATCATGCTTTCGATGTCGGCTCGCTGACGAAAGTGAGCGTCGAACAATTCTACGGAATAGAATTGGGCGAGTTTCCCGTCCGCATCGCCGAGACGGCTTTGTGGATGATGGACCACATCATGAATGTGGAGCTCTCGTTGCGCTTCGGCGAAAACTACGCGCGCATCCCATTGCCGAAGGGCGGCCCGCATATCGTTCACGCCGATGCGCTGGAGATCGACTGGAACAGCGTGCTACCGGCGGCGGAGTGCAGCTATGTCATGGGCAATCCGCCATTTGGCGGGTCGAAGGTCCAAAGCGAGCAACAACGCGCGCAAGTGCGCCGGATTGCGAGTCTTGGCGGCTCCGGCGGCACGTTGGACTATGTGGCGGCTTGGTTCATTAAGGCGGGCGAATATGCGAAGTCGTTCGGGGGGGGGCAACGAATTGGCTTCGTTGCGACGAATTCGATCACGCAGGGTGAACAGGTGGCCCAATTATGGCCAGTCTTGTTCGATCGCTACGGCCTAGAGATCGCGTTCGGGCATCGCACCTTCGCGTGGGAGAGCGAAGCGCGCGGTAAAGCGCATGTGCATGTCGTGATCATCGGTCTAACGCGTGCCGAGGACGAACCGAAAGAAAAGCGGCTGTTCTCCTACGACGACATCAAAGGCGATCCGGTCGAGAGCCGACACGCAGCGTTGTCGCCGTATCTAATCGACGCGAGCAGACTGGCCGACAGACATTTGGTCGTGCGCGAAGCTTCAAGGCCGCATTGCCAAGGCGCGCCAATAATGCGCACAGGGTGTCAACCAATTGATGATGGAAATTATATCTTCGGCGCCGAGGAAAGGGCGACGTTCTTGCAGCAGGAGCCTGACGCAGCGCCATTCCTTCGGCCTTATGCTGGCGGTGAGGATTTTATTTACAACGATTTTCGCTGGATACTCGCGCTTCAAACCGCTCAACCAACCGAATTACGTTGCCTACCGTTCACGTCTGATCGAATCCGAAAGGTCAAGGATTTTCGTTTGCGAAGCACTAGGGCCGCTACTCGCGCACTCGCCGACTTTCCTACGAAATTTAATGTGGAGGTCATTCCCGATGTCGCTTTCCTGGCCGTCCCGGAAGTTAGCTCAGAGGAGCGCCACTACATTCCAATCGCCTGGCTAGAACCGCCCATTATCCCCTCGAACAAACTGCGCTTTATTGAAGACGCGGATTTGTGGAATTTCGGAGTTCTCACTTCTTGTATGCACATGGCATGGGCAAGGATTATCGGTGGAAGACTCGAAAGCCGGTATCAATATTCACTTGGCATCAACTACAATCCATTTCCATGGCCCGATGCGGACGATGCGCAGAAAGAAAAAATCCGCGCGCTGGCGCAAGCGGTGCTCGATGCGCGCGCGGCGCATCCGGGCTCGACATTGGCCGACCTCTACGATCCCGATCTGATGCCCGCCGATTTGCGCCGCGCTCACCGCGACCTCGATGCGGCGGTAGACAAGCTTTACCGGCGCGAGCCGTTCGAGTCCGATCGCGCGCGCGTGGAGCATCTGTTTGGGCTCTATGAGAAACTGGCCGCGCCATTGATCGCGGCTTCAAGGGCAAAGCGGGGGCGCCGCCGCCTGAGTCAACGAACGCCCGAGAACGCGCATGAATAATGTTGTGGTTCGGTTCGACGATTTGCGCGAGGCGTCCGGAAAACTCGGACCCCTGCGTATGCCGCGCGGCTTTCGAGAGGGAGTCGTTGCAGAAGAGCGGCGATGCCGCTGACCCACCTCGTGCTCGCTATCGCCGTGATGGCTGTGTGGGGCACGAATTTCGTCGTCATCGCCTTCGCGCTGGAGCACTTGCCGCCGCTCCTGCTGGCGGCCTTGCGCTTTGCGCTGGTGTTCTTGCCCATGGCGCTCATCGTGAAGCGTCCGCGCGTGCCGCTCGCAAACCTCGCGACCTATGGCGTGCTGATCGGGGCAGGGCAGTTCGGGCTGCTGTTTCTGGCGATGAAGGGCCACATCACGCCGGGGCTCGCTTCGCTGCTGGTGCAGTCGCAGATCTTCTTCACCATCGGCCTTTCGATGCGCACCAGCGGCGAGCGGGTGCGCGCGCACCAGTGGCTGGCGCTGGCGCTGGCGAGCTCCGGGATCGTGCTCATTGTCTTGATCAGCAGCGGCGGCGCCAGTCCGCTCGGCATTGCGCTGGTGCTGGGCGCGGCGCTGTGCTGGGCGCTCGGCAATATCACGGCCCGCAAAGCGGGCGGCGTTGCGATGCTGCCCTACATTGTGTGGTCGAGCATTTTCGCCGTGCCGCCGCTCGCGCTACTGGCGTTCGTGTTCGAGGGCTGGCCGGCGATCGCGCATGGCTTGCGGACGGCGGATCTGGCGTCGTGGGCGGCGGTGGTGTGGCAGTCGGTCGGCAACACCATGTTCGGCTACACCGCCTGGCAGTGGCTGCTGACCAAGCATCCCGCGGCGGTGGTGACGCCGATGGCGCTGCTGGTGCCGGTGTTCGGCATGTCGGCGTCGGCGTTGCTGCTGGGCGAGCCGATGCCGCTCTGGAAGCTGCTCGCCGCCGCGTTGGTGCTGGCGGGACTTGCGCTGAATCTGATGTGGCCGCTGGCGCAGGCGCGGTTCGCAGCGCGGTTCCGGTAGGGGGCGCTCTGCTCCGCTCGACAAGGCCCGGCCGTTCCGCTATAGGCCCGCGCTTCCGCGTGGGAGGCCCTCTAGCTAGGCCCGACCACGCACCCACTCAGGCTGGCCGATCGAAAGACCGTCCGGCGCTAAGCGAGAGGATACAAGATGGCTAAGAAAGTCATGGGGCAGATCAAGCTCCAGGTGCCGGCTGGCGCGGCCAACCCGTCGCCGCCGATCGGTCCCGCGCTCGGTCAGCGCGGCCTCAACATCATGGAATTCTGCAAGGGGTTTAACGCCCGCACGCAGGACATGCCCAAGGGCGACCCGTGCCCGGTCGTGATCACTTATTACCAGGACAAGAGCTTCACCTTCGAGATCAAGACGCCGCCTTCGTCGTTCCTGATCAAGAAGGCCGCGAAATTGCCGACGGCGAAGAAGCCGGGCTCCGGTTCGAAAACGCCGGGCGTCAACACCGTGGGCCGCATCACCATGGCTCAGTGCAAAGAGATCGCGAAGACGAAGCAGAAGGATCTGAACGCCGCCGATCTCGACCAGGCCGCGAAGATGATCGCCGGCACCGCCCGCTCGATGGGCGTGGAAGTGGTGGAGTAAGCCGATGCCAAAGCTGCCCAAGCGCCAGCAAAAGAGCCATGCCGGCATCGACAGCCGCAAGCTGCATTCGCTCGATGAAGCGGTGAAGCTGATCAAGGAGCGCGCCAACGCGAAGTTCGACGAAACCGTCGAAATCTCGATGAATCTCGGCGTCGACCCGAAATATCCGGATCAACAGGTGCGCGGCGTCTGCTCGCTGCCCAACGGCACCGGCCGCACTGCACGCGTGGCCGTGTTCGCGCGCGGCGCGAAGGCGGAAGAAGCCAAGGCCGCCGGCGCCGACATCGTCGGCGCGGACGATCTGTTCGAGACCATCAATTCGGGCAAGATCGATTTCGAGCGCCTGATCGCAACGCCGGACATGATGGCGCTGGTCGGCCGTCTGGGTAAGGTGCTCGGGCCGCGCGGCCTGATGCCGAACCCGAAGGTCGGCACCGTCACCATGGACGTGAAAAAGGCGGTCGCCGACGCCAAGGGCGGCGCGGTCGAGTTCCGCGTCGAGAAGGCTGGCATCGTGCATGCCGGCGTTGGCAAGGCGAGCTTCTCCGAGCAACAGATCCGCGAGAACGTGAAAGCGTTCGTCGACGCTGTGGCGAAGGCCAAGCCAACTGGCGCGAAGGGTACGTTCGTGAAGAAGGTGGCGCTGTCGACGACGATGGGCCCGGGCGTGCGCGTCGATCCGGCTAACGCGACGGCCGCGAGCTGAGATTTTCCTGAGGTAGATCCAAAGGAAAGCGCCCCGGTGAAAGCCGGGGCGTTTTTCGTTGGCCCCTACCGGTAGGCCCTAGCGTGGAGGATCACAACCTGTGGCAGACATGTTTACAAAACAAACAAGTTGAGATAAGAGGGCAGTTCTGAGGCTCGCGCTGGCGCGCGCCGCCGTTTGGTTTGGGAGGGTTCGATGAGCGGGTTGGCGGGAGAGCGCTATCACGCACTGGATGCGGCGCGCGGCGTCGCGCTGACGCTGGGCGTGTTCTTCCACGCGACATTGTCGTTCCTGCCGGGCACGCAGCTTTGGGTGGCGGTGGATAGTCAGCGCAGCGTCGAACTCTCGGTGCTGTTCTTTGTGCTGCACACCTTCCGGATGACGGTTTTCTTCGTGCTCGCCGGCTTCTTCGCCCGCTTGCTGCTCGAGCGGCGAGGGACGTGGGGTTTTATCCGAAACCGGGCCGCGCGCATCGCGATGCCGCTCGCCCTGTTCTGGCCGATCGTGATCACCTGCATTGTCGCGGTGGCGATCTGGGCCGCCGTGCAAGCCAATGGCGGCCAGCCGCTCGAAGGCGAACCGCCGCCGCCGCCGACGGCGGCAACGTTTCCGCTGACGCACCTGTGGTTCTTGTACGTGCTGCTCTTCTTCTATGCGGGCGCTTTGGCGCTGCGGGGTTTGGCGCGGCTGATCGATCGCAATGAGACGGCGCGTTCGCGCGCCGTTGATCCGCTCGTGCGCTTCCTCACCGGCCCGCTGGCCCCAATCATGCTGGCGATACCGATGGCGGCGGCGCTCTTCCTGACGCCGCAATGGTACGCCTGGTTCGGCATTCCGACGCCGGATACCGGTCTGCTCCCGCATCCGACTGCGCTGATCTGCTACGGCTTTGCGTTCGGTGTGGGTTGGCTCATTCATCGCCAGCCGGCGATCTTCGAAGGCTGGGGCAGGTGGTGGCTGGCTTATGTCGGCCCGGCGATTGGCGCCACGATCACATGCCTGATGATGCTGGGCTTAACGCCGCTGCTCGAACCGGCTGCGCGCGATGGCCGTATGGCGGCCTATGCTGCGCTCTACGCCTTCGCCTGCTGGGCCTGGACGCTTGTAATCATCGGCTTCGCCGTGCGTCACCTCTCAGGCCGCAGCCCGGCGCGGCGTTATCTCGCTGACGCATCGTACTGGATCTACATCGTCCACATCCCGATCGTGATGGCGCTGCACGCTTTGGTCGCGCCGTACGCTTGGCCGTGGTTCGTCAAGTATCCGCTGGTGTTGGCGGCGGCCTTCACGGTCATGCTGGTCAGCTATCATTACTTGGTGCGTTATTCCTGGATCGGGGCGATTCTCAACGGCAAGCGTGCGAAGCCGGGTAAGGCAAAGGCTTCGAGCGAAGCGCTCGTGGCGGCGGAGTAGGAGAGACCATGAACGCGGACCTGGAGAGCGCGCGCGACGATCTTGCTTATATGCGCGCGCTCGTCGGCGGCACTGAACGCATGCAGAGAACGATCGGCGAAGCGTTCTTCTGGGCTGGCGTGCTCTATGGCGGGCAGTGCTTCCTGCATTGGCTGCAGACGCTTGGCCTGATCGCCTCGGAAGGACCAATCGCGCTCGCGATCGTTTCTGTTCCGACGATCATCTTCGTGGGCGTCTTAGCGATCATCATGATGAAGGACGCGAAGGCGCCGCGGGGCGGACCCGCATCGCGGGCGCTGGGCTCGGTATTTCAAGGCGCCGGCCTCGCCAATCTCGCTATGGCTTTCGTGTTTGGCTATGGCGCGCAGGCGTTCGATGCGCCGGGCTTGTGGCTCTATCACCCGGCCGTCGTGTGCATGTTCCAGGGTGTCGCCTGGTACGTGGCCTTCAACGTGCTGCGGCGATCCTGGCTCGGGTTCGTCGCGGCCGGCTGGTTTGCGACGACGATCGCACTTGGCCTGCTCATGTCGAACACAGGCGCTTTCGTACTGGTGCTGGCGATCGCGCTCTTCTCGCTCATGTCGATCCCCGGCTGGATCATGTGGCGCCGCGCGAAGGTGTAGCGAAGTGGCCGCATTCGACATCGGCAAACTGGACGACGTGATCCACGGGCGCGTGCGCCTGGGGATCATGGCGTATCTTGCCGATGCGGGGGTGGCGGATTTCACCGAACTGAAAAACCTGCTCGAGGTCACGCAGGGCAATCTCTCGGTTCACCTGCGCAAACTGGAAGAGGCGGGCTACATCTCGATCGACAAGAGCTTCATCGACCGTAAGCCGCTAACCCGAGCCCGGATCACGGATGAAGGGCGCAAGGCGTTCGCTGCGTATCTGGAGGCGATCGCTAAGCTTGTGGGCGGCGGCGCTTAGGGACTCGCCTCCCGTGTCCATTCTACAGCGTTATGGCTGCCCCTCTTGCCAAGCCCATTAAAGTGTGCGTCCGGGCCTTGCGGTGCTTCGCCAAAGCGTGCATATCGCCGCGTTCGGCAGGGGTTAACCCGGCCGAGTCCTGTCCAAGACTGCAGGCGCCGTTCACATGGATTGGCCCGAAAGGGCGCTGTGTGCGTGGCTTAAATCGTTGAAAGCTTTCGCTTTCCCGGGCCGGCAATAGACAGAAGCTGACGTTTTTCGGGGTGGGCTGTCAAGCCTCAACCCCATAAGGCCGGCTCCTGGGACAGGTCGCGCGTGGATCGCGCGCCGACCTCGGGGGTCACTCCGCCGGCCGGCTGATCTGCGCGCGTCATGGGACGCCGGATTGGCCGGCGGCCCAGCACGGGGCTCGATGTTTCGGGCCTCGCCCAAGCAAACCCGGCCGACGGATGGCCGGGTGGGAGACCGCAATGGATCGTGCTCAGAAGGCCGAAACGGTGGAATCGCTGAAAGGCGTTTTTGCCGGGGCCGGGGTGGTGGTCGTCGGCCACTATTCTGGTCTTACCGTTGCGGATTTGACGGTGCTGCGCACTCGCCTTCGCTCTGAAGGCGGCGCGCTCAAGGTCGTGAAGAACCGGCTCGTGAAGCTCGCCATCGACGGCACGCCCAAGGCGTCCGCCGCTGACCTGTTCAAGGGTCCGACCGCCATCGCCTATTCCGCTGATCCGATAACGGCCGCCAAGGTCGCCGTCGCGTATGCAAAGGAAAAGGAACAGTTCGCCATTCTGGGCGGCCTGTTCGGCGATCAATTGCTCGACAAGCAAGGCGTGCAGGCGCTCGCCACGCTGCCTTCGCTGGACGAGCTGCGCGGCAAGCTGATCGGCCTCATCCAGGCGCCTGCAACCAAGGTGGCCGGCGTTATCGCCGCCCCCGCTGGCCAGCTGGCTCGCGTGCTCAACGCCTACGCGACCAAGGACGCCGCCTAACCGTCAATTCCGCAGTCACACCGAAACAGACAAACGTCAGGAACCAAGATCATGGCAGACCTCAATAAAATCGTTGAAGATCTCTCCGCCCTCACCGTGCTCGAAGCGGCTGAGCTGGCGAAGTTGCTTGAAGACAAGTGGGGCGTTTCCGCCGCCGCGCCGGTGGCCGTCGCCGCCGCGCCGGGCGCTGGCGCCGCCGCCGCTCCGGTCGAAGAAAAGACCGAGTTCACGGTCGTTCTCGCCGCCGCCGGCGACAAGAAGATCGAAGTGATCAAGGAAGTGCGCGCGATCACTGGCCTGGGCCTCAAGGAAGCCAAGGACCTCGTGGAAGGCGCGCCGAAGCCTGTGAAGGAGGGCGTGAACAAGGCCGATGCCGAAAAGT
>CAYODX010000003.1:0-196802 GCA_964402795.1 uncultured Terricaulis sp. | reverse complement strand
TCGCAGTGCGCACCCAAGAGACTACCTCGGCGCGTCCGACGCGCCCCGCCTCCCGCGTTCGCGCGGGCGACTGGCAAGTAGCGAAAAGAGCGGGTCGCGCCGCTCGCAAGCCATGCGCCCGTTCGTCGTATGCACAGCGCGATAAAGGGGATTGGTTGTGCGATGGATCGCGTCGCCGCGACGGCCGCGAGCGAATAGGTTCTGAAGATCATGCGGATCGCGCTTCTTGCTCTTCTGCTCGCTGGATGCAATGCAGTTCCCGCGGAAAACGCCGAGGCGCCTCGGCGTGTTTTCGCCGGAAGGCTCTATCCGGCTTCTGCAAATGCGCGCGCGCTGACGGGCGCGCTCGAGATCCGGCAAGCGGGACTGATGTTCGATGACGGGCTCATTCTCTACACCAGGACGCTGCAGCCGCGTCGCGGCGGCGATGTGATCAACAGCAGCGGCGATTCCTATGCCGCCGCAGCGCTGGGCCCCAGCGACCTCAGGATCGAGCTGCGGCGCGTAACAGACGTGCGCTTGCCGGCAGGGCGGGTCGGCCTCTGCGGCGCGCAGGCGCCGAGCTATGTCGCGCTTGCCTACGATGAAAATGCGTCCAACCTCACATTGCTGGTGTTCGCTGGCGACGAGCCGCCTGGTCCGCGGGTGTCGCGAAGCAGCCTCTGCGCCCGCTACGCTTATGCGCCGCCTGACGGCGCGCGCACCAGAGAGGGGGTAGTTCTTTGATTATTCCGCCTTGCCATAAGGCTTGATCGGCTCGCCCAATTCATAGAACTCGCGTCCCTCATCGGTTTGCATGATGAGATAACGCTTGTTCTGCTCCGGGTACGCGACGACATCGATCGGCTTGTCCTCGCCGCCCATCAGGTAGACGCACTCTTCGCTAAACGTGTTGCGCAGCACGTGCGGCACGGACGGCGTCGCGAAGCCCATGAAGGCGCCGGCGCCGACCTCGTATGTCTTGCCGTCGATCTCGGCATGAGCTCGCCCGGAAAGGATATAAATCCATTCCTCTTCGAGCATGTGCGCATGATAGGCGAAGCTGTCCTTGCCCGGCGGCAAACGCACCAGGCTGACATGCGCGCGGCTCATGCCGGCGAGGCGCGATAGGCCCGCGGCGCGGAACAGCGAATTGGGATTGAGCTGCTGCGTAAACGGCCGCATCGTAGGCGCGATCTCCGCGGCCGTCCAAAGCGGCTTCAACGGCTTTTCCATGTGTTCTCCGTCACTGCCGGGACGTTGAAAGAAGCCCACGCTATAACTTGTCGGCGCTTGAGCGCGGGCGGACGCTGATTTCACCTTCAGGAGGTCCTCATCATGCGTAAACTCCTTTGGTTTCTCGCTATCCCAGCAGCATTGTCGATGACGCCAGTGTCGGCGCAAGACTACGAGCCTATGATTAGCCAGTTGGAGCAATCCATGGCGGATGCGCAGACGGCGGCGATCCATGAGGGCGACGACAGCCTCTCATGTGAACAACTGGAGTCTGAGATTGCGACCACCATGCAGGACCCCGCGGTTCAGTCGGCGATCGCGCAGAATGGCGCCGCTGCGCAACAGCAAATGGATCAGATGAATGCCGCGCAGGGCCGGGCCCGCGCGCAAATCGCCGCGAACATTTTCCTGGGCCTCGCCAGTTCGTTCATTCCGGGGTTTGGCTACGCGCAGATGGCGCAGCAACGGGCCATGGCGGCCCAGCAACAGCGACAGGCGCAGCAGAATGTCACGCAAATGCTGGAAATGATGCAGCGTATGCAGGCGATCATGCCGCAGATGATGCGCTCTCAACGCGTTTTTGAACTGGCGCAGGCCAGGCAATGCGGATTTGCGCAGCAGCAACAATCGCAAACAGACTCGGTTCAGAACTGAACCGGCTCGTATGGGCGCCACTCGCCGCCGAGTAGCAGTTCGAGCGGCTGAAACTCCGCCTTGTAATCCATCTTTTCCGAACCCGGAATCCAGTAGCCGAGATAAACGTGCTGAAAGCCCGCCGCACGTGCTTGCTGAATGTGGTCGAGAATGGTGTAGGCGCCGAGGCTGCGACGTCCTTGGTCCGGAGCGAAGAAGGAATAGACCAGCGACAGCCCGTCGCCGAGCGCGTCCACCAACGCAGCGGCAGCGAGTTCGCCTCTATTTGCACCGCCACTGTGGCGATACTCAACAATGTGGGTATGCACGGCGGTTTCTTCCACCATGGCGGCATAATCGGAGAAGCTCATTTCCGCCATGCCGCCGTCGGCGTGGCGCGAGTTCAGGTAGCGGTGCAACAACAAGAATTGTTCTTCGCTCGCCTGCGCGGGCCTAAGCGATCGCGTCAGATCGGCGTTCTTGGCCATGATCTTGCGCCAGCGGCGGTTGAACTCGAACCGCGCCACTGGCACGCGCGCAGAGATGCAGGCCTCGCAGCCATCGCAGGAGGGCCGGTAAGCAATGTTCTGCGAACGACGGAACCCCGCGTGCGTGAGCATATCGTGCAGGGACTCTGCTTCGTAGCCGTCCAGGGCGGTGAACACCTTTCGCTCGCGCCGACCAGGCAGATAAGGGCACGGCGAAGGCGCGGTCAGGAAGAACCGTAGGTTCTTGGTCGGAAATGGTTTCGTCACGCTGTTTCCATGGTCGCTGAACCATTGGTCTCGTCAAGACAGCGTGCACATTGCACGCCGCCTCGCTTAACAATTGTTAGCGCCTTTGGGCGCCCAACTAAAAATCTCGCCAGATTCAGCATTCTCTCTCCGCTTTGGGGAAAAAAATGCTAAGGTGCCAAAAGTCTGCCGTTCGGATTGCGGGGAAGCGATCGGCTCGAACAGACGGAGAGCAGCATGACCCAACCTTTGGCGGCGATCCTTTCGCGCCAGGATGAGTTGGCAGCCAAGGCGCGCCAGTTCACAGGTGACGTGAACGAAGCCGGCCTTCTCGTTTCCAAAGTGGTTTCTCGCGCCTTTCGCACGTTTAGCAACGGCGGCTCGGAAGAGGCGGTGGCCAGCGAAATGCGCCGCGAGTTGGAACGGCTGATCGAGCAGCTGCGCAAGACACGCCATTAGTCGAGCGTATCGCCGCGACCTAACGGGTCGGGCAGCCGCTCGCCTGCGGGACTGAAACTGAGCGATACAGAATTGATGCAATACCGAAAACCGGTGGGAGGGGGTCCGTCGGGGAACACGTGACCCTGATGGCTGTCGCAGCGGGCGCAACGCGTCTCGATGCGGCGCATCCCGTGAGAATTGTCCTGCACTCCCAGGACGTGGTCCGGATCAAAAGCCGCCGTAAAGCTCGGCCAGCCGGTTCCGCTCTCGAACTTCGTTTTGTGCTTGAACAGCGGCAAACCGCAAAGGCGGCAGCAATAGACCCCGGGCTCTTTCTGAGCCAGCAGCCCGCCGCAGAAGGGCGCCTCCGTTCCGCGGTGCAGCAACACGTCGCGTTCTTCCTCATTCAGAGCAGCTTCAAGACGAGCACGCTCTATGCTGCTTGGAGGCGTCAAGTCGAAGCCGGAGGCTGATCGGGTCATGTGCCAATCCTTGGAGGCCCGCCTACGCTTGCTTCGTTCGGACCGGCGCTCGCGTTACACAACTGTTTCACGGTCGCCGTAAAGGGTGGACAGTTCGGCGACCAAGCTCTTGGCGCCTGCGCTGATCTGTTCGTCGGAGAATTTGGTGCGCAGCCTCCGTGCTGCGTCGGCCAGTCCCTTTGGCTGGAACTCCAGCTTGCGACGATGGCGTTTGGCAAGGTGCTCAACCAACAAATCCGCCTTTTCGCGGGCGGGAGCCATAATCGGTCTCAGCGTTCGCTCGAGTTCGCGCAGGAGCGGATCTGCAGCCCTTTTCGCACGTGAGTTGGCACGCGGAAGCGCCGCGGCAAGCAGGGTGCGGTCATCGGCATTTCGGATAACGGAAAACGCGCGCTTCAGTTCCGCACGAGGACGGGCTCGCAACACTGCGCGAAGGGCTTTGATCTGAGGTTCTGTCAATTTCATTGCCTCGCCCTCTGCAGGATAGCGGCGGCAGCGAGAGTAAGCGCCTCTTTGGCCGGGCGGCCGCCGACGCGCATCATCGCCGTGACATTGATGGGGTTTGCTGCAAATCGGTCCATCGGTGCAGATTTCAGCACTGCCGAATAGGGGATTTCAAACGGCAGGAGTGCAGAGCCGAAGAATGGCGCGGCGCTGATCTCATTACGGGTCAGCGCGTCGGCATCGCCTGTTTCACTCGATCGCGTGCGGTCGTTCACGCCATTCAGCAGCACTGAAAACTCGTTCGGTCGCAAGGGTCTTCCCCTGACCTCGCGCACCACGTGCTCGAGCATATTCAAGCCGGTGAGCGAGTATTTCTCGGGCCGAACGGGCGCGACGATGTGATCAGCGGTGGTGATTGCCAGGCGGGTGAGAAAGGTCGCGCACGGATTGGAATCGATAACCACCGCGTCGGAGCGAGTTCGCAGGCGGGCGATGAGCGCTCGGAAACGTGTGAACGCCTCCGCCTTGTCGCGATCGGAGCGCGTATCGAGCGTATATTCGAACAGGCGCTCGTCCCCAGCGATGAGTTCGAAATTCGGCCGGTGCGCGCCGCGGCGCATGCGGTTTAACGGCACTGCGATGGCGCCGAAGTCCGCCGCCGGCAGGCTTCCCTCTCCGCGTGGTGTGAGCACGCCGTAGAGCGTGTGATTGCGATCACGAATGCGGTGTCGTTCACCGGGCGCCAGGAAATACTGGGTGAGATTGTGCTGTGGATCGAGATCTACGAAGCTGACGCTGCGCTTGTCCGCCAAGTGCGCCGCGGCGAACAGGTTCGCGGCCAGCACCGTCTTTCCGACGCCTCCCTTTATGTTAAGCATGGCGATGACACGGCCACGGCCGCTCGCTGCTCGCGCCAAGTCGATAATTCGAGCCAAGGCCTCCGAGCGGGCGCCGCTGCGAAGGTCCACCGCTTGGCTTGTGTCCAGCGTCGCCTGCACCCAAGAATCGGCAGGCAGATCCGCTGTTTGCACGACGATAATCGGCCGGCCATTATTCAGCGCCGCGGCTACCTCTCGCCTCAGGAGGGCGCTGTCTTGGGCGCCTGCCGAGGCAAAAATCACAACGAGCCCGGCTTCCCCGATAACCTGCACCAGTGCCGCAAGCTTTTCGCCTGCGCGCAGTTCCAAACTCGGCCGTATCGCACTCCAGCCGTTCCGCTCCAATTCAGCGCTGACGCTGTGGGCTGCGTCCTGGGCATCGGATTCGAAAGCCAGGTACGCAGTTGTCGCCATCGCTCTTCCACCCGCTCCGAGCGAGACCCTAGTCGCGGCCGTTAAGGCTTGGCAATGCTGGCTTCCCCCATTAAGCGCGCCGGCTCGCCGGGGCGGGCTTGCGCGATCACGATAACGTCATGCCAGACCCCACTTTGTTGGATATGTTTCAGCGACTCGGCATGGCGCTGGCGCTCGGCTTCTTGGTCGGCATCGAGCGCGGCTGGAAGCATCGCGACGCCCCCGAAGGCGCGCGCGCAGCGGGGCTGCGCACGCATGCGGTCGTTGGACTGATGGGCGGCGTGGCCGGCGCGTCGCTGCCCTGGACCGGCGAATTTGGCTTCGCCGCGTTTACGTTAGCTTTCGCGGCGGCCTTCGTCACATTCAAGGTGAGGGAGAGTCTTGCTGATCAGGATCTATCAGTCACCGGTACGATCGCGGGCCTCTTGGTCTTCGCATTGGGCGCGTACTCGATGTGGGGCGATCTGCGTATTGCGGCGGCGGCGGGAGTGGCGCTCGTCGGCCTGTTGGCGTTCAAAGAGGCGCTCCACGCCTGGCTAGATCGCATCACCTGGAAAGAGTTGCGCTCGGCGCTCCTTATTCTTGCCGCCACGCTGATTGCATTGCCATTGCTGCCTGACCGCCCGATCGACCCGTGGAATGCGATCAATCCGCGTGAGCTTTGGCTGCTTACCATTCTCGTGGCTGGCGCTTCGTTCGCTGGCTATGTCGCCGTCCGCCTTTTGGGCAGCGAAGCGGGCGTTCTGGCCGCCGCAGCAGCCGGCGCGTTTGTATCCTCCACTGTGGTGACGGCCGAACTCGGCCGCCGCGTTCGATCGGGCGAGACCAGTGCATCAATTGCGGCCGCCGCCGCCGTTCTGGCTGCCGCCGTCAGCGTCGGCCGCACCTTGGTCCTGCTCGGGATCGTGGCTGCCGGCATATTGGAGCAGGCGGGCCCTCCGCTCGCGAGCGCCGCGCTCCTGTTCCTTGGAGGGGCCTTCGTGTTGCGCAGAGTTGCCCGCGGCAGCGGAGGGCACGGCAACGCGGACGCGCTGAGCAGCCCGTTGGTGCTGAGTTCGGTTGCCAAGTTCGCGGCATTGCTCGGCGGCGTCATCATTGTTGGTCGCCTCATCTCCGATAGTTTCGGCAGGGCTGGGTTGCTCCCCTTCGCGGCGACCGCAGGGCTCGCGGACATTGACGCGGTCACTTTGGCGGCGGCGAGCCTTACTCACACGGGGCTGGGGAACGATGTGGCGGCGCAAGCGGTGCTGTTGGCTGTGCTGATGAACACGATCTCCAAAGGGGCGATTGCTTTTTTCACGGGAGGAGGACGCCTGGCCGCCCTCTATTTCGCCGCTGCCGCGGCGGCTGCCCTAGGGGCTGCCGGCGTGTGGCTGTTCGCGCTGCAGCTTTTGATTCCCATGTTCAGCCGAGAGGCCTCGCTTACTGGCGTGGTTTCGGGTTAGGCTTTGCTGCACATGCGAGACAAATGGACCCCCGTCACCTGGCGCACGAAGCCTGCCAAGCATATCCCCACGGATTATCCGGATCCGGAAGCGCTGGCGCGCGTGGAGACGCAGCTGCGCTCTTATCCGCCGCTCGTTTTTGCTGGCGAAGCGCGCAACTTGAAATCGCGTTTGGCGGAGGTTGCCGCCGGCAAGGCGTTTCTGCTGCAAGGGGGCGATTGCGCCGAGAGCTTCAAGGAATTCCACCCCGACAACATCCGCGACACTTTCCGCACCATGATGGCGATGGCTGTTGTGCTGACCTTCGCCGCGTCGCGGCCGGTCGTGAAAGTGGGTCGCATCGCTGGACAATTCGGGAAGCCGCGCAGCGAACAGACGGAAACCCAAGCCGGTGTCACGCTGCCCTCCTATCGCGGCGACAATGTTAACGCGATGGAGTTCACGCACGAGGCCCGCATTCCGGATCCGGAGCGGCTCCTGAAAGCGTACGCGCAGTCTGCCTCAACGCTCAACCTCATTCGCGCATTTGCCAATGGCGGTTACGCCGACTTGCACAACGTGCATCGTTGGATGGTGGGCTTTGTCGCTGATAGTCCGCAAGGCAAACGTTATCGAGAGATAGCCGACAGGATTTCTGAGGCGATCGACTTCATGCAGGCTTGCGGCATCACGCCCGAGAGCGTGCCGCAAATGAAGCAGGTCGACGTTTACACCAGTCACGAAGCGCTTCTGCTGGGCTACGAAGAAGCGATGACGCGTATCGATTCAACCACAGGCGATTGGTACGACACCAGCGCCCATTTCCTCTGGATAGGCGACCGCACGCGTCAGCCGGAGGGGGCGCATGTCGAGTACATGCGAGGAATCAAGAACCCGATCGGGATGAAGTGCGGTCCATCGCTCGATCCGGATGAGTTGTTGCGGTTGATCGACACGCTCAATCCTACCAATGAGCCTGGCCGCTTGACGCTGATCGCTCGCTTTGGCGCGGATAAAGTGGCTGCCGGCTTGCCGAGGTTGGTGCGCGCGGTCGTGCAGGAGGGTCGCAGCGTGGTGTGGTCCTGTGACCCGATGCATGGCAACACTTTGAAAACCGAGAGCGGCTTCAAGACTCGGCCCTTCGATCGCATCCTCGATGAGGTGCGGGCATTCACTGATATTCTCCCTGCGGAAGGCGCCTACCCGGGGGGCGTGCATGTGGAAATGACCGGCCAACAAGTGACCGAGTGTCTCGGCGGCGCGGCCCCCGTGACAGAACAAGATCTTTCCAGCCGCTACCACACGCATTGCGACCCACGACTGAACGGCGCGCAAGCGATAGACCTCGCGTTTCTGATCGCTGAGCAGTTGCGCGGAGCGCGCGTGAGTGCGGCGCGGGTTAAGGCTGGATGATCAAGGGGCTTCGTATCGCCGTTCAGATGGACCCCATCGATACTATGGTGGTCCAACGCGATACTTCGCTGGCGCTCATGATCGAGGCGCAGCGGCGCGGGCACGAGGTGTGGTGGTTCACGCCGAACGAAGTCTTCTTCGACACTGGCGCGGTGAAGGCGCGCACGCGTACGGCCGAGGTCAGTCTCAACCAGCAGCGGCACTATCGAAACGGCCCAGAAGTTGTGATGCCGCTGGACGATTTCAACGTCATTTTGGTGCGGCAGGATCCACCGTTCGATATGGGTTATGTCTCGAACACCTACCTGCTCGAGATGACACAAGCGCTTGTGCTCAATCCGCCGCGCGGCGTCCGTAACATCTCCGAAAAAATGTCCATCATGTTCTTCCCTGAGCTGACGCCGAGGACATGGATTGGCCGCGATCTCGATGCCCTCGAGCAGTTCGCCGCGCGGTTCGAGCAGGTGGTGTTGAAAGTGCTCTACCTGATGGGCGGGGATGGGGTGATCAAGCTCCGTGCGAGTGATGCAGACTTCCGCGCCCGCGCGGCAAAGTTCATCGAGGCAGCGGGTCGCGAGCCAGTTTTGGCGCAGGAGTTCCTGCCAGCTGTAAGCGCTGGCGACAAGCGCGTGTTCGTGCTCGATGGCGAGGTGTTCGGCGCCATCCGTCGCATGCCGACGGGAGGAGACTTCCGGGCTAACTTGCACGCTGGCGGCGTTGCCGAACCTGCGCAAGTGGACGAGGATGATCGCCGTATCGCCGCCGCAGTCGCGCCGATGCTCCAGCGTGAAGGCATCCTCTTCGCCGGCCTGGACGTGATTGCGGGTCGCCTCATCGAGATCAACGTGACTTCGCCCACTTTGGTGCAGGAGCTGAAGCGCTTTACCGGGCTCGATCTTCCACGCGCATTCTGGGATCGCGTCGAGAGGTTAGTCGCCGCGCGCTAGGCGGAGAAATTCCTCGCGCGTGCGTGGGTCATCGCGCACCACTCCAGTGAGCCGGGACGTCACGAGGTTGGAGCCAGGCGTGTTCACCCCGCGCATTGTCATGCAGGAGTGCTCCGCCTCGATCATTACGCCGACACCTTGTGGCTGTAGGATGTCTTCGATCGCTTGCGCGATCTCCGCGGTCAGCTTTTCCTGTATTTGTAAGCGCCGCGAAAAGCCGTTTACCACGCGTGCGAGTTTGGAAATGCCGACAACGCGGTTTGTGGGAAGATAGCCGACGTGAGCCCGTCCGGAAAATGGAAGCATGTGGTGCTCGCAGAAGCTCACTACACGAATGTTCCGTAGTACGACCAGTTCGTCGTAGCCTCCCACCTCTTCGAATGTCTTCTCCAGATAGGCTCGAGGATCAGTGGCATAGCCTTCGAACAATTGCCTGTACGCTTTGACGACCCTGGCCGGCGTCTCCAGCAACCCTTCGCGCGCGGGATCGTCGCCCGCCCATTCGATCAGCACGCGGACTGCAGCCTCGGCTTCGGCTTGTGTTCTGCGTGGCATCACTGTCCTCCGAGGATGGAATGGGCGCGCGATAACAACCGCTCAGGCCGCCGCCCGGAAAATGATCAATGTCGCGGCGGCAATGTTAAGGCCGAAGCCGACCATAAGCATGCGGCGAAGAGTGACCAGGCCGCTCGAATAGGCAATTGCGTTCGGCGCTGTCGCCACTGGCAACATGAAGGCGAAGCTGGCGGCGATCGCCACCGGAAAGCCAAGTTGCTGCAATGGCGTGTGCGTGGCGCCTGCGACCGCCGCAACAACGGGCAGCATTGACGTGAGCGTCGCGACATTGCTCGCAAGCTCGGAGACAAGGATGGTCGTGATGACCAGAACGGCGGCAAGGCCCAGCGCCGATACGCCATCGAGTCCGCCGATCCAAGCGCCGATCCATGCAGCGAGGCCCGTGGTCTCCATCGCCCCGGCGAGTGAGAGGCCGCCGCCAAAAAGCACGGCGATGCCCCAAGGTATGCGCTCGGCCGTCTTCCAGTCGATGAGCTTCTCCTCAGGGGCTCGGCCGCTGGGGATGAAGAACAGCGACAGCGCGCCGAAAATGGCGATGCCGGTGTCGCTCAATGTGGATAATCCGGGCAGCTTCGCCAATTCAGTGCGCGCCATCCAAGACAAGGCGACTAGCGCAAACACAACGCCGATGCGGAGTTCAGGGCGAGTCAGCGGACCCAACGCTTTGAGCGCGGTCACAACCACGGCATCGATTTCAGCAGACCGCGTGCGGCCCTTCCGGAACAACGGCAGGCAGAGCAGCAGCCAGGCTAGCGGCAACATGATCAGCATGATGGGGACTGCCTGAGCCATCCAGTCGATGAAAGCGATTGGCTCATCGGCGCGTTCGAAGAAGGCGACGCCGATTAGATTGGTCGGTGAGCCGACCGGCGTGCCTATGCCGCCAATAGTGGCCGCGTGTGCGACCCCTAGAGTGAGTGCGCCACCAAGTGCGAGGTCCGGTTTGCCGTCGGGGGACATCGCACGTGCTGCGCCGATTGCGATCGGCGCCAGCATGAGCGTCGTCGCCGTATTCGATATCCACATCGAAATCGCGGCTGAGGCGAGCATGAAGCCAGCGACAAGGGCGACCGGCCGGCCGCCAGAGGCGGAGGCGATGGTGAGCGCTATTCGCTCATGCAGCCGCCAACGTTCCACGCAGGCGGCGAGAATGAAGCCGCCGATAAACAGAAATACGATGGGATCTGCATACGGCGCGGCTGCATCGCGGATGGTGGTCGCGCCGATCAGCGGCAGCACTCCCAAAGGCAGCAAGGCGGTGGCGGAGATGGGGATAGCCTCGGTTACCCACCAAACAACCATCAGCGCTGCCAGCGAGACGAGTCGCCAAGCTTCGGGGGCCAGACCCTCGGGCGGCGCCAGGGCCTGAAGGCCAAGAGCCAATGTTGGGCCGAGAACCAGACCAATCTGGCGGCCGGTGCGGCCAAAACCGGTCTCCTCGACGGCGATGCTCGCCTCGGTCATCTTGCCTCGCCCCCGCTCGCCCGATTTGACACGGGCGTTGCCGCCTCATACCTGACAGCCTCGCCTATGGAAGCCCCAGTGGCGGAATCGGTAGACGCAGCAGACTCAAAATCTGCCGTGGGCAACCACGTGTCCGTTCGAGTCGGACCTGGGGCACCATCCCATGCTCGCCGCGAGGAGCCGCCAGGACAGACTGTCTGCTACAAGCAGCCCGCGACCCAGCCGCAGGCTGACGAGGCGGCGCAAACCATGCTAGCGGCCTGTCCTTATGCTCGCCGGCCTCAAAGATCGCATGATGTCCGCCGCCCGCAGTGCAAACGCGGAGCGGGCGTTATTTCTTGTTTCCTTTGCTGAGAGTTCCTTCTTTCCGCTGCCGCCGGATCTAATGCTTGGCCCCATGGCAGCCGCCGATCCTTCGCGTTGGTTGCGGTTCGCATTCGTTTGCACAATCGGATCGGTCGTTGGCGGCCTCGCGGGTTACGCCATCGGCTTGTTCCTGATGGATTCAATCGGTTCGGCGATACTCAACTTCTTCGGTTATGCCGGCGACCGACGCGCCGAACTGGAAGCGTTCTATGCGCAGTACGGGGCGTGGTTTATTTTTCTCAAAGGCCTCACCCCCATTCCCTACAAATTGGTGACCATCGTCTCCGGCGCGCTCCATTTTTCCTTGCCGATCTTTATCGTCGCGTCGATTCTGACGCGAGGACTGCGTTTCTTGGCGGTGGCTTGGATATTCCAGCGCTTCGGCCCGCAGATCGCGCCTGTGCTGGAGAAGCGCATGGGCGTCGTGCTCGTCGCGGTGGCGGTGGTGATCGTCGCAGCGCTGGTGGCATTACGCTATATGCATTGACCAGACTGCGTGGAAGGTGGTCGACCCTATGTTGGGCTGCTTGAGAGGATGGGTGTTTTGGCTACCTGGATGCGTTCTGCTTGGCCATTGATGGCGCTCATCGCATCGGCCGCGATGCTGGCTGCGGCGCACCTCTACTTCCAGCGGTTTTTGGGTCTGCAGCCCTGTCCGCTCTGCCTTGATCAACGCAACTGGCACTGGGGCGTCGTCGCCTTGAGCGCCGTTTCAGCCGTTGCAGTACGCTTCAAGCCAGGTTTGGCGCGCGGGACCGCTGTCTTGATCGGGCTTGTTTTGCTGGGCAGCTTCGCCCAGGCCGCCTATCACGTTGCTGTGGAACAGCATTGGGTGACGGCGCAGTGTGATGCGCGCGGCGCCGCTGAGCAGGACTTGAGCTTTGATCTTGGCGCGCCGCTCCAAGCGCCGCAATGCGATCGGATCGCTTGGTCCATGTTCGGCGTTTCCATGGCTGGATACAACGCCATTATCTCACTCGGCTTGGCGCTGATCTCGTTCGCGGTTGCCCTGTTTCCGGAGCGAAAGGCATGAGACATCATCCAGCGATGCCAGGATTGGGCTCGCCCGAGCGTCGCCTGGCCGAGATGATCCGCGTCGACCACGCGGGCGAATATGGCGCTGTTCAGATTTATCGCGGTCAGAAAGCGATATTCGATCGCGTTGCCGCCAAATCGCGCGCGGCGAAGATAATCGCTGAGATGGAGGCGGGGGAACAGGAGCATCTGAAGACGTTCGATCGCCTGCTCGCTCAGCGCAACGTGAGGCCAACACTCATGGCGCCGATTTGGCGCATCGCCGGTTTTGGGCTAGGCGCGGCGACGGCGCTCATGGGCGAGCGTGCTGCGCACGCTTGCACCGAAGCAGTGGAAGAGGTGATCGAGGAGCATTACGGCCGCCAAAGCAGTCATCTCAATGACGACGCGGAACTGAAGCGCATCGTCGACAAGTTTAGAGCTGACGAAATCGCTCACAAAGACAAGGCTGTCGCGGAAGGCGCGAGGAGTGCGCCCGGCTATGGCGCGCTCTCCGCGGTGATCAAATTGGGTTGTCGCGTCGCCATTCGAGTGTCCGAGAAGATATGATCGCAGCGCTGTCGGTGCCGTCAGTAAGGGCAGCGCATGACGCGGAGACCGACACGGTCGCGCGTCTCCTCTGCGAGGCGTTTGCCGATGAAGCAGGACTCAATCATTGGCTGAAGCAAGGCGCCGCGAAAGAGCGATCGCGGGCCCGCTTCTTTGCCGCAGCCGTTCGAGACGCGGTGCATCCCCAGCGGGCGCTGTGGGTGGCGGAGGCGGATGGCTCGCCTCTCGGCGCTGCGATTTGGCTCGCGCCCGGTCAGAAGGCCTATGATCTCACATTCTGGAAGCAGATCGCGCTTGCGCCGCTTATGTTGTCCATCGCTGGGCTTGCCGGAATGTCCCGCGGCTTTGCATTGGCCGACGAGCTCGAGCGCCATCACCCGAGCGTACCCCATGCGCACCTTGTGTTTCTTGGCGTAGCGCCTGCGGCCCAGGGACGCGGTGTCGGATCTGCCATTCTAAAGACTACTCTTGCGCCACTCGACGCGGCGCGCGTGACCGCGTTTCTAGAGGCGACAACAGCGCGAAACGTGTCCCTTTATCAGCGTCACGGCTTTGAGATCACGGGCGAGATCGTCCTCCCTGGGCTGCATGTGCGGTGCATGACCCGGGAGCCGCGACATTAGCTTCGTGGTTTCTCGCCCGCACTTTGTTCGGTCGTCTTCAGTGCGTCTGCGAGACGCATTTTCGCGCTGCCGGGCCGCAATGGCTTTTGTTGGCTCTCGTGGGGGCGCCAACCGGTTGCTGTAAGTATTTCGAATGTCGCAACCGACCGTCCATTCGCGTCGCCGAACCGCTGACGATAGATTTCAAGCGCGCGGAACAGTACCCGGCGGCTGAGGCTGCGGGGACTGCGTTCGCGCAGGGCCGACGTTTCCCCCATTGCACGTAAATCGGCGAGCAAACGCATGGGCTCATCATAACGAACCGTGACGACATCACGATCGGTCGCCGGCAAGGCGAACCCGGCACGCTGCAACAGGTGCGCCAGATCCTGCAAGCTCGCAAACGGCGATACGCGCGGGCCCGCCCCACCATGAAGCTCGAATTCGGCCTCTATCAAAGCCAAGCGCAACTCCTTCAACGTCTCGCCGCCGAAAAGCGAGGCGAGCAGCAGGCCGTCAGGCTTCAATGTCATGCACAGTTGGACCAGCGCGCCCGGAAGATCGTTCACCCAGTGGAGAGTGAGCGGAGAAACAATGAGATCGAACACGCCGGCGGCGAAAGGAAGATGCTCAGGGTCGAGTTGGACCTGCCCTGAAGCCCGATCCGTCTCTATCAGATCTCCGATCCGCGCGCTGACTTCCGCCCGTTTCAGGACTTCGTCAGTGAACAGTCCGCCGCCGCCTAACACGAGGACCCTATCGAACCGCCGAGGGATCGCTTCGAGCCGCTCGGCCAAATCAGCCGCCGATCGCCGGTGCAAAAACGCGGTATCGGCAAATCCCTTCTTCACGCGTTGCTTGCGCTTGCGCACCAGGCGTGGCTCGAATGGGAACATAGGGGCGGAATCGGTCATGAGATCATCTTATCGGAGTAGTGCGGGGCCACGCAGACGGGGCGTGGTTTCACGCTTGTCCGATGTCATATGGCCTCCGCGTTCGCTGTTGTCCGACGTATTCGTCGATCGGCCCGGCGTGATTGAGCCCGCGCTCTGGAGTGAACTGAACTTTCTCACCGAGCCGCTGTGCGCCTGCTGCGGCTTTCCACTGCCGGAGGCGACGGAGCCAAAGTCGCTGTGCGCTGCCTGTTCCGCCCAGCCGCCAGTTTATGATAGCGCGAGGGCAGCGCTTGCCTACGACGATCATGCGCGCCGACTCGTGCTCGATCTCAAGCGCGGCGGCAGACGCGATGGCTTGCCGGTGTTCGCCCGCTGGATGGCGGCCGCTGCGTCTGAAGCGATAGATCGGGCGGACTTCCTGTGCCCGGCCCCGATGCATTGGACGCGTCTGGCGATGCGCAGCTTCAATCAAGCGGCATGGCTCGCCCAGTCGCTGTCGAACGCGACCGGCAAGCCATGGAAACCGGGCGCGCTGACACGGGTGAAGTTGCGCCGCAGTCAAGCAGGACTTTCCGCGGCGGAACGGCGGCGTAATGTTGGCGGCGCCATCAAAGCCGCCGGCCGCTTTGCCGGCAAGGTGGCGCTTGTTGTCGATGATGTTTTCACCACAGGGGCAACGCTGGAAGCCTGCGCCCGCGCGCTTCGCAGGGCGGGCGTTGCCGAAGTGCATGCGGTGACGTTGGCCCGGGTTGTGCGTCCAACCGATATTCTTATCTGACATCCGTTCGAGTGGTTGGGATGAAGTCAGTCACCGTCTACACGCGCGCACATTGCGCCTATTGCACGCGCGCTCTTGCGCTGCTCCGGCGCAAGGGCGCAACCATCCAAGAGATCGACGGCGGCGATCCCGAAAGGCGGCAGGAGATGATACAGCGTTCGGGCCGATGGACCTTCCCGCAGATTTTCGTGGGCGAAACCCATGTTGGCGGATGCGATGATCTGCATGCGCTCGAACAGCGTGGCGCTCTCGATCGGCTGTTGGCGGGGGTATGATGCGCAAGCTTCGTGTAGCGGCAGTCCAGTTGCGGTCAGGCGTTGAGCCAGCTCCCAACCGCATGCAAGCCCTGCCGTTCTTGCGCGAAGCCGCCGCCGCTGGCGCCCGCTTCATCGCAACGCCCGAGAACACATTACGCTTGGATAAAGACCGTGCGCGCATGCTTGCGGCAGTCGGCCCGGAGCAAGGCGATCCGGAGTTGAGGGCATGGTCGCGCGTCGCGCAGGAACTCGGTGTCTGGCTGCTGCTGGGATCAGGGGCCATAGCTGCAAGCCCAGGCAAGGTGTTCAATCGGTCCTTTGTATTCACTCCGGAGGGAAAGGTTGCGGCGCGCTACGACAAAATAAATCTCTTCGACGTTGTGTTGGGAGGCGGTGAGACCTACCGCGAGAGCGAAACCGTCGAAGGGGGCGCCAAAGCTGTAGTTTTCGAGGGGCCGATGAATGCAAAAATTGGACTCACCATTTGCTACGACGTGCGGTTCGCGCCTCTCTATGCGGCTTTGGCGGGGGCGGGGGCGGAAATCATTACCGTTCCCGCAGCGTTTACAGTGCCGACTGGCCAGGCGCATTGGGAGACACTATTGCGTGCGCGAGCCATCGAGACAGGGGCATTCCTGATCGCGCCGGCGCAAGGCGGACGTCACGAGGACGGCCGCGCAACATGGGGTCGTTCGACGATCATCGATCCTTGGGGCAAGGTCCTGGCAAAACTCGACCATGATGAACCTGGTGTCATCGTCAGCGACCTCGATTTAGATGAAGTGGCTGTGGTCCGGGCAAAAATCCCGGCATGGCAAGGTGGGCGGGAGTTCAGCGGACCATGATCCGGTATGATCTTCGATGCGAAAATGGCGACGAATTCGAAGCGTGGTTTGGCTCAATTGCTGATTACGACAAGCAAGCGGATGCAGGTCTAGTGGAGTGCCCGCACTGCGGCTCGACGAGCGTCGGCAAGGCGCCAATGGCGCCTGCAGTGGTGACGGGCCGCTCAAAGGATGCGCGCAAGGATCGCGCTGTCGCGATGGCGATGGCGGCGAAGGTGCGTGAGCACATCAGGGACAATTTCGAGTATGTCGGCGAAAAGTTCGCTGATGAGGCGCGCAAGATGCATGCGGGCGAGACAAGCGAGCGTCCCATCTGGGGTGAGGCGACGCCGGAGGAGGCGCAGGCTCTCGCAGACGAGGGGATCCCTGCTGCAGCTTTGCCCGTCGATCTGTCGCCGCTTCCACCGAAGAAGGTCAACTGAGGCTTGCTTTAAATCAATGCAGATCCGGCCGCGATGCTGCTGATGAGCGCGTGGACGCCCGATTACTCCCCTACGCGGAACAAAGCGCACCGCGCTACACAAGCTATCCGACCGCGCCTCACTTTGCACCGGCGGTAAACGGGGAGGTGTTTGCGCGCTGGCTGGCCGAACTTTCGCCCGACGCGTCGGTTTCACTCTATCTGCATTCCCCATATTGCCAGCAGATGTGCTTCTATTGCGGTTGCCATGCATTCTTGGCCAAGCGTGACCAGCCGATCGCAGAATATGTTGAAGCCATCATCCGCGAGATTGAAACCGTCGGTCGCGCGAGCGGCGCCAAGCGCGTGGAGGAAATTCATTGGGGCGGCGGCACGCCAAACACTCTCAGCGCCGAACGATTTGAGCGCATCAATTCCGTGCTGCGGCGAATTTTCGACGTTAACGGCGTGCTGCGCCATGCAATTGAGATTGATCCGCGTATCCTGAGTAGGGATCAGGCGCAGGCGTTTGCCCGCTGTGGCGTCAATCGGGCATCTCTTGGCGTCCAGGACCTGGACGGGCGCGTCCAAGAGGCGATCGGTCGCGTTCAGCCCCTTGGTGTGGTGGCCGCTGCCGTCCGCCATCTGCGCGACTCTGGAATTGAGAGTGTCAGCTTCGATCTCATGTACGGATTGCCGTACCAGACGCTGGAGAGCGTGCGTTGTACGGCAGAACAGGCGCTTTCGCTCGAACCATCACGGTTTTCGGTATTCGGCTATGCCCATGTCCCGTGGTTCAAGACGCGTCAGCGCTTGATGAACGAGGATGCGCTTCCGGGGGCGGAGCAGCGGTTCGATTTGGCGGAGACCATCCGCGAGACCTTGGCAGGCGCGGGCTATGTTGAGATCGGTTATGACCACTACGCCCGTCCCGACGACCCGATCGCCCTCGCTGCCGCCGAGGGAACGCTTCAGCGGAATTTCCAAGGTTTTGTCGAAACGGCCTGTGATGCGCTGATTGGACTAGGTCCATCGGCGATCTCGACTCTGCCTCAAGGGTACGCCCAGAATGAGCCGGAGGTCGGCGCGTGGCGCCGCGCGGTGATCGAAGGCGGCTACGCAACCAAACGGGGCCGGGCTTTGACAGGGGATGATCGGCTGCGGCGCGAACTCATCATGCGCCTGCTGTGTGATTTCAAGCTCGATTTGGGCCAGTACGGCGGCGCGGCGAAGTACGAAGCCGAATTAAGCGAGCTAAAACCATTGTTGGAGGATGGTTTGGCGACGATCGAGGGCGATTTGATAACGATACCAAAGGAAGCGCGCGCCTTCGCCCGGCTGGCGGCCCAGGTGTTCGACACTTATCGCCACGCAAGCGCAGTCCGGCACTCCGTCGCGGTCTGACGGGTTGCGCGTCGAGGCCGACCTCTTTATATCCGCTGCGCACTTCGCACGCGGGAACGGCGGAGCGGTCTGAAAGCGGCCGTGTCCACCATCCGGTCTAGGAGCAATCCTGGTCACTCCCGTGGCGGCAAACCGGAAAAGGAATAAAACGATGGCGCTGCCTGAATTCAGCATGCGTCAGCTTTTGGAAGCTGGCGCCCACTTTGGTCACCAAACCCACCGCTGGAATCCGAAGATGGATCGCTACATCTTCGGTGAAAAATCCAACATCCACATCATTGACCTGTCCCAGACAGTGCCGCTGCTGCACCAGGCGCTGCTGAAAGTCCGTGAAGTCGCGGCCAATGGCGGGCGCGTGCTGTTTGTCGGCACCAAGCGGCAAGCGGCCGATCACATCAAGGCTGCCGCGCAACGCTGCGCCCAATATTACGTGAACTCGCGCTGGCTCGGCGGCACGCTGACGAATTGGCAGACGGTCTCCAAATCAATCGCGCGTCTGCGCGACTTGGAGGCCACTCTTGCTGGCGGTGCGGTCGGCCTGACGAAGCGGGAGGCGCTCAATCTGCAGCGCGAACGCGACAAGCTCGATCGATCGCTTGGGGGCATCGCCGCGATGGGAGGCATTCCTGATCTGATGTTCGTGATCGACACCAACAAGGAGGCGATCGCGATCCAGGAAGCCCGGAAGCTCGGCATCCCGGTTGTCGCCGTTGTCGACTCGAACTGCGATCCCGACGAGGTCACGTTTCCGATTCCAGGCAACGACGACGCGGCGCGCGCCATTCAATTGTACTGCGATCTGATTGCTGACGCAGTGCTTGACGGCTTGACGGAAGGCCAAGTCCGAGGCGGCGTTGATATCGGAGCTTCGTCGCGCCCACCGGTCGAGCCCGCGGTGCGGGAGCGCGTTCCAGTCGAGAGTCCAATTGAAGGCCCCACTGGCGCGAATTACTGACGCTTAGACTTAGGAGTACGATATGGCGGAAATCACCGCAGCGCTGGTCAAGGATCTGCGCGAGAAAACCGGCGTCGGCATGATGGATTGCAAGAAGGCGCTGGCCGAGACGAATGGCGATCTCGAAGCTGCTGTCGATTGGCTGCGCGCAAAGGGATTATCCAAAGCTGCCAAGAAAGCCGACCGCGCTGCGGCGGAGGGAATTGTAGCGATTGCGCTGGGCGCCGACCATGGCACCGTCGTCGAACTCAATTCTGAGACCGACTTCGTGGCGCGAAATGCCGACTTTCAAAAGGCGGCCGGAGATTTCGCAACGCTCGCCCTTGTCGCGGGCGATCACCAGGCGCTGCTCGACTCCGTTTACGAAGGCCAAAAGGTCTCTGATGCGGTTACGAACCTGATCGCCAAAATCGGCGAGAACATAACGCTGCGTCGCTCGGCGAAGCTGAAGGTCACGAACGGCGTAATCGCTGCTTACGTTCATGCCAAAGTCGATGGCGCCGACCACCTTGGCCGCATCGCTGTATTGGTTGCTTTGGAATCCACCGGCGACAAGGCTGCGCTGGAGAACTTCGGTAAGAAGGTCGCCATGCACATCGCTTCTGCCAATCCGTTGGCCTTGAGCGAATCGGAAATCCCGGCGGAGCGGATCGAGCGTGAAAAGACCGTACTGCTTGAACAGATCAAAGAGGACCCCAAGGCTCAAGGCAAGCCACAACAAGTGCTGGACAAGATGCTCGAAGGGCGAATGCGCAAGTTCTTCGAGGAATCTGTTTTGACCAAGCAGGCCTTCGTTCTCAATCCGGATCAAACGGTTGAAGCAGCGGTGAAGGATGCTGAGAAAGCTGCGGGCGCACCCATCACGATCGCTGGCTTCGTCCGGTTTGCGGTCGGCGAGGGGGTCGAAAAACGCCAAGACGATTTTGCCGCGGAAGTCGCGTCTATGACCGGCAAGAGCTAAAACCCCGGCGATACTCAGAATTAGGGGGCGCGGAGCAGTCCGCGCCCCTTTTTTGCTGCACCTGGGCGCGGAGAAATCGCTTCACCTTCGGCTGACTTCACGCGGCGCCATGGTCTATAGGTCTAGCTTATGGACCTCGCGAAGCACACTCCCGAAACCAAACGCGCCTACAGGCGCGTGCTCCTGAAAATATCGGGTGAGGCGCTGATGGGCGAGGGTCAATACGGGATTGACCAGAACGTTTGTGACCGCATTGGGCAAGAGGTGCTTGATGCAGTGAACGGCGGCGCCGAAGTCTGTCTTGTCATCGGAGGCGGGAACATCTTCCGCGGCATGGCCGGTGCGGCGAAAGGTATGGAGCGCGCGAGTGCTGACTATATGGGCATGCTCGCCACGGTGATGAACGCGCTCGCAATGCAGAACGCGATCGAGCGGCTTGGCGGTCAAGCCCGGGTTCTCTCCGCGATTCCGATGGTGACTGTCTGCGAGCCGTATATCCGCCGCAGGGCGCTGCGGCATATGGAAAAGGGCCGTATCGTCATCTTCGCCGCAGGCACGGGCAACCCGTTCTTTACAACTGATACTGCAGCAGCCCTACGCGCTGCCGAGATGGGATGTGACGCGCTGCTCAAGGGTACGCAGGTCGACGGGGTCTATACCGCAGATCCCAAGAAGGACTCGGCGGCGACGCGCTATGAGACGCTGAGTTATCACGAAGTGCTAGCGCGTGATCTCAAAGTGATGGACGCTTCCGCCATTAGCCTTATGCGCGACAATGGCATCCCGATCGTCGTATTCTCAATTCACAAACGCGGTGGCCTTGCAGATGTGCTGGCGGGCCGCGGCGTCTGCACCACCATCACCGACTAGGATAAAGCTCATGGCTGCACCCGCGCCCTTCAAAATTGAAGAATACCGAAAGCGCATGGACGGCGCACTCACTGCGTTGCAGCACGAGTTCGGCGGCTTGCGAACGGGGCGTGCTTCGCCCCAACTGCTGGACCCTATTACGGTCGAAGCATATGGGGCGGTTTCGCCGCTCTCCTCGGTCGCGAGCGTCAGCGTGCCGGAACCGCGAATGATCTCCGTGAACGTCTGGGACAAATCGGTCGTTTCGGCGGTCGACAAGGCCATCCGCGCCGCCAATCTGGGACTCAATCCAATTGTCGACGGA
Source organism: uncultured Terricaulis sp. (assembly GCA_964402795.1). GTDB lineage: Bacteria > Pseudomonadota > Alphaproteobacteria > Caulobacterales > Aquidulcibacteraceae > Vitreimonas. The sequence continues at coordinate 175,515 of CAYODX010000003.1, read as the reverse complement.
CAAACACTGCGTATCCCTATTCCGCCGCTGACAGGCGAACGGCGTCAGGAACTCGCCAAGGTGGCAGGGAAATACGCCGAACAGCAGCGCATCGCAGTGCGCAATATCCGTCGTGACGCCATGGATCATCTCAAGAAGCTGGAGAAGGACCATGCGATCAGCGAGGATGAACACAAAAAGCTCGGCGCAGATGTGCAGAAGGCGACAGACGATCACATCAAGAAGATCGATGACCTCCTGAAGCATAAGGAAGAGGAGATCATGCAGGTGTAGGTAAGGCGGCGAATGGTTGGCGCAGCACCGCAAGGTTCGGGGCGCCAGAGACCATCCCCTCTCTCTTGCTCCTGGCTTCAATCATGGCGCAGCCACTTCCCTCTCAAGCGCCGGCGGCTGCTCCCCGCCATATCGCCATTATCATGGACGGCAATGGCCGTTGGGCGAAGCTGCGATCGCGGCCGCGCACATTCGGACATGCCGAGGGCGTCGAGGCTCTCCGACGCACCGTGGAGGCCGCTGGTGATTTGGGGGTCTCCTACCTCACAGTGTTCGGCTTTTCGACGGAGAATTGGCGTCGGCCCGTCGAGGAAGTGAATGCGCTCTTCGATCTGCTCAGACTCTATGTGGCGCGTGATCTCGACAGGCTTGTGCGCGAGGGCGTCCGCGTGCGCATTATCGGCGAACGCCACGGACTGCAGGCCGACATCGCCGAGATCATTGAAAAGGCAGAGGCGCGCACCCGCCACAACGACCGGCTCAATTTGACCATTGCGTTCAACTATGGCGGTCAAGATGAAATAGCGCGTGCAGCGCGACGCGTTGCCGAAGACGTGGTTGCGGGCAAGATCGCACTGAAAGACGTAAATCCGGATACCTTCTCTAGATACCTCGACACTATTGGTTTGCCTGCTCCAGACCTGCTGATCCGCACGTCGGGCGAGTTGCGTTTGTCCAACTTTATGCTGTGGCAAGCAGCCTATGCAGAACTGGTCTTTCTCGACGTGCTCTGGCCCGACTTCAAAAAAGAAACGCTGCAGGCCGCGATAGATGAATATCGCCGCCGCGAGCGACGCTTTGGGGGATCGGACTCTGACAAGTCGTGAGGTGAGCGCCGGCCAGCGTGAAGGCCGCGATTGGTCCGACTTGGGCGCGCGCACCATTTCCGGTGTCGTCTTGGCGACCGCTGGTTTAATCGCCGCTTATTTCGGAGGCCCCTTGCTCGCCGCTGTATGTGGCGCTGCTGTCGTCGCGATGAGCTATGAATGGGCCCGGATGAGCGAACCGGAATCGCTCCAGCCGGCGTTTTTGTTCGCACTGGCGGGCTCGCTCGGCGCCGTGATGTTTTCGAGTTGGCGGCATTTGGATTATGCGTCGGCTTGGCTCGTCGCCTGCTTGGTCCTTTCTGGGCTCCGCAGACGGACGCTTGTCGGCGTCATCGAAACGGTCGGCGGAGCGCTCTATTTTGGTCTTCCATGCGCGCTGTTCCTCTGGCTGCGCGATCGCGAACCGCATGGGTTGGAAACGATCGTGGCCTTGTTCGCGGTTATATGGGCGTCGGACATCTTCGCGTTTTTTGGCGGCAAGCTAGTTGGCGGGCCAAAAATCGCAGTCGGATTATCGCCGAATAAGACCTGGTCCGGCATCATCAGCGGCGCCGTTGCTGGTGCTTTGGCGGGCTACGGTTGCGGCTATCTTTTTGGTGTCAGACCGGACTTACATTTGGCCTGGCTCGGCATAGGCTTCATTGTGGGCCTGACTGGCTTGATGGGGGACTTATTCGAATCGTTTCTCAAGCGGCGCTTTGGGGTAAAGGACGCCAGTCGGCTCATACCCGGCCATGGCGGTGTCCTCGATCGCATCGATAGCTTGATAGCCGCAACTATTCTTGTCGGCGCAGTTCTGGCATTCGGGCCGCCGTCGTTGTCAGCTCTATTCGGCGCAGGCCTTTGACCACAGCTCCTCGCACTATCTCGATCCTGGGGGTGACGGGTTCCGTCGGCCAATCGACCCTGAGTGTTATCGAGGAATTGCGCGGGCGCGGGATGGACATCGAAGTCTCGGCGGTCACCGCTGGGGGCAATGTCCGAGCGCTCGCAGAAGCGTGTCGCCGCTTACGGCCGAAGTTCGCAGCGCTTGCGGATGCAAACGCCTTGGAGGAGGCGCGGGAGGCCTTGGCCGGCTTGGATGTGACGGTAGGCGCTGGACCAGCCGCCATCGAGGAGGCGGGGGCCAGACCCTCCGATTGGATCATGTCGGCTATTGTTGGTGCGGCGGGCCTCGCGCCTACCATGGCCGCCGTGCGCCGTGGCGCGGCGGTGGCGCTGGCGAACAAGGAATGTCTGGTCTGCGCCGGACCGTTGTTCATGGCGGCGGCCAAAGCCCACGGAGCCCGCCTTCTGCCGGTTGATTCCGAACACAACGCCATTTTCCAGGTGCTTACTCATCCCGAGCGCGTGGAGAAACTTACTTTGACCGCCTCAGGGGGGCCATTCCGAACCAGTTCTGTGGAAATGATGGCGCGCGCGTCCCCAGAGCAGGCCTGTGCTCATCCAAGATGGAGTATGGGACGAAAAATATCCATAGATAGCGCCACCCTGATGAACAAGGGTTTGGAGTTGATAGAAGCGTCCTATTTCTTTGATTTTCCAGAAGAAAATATTGACGTAATCGTCCACCCGGAGAGCGTCGTGCACTCCTTGGTCCACTATGTGGACGGCTCCATCCTTGCCCAGCTCGGATCTCCCGACATGCGAATTCCGATTGCTTTCGCTTTGACTTGGCCCGACCGCGCGGCCGTCTCAACCGCCCGACTCAATCTGGCCACGCTCGGTTCGCTTACCTTTGAGGCCCCTGACCCCAGCCGTTTCCCAGCTCTTGGGCTGTGCCGGGAGGCATTGCGTATGGGCGCCTCGTCAACCACGGCGGTATCCGCGGCGAACGAAATTGCCGTATCGTCGTTCCTAGAGCGAAAGATCGGCTTCCTCGACATCTGCAGGGTAGTGGAAGAAGCGGTGGCGAGTCTGCATCGGTCCGAATCAGCACTTATCGCAAAAACGCCCACTTCCTTCGATGAAGTGGCGGCGGTGGATCGGGCCGCGCGTACCGCGGCTCAACGGATTGCGGGACGTTTGGCGGCGGCCTAAAGGCAAGAGGGCGCAACGCCAATCTCCAAAAGAGCAGGCGCGGGAAGGAACACGCAAGAAATGCCGGATGTGCTGGAAGGCGTCCAAAATCTGCTAGTGTACGCCGGCTCTTTCGTCGCCGTTCTGAGCGTCGTCGTGTTCGTTCACGAATTCGGTCATTTCCAAGTGGCCCGTTGGCGCGGCGTCGCAATCGACACGTTCTCCATCGGCTTCGGCAAGAAGTTGTTTGGCTGGCGCGACCGCCAGGGCGTTGAGTGGAAGATCGGAGCTCTGCCGCTCGGCGGTTACGTCAAGTTTTCCGACGACGCAGATGCAATGTCGAGCGCGCCGCGCGAGCGCATTGACGATCCGGCGGCGCTCGTTGAGGCTAGAAACAAAGGCCTTTTCCACGCGCAACCGCTGATTACGCGCGCGCTGGTCGTTGCAGCAGGCCCCTTTACAAACTTCATCTTCTCGATCTTCGCGTTCGCCTCGATTGCGCTGATCGCCGGCCACGACGCCACTGACATAAATCAGGTTCCTGCACGCATCGGCGGTGTGGCTGAGGGAAGTGCGGCGGCCGCTGCGGGGCTCCAAACGCGGGACGTTATCCGATCGATAAACGGACAGCCGATTGACAATTTTACAGACCTGCAGGCGCAGGTTTCACGTTCCGCCGGAGTACCGCTGTCATTGCAGGTGGAACGTGGCGGGGAACTGATCAATTTGTCCGCCACCCCCCATGGTGCGCAACATAGGGACGAGCAAGGCCGGCTCCGCACCCGCGGCATGCTCGGTGTTTCCGGGCCCCTGCTGCTGCCCTCTGAGCGCGTGATTGAGCGCTATGGGGTTTTAGAAGCGCTCGAGGTCGGCGCGCGCAACACGTGGGGCATTATCTCCCAAACGGTCTCGTACATCGGGGCCGTATTCAGCGGTCGTGAATCGGGGAACCAAATCGCGGGCCCGCTCGGTATTATCAATGTGTCGGGCCAAGTCGCCACCTCGGCTCTTAGCGGTCCGGATAACGGGGACTTGGGCGCGCGCGCGGGGCTTTTGGCGCTCTCCCTACTGGGGCTTGCAGCGATTTTGTCAGTGGCGGTTGGGTTTGTGAATCTGTTGCCGATCCCTGTGCTCGATGGCGGCCACCTGCTCTTTTATGGCATTGAGGCCGTTCGTGGAGGCAAGCCGCTTCCGCCGGCGGCGCAGGAATGGGCGTACCGAGCAGGATTCGCCGTGATGGCGAGTCTGTTCCTGTTTGCTACCTGGAACGACATCACCCGGCTCTTTCCGGGTGCGCAGTAACAGCGCCACGTCCTTGTCTTTCTCGGCGGGATAGGCTCTTAAAAACACGCGGCGCGGGGGAGCGCCGAAGCGTCGAGGGCATAATGAAGCGGGTTCTGCGGGATGTTGTGCTCGGCGCGGCTTACGGCGTCGCTACGGTGGGTGCGGGAGCGGGGGCGTTGTTCGCCGCTTCCACTGACGCCTTCGCACAGGAAGCCCAACGGGCTCCAGCGGCGCCTGCAACACAACAATCAGGCCAAGCTATTCGTCGTGTTGTCGTAGAAGGCAACCAGCGTATCGAGCCGGCGACCATTACATCCTATCTGCTGGTGCGCCCCGGCGACACATTCGATCCTGAGCGGATCGACCTCTCTCTGAAAACGTTGTTCGCCACCGGTCTTTTCGCCGACGTGCAGATAGAACAGCGCGACGCAGATCTCGTTGTATCTGTAATCGAAAACCCCATCATCAACCGCGTAATCTTTGAGGGATTGCACACGGTTGACGAAGAAGATCTCGAAGACGAAGTGCAAGCTCGGCCTCGTTCGGTGTTTACGCCGGCCCGCGCTCAGGCTGACGTGCAGCGCATTATCGAAGTGTATCGCCGGGCAGGCCGCTTCGCGGCGCAGGTGACGCCGCAGGTGCGGGAGCTGGATCAAAACCGCGTCGATCTCATCTTTGAAGTGGATGAAGGGCCCGTCACTGGCGTACGGGACATCAATTTCATCGGCAACGAAGTGTTCTCCGATCGGCGCTTGCGCGATGCAATCGTCACGACCGAGTCGAGCTGGTGGAACTTCTTCCAAAGCAATGACAATTACGATCCCGACCGGCTCGAATACGATCGCGAGCAATTGCGTCAGTACTACAACAATCGGGGTTATGCTGATTTCCGAGTGGTCTCGGCGGTCGCCGAACTGACGCCCGACCGCAAGGATTTTTACATCACCTTCACTGTCGACGAGGGGATACGCTACGAGTTCGGCCAAGTTCAGGTTCAGACTGAGTTAAACCGTCTGCCGGCTGATCTGCTCCGCTCGGCCATTCCGATCCGGCAAGGAGAAGTGTTCCGGGGCGAGCTGATAGAAGACGCGATCGATGCGATGACTTACGTCGCCGGCAGCGTGGGCTACGCCAATGTGGTGATCACGCCGAATATCGAACGGGACCGCGAAAACCGCGTCGTCAACATCACCTTCGAGGTCAACGAAGGCCCGCGCGTATTCATCGAGCGTATCGATGTTGTAGGCAACACGCGAACGTTGGACCGTGTCGTTCGTCGCGAGATGCGCGTGAGTGAGGGCGACGCCTTCAACCGTGTGCTTCTGGATCGGTCGCGCCAGCGTATCCAGGCGCTCGGCTTCTTCAAAGATGTCACCGTGGAGGATAGCGACGGCTCTCAACCGGATCGGTCCGTCGTCACCGTGACGGTGGAAGAAGAGTCGACCGGCGAGCTGGCCTTCGCCGCCGGCTATTCTTCGACGGACAGCTTCTTGTTCGACGCCTCGATTACAGAGCGCAATTTGCGCGGTCGCGGTCAGTTCCTGCGCCTGCGGGCATCGACCAGCCAACAGCGGCAGCAGGTTGATCTGCGATTCACCGAACCTCGGTTCATGGGCCGCGATCTGTCGGCGGGCTTTGACCTCTACTCGTTGCGAACCGATTTCCTGTCGCAGTCCTCATTCGAAAACCAATCGACCGGCATAGGCCTCCGGGCCGGCTTTCCACTTTCCGAGCAGTCCGGCATGAGCCTCACTTATTCGCTCATCCAGGACGATACGCAGATTGCAGACATCTTTGTCGATCACGACAGCGATCCGCTGACGCCGGCCGTCAACCAATGCGACACCGGCGCGCGACCGATCCTTTGCGATCAGGAAGGCACGTTCCTCACGTCGGTGCTCGGGTTCGCCATCAACACTGACCACCGTAATCAGCCGGTGCGTGCGACGCGCGGCTTCGACCTGCAGATCAGCCAGGACATTGCTGGTCTCGGAGGAGAAGTGAATTACCTCCGCACGGAACTTGAGGGCGGTGTTTATTATGGTCTTCCCTATGGATTCCGCGCTTCCTTCCGCGGCAGCGCCGGTTACATCATGGGATGGGGCGGTGATGACGTCCGCATAAATGACCGCTTCTTCAAAGGCGGCTCCAGCTTCCGCGGCTTCGACGTCGCTGGCATCGGCCCGCGCCAGCTGGTCGTGAACTCTTCCGGTGTGACTGAGGTCGTGGGGGATGCCGTCGGCGGCAATGCTTATGCGATCGGCACTCTCCAGTTAGACGTTCCAGTCCCGCTGCCGGAATCGTTCGGCGTCGGCGGCGCGCTATTCGTTGACTTCGGGACGCTCGGAAGCGTCGACTCCGCAAGCAGGCGCGACGTTTTGCTGGATCCTGGAAATCCCGGCACGTCGGATCGCCTGATCGTCGATGACGAACTCAGTCTGCGAGCGGCGGCTGGCGTGTCGGTATTTTGGGATTCACCCTTCGGTCCCGTGCAGTTCGATTTCTCGCAGCCTCTTCAATACGAGGACTACGATCGGCGAGAGCAGTTCCGGTTCTCAACCCGGACTCAATTCTAAGGAGAAGCACACAATGCGTGCCTTGAGTATGGTGACTGCGGCGGCGCTTGCGCTGACCGCCGTATCGGCCACGTCCGTCGCTTATGCGCAGCGCCGCGGCAACAATCAGTCGACGACGGTGGTCGCCGTGAACTTGCAACGCGTCCTGGCAGAGTCCGCAATTGGTCGTGACTATTCCACGCGTCTCGGTCAAGTTCGTCAACAAATAACGAGCGAAGCACAAGCGCTCGCTCCGGAACAACAAAGTGTTCAACAAGAAGCGCAGCGCTTGGCGCAGGCCACGCGCAACATGAGCGCAGAGCAAATCCGCAACAACTCCTCGCTGTCGTCGCAGGTGCAGGCTTTCAATCAACGCCGCCAGCAACTCAGCGCCCGCGAGCAGGGCCTGCAAGGAGACTTCGAGTGCACGCAAATTCTCACGCTGCGTGCGCTGATGACTCAAATAAATCCAGTAGTGCAGTCTGCGGCCCAGCAGCGTGGCGCTGGCGTCATCGTCGATGCGAACAGCGCGATCTTCGTTTCGCCGGAATTTGATATCACGACGACGGTCATCCAGCAGCTGGACCAAAACCAAGGTACTCGTACCGCCACAGTGGCGCGTCATCCCGTGGCCGAATGCCAACCGCAGCAGCCAGCGGCAGGTCAATAGACGCAGACCCGTGACACCGGCGTCCTTCGGCGCCAGCATGGGCTTCGCATGATTGACCTTCGTTTCTACGAAGCGCTCGGGCCTTTGACGGTCCGAGCGCTGGCTCCTTCAGCCGAGATCGGTGGTGATGCAGAGCACAAGCTCACCGGCGCCGCGCCGGCTGAGCGCGCGGGTCCACATGACCTCTGTTATTATGAAGGCAAGGGCGGCGCACCGCTAAGAACCGCCCCGGGCGCCTGCATCATTGCTCCAGTCCACGCTCACCTTGCCCCCGAAGCGGTGGCGTTGATCCTTTCAGACCGCCCGCGCAGCGCATTCGCGCGCCTCGTGCCGCAGCTGCTGCGTCCCCGCAGCTTCGATGCCAGCGCACCGGCGATCGATCCGTCGGCGCAGATCGAACCTGGCGCTCGCATTCTGCCGGGCGCTGTGATTGGTCCGAATGTGCAGGTCGGCGCCGGCGCGGAGATCGGCGCAAACGCCGTGCTGGGTCCCGGCGTCACAATCGGACGGCGGACGCGGATCGGCGCGCGCGTCTCTGTCTCTTTTGCTCTCATTGGCGATGACGTGAATGTCCTCGCAGGCGCCGTGATCGGAGAGCAGGGCTTCGGCGTCGCCGGTGATGCATCCGGCCCTATCGATGTGCCTCACCTCGGGCGTGTGATCGTCCAGGATCGAGTGACCATCGGTGCGAACTCCACGATCGACCGAGGCGTGTTCGACGACACGATCATCGGCGAGGACGTGAAAATCGATAATCTTTGCCACGTCGCCCATAACTGCAGCATCGGTCGGGGTTCACTCATAGCCGCATTCGCTGGAATTTCCGGGTCCACCAGAGTGGGCGACGCCGTCACGATGGGCGGGCGCGTTGGCGTAGCCGATCATCGCATCATTGGAGAGGGCGCAACCCTTGCGGGCGGCGCGGCGGTGTTCCAAGACGTGCCCGCCGGCGAAGTTTGGAGCGGATATCCCGCCAAGCCGCTGCGTAAGTGGCTGCGAGAAGCGGCCTGGTTGAGTCGCAGGGCAGCAGGGGCGCGTGATGAAGGCAAATGATCTGACGGAAATGCAGAAGACCGCGGATGACGTGATCGAAATCGGCGAAATTCTTCGCCGCCTGCCGCACCGCTATCCGTTCCTGCTGGTTGACCGCGCTGTGGACTACGTGGCGAACAAGTCGATCCGCGGCATAAAGTGCGTCACAATCAACGAACCCTTCTTTCCCGGTCACTTTCCGGGCGCCCCTGTCATGCCAGGCGTGCTGCAGATCGAGGCGTTGGCGCAAACAGGCGCCGTGCTCATGTCCAAAACCCTCGACGCCGACATCTCCAAACACATCATCCTTTTCATGTCGGTCGAGAACGCGCGCTTCAAGCGGCCGGTCATGCCTGGCGACGTGATGGAAATGCCGGTCGAAGTGCTCTTCCAGCGCCGCAACATTTTCAAGTTCCGCGGCCGCGTTGAAGTTAACGGCGAGCTCGCCACAGATTGCGAATTCGCAGCCATGAAGGCCGATCGTCCCGAGTGATCCAGTGAGCACAAAAATTCACCCCACCGCCGTTGTCGATGCGTCCATCGAGCTGGATGACAATGTTGAAATTGGCCCAGGCTGCGTCATCGGTCCCAATGTGAGACTCGGCGAGGGTACGCGTCTGATCGCGCACGTTTTCATCGAGAGTCATACCGAACTGGGAAAGAGCAACACTGTCTTCCCATTCGCCGGCCTGGGCGGGACCCCGCAAGATCTCTCGTACAAGGGTGAACCGACGCGCCTGATCATCGGTGATAACAACGTCATACGCGAACACGCCACATTGCACCGAGGCACAGCAAGGGGCCGAGCTGTCACTACGATCGGCAATGATTGTCTTATTATGGGTAATTGCCACGTCGCGCACGACTGCATCGTCGGCAATAATGTCATCATGGCCCAGACTGCGACGATCGGTGGCCATGTTGTTGTTGGGGACTTCGCGTTTCTCGGCGGTCTATCGGGCGTGCATCAGCATGGCCGCGTCGGCCGTCACGCTTTTGTGGGCGCATCGGCGCTCATGACCACTGATCTCATCCCCTTTGGTTCGGCGATCGGCAATCATGCGCATCTCGGCGGACTCAACGTGGTCGGACTCAAACGAAGAGGTTTCACCCGTGAACAGATCCATGATCTACGCGCCGCCTACCGGTTGCTGTTCGCGGAAGAGGGCACGTTCCAGGAGCGTATCGAGGACTGCGCCGAAATCTATGCAAACAATCCGCACGTGATGGAGATCGTCGAGTTCGTGCGCGCTGATGCAGCGCGCCCGCTCTGCATGCCGCGAGATTGAAGATGGGCGGCTGGCGCAAGCTTGGAGTGATCGCAGGCGGGGGTGAACTGCCGGTTGTTCTAGCCGAACATCTCGCCGCCTCAGGACAAGCGTATTTTGTCGCTCGTATTGAACCATTTGCTGATAGTGCGTTAGCCCGACATCCCGGCGCGGGGCATAGTCTCGGCGCCATGGGCGCCCGAATGGCTGCATTACATGAGGCAGGCTGCGACGCGATTGTGTTGCTCGGCCAAGTAGCCAGGCCAGACCTCAAAGCGCTCCAACTGGACGATGTGGCGATGGCGATGCTGCCCTCGCTTTTGGCTGCCATGCCTAAAGGCGACGACGCGCTGCTGCGTGCGGTGCTGAGCGCGCATGAGCACGCCGGCTTTCGTGTTGTCGGGGCTGAAGAAGCGATGGCCGATCTGCTTGCTTCGCCAGGCGCCTGGGGCGTTCTTTCACCAACTCCGGAACAATTCGCCGATATCAAGAAGGCGGCGCGCGTCGCTGCCGCTGTCGGCCAGTTTGACATTGGTCAGGGAGTCATCGTCTGCGATGGACTCGTCCTCGCCGTCGAAGCGCAGGAGGGCACTGACGAGATGCTGCGGCGAGCCGCCGAGTTGCCGGCCGTTATCCGAGGCTCATCAGAGAACCGTCGCGGTGTGCTTTTGAAGCGCCCAAAGCCAATTCAGGAACGTAGAATCGATCTGCCCACGATCGGCGTGCGCACGCTAGCGGGCGCGGCCGCAGCAGGACTTGCAGGCATCGCAGTGGAAGCAGGCGGGGCGCTCGCGGTGCGCCGTCCTGAAATCATCGCCGCCGCTGACAGTGCAGGGCTGTTTATCTTTGGTTTTACACCAGCAGAAGTGGGCGAGATTTGAGCGCGAAGATCTTTCTCGTCGCCGCTGAAGCCTCCGGTGACGCGCTCGGAGCCGATCTCGCCCGCGCCCTCAAAGAACGCGATCCACAAATCGAACTCCTTGGCGTCGGTGGGCCGCTGATGGCAGACGCGGGAATCGACAGCAAAACAGATATACGAGGCCTCGCTGTTTTGGGTTTCGTCGATGGGCTGCTCGCTTATTCTCGAGTCAAGCGGGCCGTCGCAGCCACTGTGGCGGCCGTGTTGGAGGCAAGACCTGATGCAGTCGTGCTCATCGATTCGTGGGGCTTCACGCTTCGCGTAGCCCAGAGTGTTCGTGCCCACGCTCCTCATATTAAGCTCGTGAAATACATCGGGCCACAGGTATGGGCGTCGCGGCCGGGCCGAGCAAAGACATTGGCTGGGACTGTCGATCACCTCATTTGCATTCACGAGTTCGAAGCGCCCTTCTATGCGCCATACAATCTTCCCTGCACGGTGAGCGGCCATCCTGCGCTTGGTCGATTCAAACCGGGGGATGGTGCGGCGCTGCGGGAGCGGCAAGGATTCAGTCCAGCCGACAAGGTCGTGCTGGTGCTGCCAGGAAGCAGGGCAAGTGAAATTCGACGGGTAGGGCCGACCCTTTGGCGCGCCGCCGAGTTGCTCGACCGCGATCGGCCGGATGTGCGCCTCATCGTTGTCGCGGCTCGCTCAGTGTACAAGGCGGTCGTGGAGCAAGCCCCACCAGCCGCTCGTATCATCGATGAGTGCGAGAAGGAAGACGCTTTCGCCGCCGCCACTGTTGCGTTAGCCGCTTCGGGCACAGTGACGACCGAAGTAGCGCTACAGGGGACGCCGGTGGTCGTCGGTTACAAGCTTGGCTGGATCACTTGGGCGTTAGCCCGCGCGTTCCTGTTCAAAGGCACTTATGCCACGCTGATGAATGTTGCGGCCGAAGCGGAAGTCGCGCCGGAGTTCATCCAAACGCGTTTCACGCCAGAGAATCTAATGGCCGCGGCTGCCCGCTTGATTGATGATCCGGCTGCGCGCGAAGAACAGGTGCGCCGGCAGGACGAAGCGCTCGCGCTGATGGGTAGGGGCGGCAGGCCCGCTGCTGAAATCGCTGCCGACGCCGTCTTGAATGTTGTGTAAGGTCAGGAACGCTTGTTGACCGGCACGTAGTCGCGGCGCGGCGCGCCGGTATAGACTTGCCGAGGACGGCCGATCTTCTGGCTGTCATCTTCCATCATTTCGGTCCACTGCGCGATCCAGCCGACCGTTCGGGCCACTGCAAACAAGACCGTAAACATGGATGTTGGGAAGCCCATCGCGCGCAGCGTGATGCCGGAATAGAAATCGATATTTGGGTAGAGCTTACGCTTTACGAAGTAATCGTCGTTGAGCGCGATCTTTTCCAGCTCGATCGCCACCTTCAGCAGCGGGTTGTCTTCCGCCCCAACTTCCTTGAGCACCTGATGGCAGAGCTTCTGCATAGCTTTGGCGCGCGGGTCGTAGTTCTTGTAGACGCGGTGCCCGAAGCCCATCAGTCGGACGTCGGAGTTCGGATCCTTCACCTTCGCAATAAAGTCGGGGATGTTTTCAACCGTGCCGATCTCCTCAAGCATCTTCAGCGCGGCTTCGTTGGCGCCTCCATGCGCCGGTCCCCAGAGGCAGGCGATACCTGAGGCGATGCAGGCAAATGGGTTGGCGCCTGATGAACCCGCGAGCCTTACGGTCGAAGTCGATGCGTTCTGTTCGTGATCAGCGTGCAGAATCATGAACACGTCCATGGCGCGCGCCATGACAGGGTTGACCTTGTAATCCTCCGCAGGCACGGCGAAGCACATGCGCAGGAAGTTTGAGGCGTAGTCGAGTTCGTTGCGTGGGCTGACGAATGGCTGGCCGATGGCATATTTGAACGCGCGGGCCGCGATCGTCGGCATCTTCGCGATCAGACGATGGCTGGCGATCGTGCGTTGTTGCGGGTCATCGATGTCGGTGCTGTCATGATAGAATGCCGAAAGCGCGCCGACAGTGCCCACCATAACAGCCATCGGGTGGGCGTCGCGGCGGAAGCCTTCGAAAAACCGGTCGAACTGCGCGTGTAGCATCGTGTGATAGGTGATGTTCTGAACGAAGCGCTTGAGTTCAGCCTCGTTCGGCAGCTCGCCGTTAGCGAGGAGATAGCAGACCTCCAGGAATGTCGAATGCTCGGCAAGTTGATCTATCGGGTAGCCGCGATAAAGGAGCACGCCTTCATCACCATCGATATAGGTGATCTGACTTTCGCAGGATGCGGTTGACGTGAAGCCGGGGTCGAAAGTGAAGACCTTGCCGTCGCCGTAGAGCTTGCGAATGTCGATGACGTCGGGGCCGACCGAGCCGCCATAGACGGGCAGTTCCAGCTGCGTATTGTTGACGGTGAGCGTGGCCGCGGGCTTTTTCGTGAGTTTGCTTTCCATGGACCTGTCCTCAAACCTGATCTCTTATGCGCGCGAGCGCCTCGTCACGTCCCAACAATTCCAGCGTCAGCCCAAGATCGGGCGAGGGCGCTCCTCCGGTGAGCGCCGCGCGCAAGATCGGCCCAACCCGACCTAACCCAACGCCCTCATCAGTAGCGAAAGTTTTAAGGATGCTGGCCAGCACCGAGTGATCCCATGCGGTCTGCGCGGCGAGTCGGCCGCTGAGACGCAACAAACGCTCGCGCGCTTCAACCGTGAGCAGCGCGCGGGCGGTTTCGTCCAGCTCCAGCGGGCGCTGCGAAATGATGAATCGTGCGTGCTCGGCAAGGTCAGGTATCGTTTTGGCGCGTGTTTTGAGCACGGGAATCGCTCGGCCGAGCGCAATCTGCGCATCTTCGCTCAACACTACGCCAACGCGGTCGAGATGCTCGATCAAGAGTCGCATCAGACGCGCATCATCAGCAAGCGCGATAAAATGCGCATTGATCGAGGCTAGTTTCTTGAAATCCAGCCTTGCTGGCGCTCTTCCGATCTGGGCGATGTCGAACTGTGACACGGCCTCCTCCTTAGTGAGGATGTCATCGTGACCAGGGCTCCAGCCAAGGCGCATCAAATACGCGTTCATCGCTTCAGGCAGATAGCCCATGTCGCGCCATTCATGCACTGCCTGAGCCCCATGGCGCTTGGACAATTTCTTGCCGTCCTCACCGTGAATGAGGGGCACGTGCGCGAAGAGCGGCGGTGTCCAACCCATCGCTTGAAAAATTGGGATTTGACGCGCGGCATTGGTCAAGTGATCGTCGCCACGGATTACATGCGTGACGCCCATGTCGTGATCGTCGACGACCACAGACAACATATAGGTGGGCGTCCCATCGGCGCGCAGCAAGACGAGATCATCGATGTCGCGTGCGTTGATTCGGACAGCTCCCTGAATCAAGTCCGCGTTCAGGATGTCGCCCTCATCGGGCGCTCTGAGACGCACGACGTAGGATGCGTCGGGAGCCGGGGAAACTGCATTGTCGCGATAAGGAGATCGTAGCGCACGTCCTTCTGCGTGCGCCTGCGCCCGGGCGGCCTCCAGTTCTTCGGCCGTCATGTAGCAGCGAAAGGCCGTGCCCCTCTCGACCATGGCCTCGGCCACCTCCCAGTGGCGCCGCGCGCGGGAGAACTGATAGGTAATGTCGCCATCGTGCTTGAGGTCGAGCCAAGCGAGGCCTTCAATGATTGCCTCGATGGCTTCCGGGGTCGAGCGCGACCTGTCCGTGTCTTCAATCCGAAGCAGGTATTTGCCGCCCATTTTTTTGGCGTAGAGCCAATTGAAGAGCGCCGTGCGCGCTCCTCCGATATGAAGGTAGCCCGTGGGGGAAGGGGCAAAGCGCGTGACGACGCTCATCGCGGGGAGCGGAACCAGTTCAAAGCGCCGGCGTGTTAGCACGCGCAACATGGTTTCTCCTAGCCATGTACTGGAGGAGATTTGGGCGCTTCAGCGCGACCGCTGGCTGCTGTGGCTAGCTCCAGCGCTGATCCTAGGGGCAGCGGTTTGGCTCTTGGCGCCGGATGATCCGCCGTGGTGGATTGGTCCTGCGACCGCAGTGGCAGGGGCCGGGCTATGCCTGCTCCACGCGTTGTGGATTAGCCACGCTCCAGGCTGGCTCCTGGGCGGGTTGCGCACCGCTCTGGTGGCCAGGGGAGCTCTTCTCGTCTCTCTTGGGCTTGGCGCCATAGCGGCGCAGGTGCGCACCGCAAGCGTTTCCCAGCCAGTCTTCAGGGGCTCGGATCAAGCCATGGTCCTAGAGGGCTGGATCGTCGCAAACGAACCGAGCGCAACCGGCTCTCGTGTGCGCCTGCTCACGCGATCAGTGAACGGCGTCGCCGACCCACCCCGTTATGTGAGGGTGTCCGTCGCCAGTGCAGGTGTGTTGACGCCAGGTCGGGCCGCACGATGTCGAGCGGTGCTCGCCCCCCCCTCTGGTCCGATGGCGCCCGGTGCTTACGATTTCGCGCGTCGGGCCTACTTCGAACGTCTCGGCGCGACTGGCTTTGCCTATGGGCGATGTCGTCCAGCCAACTTCGCAGGCCCGCCGGGCTGGATCGATCAACAGCGGCTGGCGCTCGCGGCAGTTCGCTCCGATCTGTCTGCTGCGATCTACGCGGCAGCTCCTACACGTGGCGGCGCCATTGCTGCCGCACTGGTCACCGGAGACCGCAGTTCTGTGGATGAAGAGACGAATGAGGCCCTGCAGAACTCGGGGCTCGGCCATTTGCTCTCAGTCTCGGGCATACACATGGGCGTAGTCGGCGGGCTCGTATTCGCCGTCTTGCTTTGGTGCTTGTCGCTCATCTCTCCGCTAGCACTGCGATTCCCAGTTAAGAAAATCGCTGCGGTCGGCGCGCTGATGGTGCTGGGGGTTTACCTCGTCATCTCCGGCGCGAGTGTGCCGGCGCTGCGCTCATTCGTGATGGCATGCGTCGCTTTCGGCGCGATCTTGCTCGATCGTCCAGCGATTTCGATGCGAGGATTGGCGCTTGCCGCGCTGATCGTCGTGCTGATTTTCCCCGAGTCTGTGCTCGAACCCGGCTTTCAGATGTCTTTTGCTGCGACCATGGCCCTTGTGGCTCTCTTCGAGATGCTCAAGCGCGCGCCGCATGAACCTGCGCTGCCGGCGCCAGGGCCGCTGATCGGCGCTCTGCAATCAATCTCTCAAGGCATCGGAGGCGTACTGTTGATCTCTTTTGTCGCCGGCTTGGCTACGGATCCGTTCGCAATCTACCACTTCCAACGTTTCGCGGTGTACTCGCTGCCCGCCAATCTAATCACGGCGCCCATCATGTCCTTTCTGGTCGCCCCGCTCGCCGCCGCCGCGGCTGTGCTGGCGCCCTTTGGCTTGGCGGACCCAGCGCTGCAATTGATGGCGAGCGCACTCGACCTTGTAGCGGCGATTGGTCAAACCTTCGGTGATAGACCAGAAGCGGTGCGAGCCTTGCCGCGTCCCCCTGACCTTGCTTTCGTGTTATGCGTCTTGGCGCTTGTTTGGGCTTGCCTCTGGCGCGGCTGGCTGCGCTGGGGTGGAGCGCTCTTTTTCGCCGCGAGCGTTTGGACGTACCTCGCAGCGCCCCAACCGATGCTTGCCTTTGACGGGGATCTTCGCGCTGTTTACGCGCGCACTGGTGAACACTGGTCATTGCTGACTCGGGGACGCAGCACCTACGCGCGCGATCGCCTTGGCGCGATGCTCGGTTTTGCCCCATCGGAACTTGAGCGACTGGCGCCGCCGCAATGCACGGACAGCTATTGCGTGCTTGAGGAAAATACCTCCATCGCGATGATCACCCACGCCGAAGGTTTCAAGAGCACCTGCCGCCGTTTCAGAGTCATTATCACGCGGGAGACAGCGCCCGCCGACCATTCGAGACGCTGCGAGGTCCGCATGTTGATTGATGCAGTGGACCTCGCCCGGCTTGGCGGAGGGCTGGTTTTTGACGGCGGCGAGACGCTTCGCGTCCAACGCGCGACTCCGTCGACTACTCGCAGGCCCTGGTCACCCGAGGCTGTTGCGTTCGATCAGGAATAGCGACGGATCATCGCGACGAGTTTGCCCTGAATGCGCACTCGGTCCGGCCCAAAAATGCGAGTCTCATAGGCGGGGTTCGCCGCCTCCAGCGCGATGGAGTTACCCCGTCGCCGCAGCCGTTTGAGCGTCGCTTCCTCACTGTCGATCAGCGCTACAACGATATCCCCGCTATTGGCGGTATCGGTGCGCCTGATGAGAACTACGTCGCCGTCAAGTATGCCGGCCTGGATCATTGAATCGCCCTTGACCTCCAGTGCGAAGTGGTCGCCAGCGCCCAGAAGATCTTCCGGCGCCGATACACGTCCAACCTCGTGCTGTAGCGCCTCTATGGGCACGCCCGCGGCGATCTGGCCGAGGATCGGAATGCCCGCGCCACCTCGAGCATCGCCGACAACGGCAGGCCGAAAGGCGCCCCGGCCCTTCGGCGGGGCAGCGGGGGCGGCTGAGTCGGGCAGCTTCAGCACTTCGAGAGCACGTGCCCTGTGGGGCAGGCGACGCAAGAAACCGCGCTCCTCAAGCGCTGTGATCAAGCGATGGATGCCGGACTTGGAGGCGAGGTCCAGCGCCTCCTTCATTTCGTCAAATGACGGCGAAACCCCCGTCTCTTTGATCCGCTCGTGAATATAGAGGAGCAGCTCTTTTTGTTTCGCAGTCAGCATGGTTGAGACCAAATGGTGAACGACAATGCGTTCTATATCCGTTCCCAAACGCAGGTCAAGACCAATTGGGTTCAGAGGCCAGTAATGCGCGTGTGGCTGCCGCCACATCCTTTTGTCGCATCAAGCTCTCTCCGACGAGCATGGCGCCTACGCCGGCGCGCTGCAGCCTTGCGACGTCTGCCGCGGTGGAAATACCGGATTCCGAGACCAGAAGGCGATCAGGCGGGATTAATGGCGCCAAACGTTCGGTGGTGGCCAGGTTGGTTTCGAATGTCTCCAATGATCGATTGTTGACGCCGATCAATGGCGTTTCCAGCTTTAATCCGCGTTCGAGTTCGACCTCGTCGTGTACTTCCACCAGCACATCCATGGCCAAATCTGAGGCTGTACGCGCGAGTTCAGCCGCCAATCCATAATCGACGGCGGACATGATGATGAGGATCGCGTCGGCGCCAATCGCCCGACTCTCAATCACCTGCCAGGGGTCAATTATGAAGTCCTTGCGCAGCACCGGCAGCGCGCATGCAGTGCGCGCTTCGGACAGATACTCTTCTCGCCCTTGAAAGCTCGGCGTGTCTGTGAGCACAGAAAGGCAAGCTGCGCCGCCTTCGGCATACGCCTGCGCCAGCGCGGCCGGTTGGAAGTCAGCGCGGATCACGCCTTTGGACGGGCTGGCCTTCTTGATCTCCGCGATCAAGGATGGCCGCTCTTTCTTGGTTGACGTGAGCGCTTTGAAAAACGCGCGGGGCGGGGCTTCCTGTGCGATGCGCGCTTCCAGATCGCCCGCGCTCGTAGAGCGTTTGCGGGAGGCGACTTCTTCGCGTTTGTAGGCGATGATGCGCTCCAGCACGCTCACCCTGCGCTCCGTGAAACATCGATCAGCCGTTCTAAAGCCTGGCGCGCTTTGCCGCTGTCAATCGCATCTTCAGCCAAACCGTATGCCTCCGCTGGCGATCGTGCGCGAGCTGCAACGAAGAGAGCAGCCGCTGCGTTTGTCAGCACCGCACAACGATGGCCGGGGCGACCTTTGCCGTTCAGCAGCGCGCGCAACTCTTCTGCGTTCTCGGCCGCAGCGCCACCGTGCAAATCCGGATGCATCTGCGCCTGCACAGTGGCGCGCCGCATCGTCACAACCTCGCCCTCGAGCAGTGCGATGTCGTTGGCTTCTTCACCTGACGCGGAGAGCTCATCGAGGCCACCTGCGCCATGCACCACCATCGCTCGTTCGCAGCCCAGCATTTTCAGCGCTTGAGCCAGAGGCTGAGCAAAATCGGCGTTAAAAACGCCGATCAGCTGGCGCTTCACCCCTGCCGGATTGGAGAGCGGACCCAGCAAGTTAAATATGGTGCGCTTGCCCAATTCTCGACGCGCCAGTGCAACATGACGCATAGCGGGGTGATGGTTCTGAGCGAACAAGAATGCGACGCGCGCCTCACGCAAACATCGCTCAAGCGTGGCGATGTCGCCAGTCAGTCTCACGCCGAGTGCTTCAAGCACGTCCGCAGCCCCCGATTTCGAACTCATGGCGCGATTGCCGTGCTTGGCCACCGTGACGTTGGCGCCCGCCACCACTAGCGCGACTGCCGTCGAAATATTGAGGCTGTGAGCTCCGTCACCACCTGTGCCGCACACATCGATTGCGTCGGGAGGCGCCCTCACTTTCAGCATACGCGCGCGCAGGCTTAAGGCGCCGCCAGCGATCCACTCGGCATCGGCCATGTGTGGGATCGTAAGATTCAGGAAGCGCTTTATCTCTTCGTGTGGCGCTGAACCCTCCATAATCTCCGAAAACGCCATCTGGATCTCGTCTTGCGAAAGGACGGTCCGTTCTATTTTGGCATTGAGGTCCGCAAGTCTCATCGCAGCTTCGCCGCACTTAGAAAGTTCGCGATGATGGCGTGACCATGTTCGCTGGCGATAGATTCTGGATGAAACTGTACGCCGAAGAGCGGACGCGTCTTGTGCGACAAGCCCATCACTTCTCCGTCGGCCGCTTCTGCATCGATATTCAAGCAGTTAGGAAAGCTTTCACGCTGCACAGCAAGTGAGTGGTAGCGTGTTGCATTGAAGGGCGAGGGCAACCCGTGAAAAAGGCCGCGACCGCGGTGTGTGATCTGCGACACTTTGCCGTGCATGATCTCGCGCGCCTGCACGACATTCCCGCCGAATGCCTGCCCCATCGCTTGGTGGCCGAGGCAAACGCCGAGGATCGGCAAATGATCTGGCGCTCTGGCCAGCAGCTCAAGGCAAATTCCCGCCTGGTTGGGCGTACATGGGCCCGGCGAAAGGATCAGCGCGGACGGCGCTCTTGCCAGCACTTCTTCAACTGTAAGTGCATCATTGCGTTGCACTTCAGTCTGGACGCCGAAATCTTCCACGTAGTGAACAAGATTATAGACGAAACTGTCGTAGTTATCGATGACAAGGATCATAGGCTGCGCTCCCGGCGCATGGATGTGAACGAAGGGCTCAGTCGCTTTCGTTCGCGCGCCATCGAGGGGCGGGGGAGGGCCAGCAGATCATCGAAAAAGCTTACCTGAAAATTTGCGCCTGCAAACTAGCCTCAGACGTATCGCCAAGCCTCGGCGGCAGCACGGAAAAGCGCTTGGGATTTGTCGATTGTTTCCTGGAGTTCGGCTTGGGGATCGCTGTCGAGCACGACGCCGCCTCCGGCTTGGACCGTCAGTGTGCCGCGTTTTATGACCCCGGTGCGGAGCGCGATACAGGTGTCCATATCTCCACCAGCACCGAAATAGCCGACGCCGCCAGCGTACACCCCGCGCTTGTGCTTCTCCACCTCGTTGATGATTTCCATCGCTCGCACCTTCGGCGCACCAGTGACGGTGCCGTGCGGGAAGCCGGCCAGCAATGCATCCAGAGCGGTAAGGCCAGGGCGCAACTCGCCTTCAACGTTCGAGACGATGTGCATAACGTGGCTGTAGCGCTCGATGGCAAACGCCTCAGTGACACGCACGTGAGCCGACCCGGCGCCCTCAGTGTTCTTGCCTTCCGGTGCGCCGCGGACGGCGACACGGCCGAGATCGTTGCGCGCTAGGTCGACAAGCATCAGATGTTCCGCGCGTTCCTTCGGATCTGCGAGGAGATCGTGCTCAAGCCTTTGATCCTCACTAGGATCCGCGCCACGCCGGCGTGTGCCAGCGATGGGGCGGATCGTCACTGTGTCGCCGCGTAAGCGCACCAGGATTTCTGGGCTGGAACCGACCAGAGAGAAGTCGGCGAAGTTCAGATAATAAAGAAATGGAGATGGGTTGAGGCGCCGCAGCGCACGATAAAGAGAGAATGGCGGAAGCGGGAAGGGCGCGGAAAAACGCTGGCTGGGCACGACTTGGAAAACGTCGCCCGCACGGGCGTACTCCTTGCACTTCTCCACCAGCGCTCTGTAATCCTGTGCCGTAGTGTTTGATGTTGGCGCGCCGATATCGACTGGCTCAGCGACAGGGCGTGAGGCGAGAGCCCCATCCAATGTGCGCATGAGCGTTTCCAACCGATCATGCGCAGCAGCGTAGGCCGCATCGGCCGAGACGCCATTGGCGCGCCTGGCCGGCGTGATCAGCGTGATCTCGCCGGTGACATTGTCGAACACAGCTACGATCGTCGGCCGAACCAGGAGCGCGTCAGGCGTGCCAAGAGGGTCGGCTTCTTTTTCCGGCAAGCGCTCTATGAAGCGCACCATGTCGTAGCCGAAAAATCCGAATAATCCTGCAGCCATTGGCGGCAGCTCCGGCGGCAAGTCCATGGCGGAACGTGAGATGATGCTGCGCAGACTTTGCAGTGGCTCCTGCCCAGCGTCCTTGAAATCACCCTCTGAAAAGCCGCCTTGGCTAATCTCTGCTCGCCCGCCTTGAACCCTCCAAACTAGGTCCGGTGAAAGGCCGATAATCGAAAAGCGGCCACGGAAATCTCCGCCCTGCACGCTTTCGAGCAGGAACACGCCGGGGGTATCTGCGCCGATCTTGAGCAGCGCTGCGACTGGAGTCTCCAGATCGCTGACTCGTCGCATCCAAACGAGCGCGCCGCCACGTTCGTAAGCAGCGGCAAACCGATCAAGCGACGGCTCGATTGGCGCAAGCTTCATTGCTGCGCTTCATCGGTGTTCTGCGACGGATACATGCGCTGCAACAACTCATCATTGCGGCGCGGATTGCCCGCAGCCACGATCTGAGCCTGCAGCGCCTCAGCGAAGCTGTTGCCGATGGATTGCTGCATCTGGGCGCGCGCTGCTTCAACGACTTGTGGCGCCGCATTGGGATCAGGGCGATTAATGTGCTCGATGACGGCCGCGAGCAGCGCCTCGCCATCGACTCGCAAGTCGGTCACCACCGCACCTTCCGCCGCGTTGAAAATCTGCGCCCCAAGACCGCGGGACGGGATCTGCCCAGCCATTTGTCGGTTGATCGGCTGCGCGTTGATCCGGATCTGAAAGCCGGCCGCTCGTGCGGCCTGCCCGAAAGGTTGTCCGTCGCGCACGGCTTGGGCGAGGCGCGCGCCGGCTTCCCGCAGTCTGTTGGCGCGTTCGCGGGCGATCCAGACCTGCTGCAACTGATCGCGCACCTCCGCAAACGGCCGTACAGAGGCGGGAATGATACGGTCGACGGCGACGAGCACATCTGCGTCGCCGACAGGCATAAAGTCGCTAGCCTCGCCCTCCGGTGTCTGGAACGCCGTTTCCAGCAGGTCCGCCTGCTCGGCGACGGCGGCTACGGGGCGCCCACTCTGGTCGGCGCCCTGTCGGCTAACCGCCGGAATAGCAACTACGGTTAGACCGTTCTGCCGTGCAGCGTCAGCGACGGAAGCTCCCGCGGCGCGCGCTTCTTCGAACGCGCTGACCGCAGCATTCATCAAATCAGCGGCTTGGTCCTGTGCGATCGCATTGCGAAGCTCCGCCTGTTGCGACTCGAAGCTGGGCTCGACCGCCGGGGTAACAGACATCACCTGAATAACCGCCCATGGTGAGAGCTGGCCCTGCACGACCCGGGGCGCGCTGCGAGGCGCTGTTGTAAACACCGCTTCAGCGACACGCGGGTCCGGCACCTCGGCGCGTGCTTGATTGTCGCCGCGCGTGGCCTGCACACCGAGGGCAGACGCAATGGCTTCCGGAGTCTCGCCTCGGGCAAGACGCGCGGCTGCATCGTTTGCCTGAGCCTGATTCTGAGCCGAAATGCGAACGTAGGAGCGCTTTTCAGGTTGGGTAAGGGCGGGGCGGCGCGCTTCGAACTCTTCCCGAACACGCTGCTCCGGCACGCTCACGCGTGCGACAAAGTCGGCTGGGCGCGCATAAACCAGCGTGAGCCCGCGAAATTCGGGGATGCGCAATTGTTCGGCGCTTTCCTGATAGAGCGTCTGCAGTTGTGCTTCGCTTGGCGGCGGGATGTTGCCCACAATGGAAGCAGGCGCTTCCGCGATCGTCACCGTGCGCGTCTCGCCTTGGTAGATGAACGCGAGTTCCCCAAAGCTCGATGGCGCGCGTACTCCAGCCATCAGCGCGCCCATCAGCATCTGCGTGGTCATATCGCCGCGTATATCGTGCTCAAACTCCGCTTGGCTGTAACCCAGCTGGGCCAGGAATTGGCGATAGGCGTCTTGGTCGAAGGCGCCGGTGACTGGATTCTGGACGTTCGGAATCTGCCGGATGCGATCCGCCACTTGGCGGTCACTGGCGGCGACGCCGATCTTCTCTGCGTAAGCATACATTGCGTTGCGGGCGATCAGCGACTCAAGCAGGCGCCGATGCAGTCCGGCCTCAATGGCGTCCTCCCGGCTGATGTTGTTGCCCTGGTTGCGTTCGCCCCGGAGCGTCAGTTCCAACTCACGTGACAACATGGGCGGGGTGATGTCGCGTCCGGCGACTTCCGCCAGGTTTTGCGAACCAACGCCCTTGAACACGTCATTGATGCCCCAGATCGCAAAAGCGACCACCAGGAGGAACAGGAGCACGTACGCGACGATGCCGCGGGTGAGACTTCGCAATTGTGCCAGCATGTGGAGGTCCGGTAAGGCGTGAGGCGCCGGACAATAGAGAGGCCCCACAGGCGGGGCAATCGGGGGCCGGCGCCTAAGGGGAGGCTTATGGCCGCGCTCAGACCGTTGATTGCAGGCAACTGGAAAATGTATGGCCGGCGCGGCGATCTAGCCGAGTTGGACGCGCTCTGGATGCGCATCGGCGCATATGCGGGCGGTGTGGACGTACTCATCTGTCCGCCGGCTCCCTACGTTGCACCGGCCGCCGAGATGGTGAGGGGAGGCGGGCTCCTGATAGGGGGCCAGGATTGCTGCGCCGTTGCGGAGGATGCGGCCCGAACGGGCGATATTAGCGCCGCAATGCTGGCCGATGCAGGCGCAACCTATATGATTGTGGGCCATTCAGAACGGCGCTCGCTGCATGGCGAATCCAACGGCTTAGTGCGTCGCAAGGCCGAAGCTGCCCTGGCTGCCGGACTCGTACCAATCGTTTGTGTCGGCGAAACCCAAAGCGAACGAAACGCTGGAAGGGTGGCGGAGATCGTCAGCCGACAAGTGCGCGAGAGCGCCCCAGCCGCGGGGGCGTTTGTCGTCGCCTACGAACCCGTTTGGGCTATCGGCGGGTCCTCGACGCCGACCATGTCCGAGATCCAGGAGGTGCACACCCTGATCCGCGACACGCTGACGAGTGACTTCGGCTCAGCGGCGAGTGAAGTCCGCATTCTTTACGGCGGCTCAGTCAACCCCAAGAACGCGGGTGAAATTTTCACCGTGGAGGGGGTGAATGGCGCACTGGTGGGGCGAGCGAGCCTGAAAGCGGCGGATTTTGCGGCCATAATCCTCGCCCACCCCGCTGCACGGTAAGGTGCAGCGACACGCTCTGGCGTTTATGCTGAGCGTCGGCTATTGAGCGCCCTTTCGTGCGCGCCCACCTTGGCGCGGGCGGAGGCTCGGGAGACGGCAGGACAATGCACATCGTCATTCTCAGCATCCATTTGCTGGTCTGCATCTGTCTAATCGGGCTGGTCTTGCTGCAGCGCTCCGAGGGCGGCGCCCTTGGCATGGGTGGAGGCGGCGGCTCGCTGATGAGCGGGCGCGGGGCCGCCGACGCGCTTGCCAAGATGACACAGGTCGCCGGTTTTTTCTTTCTGGTCACGTCCCTTGCACTCACCGTGATTTCAGGTGCGGCTTCCTCCAACGCAGGTCGCTCGGTGTTCGACGTGGCGCCTCAGAGTGCGCCCGCGCAAAGCGCACCAGCCACTCCCTCGCCGGCGCCGCAATCGCCTGCGCCGCAACAGCCGGATCCGACCGAAAGCCAAGCTGCGCCCGCTAGCCAGTTGGCGTCCGCCGTTCTGCCAGGGCCCGCACGGGCTGAGGCGGCGGCCCCTGTCCCCCAGTCTGCGGCGCGAGCTGCGCCGCTGGAAACTCGTGCTTCGCCGCCAGCGTCCAACAATACCCCCGCTCGCACCACTCCAACATCAGCGCCGGCGACAACCCGGCCGGCGTCGTCGCAACGTCCAGCGAATGCAGCAACACGTCCTGCCTCGGGCGGAGCGGCCAGCCCGCCGCTGGTCCTGCCGAACACGTCCGGTGGAGCGGCGCTGACGCTCGACAACGCGCAACTCGAACCCGAATCGGGCGATGCTGCGCGTTTGGAAGCCGTGCGGCGCGAACGCGCCGGACCTGATCAATAAGCCAACTACTTACCCGGCCCGGGTAGAACGGCCGGGCCGATTCGGAAGGATAATGGCGCGCTACGTGTTTATTACCGGCGGCGTGGTCTCTTCCCTTGGGAAGGGCATCGCCTCCGCCGCCCTCGGCGCTTTGCTCCAAGCCCGGGGCTACCGCGTCCGCCTCCGTAAACTGGATCCCTATTTGAACGTCGATCCAGGCACGATGAGCCCGTATCAGCACGGTGAGGTTTTTGTCACCGATGATGGCGCCGAGACGGACCTCGACCTCGGTCACTACGAGCGCTTCACCGGTGTTTCAGCAACGCAGGCTGACAACATCACAACCGGCCGCATCTACCAAGAAATCATCGCTAAGGAACGTCGCGGCGATTATCTCGGTGCGACCGTTCAAGTTATTCCGCACGTCACCAATGCGATCAAAGACTTCATCCTTTCTGACCATGGGGGCGCCGACTTCGTCCTGTGCGAGATCGGCGGCACGGTCGGCGACATCGAGGGGCTGCCGTTTTTCGAGGCTATTCGTCAGCTTGGTCAAGAACTCGATCCCGGCCAAGCCGCCTTCGTGCACCTGACGCTGTTGCCCTACATTCCGTCAGCTGGGGAAATGAAGACCAAGCCGACACAGCACTCGGTCAAAGAGCTGCGCTCAATCGGCATTCAGCCCAACATCATCTTATGCCGGTGCGATCGCCCGATCCCGGAAGATGAGAAAAAGAAGATCGCCCTGTTCTGCAACGTGCGCGAAAGCGCCGTAATTGAAGCGCGGGATCTGCAAACGATCTACGAAGCGCCGCTCGCATATCACCAGGCGGGCTTAGACACGGAATTGTTGAAGCATTTTGGAGACACTATCGCACCGCAGCCCGACATGGTGAAATGGGAGACGATCGTTCAGCGCCTCAAATCACCCGATGGTGAAGTCACAATAGGCGTGGTCGGAAAGTACACTGAACTCAAGGACGCTTATAAATCGCTCATCGAAGCGCTCCACCACGGCGGCGTCGCAAATAATGTGAAAGTCAACATTCGCTGGATCGAAAGCGAGAAGTTCGAGGAGCGCGGCGAGGCTTGGCATGAAGACCTGCACGGTGTGCATGGCATTTTGGTGCCTGGAGGCTTCGGGGAGCGGGGCACGGAAGGCAAGATCGCCGCAGTCACGTTCGCCCGCGAACACAAGGCGCCCTTCTTCGGCATATGTTTCGGGATGCAGATGGCGTGCATCGAGGCTGCGCGCCACCTGGTGGGCTTGAAGAGCGCCAGCTCGACGGAGTTCGGCCCCGCCAAGCATCCTATTGTCGGACTCATGACGGAATGGCTCAAAGGCAACGAGCTCGAAAAGCGAAACGCCACCGGCGATCTCGGCGGCACGATGCGTTTGGGCGCCTACAAAGCGATCTTGCAGCCGGGCAGCCGCGTGGCGGAGATTTACGGCGACAACGAAATCAGCGAGCGCCACCGACACCGCTACGAGGTGAACACCAAATATCGTGACAAGTTGGAAGACGTTGGTCTCATCTTTTCGGGCATGAGCCCAGATGGCGTGCTGCCGGAGATCGTCGAACGGCGCGACCATCCGTGGTTCATCGGCGTGCAATATCATCCTGAGTTGAAGAGCCGGCCGTTCGAGCCGCACCCGCTCTTCGCCAGCTTCATCGCCGCGGCGGTCGAGCAGAGCCGGTTGGTCTGAAATGCAACAGGACGCGACTGATTCCTCAGGCTCGGTGCTGGCGCTTCTCATCCTCCTTGCGCTGGCCGTCGGCTGGCTCGGGCTACGGACGATGATTCGTCGTCTTCGTGCTGGAAAAACTGAAGCGACCGTACACGGCGACTTCCGCTCGTATGCGCTCGCTGCATTGACCAATGCGGCGCATATTGACGGTCGCATTGAGGACAGCGAGCGGGAGGCGATCCGCACTTGCATGAGCGAGATAACCGGCTCCCACTTCGAGATGCGGCTCGTCGACGCGGCACTCACGGAAGCAAAGCTGACGAAGTCGGAGCTGGTCGCGTACTTGCAGGCGCATTCGAACGCCTTCACCCGCGACCAGAAGATGCAGCTCTTGAAGGCATTGCTCGCGGTGCTCGTGGCCGACCAGGGATTCCAAGAAGACGAGCATCAAGCTTTGGTCGATTACACCGCCGCCGTAGGGTTTGACCGGCAGGGCGCGCCAGAAGTGCTCAGACGCATTTCTCGGGATTTCGCTCGGGGTAATATCACCTAGGATCATCGACTGCCGCACGGCGTGTGCATCCAACTCCGCCAATGCCTGCATCTCTCTCAGCGAACCGCGGGCGAACGCCGCGCGTAGCATTTATGGAGAAGGGGGAGGACATGAAGCGGATTTTGGCGCCTTTGGCGCTGTGCGGCCTATTTGTTTCGCCGGCGATGGCGGAGCAGCGTCCCTTGTCCGGCTTCACCAGTGTTTCAGCCAATGCTGGAACAGACGTCGAAGTCGTGGTGGCGCAGGACTTCAGGGTTGATGTGACGGGGCGCGACGCCGACCGCATCGTCACCCGCATCTCCGGATCCACGCTGGTGATAGAGCCGGTGCGAACCCTCTGGTTTCAGCACGGGCCGCGTGATGCGCATGTTCGCGTGACCATGCCTCGTGTGGCAGGGCTTGAAGCATCAAGTGGCGCAGACTTGCGGGCTTCGGGCCTCACTGGCGGAGACGTCAGTCTGGACTCGTCTTCAGGCGCCGATCTCTACGTCAGCGGCACGTGCGACAGCTTTACCGCCGATGCGTCCAGCGGGGCCGACATCCACGCCCGAGAATTCCGCTGCGTGAACGGCAGCGTCGATGTTTCGTCCGGCGCTGACGCACGAGTGTACGCGAGCGGACGGCTCGATGTGGATGCATCGAGCGGCGGAGGCGTGGTCGCCTATGGCAATCCAGGTATCGGCAATATTGATCTGTCCTCCGGCGGCACGCTGCGTCGGGCGCACTAAGCGAAAGGCGCATGGTGCTGATCACTAGCGCCATGGGCGGAAATGTTCAGCACCGCTGAAGGAACGGGCGGGAAAGAGCCGCGTTCACGTCCGGCATGGAACCTGAACTGGTCACGCCTGAAGCGCCGCCGGCGCCGCACACGCGCGCGCGTATGCTGCCTAAAGACGCGAAAGCCCTGGTGCTCTTCAATGAGTTGGCGGGCAGCGTCTCTGCTGGCGACAAAGACAAGCTGATCGACGCCGTAACAGCTGCCGGCGTGTCAAGATATGTGATCGCCAGTGCGCAACGCATTTCGCGGAAACTGTTCAAGAATGCCAAGGATTTTGATGTTATCATCGTACTCGGCGGCGACGGCACAGCGCGGGCCGCCGCCGAGCTCGCTCCGCGTGATGGCCCGCCATTAGTGCTGTTGCCTGGAGGGACGCTCAACATACTGCCGCGTGCGCTTTACGGGGATTTGGCTTGGCCCGAAGCGCTTGCGGCCGCGCTTGTTCGTGGCGAACCGAAGCGACTGACAGCCGGACGCGCCAACGGTGAGGAATTCTATGTAGCCGCCATCTTTGGCGCGCCAACGCTACTCGCGCGCGCTCGTGAGGCGGTGCGCCAGGGACGGCTTCGCGAAGCATGGCGACGGTTTCGCCTTTTTCTCAGCCGATCGTTTGCGCGCGGTCTGCGCGCACGACCCGGTACGGAGACGATGCGACGTGCCGAGGCGATTGGCGTTCTGTGCCCTGCTTTTTCTGGCGGTATCGAGTCGAGCGATTTGGAATGGGTCCGTTTGGACGCGAAGCACCTTCTGGAGCTTGCCCGCGTCAGCCTCCGAAGTCTGACTGCACAATGGCGCAACGATCCGGCGATTGAAATCGGCCGCTGTCGTACCAGCGACATCATCTCGCTGGGCACTATTCCGGCGACATTAGATGGCGAACCGCGGACGTTCTTCTCGCGCGTCAGGGTCACCTACGACCCCAACGGCCCACGGGTTCTGGCCTTGCCACAAGAGGGCTGACGCAGGTGAAATTCGTGCATCTGACCGATCTTCACTTCGGCTGTGAGGATAGAGCAGCGCTGATCGCTGTTTCGAAATACATCGATCAAAATGAACCTGACGTTGTGATCGTAACCGGTGACATCTCGCGCGATGGATTGGCGGTCGAAATCGATAACGCATGCGCGTGGATGCGGGACATAAACCGGCCTGTAATGCTCACTCCCGGAAACCACGATGTACCGTACTACGAACTCTGGGGGCGCCTCTTTTATCCATGGGCGCGCGTTCGCCGCGCCCAGCGGGGTCTCATCGTCGACGCCTGGCATACCAAAGACTGGAGCATCGTGCCTGTGAACACGGCCCGTGCTTGGCAACTGCGCCTCAATTGGGCGCAGGGGGAAATCTCGCGAGGCCAGACAGCTATCGCCGCAGCTGAACTTCAGCGCGCTGCGCCGGGCGCTCTACGCGTGGTGATCACGCACCACCCGCTAGACTGGCCCAATGATGCGCCGATAAAAGGCGTGACGCGCGGCGGCATGAGCGCACTCCGTGCATTAAGTGACGCCGGCGCTGAGCTTTTCCTCAGTGGACATCTCCATTTCGCATCTGCTCGGTTGTTCGAGCGGCGGGCGCTCTCAATCACGAGCGGCACACTATCCCAACGCGTGCGGCACGAGCCATGCGCCTTCACGGTAATTCGTCGGCCCGAGCCAAAGACGATAGAAGCGGAAGTGGTTCGCGTAGTGCAGGGAGTCTGCGAAACGGCGAGCGTACGGCAGTTTAGGCTTGAATCAGCGCCGCGACCTGGGGTCTCCGTCGGCATAACCGCCAAGGTCCCAGAAACGGACACGCAGCAACGGCGATAATTTCGCTCCCGGCTTCAGCGCTGCTGTTCAAAGCCGCGGATTTCCCCGCTGGCGCCCTCATCCGGCTCAACGAGACTCTGCACTTCGTCATCAGTCAGGTTTATCCCAAGCTGCTCAGCACCATCTTCGATGTAGTCGCCCAGCATGGGCATTCCCATAAGGTACCGCGCCGTGGAGCCACTTGAGCGCTGCCGCGCGGCGCGAACTGCTTCGCGCCAGTCCTCGCGACCGTAATCGCCACGCCCGACCCAAGCCGTGGCCACGAGCATCGCCTGCTGATCCACATTGAGCGACGCAATGGCCGACCGTAGCTCCCGTCCCGTCGGATTGTCGCTCTCATCCTCCAGCACATCAGCAAAGCGATCATCGGTGCTGTTGGAAGCATCGCTCGGATCGTCGGGAGCAACCATCGCATCGAATGCCCGCGCCTTCAAAACAATGAAGGCGAGCGTGTCCCGGTCGATGCCGATCTCGACTGGCGTCTCAGGCTCGTCTCGTATTTGGACCATCAGATGCGACCATCGGCTGACTGGCTGTGCTGTCCTCCAGGACGGGTGATGCCGCGCAACGCTTCGCCGGCCTCGTCTGCTTCTCCGACGGCCGTGATATCAGCCAACGAAACAATGCCAACAAGACGTTTGTCGCGATTGACCACCGGCAAACGGCGAAGCTGGATTTGACCCATGTTCTCGGCGACCTCTTCAATGTCCTGGTCTTCGAAACAGTATTTGATTTCGCACGACATGGCCTCGCCCACGGTCGTGTCGGGCGTCTTACCGGCGCATACGGCGCGCACGACGATGTCGCGATCGGTCAGGATGCCGACAAGGCGGTCGCCCTGGGCTACGGGCAGCGCGCCCACATCCAGGTCAGCCATTAGCTTGGCCGCCTCGCGGAGGGTGGTTTGCGGCCCGATGGTCCGAACATCGGGCGTCATGACTTCGCTGACGCGCATGGATTACTCTCCCTGGGGTCTGCCGCCTCCCCGCGGGCAGAACGTCAGGGCAGGGCCCCTGTTCCGAAGCCACTGCACCCTTGCTCCGGCGGGCGCTTTCCTCTATCAGCGCCGCTTTCCCGCGCCGAAGCGGGACCCAGGAGTCTTGCGGCCATGGCCGTTCCGAAGCGAAAAACCTCACCCTCACGCCGGGGCATGCGCCGGGCGCACGACAAGCTGCCGAAGAACACTTATGTCGAGGACGCGGAATCTGGCGAGTTGCGCCGTCCGCACCACATTGACCTGAAGAGCGGCCGCTATCGCGGCAAACAGGTCTTGAAACCTCGGGAAGACTGATCCCTCAGCGCAAGTTGGAGACCCCGCGTGAGGCGCATGGGCGCCTTGCGCGCATACGCTTGCCTTTTGCGCCAGAGGGGTTTCCAAAGACGCACCATTTTCCAGTCTGAAAGAACCCGACATGACCGGCATCGCCGACATCATCGGCCGTGAAATTCTCGATAGTCGCGGCAACCCAACCGTCGAAGTCGATATCTATCTGGAGGACGGCGCATTCGGACGCGCGGCGGTTCCCTCGGGCGCCTCCACCGGCGCACACGAAGCGATCGAGAAGCGTGACGGCGAACCAGATCGTTATCTCGGCAAGGGTGTTCGTGACGCCGTCGAAGCTGTCAACGGCGAGATCTCCAACGCCATCCTCGGCATGGATGCCGAAGAGCAGCGCCGCATCGACCGCGTGTTGCTCGAACTGGACGGCACCGAGAACAAGGCCCGCCTCGGCGCTAACGCCATCCTCGGCGTCTCGCTCGCGGTGGCTAAGGCCGCCGCTGCGAGCAACGCGATGCCGCTGTTCCGATATTTGGGCGGCGTGCAGGCGCGCGTGCTGCCGACTCCGATGATGAACATCGTCAATGGCGGCGCCCACGCCGACAATCCGATCGACATCCAGGAATTCATGATCATGCCGGTCGGCGCGGAGACGATGGCTGACGCTGTGCGCATGGGCGCGGAAGTCTTTCACACGCTGAAGAAGCAGCTGAAGGACGCTGGCCATTCCACCAATGTCGGCGATGAAGGCGGCTTCGCCCCCAACCTCGCCAGTGCTGACGAGGCCATCGGCTTCATTCTGAAGGCGATCGAGAAGGCCGGCTACGCGCCGGGTGAAGACATCGCGCTGGCGCTCGACTGCGCCGCCACTGAGTATTTCAAGAACGGCAAGTACGTGCTGGAAGGCGAGGGGAAGACGCTGTCGCCCGAACAGAACGCCGCTTATCTCGCCGATCTCGTCAACCGCTACCCGATCGTGTCGATCGAAGACGGCATGTCGGAAGATGATTTCGACGGCTGGCGCGCGCTGACCGAGCTGATTGGCGACAAATGCCAACTGGTTGGCGATGACCTCTTCGTCACTAACATGAAGCGGCTCGAGATTGGCTTCGAGAAGGGCCTTGGCAACGCCATCCTGATCAAGGTCAACCAGATCGGCACGCTGACTGAAACGCTCGATGTTGTCGAAATGGCTCAACGCGCGGGCTACTCGGCCGTAATGAGCCATCGCAGCGGCGAAACCGAAGACGCCACAATCGCAGACCTCGCCGTCGCCACCAATTGCGGCCAGATCAAAACCGGCTCGCTGGCGCGCTCGGACCGCACCGCCAAGTACAACCAGCTGATCCGAATTGCGGAATTGCTGGACGATCAGGCGGAGTATGCAGGCGCAGGGACCATCGTCGGTCGCTGAGGCCGCTAGGCGCGGGGGAACGCCGCGTCTCGCCGTAAGCGGAGCTGCACGTGAGAGGCGGGCGCGTGGGCTGCGCGGGCAGGGGCGTGGCGACCGCCGCGCGGTCATCCCGCCTTCCGCGCCAGCGCGCTCTTGTGCGAACCCCAGAGCAGGTACACGGGGATGCCAATCGCCATCCAGATGAAGAAGCGTTCGATGGTGCCGCTGTTGAGGCTGGAGAAGAGGTAGAGGCAGCCGATGATCGCTGCGGGCGCGACGATCCAGGCGAGCGGCGTGCGGAACGGTCGTTCGATGTTCGGCTCGCGCCGGCGCAACACCATCAGCGACACCGCAACGGCGATGAAGGCGGCGAGCGTGCCCGCATTGGCGAGCGAGGCGATCTCGCCGAGCGTCAATAGGCCCGCCAGCGCCGAACACACGATGGCGGTGAAAATCGTCATGATCACCGGTGTGCCGAGCTTGGAGTGCACCCGCGCCCACGAGCGCGGCAGCAGCCCATCGCGCGCCATTACATAGAAGATGCGCGTCTGCCCGTAGAGAAAGGCGAGGATCACTGTCGGGATTGCGATCGAGGCGACGCCGCCAATCACCGCAGCCGCCTCCGGCTGATTGAGCGAACGTACGATTAGCGCAATCGGCTCGCCGCTGGCGGCGAAGGCGCGAAAGTCCATGGCGCCAATCGCGGCGGCGCCGACGGCCATGTACAGCAGTGTGCAGATCAGCATCGAGCCGACGATGCCGATGGCGAGATCGCGCCCCGGATTCTTGGTTTCCTCCGCCGCAGTCGACACCGCGTCGAAGCCATAGAAGGCGAAGAACATCACCGCTGCTGCTGCCATGATGCCCGTGTTCGTGCCGGTTTGCGTTGGCGTCGAGCCCCAGCCGTACGGCGCGAATGGCGTGAAGTGGGCGATATCGAAGGCGGGCAGGGCGATGACAAGGAAAAGCACCAACGCGGCAATCTTCAGCACCACCAGCGCCGAGTTCACCCGGGCGCTTTCGCGCGTGCCCAGGATGAGCAGACCCGCGACCACGAAGATGATGAAGACCGCAAGCGGATTGAAGTGCATCGCGTGGCCCGCGATCTCGCCAAACGGCAGCATCTGCGGCACGGCGATGCCCCAGCCGGTGAGCAGGCCTGAGGCGTAGCCGGACCAGCCTACCGCCACTGCGCTCACCACCACCGAATATTCCAGGATCAGCGCCCAGCCGACGATCCAGCCAACCAGCTCGCCAAGCGCGGAATAGGAATAGGTGTATGCGCTGCCGGAAGCCGGCATCATCGTGGCCAACTCAGCGTAACAGAGCGCCGCGCAGGCGCAGACGAGACCGGCCACCCCGAACGAGACGATCACGCCCGGTCCAGCCATGCCCGCGCCTTGGCCGATCAGCGCGTAAATGCCCGCGCCCACGATCGCACCAACGCCGAGGGCGACCAGGTGCGGCCATGACAAGGTGCGCTTAAGCTCTTGATGATGATGCGGCGCTTCGATCGGCTTGCGTCGGTTCCAAAATGCCATTGCGCTCCCCCTCAGGCGGGCATTGTTACGCAGTTCGCCACTTCGGCAAATCTCCGAGCTAGGCGCGGCTCACCGCACGGCGACGAGCTCGCGAACGCTCCGAGAACAAAGTCATTGCGGCTCCGCATCGCAGGCCCAGCGCTGCAAATTTTTCCCAGTGGTTCGCGCACCAGGGCATGTGGGTGCGGCAGCGAGATCGACCCCATCACTAGCGAGTGCAGCGCTAACCCCATGATTTAACTTGATAAGAACAAATATAGAATGATTTCGAGTCTTTACGATTCCTTTACCGAACCGAATCAGCGTGCCGCCGAATCGGGTGTTGGGCATGGGAAATCGGGCTTCAACGGTAGTGAGTGTCGGCCTCGGCGCCGCCATCCTTTACCTCGGGGCGCACGCCGTGACGGGGCGCCAAGGCCTGCTCGCCTATGTCGACCTGCAGGCTCAAGAGCGCGCCCTCGAGCAGCGCGCAAGTGCGCTGGCGGAGGAACGGGCCGATCTTGAAGCGCGCGCCGCACGGCTGCGCCCGGCCTCGCTCGATGCAGACTATCTCGACGAACGTGCGCGCATCACGCTCGCGGCCGGCAGCTCCGACGAGGTCGTCTTCCGCTTGGACTGATCCTCGCTGCGCTGCAGCAACGCAAAGCTTTCTAGCGAGTTACGTCAATCCCGCATAAGAGAGGCGCGCCGTGATCCGTGGACACCGGACGCGCATGCGGGATTACGTCACCGCGGAGGAACGTCGACGATGGCTGAGGTCCAGAAGCCGAACGGTAAGCACGATGCCGAAGCGAGCAAAAAAGAACTGCTCCAATATTATCGCGACATGCTGCTGATCCGCCGTTTCGAAGAGCGCGCTGGCCAGCTCTACGGGATGGGCCTCATCGGCGGGTTTTGCCACCTCTATATCGGCCAAGAGGCAGTCGTCGTCGGGATGCAAGCTGCACTTAAGGACGGCGATCAGGTCATCACTGCCTATCGCGATCACGGTCATATGCTGGCGGCCGGCATGACGGCAAACGGGGTGATGGCGGAATTGACCGGCCGCCGCGACGGCTATTCGAAGGGCAAGGGCGGCTCGATGCACATGTTTAGCATCGAGAAGGCTTTCTACGGCGGCCATGGCATCGTTGGAGCGCAAGTCTCGCTCGGCACCGGCATCGCATTCGCCAATAAGTACAGAAAAGATCAGAAGGTTTGCCTCACCTACTTCGGCGACGGCGCGGCCAACCAAGGCCAGGTCTACGAGAGCTTCAACATGGCGAGCCTGTGGAAGCTTCCAGTCGTCTACATCATCGAAAACAACCAGTACGCCATGGGGACCTCCATTCAGCGGTCATCGTCCGAAACGCACCTCTACAAGCGTGGCGTCTCCTTCAACATTCCAGGTGAGGAGGTTGACGGCATGGATGTCGTCGCTGTGCGTGAAGCAGGTAAGCGGGCGGTCGAGCGCGCGCGAGCGGGAGAAGGGCCGTATCTCCTCGAAATGAAAACCTATCGCTATCGCGGTCACTCCATGTCCGATCCGGCGAAATACCGGACCAAAGAGGAGGTCGACGCGATGAAGACAAAGCACGACCCGATCGAGAATGTGAAAAAGCTGCTGCTGGATCGCGGTCATGCCAGCGAGGAGGACCTCAAGAGCATCGATCGTGACATCCGAAGCGTGGTCTCGCAGAGCGCAGACTTCGCACAACAGAGCCCGGAGCCAGATCCGTCTGAGCTGCTGACAGACGTCTACATCGAAGCTTGATCAAAGGGCGGAGTACACCGGATGAGCGTCGAACTCTCATATCTTGCCTACACGATTGCTCTGTTCTTTGCCGTCGTGCTGGCGCAGGCGACGACTGGGATCGCCAATAACGGCGGAGTCGCCATGGCGAATAGCCGCGACAACCTAAAGCCGCCTACTGTGATCCAAGCGCGCATGAAGCGTCTTACGGATAATTTCCGTGAGAACCTTTGGTTCTTTGCACCACTCGTTCTGATCGCCGCAATTGCCAACGTGTCCAATCAATGGACGGTTCTTGGAGCGCAGCTCTTTTTCTGGGCGCGGTTGGCGCACGCTATCTGGTATGCATTCGGCCTGCCGTTCATCCGTCCGCTGTTTTGGGCGGCAGGCGTCGCCGCCTGCGTGCTCATCTTCCTGGCTCTCTTCGGGATCATCGCCTGATGACGCAAATCCTCATGCCCGCGCTGTCTCCTACGATGGAGGAGGGCAATCTTGCCAAGTGGCTGATCAAACCCGGCGACAAGATCGAACCTGGTCAGGTCATCGCCGAGATCGAAACAGACAAAGCGACGATGGAAGTCGAAGCTGTGGATGAAGGCACCGTAACGAAACTCTTGGTCGAAGAAGGAGCGCAGGGCGTAAAGGTCAACACGCCGATTGCGGTGCTTGACGGCGAGGCGGAAGCGCCCAGTCCCGCTCCATCACAAGCGAAGCAAACCGAACCCACGCCCGACATGCGCGACGAGCCGGTGCGAACCAAACGTCCTGAGCTCACGCGCATCTCCTCGCCTACTCCGCAAGCCGGCCCCGAGATTCCCGCAGGCGTGCTGATGGTGAAAACCACTGTGCGTGACGCACTGCGTGACGCCATGGCCGAAGAAATGCGGCGGGACAAAGATGTATTTCTGATCGGCGAAGAAGTCGCCCAGTACCAAGGCGCCTACAAAGTCAGCCGGGAATTGCTGCAGGAGTTCGGTCCGGCGCGGGTGGTCGATACGCCCATTACCGAACATGGTTTCGCCGGCTTGGGCGTTGGTGCGGCCATGGCCGGGCTTAAACCAATCGTCGAATTCATGACCTGGAACTTCGCGATGCAAGCGATCGACCAGATCATCAACTCTGCGGCCAAGACTCTTTATATGTCTGGCGGTCAGATCAAATCATCGATCGTATTCCGCGGCCCGAATGGCGCCGCCGCGCGCGTCGCCGCGCAGCACAGCCAGGATTACTCCTCCTGGTACTCGCACATACCCGGGCTGATCGTCATCGCGCCTTATGACGCCGCCGACGCCAAGGGCCTCCTCAAAGCCGCGATCCGCAATCCCAACCCTGTCGTCTTCCTCGAACACGAGATGCTCTATGGGCAGGAGTTCGAAGTTCCTGACGTGAAGGATTGGATCGTTCCCATCGGCAAAGCCAAGATCCGTCGGCAAGGCGCCGACGTCACGATCACTGCGCATTCACGTATGGTTGGACTTGCGCTGAAGGCCGCGGAAGAGCTCGTCGGCGAAGGCATAGATGCAGAAGTCGTCGATCTACGCACGCTGCGGCCTCTCGACTTCGACACCATCGTTCAGAGTGTGAGGAAGACGAACCGCATCGTCACTGTCGAAGAAGGATGGGGTCAGAACGGCGTCGGCGCCGAGATCGCTGCGCGGGTCACCAGAGAAGCATTTGACTATCTGGACGCGCCGCCGGCGCGCGTGCATCAAGTCGAAGCACCACTCGCATACGCCGCCAATCTGGAAGCGCTTGCGCTGCCAAGTGTGGAGAAGATCATCGACGCGGTCAAAGAGGTGACCTACCGGTGATCTATCATGGCGCATGCCATTGCGGCGCAGTGCGCGCTGAGTACAAGACCGACGCGCCGGTGCGCTTGCGACAGGACGGATGCTCATTCTGCTCGAGCCGAGGCGCGAAGTCGGCCTCCGACCCACTGGGGCGATTAGCGCTCACAAGCACTCGCACCCTCACGCGTTATCGCTTCGGCCATCGAAGCGCTGACTTTCTCATCTGCCCGACCTGTGGCGCCTATGTCGGTGCGTGCATGGATGGCCCTACTGGACCTGTCGGCGTCGTGAATGTGGTGGGGCTCAACATTCGCGAATTGCGCGACGAGCCAGCAGAACTTGCCAGCCTCGAAGGTGAAAGCCCGGAAGAGCGCGTCTCAAGGCGCCTGTCAAGGTGGACGCCAATGACACTTGCGGAAGGGGAAGAAATGTCATGACCGAGGGCGAGACTATCGAGCAATTGATCGAGTTCACCAGCATCCTCTTGCTGGGCGTGTCGCTCATTTTCAGCATTGTTTCGGCTTATGTGGTTGCGCTCAACTATTTCATTGGCTCGGCCAATTTCCCTGCGCGCCTCGCCAGTTTCGCTTTCATCACGCTGGTGCTCGGCATGCTGATGGCGACGATGGCAGGCGCTTCGACGACACAAGCCGGCCTGATCGCACGGCTGCATGAGCTAGACGCTGAAGGACAGCTCACTGCGGCGGGCCGCGCTGCGCTCGCCAACGCGAACCCGGAGATCACCGGGGTTATCACCCGCCGTGTTTATAGCATCGATCAAATCGTGCTGCTGTGTGCGTGGGTTGGTATGGGAGCGGTCTATATTGGCCTCGCTTATCTCACCTTCTTGCATCGTTGGCGGCCCGATGTGATCAACGTCGCAGTGCAGCCAAAAGAAAGACACGCCGCATGAGCACGCAAATCACCATGCCTGCACTCTCACCCACAATGGAGGAAGGCAATCTCGCCAAGTGGCACGTGAAGGCCGGCGACGCGATCGAGCCAGGCCAAGTGATCGCTGAAATCGAGACCGACAAGGCGACGATGGAAGTCGAAGCCGTCGATGAAGGGGTGATTGAAGAATTACTCGTTCCTGAGGGCGCGCAAGGCGTCAAAGTCAATACGCCGATCGCTACGCTGAAGGGTGATCATTCTCCTGCGACCGATGAAGCGGCGGGGAAACAGCCCAAGGCGGGGCGCGCGGAGGCGCGCCAGGAGAAGTCTCGCGAGACTGAACCCGACGTCTCGCCCGCTACAGCCCCGCAACGCCAAGATAGCCGAGAGAGAAGAGGAGGGGAGAGAGTTTTCGCTTCACCGCTCGCTCGGCGCCTGGCCGACCACGGCGGGATCGATCTTTCAGGCCTGCGCGGGAGCGGTCCGAACGGACGCATCGTCAAGGCCGATGTCGAAGCCATGCTCAAATCGCCGCCCGAGCAACCAGCCCAGCCGGAACGCCAATCCTCACGTGAGATTGCAACGGGGCGCGAAGCGCGCGGCGAGAGTCCCGCGGCGCGTCGTTCGCTCGAGCAGATGGGCATCCGTCCTGGCAGCTACGACCTCGTGCCGCTGGATATGATGCGCAAGACCATCGCCAAACGCATGACCGAGAGCTTCCGCGATGTTCCGCATTTCCCGCTGACGGTCGATATCGAGATTGATGCGCTGCTGAAGGCGCGGAGCGAGATCAACAAGCGCTTCGCGGACAAGGGCGTGAAGATCTCCGTCAACGACATGTGCATCAAAGCTGCCGCTCTGGCGCTGAAGCTCGTGCCGGAGGCCAACGCAAGCTACACGCCTGACGGCATCGCCATGCATCACCATGTCGATATCGGCGTGGCCGTGGCCATACCCGGCGGCCTTATAACGCCGATTGTCTGGGCCGCAGAGACAAAGGGACTTGCACAGATCAGCCACGAAATGGCTGATCTTGCCGAGCGTGCGCGCAACAAGAAGCTTCGGCCGGAGGAGTTTCAGGGCGGCACGTTCACGATCTCCAACATGGGCATGATGGGAATCAAGGAGTTTGCGTCGATTATCAACGAACCACACGGCATGATCATGTCGATCGGCGCGGGCGAGAAGCGTCCGATCGTGAAGAATGACGCATTGGCGATCGCGACCGTTATGACCGTGACTGTCACGTGCGATCACCGCGTTGTCGATGGCGCGCTGGGCGCGGCATTCCTGAAGGCGTTCAAGAGCTTCTTGGAAGACCCGATGGCGATGTTGCTGTGACGTAGGACTCCGCCGGAAAGAATCGTCCAGCTAATCTAGCGCCCGATCTCGGCCGCGACTTCCCGCGACAACTCCTGCGCCCTCGTGACGCGGGTTTCTCCAAGATGCGTCGCCACCATCATGGTCGACATCCAGTAGCGAAGCTCGCCCATCAGCGCGCGGTCGCTCCGGATGACGCTCACGACTGTTGCGGCGCGTGCTTCGCTCACCGGCGAGGGGCAATCGATCAGCGTCTGTTCTCCGGTCGCCATGGTGGTGAAACAGGTGCTCCAAATATAGTCCTGGATGTCGATCGGCACGATCCCGCGCACATGCACGCGATACGCAGGGCGCTCCGTTAACACCGGATTTGCGGCAAGCATGTAATAGCCGGCGAGCGCGTTGCGCAGCTCTACGTTGGAAATGAGATGTAGATCTCCGGCGCTCTTCAATTCATCGAAGGTGGCGCTGGTGGTGTAATACTCCGCGACTTGGCTGGCCTGGAAAAAAGCGAGTAACAAACGCCACTGGTGCGAGTTAGGGCCCGCCTCCGTTTCGGCAGAAGCAAGCCCTGCGCGGCCGTAATTCGACACAACGCCCCAGAACGCGATGCGATCGCGGTAGTTCGCGATATCGGTTTCCAGATCGGCGTGGATGCGTTCCAGATAGGCGTGCGCGCGTTGGCGGTCCACGCGCGCCTCGTTCCAGTTCGCAGCCTGCAGACCGACGAACACGCCGACCACCGTAATGACAAAGTCGATCGCAACGGCAGCCCAATCCTGTCGGCGGACATGCTCCATCACCCGTCGCAGCAACATCAGCGGCCCCCCTCGCGCGCTGGTTGTTAACACGTACGCACGAAGTGAGGTAGCGTCCCGCTAGCGCGCGGCCGCCATTTCGCTCCGGACCTTCTCCAGCGCGATGCGATGCGTGACGCCGTCATCAGAGGTCCACTCGATCGCCTGGCCCTCCGCTAAGCCGAGCAGCATGGCGCCGACTGGCGTCAGTACGGAAATCCTCTGCTGCGCGAAGTCGGCGCTCTGCGGATAGACGAGTTCGTAGTCGTGATAGCGCGAACCGTTGTAGCTGAAGGTGGCGACGCTGCCGATGCCGGCAACGAAAGGCGCGAGCTCGGGCACGACTTTTGCGCGCGCCAATTCCTCGAACAACAGGACCGCGCCCGGCGCCTTGCCCAGGGCGGCGAGGGCCAGGTCGGTCAGCAATTCATGGTCTTTCTCCGCAACAATGATGGGCGTGCGACGTTGCGCCGGTTGGTGCTTGGGCATCGGTATCTCCAGGCGGCGCGCCCTCGCGCCGACTTCGTATGCAATTCTGAAAGTAAAGCGTGTGAGCGCCCCTAGCTGTCAGGCGCAGCTAGGGGCTAGGCGCGCGATTGTTCGCGACGGCCTTTGTTCGCGCGGAGGGTGAGGGCGCGGTGCATGCGTCCGATGTTGGAATGATGTGTGTCGTTGTCAAGAGATGATGTCATTGCGCGAGCATGCCCTTCATGCCCAGTCATCATGTCGGTCGGCAAGGCTCCTGCGCATCGAAATGATGGGCTGCGCCGATTGCGGCGATGCTGCTCGGTTCGATTCTGGGCGCGACCCTCGCCGTGGCGCGAGGCGGCGCGCCGGGGATGAGCAGGCTTTCCTTTCGGGCTCGTCTTGCCGCTGACGCCTTACGCGGCATCGCCAAGCCTTGTTACGCTGGCGAACGGCGTCCAGGCGGGCAGCACTTTACCCGTGCGGCCCCTCTGAATCGGGCTAACACGGGCCCCATGCTCACCGTGTTCCTCGCTTCCTTCGTGACGTTCTTCGTCGCCATCGACCCGGTCGCGATGGCGCCTATGTTCACGACAATGACTTCGCGCATGGCGCCTGCGTGGCGCAGGACCATGGCCTGGAAGTCCATTGCTATCGCCTCGGGGATATTGCTCGCCTTCGCTTTCGGCGGCGCTTGGCTGCTTGCGCAGATTCACGTCTCGATGGACTCTTTCCGCATCGCTGGCGGCTTGCTTCTGTTTCTGATCGCCGTCGACATGCTGTTCGAGAAGCGCAGTGAAAGGCGCGAAGAGCGCGCCGAGCAGGTGGCCGCGCACCAGGCCGAACACCCAGAACATCAGGACGATATCTCGGTTTTCCCATTGGCAATTCCGCTCATCGCCGGCCCGGGAGCAATTGCTTCTATCATGTTGTTCTTCGCCCAATACGATGGCGCCGTTGAGCGGGCCGTGGTGCTCGTTGGGGTTTTCGCCAATCTCGGGCTCTGCCTGACCGCCTTCCTAGCGGCGGGACCTATCGCGCGCGTTATGGGACCGACCGTTGGTTCGATGCTGACACGCGTTTTCGGTATTCTACTCGCCGCACTCGCCGCTCAATTCGTTGTGGATGGCATTCGCAACGCCTTTGGGCTGGGCCCCTAGCTGCGAGCGCAGAAAGGCAAATCCGCGCCTTCACCTTCGGCGGGAGACTGCTAAGTACGACGCATGAGCAACAGCTTCGACGCCATCGTCATCGGTTCCGGCCCAGGTGGTTATGTCACCGCCATTCGCGCTTCGCAGCTTGGCTTGAAAACCGCGATCGTCGAACGTGACAGGCTCGGCGGCATCTGCCTCAATTGGGGCTGCATCCCCACCAAGGCGCTGCTGCGCTCAGCCGAAATCTATCGTAATGCGCAGCACGCCAAAGACTACGGCCTCTCCATCGAAGGGTTGAAGTTCGATCCCGATGCGGTCGTGCAACGCTCGCGCGGCGTGGCGGGACGCATGGAAAAGGGTGTTCAGTTCCTGATGAAGAAGCACAAGATAGATGTGCTCATGGGAGATGCGCGGCTGGAGAAGGGACGCGCTGCGCCGACGGTGGTTGTGACAAGCAAGGATGGCAAAGAGGCGCCACACGAAGCTAAGCACGTCATTCTGGCCACGGGCGCCCGCGCGCGTGAGATTCCATCGGCTGGGCTCAAAGCCGACGGAAAGCGCATTTGGACGTATCGGCACGCCATGGCGCCGCCGGAATGGCCGGAATCCTTGCTGGTGTTTGGCTCCGGCGCCATCGGAATCGAATTCGCATCGTTCTACGCCGCGTTCGGAGTGAAGGTGACCGTGATCGAACTGCTCGATCGCGTGCTGCCGGTGGAAGACGAAGAAATCTCGGCCTTCGCCAAGAAGCGTTTCGAGAAAGAGGGGCTGAAAATCCTCACCTCAACCGAAGCGAAGTCACTGAAGGCCACTGCAAACGGCGTCGAAGCTGTCGTGCAAGCAGGCGGCAAGCAGCAGACGCTCACCGCCAGCCACGCGATCGTCGCCGTCGGCATCACCGGCAATATCGAAAACATTGGCCTTGAAGCGCTCGGCGTGAAAACCGATCGCGGCCGCATCGTCACCGATGGCTATGGGCGCACTAACGTCGCTGGCCTCTACGCCATCGGCGATGTCACGGGCGGGCCGTGGCTCGCTCACAAGGCCAGCCACGAAGGCGTCATCTGCGTCGAAGCCATCGCCGGCCAGAAGCCGCACCCGATGATCAAGGAGCGCATCCCCGGCAACACCTATTCGCACCCGCAAGTCGCCAGTGTCGGCCTCACAGAGGCGAGGGCGAAAGCTTTGGGCAGGGACATCCGAGTCGGGCGCTTTCCATTCGTCGGCAATGGCAAGGCGGTCGCGCTCGGCGAAGACCAGGGGTTGGTCAAAGTCGTGTTCGACGCCAAGACTGGCGAATTGCTGGGCGCGCACATGGTCGGAGCGGAAGTGACGGAGCTGATCCAAGGCTACGTCGTCGCCATGAACGCCGAAGTCACTGAACGCGAACTGATGGAAACAATCTTCCCGCACCCGACGCTCAGCGAAATGATGCACGAAGCTGTGCTCGACGCGTACGGGCGCGTGCTGCACGTCTGATATGGATCGCCGGCGCCCTCGCCGGCCAACATCAGCGTATGCCGACGAGGGCGCCGGCGGTCCATATTTCTAAGCCGCCTTCTGCTCCGCGAAGCGCTCGGCCGCCATCCGCTGCAACACGACGTAGTCGGTTTTGCCGCTACCGAGGACAGGGATGCTCTCGATCGTGCAGATGCGCTTGGGCACGGCGAGCTCGCTCGCCCCGTTCGCTTTGCACCAGGCCTGCAATTCCTCGGCGGCGGCGCCCTCCAGGTCGGTGAAGAGAATGATGCGCTCGCCTTTGCGCGAATCCGGCAACGCCACGGCGGCATGTAAGTTATTTGGCCAGACGTGCGCTGCGTAACTTTCGACCGCGTTGAGCGAAACCATTTCGCCGCCAATCTTTGCAAAGCGTTTCACGCGGCCGAGGATAGTGATGTAGCCGTCGGAATCGACGTCGACCACGTCGCCAGTGTCATGCCAACCTTGCGGCAGCAGATCGATACCGAACGGTTTTGTTGGATCGAGGTAGCCGCGCATGACATTGGGGCCCCGAACATAGAGCTTCTGGCCGCCCTCGATGCCGGGCACCGGCTCAAGCCGCCATTCGATCCCGGGCATGAACTGACCGACGGTGCCGTGCTTATTGTGGAGCGGCGCGTTCACTGCGATCACGGGAGAGGCTTCCGTCGCGCCGTAGCCCTCCAAAATCTCCACATCGAACCGGCGTTTATAGACCTCGCGCGTCTCATCCTTCACGCGCTCGGCGCCGCAGACCATGAGTTCAATCGAAGATAAATCGCCGTCGCCGGCGTTGCGCGCATATTGCATTGCAAATGTGTCGGTGGCGAGAAAGACGTTGGCGCCGGTGTCCCGCACCAGTTTTGGAATTTCCTTCACTTGCAACGGTGAAGGAAACAGGAAGCACTTGTGCCCGGTGAAGATGGGCAGCATCACACCGCCAGTGAGCCCAAAACAGTGGAACATCGGCAGCGGTGAGAAGAATGACCATTTCGGGTCGAAGGGGATATGCGCTTCGACTTGTTCGACATTGCCGACTATGTTGGCGTGAGAAAGCACCGCGCCTTTCGGGGCGCCGTAGGAT
Organism: uncultured Terricaulis sp.; assembly: GCA_964402795.1. Lineage (GTDB taxonomy): Bacteria > Pseudomonadota > Alphaproteobacteria > Caulobacterales > Aquidulcibacteraceae > Vitreimonas. The sequence goes on along the minus strand of CAYODX010000003.1, from coordinate 130,623 downwards.
CCCGAAGTGAAGAGGATTACGCCAGTGTCGTCAGGATCGGCCTTGGCTGCAAACACACGCGGAAAAAGGCTTTTGGCGAGTGCGATGACCTTGTCGCCGAAGTCGATCTTCTGCCGTACATCCTCAAGATAAATCAGGGTCGCGAACTTCGACAGCTCCGCTTCGAGCGCTTCCAGCTTCGCCATCTGTATGAAGCGGCGCGAGGTCAATATTTTGCGGACATTGGCCGCCTGACACGCCGACTTGAGGTTCATGGCGCCGGCCGTGAAATTCAGCATCGCCGGAGTCCGGCCGACCGCATGCACCGCGAAGAAGACGACGGTGCAACCGGCGCCCGTGGGCAACATGATGCCGGCCGTCTCTCGCTTTCCGATCAGCGACTCGATCTTGCCGCCAAGCGCGAACGCTGCGCGGACAATGTCGTCGTAGGTGAGGACCTTGCGCTCGTGGTCTTCGAGGATCGGGTACTTGCCACCCTTCGCGTCGCGCGCTCTGAGCAGGGCTTCGAACAAGGTGACGCGGCTTCGCGCCAACTCGAACGGACGGTGCGCCATGAGACCAGTGCCTCCGAACTGACCCGTTCAACGTTCCTGTGGAGAACGCTGATCCCCGTGATTATTATTTCACGGCTGTAACAGACCCTAACCGGGCGCGCGGCGGTCGGCAAGCAGGGGCGCGGCCCAGCGTCCCACGCATAGAAGCACTGCCTCGGCGCAGTTGCGGGCTGGTGCGGCGCGCCTGATATTGACGCCGTGCCCACTTTGATCGACATGCGCCAAGAAGGGGAAAGCGGCGAACAGAATCGCCCGCGGCACCCCGAAAAACAAGGGCGGCCAGATGCGCCCAGTCCACGCAAGCCAGACTGGATTCGCGTCAAGGCGCCCACGAGCGCTGGCTACCATCAGACCAAGGATTTGGTGCGCGACCTGAAGTTGCACACCGTCTGCGAAGAGGCGGGCTGTCCCAACATTGGGGAGTGCTGGTCGCAACAGCACGCCACCTTTATGATTCTCGGCGGCATCTGCACACGCGCGTGCAGCTTCTGCAATGTCGCCACCGGCAAACCGTTGCCGCTCGATCCGAGTGAACCAGAGAACGTCGCAATTGCGACGGCGGCCATGATGTTGAAACATGTGGTGGTCACCTCGGTTGATCGCGACGACTTGGAAGACGGCGGGGCGGATCACTTTGTGCGCACGATCCGGGCGCTTCGGGCCAAGGCGCCGAAGACGACAATCGAGATTCTCACCCCCGATTTTCTGCGCAAGCCGGGCGCTGCCGAGCGCGTGATCGACGCTGCGCCCGACGTGTTCAACCACAATCTTGAGACTGTTCCGCGGCTCTATCACACGATCCGGCCCGGCGCCCGCTATTATCAGTCGCTGCGTCTGCTGGACTCAGTGAAACAGCGCGATCCGAGCCAGTTCACAAAAAGCGGTCTGATGGTTGGTCTCGGCGAAAGCAAAGACGAAGTGCTCCAGGTGATGGACGATCTGCGCGTCGCCGGCGTGGATTTCCTCACCATCGGCCAGTACCTGCAACCGACCAAGAAGCACGCGGCCGTCACACGTTTCTGGACGCCTGAAGAGTTCAAGGCGTTGGAGACGATCGCCTACGCCAAGGGCTTTCTGATGGTTTCTGCGTCTCCGCTCACTCGGTCATCGCATCACGCTGGCGAAGATTTCGCGCGCCTGAAGGCCGCGCGCCTGGCCCAAGCCTCCGTCTAGATGACGCGTACGATAATCGAAACCTCGCGCACGCTGCCGTACCGCCCGGCGGATCTTTGTCGTCTGGTTGGCGATGTGCGGGCCTATCCGGACTTCATTCCCTGGTTGCTGAGCCTACGCGTATTGAAGGAGGAGCCGCGGCCCGAAGGCGGCTGGGAGGGCGTGGCAAGCGCAATTGTTGGCTGGAAAGCAATCACCGAAACCTTTTCCACCCGGGTTCGCTGCGAACCCAGCAAGGGGGAGGTGGACGTCGCCCTTGTGAGCGGCCCCTTTCATGCGCTCGACAATTCCTGGCGGTTTGAGCCTGAAGGCGACGGGTCACGGGTGCGCTTTCGGATTGCTTATCAATTCAAGAACCCGCTGCTTCAGGCGCTGGTCGCAGCTAACAAAGACAAAGTCGCATCCCGCGTGATGGGCGCGTTCGAGCGTGAGGCAAAGCGACGCCTAGCTAAGCCAGCAACCGCCTCGTGAGCGCGAGCGCGGCAAGCGCGCTCTCCTCCTGCACCTGCCGCCGCCCAAGCTCGCCAAACCGGTGTTCCTCGTGCAATCGCGCTCCGCCGCGTAGAGCCGCCGCGATATGAACGAGCCCGATTGGCTTGTCCGGCGTTCCTCCTCCTGGCCCTGCAATGCCGGTTACGGCTACGGCAACATCGGCTCGGCTGTGCCTCAGCGCACCGTCTGCCATCGCCAGCGCCACCTCCTGACTGACGGCGCCTTTGCGCGCGATCAACTCCGCGGGCACCCCCAGAGCCTCATTCTTGGCTTCGTTCGAGTACGCAACGAATCCGCGCTCGACGACATCAGACGCGCCGGCGGTGGCCGTCAGCGCCGCGGCGATCAGGCCGCCTGTGCAGCTCTCAGCCAAAACCACACGGCGACCGCAGGCCTTCGCGAGGCTGAGCACGGATGCGGCCTCGCCTACGAGTCGCTCGGACATCATGCCCGCAGTTGGATACCTTGGCCGCCAGCTTGTCCATTCCCCGGAATCGCCAGCGATGGCAGAAGCCACCGTCCGAGGGGTTCAATGATGCAAGCATTATCGCGTCGCGCCGCCGCGCCTGTGTTCGCGCTGGCGATGTTTTCAAGCGCTGCGCTGATCTTCGTGCTGCAGCCGTTGTTTGCTCGCATGGTGACGCCGCTGCTGGGTGGTTCGCCGGCGGTATGGAACGCTTCGATGGCGTTCTTCCAAGCTGCGCTGCTGGTCGGCTACGTTTATGCGCACCTGCTCGCCCGAGTCGCGGACCTGCGCGTGCAGGCGGTCGTTCACGCCATTGCGCTGCTGTTGGCCTGGCTCGTCCTGCCGGTACATGTGACGCCGCTACTCGGCGAGCCGAACTCGGAACACCCCGCCTTATGGCTGGTCGGCGTGCTTACGCTGTCTGTTGGCGCACCGTTCGCGGCCGCCTCTGCAACGGCGCCGCTGCTTCAAGCCTGGTACGCGCGCACAGGCCGGGCTGACGCACACGATCCCTACTACCTGTACGCCGCAAGCAACCTTGGCAGCTTTGGCGGCTTACTAGCCTATCCCGCGCTGATCGAACCGACGCTCGGCGCCCACGCGCAAAGCGATGCATGGAGCGCCGGTTATGTAGTCGTCGCGGCGCTGATCATTCTCTCGGCGGCGATGACAATCAGCGCTGATGGTCCTGCGCCAGCGGCCTCGAAGCGCCCGCAAGGGCACGCAAGCTGGCGTGAGCGGTTTTACTGGATCGCCGCCGCCGCTATTCCGTCTGCGCTGACGCTTGGGGTTACGCTGCATATCTCAACCGATGTCGCATCGGCTCCGATGTTCTGGGTAGTGCCGCTTGCGCTTTATCTGGCGACATTCGTCATCGCCTTCATGCGAAACAGCGCCAAGCTCGAACCGGCGACGCTGCTAGTTCACCCAGTCGCACTCGCGCTTCTGGTGATGTCCTATTACGCGTCCGGGAATTGGATCGGCTCCATCACTGGCATTCTGGCCGGATTCTTCTTCAGCGCACTGATCTGTCATCTGGCGCTTTCCGCCTCGAGGCCGAGCGCGGACCGGTTGACCGAATTCTACCTGTTTGTCTCGCTTGGCGGCGTTGTCGGAGGCGCGTTCGCCGCGTTTCTGGCGCCCGTCATCTTCAACAATGTGTACGAATATCCGCTCGCGCTCGCTGCTGCGTGCCTCTTCCGGCCGCGAGAGGCGAGCACGATGCCGCGTGTAACAGACGCTTCTGTCGGGGCTGCGGGCATCATGACGGTTGGCGCCCTTGTTCTCATGCGTCTCGATACACTCGACGCCGTCATTGTCATCGCCGCGCTTGGCGCCGCCGCGGCGATGATTGCCGCCGGGTGGGGAGACGATAGCAGACCGGCGCCAATGCGATATCTCTTCCTTGGAATCGGCGCGATCCATGCCGGCCTCGTCATCTGGTGTGCGTTCAATAGCCCAAGCGTCTTTGTTCGCAGCGTGGCGAACGACGCGCCACAGATTACGACCACCCAACCATGGGCTGCGCTTCTTGTCGTCTCCAGCTTATTGCTGCTGATGTTCGCAGTGCATGGCACAGTGCAGCCGCGGCGCGACGCGAAGAACACACTCGGCGATTATGCGCATGGCGTCGCCATCCCTTCGCTCTTGCTCGTCATTCTGTTGGTGCTGGTGGGCCAGGGACTCGGTCCTCAGCTGATGGTGGCGCTGGGCCTTAGCTTCTGCGGTCTGGCCATCTTCCTCAACCGAGGAAGACCGTACGTAATGGCGGGCTTGGTGCTAGCTTCCTTCCTTGTCATATTCCTGGAGGATGCGCGCGGCGGCCGCATCATTACCCAGGAGCGCAGCTTTTTCGGTGTGCTGCGCACTCGCGTAATTGAGGACAGCGACGACCCGCGCGTGCCGCCCTTACGCATCCTCATGCATGGAACAACCATCCACGGCGCACAACTCGCAGCGCCGGGGTACACGCGCCAGCCGTTGACGTACTACAACCCACGCACGGCGCTTGGAGAGGCTATCCTCGCCGGTCTCAGTACAGCCGATCATGCACACATGGCGCTGATTGGGCTCGGTGCTGGATCAAGCGCGTGCCTCACGCGACCGCAGGATGAGTTGACGATCTTCGAGATCGACCCGGCGGTTGTGCGCCTATCGGCCCGACCAGGAGGGGATTTCACCTATGTCTCCGAATGTCAGCCGAATGCGCGTGTGGAGCTCGGCGATGCGCGGCTGCAGATCAGGGAAGAGCCGGACGAAACATTCGATGTGATCGTCGTGGACGCCTTCTCTTCGGACGCGATCCCCGCGCACCTGCTCACCCGCGAAGCGCTCGCCCTCTACCTGCGCAAGGTGAAGGACACCGGCATCGTTGTGCTGCATCTGTCCAATCGAAACTTAGCGCTGGTGTCTGAAGCGGCGCGCGTAGCGCGCGACCTCCATGCACCAGCATTGTTCAGGATCAGTGAACGTTTTCAGCAGCCTTATGTCTCCTACTACGGAGGATTGGCCGCTAGCGTGATGATCATCGCTCGCTCACCGGAAACATTAAACCGGCTGCAATTGCCCAGCCATGACTGGCGTGTGTTCGATGCGCCGGCCGGACCTGGCTGGACGGACGATTACATCAATATGCCGCGAGCCCTCTGGGAGGGGCTAACGGGCGTCGAAGACTGCCGCATCTTTGCCTACCAAGAGCATTGTGGCGGGCAAACGCGAACGCAATCCCCTTCATCAGCGGTCCCGAGAACTACTGAGCCGAAACCCAACTAGCGCAGGCGCTCCAATGTTGCGGTGGCCTGCGCGGCAAGGCCTTCTTCGCGACCGCAGAAGCCCATGCGCTCGGTGGTGGTCGCCTTGACGCTGACGCGTTCGACTGGGAGGCCCAGCGCTTCAGCAGTCCGCGCACGCATGATTTCGCGATGGGGGCTCACTTTCGGTCGCTCACAGATGATGGTGACGTCAACATGCTGAATGCGAGCGTCTAGAGCTCGCGCGAGGTCGCGGGCATGTTCAAGGAAACGGACGGAGTCAGCGTCTTTCCAGTTCGGATCACTAGGCGAGAAATGTGCGCCAATATCGCCCTGGCCGAGAGCGCCAAGAATGGCATCGACAAGCGCGTGCCAGCCAGCGTCGGCGTCAGAGTGACCGATCAAGCCTTTATGATGAGGAATGCGAACGCCGCAGAGCGTAACATGGTCACCCTCTCCGAAGCGATGCGCATCGAAACCGTGGCCAACGCTGAGGAAGCTTGCGCCGCGCATCAACGCCTCGATCAAGTGCAAATCCTCCTTATACGTGAGTTTCATCAGTCGCGGATCGCCGCGAGTCAGGCGCACCTCTGCGCCTGCGGCGCGCACGACGGAGAGATCGTCCGTGAACTGCGCCGAAGGAGAGGTTGCGGCGTAGCAAGCGCGCAAGGTGTTTGCGCAAAATGCCTGGGGTGTCTGCACGGCATGCGCGCCCGCGCGCTCGATCGCATCGGTGACGCGCCCACTTTCGTCTGCGCGCACCAGGGTGTCAGCGATTGGCAGGGCAGGGGCGACCGCAACTGCGCCGTCGGCGATTTCGCCGATCAGCTCTCGTATCGTAGCTAAAGCCAGCCCCGGTCGCGCCGCGTCGTGAACCAGAATGAGGTCGGCCGCCGGGACTGCTTCGAGACCCGCGCGCACTGACGCCGTGCGCGTCGTCCCGCCTTTAACAAACCGCACCGGAATCGCGCCGACTGCCTCTCGGGCGTGCGCTTCCTGTTCAGGAGCGACTGCGATGATGATGTCGCCGATGCCAGCATCGAAAAATACCGATGCCGACCAAGCGAGCACCGGGCGCCCCAGCAGAGGCCAGAACTGCTTTGGAGTGTCGCCGCCTGCTCGCTGGCCTGAGCCCGCGGCGACGATGATGGCGGCGGTTCGCATCAGCCGGTCTAATCCTATTCAGTCTTGCTGCGTTGCAGCATAAAGTAATGGCGCCTGCTTTTTAGGCGCCATAGAGTGGAGCGCTTCGAGGTCAGGACGATGGTGGGTTTGATCCAGTTCTGCCGGTTAGTCACCTGGGCCGAACGGGGTTCCGGATGAGTGACGTTGCCGTCTTGCCGCTCGAAGAACCCATCTCCGCGCCTGATGTAGAGCGTTGGCTGGAAGCTTTGCCGGCCCCGGTAATTGGACTTGGGCCGGATGAGCGGGTTCGTTTTCTCAATTCCGCTGCCGCCGATCTCCTTGCCGGCATTGGCCGCGGCGTGCTGGGTAGACGTCTGGATGAGATTTTCGGGCCTGATTCGGCCATTCTCCTGCTGGCGCGCCGAGCGCTGAGCGGAACGGCGGGTTTCGCAGAGGCCGATGTCCCTCTGATGGGACCTGGGTTCGCACTCGGCCACGTATCGCTAGCCGTGAGTTCGGTTGGCGAGAATGGGTACGTCGCAATTGTGGTCACACGCCTGCCGCGCGCGCGCTATGCGCCAGCAATCAGCGGGGCGCCAGCTGCGCGGACGTTGGCGCATGAAGTGCGCAACCCCCTGGCTGGCATTCGCGCCGCTGCGCAGCTTATCTCTCGCGGTGAAGATGCCGAGGCGGCGGCGTTGGGCCAACTCATATGCGAAGAAGTGGACCGCATTCGCCGCTTGACTGATCAGATCGATACCACGGCGAGCTTGTCGCCGCCGCGCTTCGCCCCATTCAACATTCATCAGGCGCTGGAACGTGTGCGCCTACTGATCGGATCGAGCGCGCCCCATGTTATGATTCGCGAACGCTACGATCCAAGCCTGCCGCTGATTACCGGCGACATGGATCAGTTGATACAGGCCTTTCTCAACATCGCGAAGAACGCGGTGGAGGCGATTGGTCCTCAGCAGGACGGCGAGATCGCATTCACGACCTCGTATCGCCACGGCGTGCGTGTACGATCAGGCGCGAGCGGGCCGGCCCGGCCGCAGCTTGAAGTTCAGATCATAGATAATGGTCCTGGCGTATCGACAGAGATCATGGAGCGATTGTTCGAGGCGTTCACAACGACCAAACCGCATGGGATGGGTCTTGGTCTCACCGTCTCTGCTGACATCATAGCTCGGCACGATGGACGCATCGAAGTAGCAAGCGTGCCGGGACGAACTGTCTTCAAGATCTTGCTTCCTATCGATCTGGATGAGCTTTCATGAGCGCGCGCGTCTTGCTTGCGGACGACGACGCTTCTCTTCGCTATGTGCTGTCGCAAGCCTTATCGAAGCAAGGCTACCAAGTTCGCGCCACAAGCAATGTCTCGACGTTGGCAAAGTGGGTCAAGGAAGGCGAGGGCGATATCGTTCTCAGCGATGTCTATATGGGCGAAGAGTGCGTGTTTGACGCCCTGCCCGACATTCGTATCGCACGGCCGAACTTGCCCGTAATCCTCATGAGCGCGCAAGCGACAGTGAGCACCGCCCTCTCCGCTGCGAGCGTGGGCGCTTATGATTATCTGCCGAAGCCTTTTGATTTGGACGAACTAATGCACGCGCTCCGGCGTGGACTGTCCGGTCCAGACGCCAAGACGCGGGCGCAGGCATCGAAGGCGGAGAAGGAGGAAAAGCTGCCTCTGATCGGGCGCTCAGCAGCGATGCAGGAGGTCTATCGTGTCATGGCCCGCGTTGCCGGTTCTGATCTCACCGTATTGGTCGAAGGAGAGACCGGCGCCGGCAAAGAACGAGTGGCCCGCGCCATCCACGATCACAGTCGCCGCGCCAAGGGTCCGTTTGTGACGCTCAGCCTAGCGGCGATCGGCGCCAGTCAAATGGATAGTGAATTCTTCAGCGAGAAGGGCAAGTTTGCGCAGGCGCGCCGCGGCACATTGTTTCTCGAAGATGTCGACGAAATGCCGACTGAAGCACAATTACGTTTTGTCGCGCGCCTTTCAGATGATGCTGAGCAAACCGACGTCCGTATGATCGTGGCGGCTCAGCGCAGCCTCGCTACACTGGTGCGTGCGGGCGCATTCCGACAGGATTTGTTCTACAGGCTTAACGTTGTCACTGTGCGACTGCCGCCGCTGCGGGAGCGTCTCGAAGACATAGGCGATCTCGCGCGTGCTTTTCTCCTGCGCGCCAAGCGCGAAGGACTGCCGGAGAAGATCATCGATTCCGCAGCCGTGGAACGATTGAAGACACACCCATTCCCGGGCAATGTGCGCGAACTGGAGAACATGCTGCGCCGCGCTTCGGCTCTGAGCCCAGCGGCCGTGATCACCGAACGTGACATTCTGGTGCAGCTTCAAGAGAACGACGCAGCCGCTGCAGGGGCCGCTGACCTGGACCAGAGTTTCGAAGCGGCGGTGTTACGACGCCTCGCCGGCGAGTTCGGCGCTTCCGGGACATCATTACCCGCGGCCGGCCTTTACGATCGAATCTTGGCGGAGTTGGAACGCCCCTTGATCTTGCAGATGCTGAAGCTGACCGGCGGCAATCAGGTTAAGGCCGCGGCGGTGCTTGGAATTAACCGAAACACGCTGCGAAAACGAATTCAGTCGCTGGGGCTGTCCAGTGGTAAGGGCGATTGACGGGAGCGTGATTTCCGGCCAACACCTTGTTGCCAGAACGCAACATGGGACCCCCGGCGTTGGTGCATCAACTCGCAATTCAGTCGACAGAGGCGGCTGTACTGAGCGATCGGCCGCAAGGTCGAAGCGCGATCCTGTTCATTGTCGGACTGGCGCTCGCGGTTCTGCTCACGGGCGCCGCCACCGTGATGCTGCTGATGGGAGAAGGTCTCGCCGGTGAAGCGAATGGGGTGGTTGGCGGTCTGCTGATTGCGAGCCTTGTGATCTCGGCTGCGCTCGCGGGCATTCTGATGCATCGCCTCGTGCGGGTCGCCAGGGCTTGGCGTGCTTCCGCTACCGGCGCCCGGCTGCACGTGCGTTTCGTGACTCTGTTCAGTCTTGCGGCTCTCGCACCGGCGATCGTGGTGGCGGCGTTCTTGGGCTTTACGTTCAGCCAGGGTGTCGAACGCTGGTTTAGTCAACGTGTGGAAACAACTATCGAGAATGCTGCCAATGTCGGTCGAGCCTACGTCGACCTCGCCTCTGGCGGCATCAGTGGCGAGGCGGAGGCGATGGCGGTCGACCTCAACCTCGCGCAGCGCGGGCTCACCGAAGAGCCGCAACGGTACCTCTCTTTTCTCGCTGCGCAGGCGGAACGGCGCGACCTCGTCGCCGCATATGTAATTGACGGCGAAGGACGCGTACTCGCGCGAGCGGAGCAAGCCGGCGCGCGAGAATATACGCCGCCAACGTCCGAGGCATTCGCATCGGCAAATCTTGGCGACGTGTCCGTAGTGTTTGATCAGGCGCAGGACCGCGTGCGCGCGCTCTATCGCCTCACTGGATACAACAATGCGTACCTTTATGTATCGCGTCCCGTTGAGCCAGGTTTAGTTGCGCGTTTGCGAGCATTCGACGAGTCAGTTGTGGACTATCGAAATGCACGCGAGCAGCAGGGCGCCCTGAGGAGCCTTTTCGGCTTGGCGTATTTGTCCACCGCGCTGATCGTCTTGCTCGCTGCCGGCTGGGTGGGACTCACTAGCGCCACCCGCGTCGCCGAACCGATCGGCCGACTGGTCGGTGCTGCGCGTCGAGTGGCTTCCGGCGATCTGAAAGCGCGTGTCGCCGTGGGCGAGGAGCGCGACGAGATCGATGCCCTGGCAAGCGCCTTTAATTCGATGACTGAACAACTTGAAACGCAGCGCCGCGAACTCGTGTCCGCGCAGGAACAAGCGGAATCGCGCCGGCGATTCATCGAAACGGTTCTAGGGGGGGTCAGCGCAGGCGTGGTCGGCCTCGATCGCGACGGGCGCATCACGGCAGCGAACAAATCAGCGGCGCAGCTTCTGGGTTTTGGCGACGGCGACATGGTGAATCGACGCTTGATCGATATCGCACCAGAATTCGCCGAGCTGCTGAATCAGCCTGCGCCGATCACCGAGACACCTCCCCAGCGCGTCGACCTCGTTCGTGAAGGCGGCAGCCTCAATCTTAGCGTACGCATGAGTCCAGACGCCGAGCGCGGGCTTGTTCTCACCTTTGACGATATGACCAAGCTAATCTCGGCTCAGCGCCAAGAGGCATGGAAGGACGTTGCTCGCCGTATCGCGCACGAGATCAAGAATCCGCTGACGCCTATCCAGCTGTCTGCGGAACGGCTGCGGAAAAAGTATGCCAGTGAAATTACATCAGACCCCGACACGTTCGCAAAATGTACTGACACCATACTGCGTCAGGTCGCCGACATAGGACGGATGGTCGATGAGTTCTCGTCTTTCGCGCGAATGCCAACGCCGAAGATGTCGTTCGCGGACATGAGCGACATTGCGCGATCGACCGTGTTCGGTCAACGGTTGGCGTTCCCGGACATCCGCATCGACGTAGAAGGCGTACAAAGGCCGATAGGCCTTGTCTGCGATGAACGTTTGATTGCTCAAGCTTTGCTGAACCTAATCAAGAACGCCGCCGAAAGCGTACAAGCGCGGCGCTCTCGCGATGGCGAACCAAAGGACGGTTTCGTGTTGCTGCGCTTACGCGACTTGGATTTTGGCGTGCAGTTCGAGGTGATCGATAACGGGTTGGGCTTCCCGGAAAAGGATCGGCATCGCTTGATCGAGCCGTACGTCACGACGCGCAGCAAAGGCGCCGGTCTAGGGCTGGCGATTGTTGCACGTATTGTTGAAGACCATGGGGGGCTGATTGAGTTGGACGATGCGCCTGGGTCCGGACCCGGCGCCATCGTCCGTTTCGTTCTTCCGAAACGTGGCGAAGAGCCGACAGAGCTCGCCTCAGAACATGGCGCAGGAGCCCAGTAGATGGCGCAGGACATACTGATTATCGACGACGAAGCGGACATCCGCGACCTCGTTTCAGGCATTCTCGAAGATGACGGCCACCAGGTGCGCACCGCGCGGGACAGTGACGAGGCCATGGAAGCCTTTCGTCGGCGAAAGCCCTCGCTTGTTGTTCTTGATATCTGGCTGCAGGGCAGCCGCATGGACGGACTCGAACTCCTGGGCATGTTCAAGGAAATCGACCCCGACATGCCGGTGGTCGTGATCTCGGGCCACGGCACGATTGAGACTGCCGTGGCCGCAATCCGAAAGGGTGCGTACGACTTCGTCGAGAAGCCGTTTACGGCGGACCGTTTATTGCTCGTAGTGCAGCGCGCGCTTGAGACGACCCGGCTCAAACGTGAAAACTCGGCTCTGAAGGCGCGGTCGTCTGCGAGCGATGAATTGATCGGCTCCTCGCCGGCGATGAGCGCCTTGCGCAGCGCCATCGAGAGGGTCTCGCAGACAAATTCCCGCGTCTTGATCAGTGGCCCGGCTGGCTCTGGCAAAGAGTTGATTGCCCGCCTCCTGCACGAACGCAGCCCTCGCGCTGGAGGACCATTCGTGGCAATCAACGCCGCTTCGATTGCACCGGAGCGCATGGAGAGCGAAATTTTCGGCGAGGAGGGCCCTGATGGCCGCCCGCGAAAAATCGGCGTGTTCGAGCAGGCGCATGGGGGCACGCTATTTCTCGACGAAGTCGGCGATATGCCGGTCGAAACTCAATCCAAGATTCTGCGAGTACTCGTCGAGCAACGCTTCCGTCGCCTGGGCGGCAGCACCGACGTACAAGTGAACGTACGCGTTGTGTCATCGACCTCGCGCGAACTGACTGCAGATATCGAGGGCGGCCGGTTTCGACAGGATCTCTATCATCGATTGAATGTCGTGCCGCTTCGCGCGCCGAGTTTGGCGGAGCGCCGCGACGACATTCCCGAGCTCGCGGGGTACTTCGTCGGCCGGCTCGCTGGCATGTCGGGCGTGCCAGCGCGGCAGATTGGCGAAGACGCCTTGGCGGCGTTGCAAGCCGCTGATTGGCCCGGAAACGTGCGCCAATTGCGCAACGTGATCGAGCGCATCCTAATACTTGCCACTGGAGACGCCTCTGCGCCCGTCACCGTCGATACCTTGCCTCCGGAAGCGTGGCCGCAGGCAGGCTTCTCCAAGCGCGACGGCCTGCAGGAAGTGATCGCATTGCCGCTCCGTGACGCGCGCGAACGCTTTGAACGTGAGTACTTAAACGTGCAGATAACGCGCTTTGGCGGCAATATTTCGCGCACTGCGGCATTTATCGGCATGGAGCGCTCTGCGCTGCATCGCAAGCTGAAGTCGCTCGGCGTCGAACCGCCGGGCCGCAACGGCCATGATGTCGAATGAAGCATATCGCTTACGTGAACGGCGCGTACCTCGCCGCTGACGCCACGGCGCTATCGGTGCAGGAGCGCGGCTTTCTGTTCGGAGACGGGATCTACGAAGTCTGGGCAGTGCGCGGTGGTCGGTTGTTTGACACCGAAGCGCACTTCGCACGTCTCGGGCGCTCGCTGCGCGAAGCGCGCATGTCAGCGCCTATGACCGATCAGGCACTAATGGCGGTCATGCGTGAAACTCAGCGGCGAAACCGCGTTCGCGACGGCGTTATCTATGTGCAGATCACACGCGGCGCGGCGCATCGAGACCACGGTTTTCCGGCTGCTGGGACGAAGCCGACTGTGGTCGTGACTGCATCCTCGATCAATGCTCGCCTCCTCGAAGCACGGGCGCGCAGAGGCGTGGCTGTGATAACGTTGCCGGAAACCCGCTGGGCGCGCTGCGACATCAAAACGGTCAACTTGATGCCGAACGTTTTGGCCAAGCAGCTGGCGCGTGAGGCCGGGGCTTTCGAGGCTTGGTTCGTCGACGCGGAGGGCTTTATCACCGAGGGCGCATCGACCACCGCATGGATCGTTGATGCCGAAGGGTGTCTCCGCACGCGCGGCTTGTCGAACCGCATCCTTCATGGCGTAACGCGGGCATCAATTCTGAAACTCGCCCGCGAAAGAGGGATGAGTGTTGCCGAGACCCCTTTTACCCCAAATGAGGCAAAGCTCGCGCGCGAGGCATTTATTACAGCTGCCGGAACTCAGCTCTGTCCTGTTATCAGCATGGACGGCGTTCCGATCGGTGATGGAATGCCAGGTCCGACGTCAACCGCACTGCGTGAGCTGTATTTTGCGTCACAATTCTAAGACGGGCCGAAACTCCAACGGAACTCGGTTGGCGCCGCCAATGTGCCCGCCTATAGCTTCATGCTGCAGCTGCGCACGCGTCGCGGCGTAATCACCGCATGGGGCTAAACCATGGACAAGAAACAGAACCTCCAGGACACGTTTCTCAACGCCGTCCGCAAGTCCAAGACGCCGCTGACCATCTTCCTTGTTAATGGCGTCAAATTACAGGGTGTAGTGACCTGGTTCGATAATTTCTGTGTGCTGCTGCGCCGCGACGGCCAGGTGCAACTGGTCTATAAACACGCTATTTCCACCATCATGCCGGGTGCGCCAGTGCAATTGTACGAAATCGACAAGGCGGCAGATGAAGCTGACGCCTGAGGGGCAAGCGAAGAACCTCTATTCTGCGATTGTCTTGCGCCCGCTGCCGAGCGCCGCTGAAACGCTTCGCAGCGGCGAGGCGCGGTTGCTGGAGGCGGTGGGGCTCGCACAGGCGCTGGACCTCAATGTCGTGGCGGCCGAGGCTGCGCCGCTTCGACAAATCAGTCCTCGAACGTATTTCGGTTCCGGACGAGTCGAGAGGCTCAGGCAGCAGACCGAGGATCTTGGCGCTGGAGTCGTCGTCATCGACGGGGCGCTCACCCCGGTGCAACAGCGTAATTTGGAGCGGGACCTCGACGCCAAGGTCATTGACCGCACCGGCCTCATTCTTGAAATTTTCGGACTACGTGCGCAGACGAGGGAAGGGCGACTACAAGTCGAATTGGCGCGCCAGCAATATGAACGTTCTCGCTTGGTGAGGACCTGGACGCACTTGGAGCGCCAGCGCGGCGGTCTCGGCAAGACTGGCGGCCCGGGTGAAACCCAGATCGAGCTGGATCGTCGCATCATCGCCGAGCGCATCATGAAGCTCAAACGAGAGCTCGACGATGTGCGCCGCACGCGCGGTTTACAGCGCCGGGCACGCTCACGCGCCGGCCTGCCGGCGGTGGTGCTTGTTGGCTACACCAACGCCGGTAAATCGACTCTTTTCAACCGCCTCACCGCTGCCGGCGTGCTGGCGAAAGACATGCTGTTCGCCACTCTCGACCCAACCGCCCGGCAAGTGAAGCTGCCGAGCGGGCGCGCGGTCATCATGAGCGACACGGTTGGGTTCATCTCCGACCTGCCGACGGAATTGGTCGCGGCCTTTCGGGCAACGCTTGAAGCAGTCACCGAAGCGGATTTGTTGCTGCATGTGCGCGACATCGCCCACGAAGACAGCGAGCAACAGCGCGCTGACGTGCTGAAGGTGCTCGGGCAATTGTCAACCGACGCCGAAAAGGCGCCCCCCATTCTCGAGGTCTGGAACAAGATCGATCAACTCGATCAGAAGACGCGCGAGGCGCGCATACGCCGAGCCAAGATCGCGGATGAAACGGGGCAGGGCGCCGCCCTGCCCCCGGTCGCCATCTCGGCGATCAGCGGAGAGGGGATCGACGCCTTGCTCGCCGCTATAGACCGCGTTGCGTTCACTGCGACCCGCATCATCACCCTCAGCGTGCCGCCGGATGAAGCCGGACGCGTTCGCGCAGAGATCGCCTCTGCGGGGCGTATACTTGAAGAACATGCTGACGAGTCCGGTGCATTGACGCTGCGCGCTGAGCTGTTGGTGAAAGACGCCGCGCGCTTGGCGCCGCTAGAAGCGCCTTCTCAAGAATTCCGCCCAGCGGCAGAGTAGGGCCCCCTACTTCGCTCTGAGCCGGTCCAGCAGCTCGCCGGCGAAAATACTCAAGGTATCATCGCGAGCACCCATCACGAGAACGCGGTCGCCGGGCTCAGCCAGTTCGATGAGCTTGTCGCCGCATGCAGCGCGTTCGGCGAACGCAATTGCTTGTCGGCCGCGGGCGCGAACGCCGGATACTATGTGCTCGCTCGTGACGCTGCGATCCACTGTGCCGCCGAAATAGATTGGATCCGGCATAATCAAGACATCATCAGCCCCGAGATGGGTGGCAAACACGTCGATGAATTCATTGCGCATCAGTTTGAGCGGTCCGAAACCGTGCGGCTGAAACATGATGAGCAGTCTGCCGGGAAATGCGTGCAGCGCCGCAAGAGTGGCAGTAATCTTATCCGGGTTATGCGCGAAATCATCAATGACGGTGATACCATTTGCGGCCCCGACCACCTCGAGTCTGCGTTTTGTGCCGGCGAAGCCTTTCAGCGCCTCGGCTGCCTCCTTGAGCGACAAGCCGCACGCGCGCGCCGCCGACAGCGCCGCGAGTGCGTTGGAGACGTTATGTTCGCCCGGCGTCGAAAGCTCGACCGTTGCGCTGAGGCGGGTCTCCTTTTCCAGCACCTCGAATGAGACACCATCGGGAGCAAGGCGAATGGCCGCGCAATGCAGATCCGCGAGCCCCGACCGCAGCGAAAAAGTACGCGTGCGCACCTTGCTGCTCAAGACAAGCTGCGCCGTCTCCTCATTGTCGAGATTGAGCACCGCTACTTCCGCGCGGCTCACAAAGCCAGCGAAGAGGGAGCGCAACTCATCCATGCTTTTGTGGTCGAGGGCGATATTGTTGACGACGGCGACGGTCGGATTGTAACGCGCGATGGAGCCATCGCTTTCGTCGACCTCGCTGACAAATGCCTCGCCTTTGCCAACAAGCGCCGACGCGAACAGCGCCTCTGGCGTTGTGAAGTTTTTCATCACGGCGCCGTTCATCACAGTCGGATCGCGCCCTGACCGGTAGAGAATCCAGGCGATCATAGCCGTGGTGGTCGACTTGCCGCTGGTGCCGGCGACACCGATCCTGACCTTTGCGGCGTTGAACAACTCAGCCAGCAATTCTGGCCGTTTCATGTCTCGCGCACCCACTCGCTGGGCGGCGACAACGTCCCCCACTGTGTCCTCGACCGCAGCAGAGCGCACGAGGATCTGTTCGGCGCTTGTGACGCCGGACCCGTCTTGCGGAAAGAGGGCGATACCCTGGGAGCGGAGATACTCGAACTTGCCGTTTAGCCGGCCCTGATCGAGCGAACGGTCAGAGCCGGACACGCTTGCGCCCTTGCCGCGCAGAATCAAAGCAAGCGGCAGCATGCCGGAGCCGCCAATGCCGCTGAAGAAATAGGATTTGGCCAAAGCGCTTTGCGGAGTCATGGGTCCCGGTTATGACGAAAAATGCCAACGATCGGCAAGGACGCGAACGCAGCACCATGGCCCCCTCGATCCGCATTGGCGTTGTCGCGCCCGGCACGCGCATCGATCAGGACCTGGCGGCGCGGCTCAAGGCGTTCGCCGCCGACTGTTTTCTGGATCGCGCGCCGGAGATCGTTTTTCATCCGCAATGTTTTCTGAGTGCAGGCCATTTTGCGGGTAACGACGAGGCGCGGCAAAAAGCATTCGTCGAGTATGCGAACGATCCTTCGCTGGACGCGATCTGGTTCGCGCGGGGAGGCTATGGCGCCTGCAGGATCGCCGAAGCAGCCTTGGCGCAGCTGAACGAGCACGCGCGTCGCAAGACTTACCTCGGCTACAGCGACAATGGCGCAGTGCTTGGCGGGCTCTACGCGCGCGGCTACTCCAACGTGGCTCACGGGCCTATTCCGATCGATCTTACGCGCTCTGGCGGCGAAGGAGCGGTGAAGAGAGCGCTTGCTTGGCTGATCGAACGCGCGCCGGAAAGCGTCGAGCTTGGCGTAATGTTCGACAGCAAGACAGCAGCCTTCAACATCACAGTCTTGCAATCCATGCTAGGCACTTCGCTCGAGCCGGATTTGGCTGACCATGTGCTCTTGCTCGAAGATGTGGGTGAGTATCTCTACAGGCTGGATCGCGCCCTGTTCCAGATCACGTCATCCAGGAATGTGCGCGGCGTGAAGGGGATCAGGTTAGGGCGCATATCCGACGTGCCGGAGAACGACAAACCATTCGGCGCCACGCCTGAGGAGATGATGCGCTATTGGTGCGTGAAATCTGGCATTGCTTACCTCGGTCGCGCCGACATCGGCCATGACGCAGAAAACAAGGTTGTACCGTTCGGGGCCGCGCACGCGCGCAATTGATCCTCGTCTCAAGGCTTCGGCTGATAACCAAGGTAGCCGCGCTCCACCATGCGCCGCATAGCTTCGTAAGCTTCTGAGAGTTCCTCGTAGGCAAGACGCAGCGCGGACAATTGGGTCACCTGCTCGGGCGTCAGGGCCGCGGACGTCTCAGCCATCGTCACGGCCGTCGCCACCCAGCGTGCGCGCGCTGTCGCTGTCGCAATCGCAAGCCGCTCGAATTTCGCCAGCTCGGTACGGCCAAGCGCCTGAGCCACAACAGCGCTGTTGGCGGCGTAAGCAGTATAGTCGATCTGCTCGAGATGACCGCGCAGCTTTCGTTGCTCAGCGGGATCCAGGGCCGGTTCAGGCTCAAAGTGTTCGCTGCGAATGCGCGCGCTATTTGTGACGATGCTGGCCATTGCATTTACCGAACCAATCGACGGAACAATCGGAAGCTGTGGCAGTGTGCGCACAGCGGGGTTAAGAGGGCGTTCGCTCTGCAAGGCAAACAGCTCCGTGTACGCGCGGAGCGCGATCCGGAACCCGGGGGCCGCCAGCACGTCGTTTGCCCCTGGGTCCCGGGGTTCTCGCTTCGCGAGCCCCGGGATGACGAGCTGTTTGCGCACAGCCGTCGTGAGCGGCGCGACCCGCTCTATTCGCTGATCAGTACCCTTTCCCGAAGGGAGACGGGGCGCGCGATCCGCGCTCAAGTTTTGCTTTTGGGTTGCGAAGCTCATCTCTGAACCTCGCCCGCGCGCTTCGCGCGCCCCGCTGAGATCTATGCTCGTCAGGTCTTGGGTCTGCGGTGTTCGCGCAGGTGTTCCCCAAGTCCCCGACGGCGTGCGGGCCAGCCATGGTCCCGGACCCCGACGCTTCTCATGTGCGCAACTAACTCGACAAACGCACTCACGCCGGCTGTCTCACGCTCGATCCCGTCCCTCGCGCTCGCTCGGCTCGGCTAGCCAATGAACCTCCCGTGCAAGGGACGAGGGCATTATAAGGCGCGGCGAATTGCGCCGGATAGATCTTCGCACCTTTTTCGCAAGCGCTTGAATTCGCAGCGCTCAAACGGCGGGCGCTGGAGGATAGAGTAGGCATCAATTCCCGCATCGCCCGCCGCGAGCAGGCTCAAGGCTTCTGCTTACGAAAAGCGGCTTCGGATCTGGCCGACCTAGAGCTTGCGCGCCCGTATTCAACGACTTGAGCAAGAGATAGCGAGGACGCCGGCGCGCTCCCCTAGCGCCTCTCGGCCTGCTTAGCTTCTACCCACAGCGCTTCCATCTCGTCCAGCGGCTGCGGCCCAGTGCGGCCGGCTGCAGCCAGCTTGCGCTCGATGTATTGGAAGCGACGCGTGAACTTGGCGTTCGCGCGCCGCAGCGCTTCTTCGGGATCGACCTTCAGCTTGCGCGCCAGGTTCGCCATCACGAAGAGAACGTCGCCCATCTCTTCGGCGATGTGCTCCTGATTGCCGCTGGCCTCGGCGGCCTTAAGCTCGGCGAGTTCTTCGTCGAGCTTCTCCAGCACCTCGGCTGAGCTTGGCCAATCGAAATTGATGCGCGCTGCGCGCTTGGTGAGTTTCTCGGCGCGCATGAGGGCGGGGAGGGCCATCGCCACATCGTCCAAGATAGAGGCGCCGGACGCGGCGCGCTTCTCGGCCTTCAGCGTCTCCCACGCCTCGGTCTGCTCTTCCGCCGTGCGCTCCACTTTGTCGCTGAAGACGTGCGGATGGCGTTCGATCATCTTGTCAGCAAGCGCTTGGGCGACGTCGGCGAAATCGAACGCGCCTTGCTCCTCGGCCATGCGCGCGTGAAAGGCGACCTGGAAGAGCAGATCGCCCAGCTCTTCCTTGAGCGCCTTCATGTTATCGCGCTGAATCGCGTCCGCGACCTCGTAGGCTTCCTCGATCGTGTACGGCGCAATAGTGCGGAAAGTCTGCTCGATATCCCATGGGCAACCGTGCTCGCGATCGCGCAGCCGCGCCATCACATCGAGCACGGCCTGAGTGGCGGCAGCGTTCCGCGAAAGGCGCTCAGCCTCGTTTTGCTGCATCTTATCAGAGGGTTGGCTCGACACATCAATCTCGCATAAGATAGATTATGGGAAATGCCGTTACGACTCAGATGGCGAAGTCCCGTGTCCACCCATCATAGGCCGGCTCAACTGCCCTAGGCAGCCTCGCCTTCAGTGCGCTGTAATCGAGATCGATGTGCATGTTGGTCAGCACGGCTTGCGCGGGCTTGAGCCGCGCGATCCATTCCAAGCTTCGTTCAACATGCGCGTGCGTGGGATGAGGACGATCGCGCAATGCATCGACGATCCAGAGAGCGAGTCCATCAAGGGCCGCAAACGACCGCCCAGGCATCGCCACCAGATCGTTTGAGTACGCAATCGGCCCAATCCTGAAGCCGAGCGAGCGCGAGAAGCCGTGGTCCTGGTCGAGCGGCAGCAGCTCCATCACGCCGCCCGGCCCCGCTACTGTGATCGGCACGAGCGGTGAGATATCGCCGGCAAAGCGCACGATGGCCGGATAACCGGGCTGGCTCTCGAAGGTGTAGCCGAAGCGGCGCATGAAGGTCTCGCGCGTGGCCTCGTCCATCCACACTGGGATCATGGCGCGCTGTTTGAGGAAGAATGCGCGCACGTCGTCGAAGCCGCTGGTTTGGTCGGCGTGGTCGTGACTGATGACGACGCCATCGAGCCGGCCTGCGCCCGCCGCAGCAAGCTGCTGGCGCACCTCAGGCGGGGTGTCGATCAGCACCGTCGTCGCCTCTTCCGCATCGCCCGCCTCGCCTTGCCATTGCTGCAAGAGCAGCCCGCAGCGCGTGCGCCGGTTCTTCGGCTCGGTCGGATCGCACAAGCCCCAATCGCCGGTCGCGCGCGGCACGCCGCCCGACGAGCCGCAGCCGAGGATGGTGACGCGCAGCGTGGGCATCAGCTCAGGTCTCGAACACATGGAGCGCGGCGCCTCCGGCGACCCATGCGCGGGCGGAGGCCGCGCAAAGCGCTGCGTCTCATGCCGGCCTCGGTATCGTCGGAAACAGTCGGAAGAAATTGTCCGCGAGCAGGGCGCTGCACTCCTCCTCGCCCAGCCCTCGCAGCTGCGCGAAGGCGCTCTGCACCTCGCGCACGTGCCAAGGCTCACAGCGTTGGCCGCGGTAAGGAATAGGGGCCAGATACGGGCAATCGGTTTCGACGATAACCCGGTCCAGCGGGACCTCGCGCGCGATCGCGCGTACGTCGTCAGCGTTCTTGAACGTCATAATGCCCGAGAACGAAAAATAGGCGCCGATCGACAGCGCACGGCGGGCCAGTTGCGCGCCGCTCGTGTAGCAATGCATCAAGATGCGAAGAGGGCCCCTTCCCGCCTCCTCCTCCAACAGCTGCGCCATCGCTTCGTCGGCCTCGCGCGTGTGGATGATCAGCGTCTTGTCGAGTGTCCGCGCAGCCTTCGCATGCGCGCGAAATACCGCGACCTGATCCTCGAAGGGGCTGAACTTGTAGTGCTGATCGAGGCCGGTTTCCCCTACCCCGACCACCTTCTCGTGGCGGCCTAGCTCGGCCAATCGCTCTGCCGTCAGGTCCAAATGATCCTTCGCATAATGCGGATGGGCGCCAACACTAGCGTAGATGTCGTCATGCGATTCAGCGATCGCGATTACTGCGTCGAAGTTTTCGATCTTGTCGCAGATCGTGATCATGCGCGCCACGCCAGCTTCGCGGGCGCGGGCAATGACCTGCTCGCGATCCTCAGCGAACGATTGGTGGTGCAGGTTGACGTGGCTGTCGATCAGCATTGTGGGTTCATCTACGCGCCGCCGCCGCGCGATCAAGCACGCCAACAGCGCGGGCCAAGGCGTGACGTGGGTCCATGTCCAGGCCCTCAGCTTCACCGCGCAACGCTTCCAACGCAGACCACGCCTCCGCCCAGGCCTCCCCGCCCTCCTCGACCCCCGCGGCGCGCGTCCACTCCTCAGCCAGTTCCAACACCGTCGCCAGGCGTTCGAACGGTTCGCCGCTCAGTTGTTCGTAAAGCTCGCCCAAGACAACGTTCGCTTCACCGCGCTTTATTTGCCCCGGAGCACGGTCGAGCCGCGCGGCGCCGGCGTCCAGGCCCTGGGCTTTCAACGCGATAGCTCGACCAGGGCGGCCCTTCGCCAGCGCCACGAGAGCGTCATCGTCGCTGCCGAGCGCTGCGCGCACCATGTCATCGCTCAAAGGCCGGAGAGCCAGTCGGCGGCAGCGGGAGCGAATCGTCGGCAGGATCGCGCCGGGGGCATGGCAAACGAGCAGAAGCACGGACCGCGCCGGCGGCTCTTCCAATGTTTTTAGAATGGCGTTCGCGGCGTTGCGATTGAGCTCATCGACTGCGTCGATGATGGCCACGCGCATTCCTCCCTCGGAGGGCGCCAGCGAAAAGAAGCGCCCAAGCTCGCGTGCTTCTTCGACGGTGATTTCGCGGCGCGGTTTGCCACGTTCATTAAAACCCCGACGCAGCACAAAGAGATCGGGATGCGAAAGGGCGGCGACGCGGCGGGCGATCGGGTCTTCCGGATCCACGTCGAGCGGGCGATGGCCGACTGGCTTTGCACCCAGAGCGCATCGCGCAAGCCGATAGGTCAGCGTGGCTTTGCCGAGCCCTTTCGCGCCTGAAATCAACCAGGCATGGTGCATGCGCCCGCTTCGCAAGGCGTCATTCAGCGCCGCTTCTTCCGCCACATGGCCCACGAAGGAAAAGGTTTCGCGCGGATGTGCAGTATGGGGCTCTCGATCAAGCTCGGGAGCTGTTTTTTCGCCCTTCACAGCCGCGCTCCGATCGCACGCAAAGCCTCAGCCAGCACAGCTTCGCGCGCCTGAGACGCATCGATCACGACACAGCGGCGAGGCTCGCGCGCCGCTATCGAAAGAAACTCCTCGCGCACGCGCACATGGAACGCTTCGTCCTTTTTTTCAAAACGATCCTCACCTGACGCGCTGCCGCGCGAACGCGCGAGCCCTGCGCCCGGCTCCAGGTCGAGCACCAGGGTGAGATCAGGTGCGGGTGCGCCGATCAGCGCGTTGAGTGAATCGAGGACTGACCCCTCCAATCCCCCGGCGGCGACTTGGTATGCGCGGGTGGAGTCGTAATAGCGGTCGCATACGACCCAGGCGCCGCGGCTCAGCGCAGGTTGGATCGTAAGGGTGAGGTGATTGCGTCGTGCCGCCGCGAACAACAACGCTTCCTCAAGCGGGCTCCAGCGATTGGCGTCGCCTTGGACGAGCAATGCACGGATGGCGTCAGCTCCTGGCGCGCCGCCCGGCTCACGGGTGGCCACGACATCGACGCGGCGCAGGCGCAACGCCTCCGCCAGGCCGCGCTGTAGCGTCGATTTGCCTGTGCCCTCACCGCCTTCGAGGGTGATGAAACGACCCTTTGTCGGTGTGGACGTCATGATCCTATGAAGGACCGAACAGCGTCAAACGCAAGCCTTCCCAAGCGCGAGCGAACCAATTGGCGCGGCCGATAGTGCGGCCAGCCACCAGCGGAAACTCCTGCCGCTCGAAGCCGGGCCCTTCGACGATCAAACGCGCGATCTCTGCATCTCGTGCGATTGGCGCATGGATGGGACCATTATAGACGATGCGTGCGCTCAACCCGCTTTGCACGCCGCGTGCGCCGCCAACGACAATGGCGTTGCGCGTCACCAAGGGCACGCGCGCTCGGGCGCCGAGATAAACCAGAGCCTGCCCCACTTCTTGGCCGGGCTGCGCCAGTGTTGTGATCGCATAATCGTTGAAGGCCGCCCGCATCAGACGCTGCGCTTCGCTGTTGCGCGCCGCCATCGTGGGCAGGCCGTTGAACACGATTATGCGCCGTTCGCCGTTCAAGGTGGCGGAGCCGACGAGGCCGTAGCCGGATTCATCGGTATGGCCAGTCTTCACACCATCCGCGCCGGGGTAGGCGCCAAGCAGTGGATTGCGGTTCTGCTGAGTGTGGTTGTTGTAGGTGAAGGAGCGCCGCGAATAGACTTGATAGAAATCCGGATAATTCTGGATGAGATAGCGCGCGAGACGCGCCAGATCCTCGGAGGAAATCCGCTGCTCCGGATCATCAAGGCCGGTGGCGTTGCGGAAGCGAGCCGTGCGCAAGCCGATTTCCTGCGCGCGCTGGTTCATCATCTGCACAAAGGCCTGTTCTGATCCGGCAATGCCTTCAGCAAGCACGACGCAGGCGTCGTTGGCGGAAACGATAACCGCGCCTTGGATAAGATCGCGAACGGACACGGAAGCGTGGACCGGCAGAAACATGTGTGAGCCTGACGAGGGGGCGCCATGTTCCCTCCAAGCGTATTCGCTCACCTGAAATCGGGTATCGTAGGTGATGCGTCCGGCCCGTAGCTGATCGAGGACGACCAGCACCGTCATCAGTTTTGCCATCGACGCTGGCGGAATGGGCTCTTGGCAGTCTTGGCACGCGAGCAACGCGCCCGTGGCCCCATCCATGATCGTAACATGCTGCGCCACTGCTGGCGGGGGCGGCGGAGATGGCGTGCGGATCCGCCGGCGCTGCGCGTCCGCAGGCCCCGCAAGAGCTACCGCTAACGTGATAGTGACGGCGACCAGCGCCTGTTTGAAACCCATTGCTCCGCCGAATCGTAATGCGCTGCTCGCGCCGTCATTATCAAGCAAACCGGCGCGGCGGTTTTACGTCAACCGATGCATATCAGCGGCTTGCGAATATCGCTTGACCGTAACCAAGCTCCGCAAGACGCCGCTGGGCAGCGGCGGCTTCCTGCGGGCTCGTCCAAGGACCCACCCGGACGCGGAACAATTCGAGCCCCGTGGCTGTGGTGAGCACATGAATGCTGACCGGCCCAACGTCGGCCAGCGCCTCGCGCACCCGGTTGGCGTTCGCAAGATCCGAGAAGGCGCCAACCTGGAGGAATTGACCTCCCGCAGGCGTGGACGCCGCAGGCGCGGCGCGGAGCGATTGTCCGGCAGCCGCATCAGAATAGAGCGGCGCGCCTACCGGGGCGGCGGCGCTCTCTGGGAGCAAAGACACCGGCCCGGGTTCTGTTTCTGAAGATTGGAGTGATGCTGAAGAAGGCTGCGCCGCGGCAGCGACGCCATCAGCTGGAACACGACGCGGTGCAGGACCAAGATAGCGAACGTTCACCCGTGCGCGTCCCGCCTGCTCGAAGCCGAGCACCTCTGCGCTGCGCCGCGACAAATCGATCAGCCGCTCGTCGACGAACGGGCCGCGATCGTTGATTCTAACAATGACCTCGCGCCCGTTCTCGAGGTTCGTCACCTGAACGAGACTCTGTAGCGGCAAGGTCGGATGAGCGGCTGTCAGCGCTTCTTGATCGTAGGTTTCTCCGCTTGCTGTGCGTTGACCGTGGAAGCTGGGCCCGTACCAGGAAGCCACGCCACTCTCCGAATAGCCGGGTTCGGGCGTCGGCACATACCAACGTCCGTTGGCTTGATAAGGCGGACCGACCTGCTCTCTTTCGAGCCAAGCTTGAGCGCCTTGTTCGCCGGCAAGGCTCGTCGCGGCGGAACGCGCAGGGGGCGCAGAGTCGCTGGCCACCCTCGACGCGCGAGGCGGGGTCGTTGGACGACGCAAGTCGATTATGCTTTCGCTGCTTCGGGACTGGGAGGCGCCGTAGCCGTAGGACGCCTCGCCACCGCCCTCCAGGCTCGCAGTCTGTGTTGCTAGCGCCCCGCGTTGCCCCGCGTATGTAATGGGCGCGGGATCCGCGAGAGCGCCGCCGGCGGCGCTCCCGGCGAGGACAAAGACGCAGCAAAATCGCAGCGAAAATGAAAGCATGAGAGCGCCTGCGTAATGGGAGCGATCCTTCTAGTCGAAGGCGCGTTTAGACGGCGTAAGCATTCATGCTTAATGCAAACCGGCTTCCAGTGATCTGCTCGTCTCAAGCGCGCTCCGCTTCTAGCGGAGCGCGCTTGCCGGCATTATTTGGGCGCAGAAACCGGCGGCAGGTCGCGGTCGGCACGGGGACGCGAAGGCGGCGGGCAAGTGCCAAAAGTCGCCTGGTTCGCGGCGTAGACGCCGCGATCGCGGAACGCCGTCTTCTGTGCATTGTTCAGGCGCGCCCAGACTTCGGGCCGCAATGTGCACCAGCTCGTGAGGCCCCGTGCGTGCGCCGCGGCTTCTTCGGCCTCACGCTGATAGGAGTCGCCTTGAGAGACCGCATATCCTTCTTCCACCATGCGGCGCGCAACGCTGAAGTCTTCTCTGCCATTGCGGACAGCGGTGCAGGTGACGATGCGGTCCGTGGCTGCTGGTGGTCGAGGATCAGGATCGCCCTCAAGCGCGCACATGACGTAGGCGCCATCAAGCATGCGACGCAACGCACGCGTGGCCTCCTCGCCGCAGTCTTGAGTGCGGTTGTTGAGGCGGCAGATTTGGCCTGCCTCCGGCGCGTCGATGCCGCGTAAACGGACCAGATCCCCGTTCAGCAGCAGAGTGTCGCCGCTGTAGATGGTCTCTGCAAGCACTGGCCCCGCATATGCGCGGCGCTCCTCGCGTTGACCGAAACCGGTGCCGACAATCGCGAGAGCTATCAGCGCGCCCGCGATCGCGCCGATCATTCCCGCCATGATTGGACGGATCACCCGCTCCATGGTCTCGCCGGGACTGAAAGCCGCGAGCGCCAGCACCGCGACGAGCACGCCGAAGAACACGAAGATATCAAACAGGGACAGCACGATCCGCGCCACGGCGGCGCCATTGCTGTCCAACATTCGTGCGATCAGGCTGCCGCCCGGATTGGCTATGTGTGCAAGAAAATCTCCGAGGGCGGTGGCGAGCTCGGGGTCGCGCTGGGTGTTTCCGAGCAGAATCCAAGCCCCCACCAGCAGCAGCATGCCGCCACCCCACACCCCGCCGCGCAGCATGATCGGCCATTGCCGGGTGCTGACGATGAACAAGATCAGCGCTGCGACCAGCAGCAAGAACGCCAGCGTTGCCATTACCATTCTCCCCCGTACTGGCGCTCGCAATTGGAGACGCCGGACACTTTCTACTAAGGCGGCGCACTAATGGCGCCGTCGCTCGACGGCGACGGCGGCGCAGCCTGCGTGAGTTCGCGGTTACGCGCACGCGCCAAGTCAATGTCTTCCAATAGGCGAGGCCGCTGCGGCGGCGTCGGCACTGAATCCGAGCGCCAATTCTGGCTGTAAGCGCGGAGCTGTCGTTCCAGTTCGCGCCGGTAGGCGACGATTGCATAGGCGTCCGGTCCCGGCCTGCGTCGCAATTCCTCCAACTGGGCCTGACGCTGCATCATCTGGTTGATTGCGATCCCCGCAAAGGCGGCCCCCAGCAGCAGCAGCCCGATCACCCAAAGCCGCGCTAGCGTGCGCACGATCAGGGCCAGCACTGCCATCCCGGCGGCCGGCGCTGTGAACACCGTCTTCTGCTCCACCACCCGCGGCTCTTGTTCGGCGTCTGTCATTAGGAGCCCTCGCCCCGGAATTCATTCGGCCGATTGAGTTGCGGGTTGCACCAAGCATCGTGGTTTGAATCGGAGCAGACAGGCGCTTGAGCCGCAGGCACGCAGCGCAGCGCCGGATCGCTATCGGTGCGGCGGCGGTCGAGTTCGTCTCGACGTTGTTGCGCCAGAGCGTCAATGTCGCCATCCAGCCGTGCGCGTTCCACGGGATCGGCAATCTGGCGCCGTCTCGCGCGCAGCTCTGATACGCGGGCGTCGATCTGACCAATGCGGCGGTCATAGATGCGAGCGCGGATACTGCGGCACATGTCGTCCCACTCGCCCCGCAAGTCATCGATACCATCGCGGTCTGTGATCAGCGGCAGCACGTCGGTGTTGCGTCTGCGCGCGAGATTGTCGGCGCGGACGCGTTCGAGATACTCGAGCAGCCCCTCGGCCCGCGCATTGATCTCTTGGCGCTCTTCAATGCGGTTGGCGAGTCCAGCAGGTCGGCCTTTCTCGTAGACGGGAGAGAATTGCCCCTCGTCATAGCCGGGATTCCACACGGCCCAGACACTTAGACCGATTGTCACGAGGCAAATGGTCAACAGCACTAACCACGACAATAGCCCGAGCGCGTTGGTCGTGGCGGGATCGAATTGCCCGGGGGGCGGGCCCTGATAAATGACGATCGGCCGATTGGAGTTACGGATGACCTCCGGCAGACCGCTGATGGTGTCATCGGGATCCGGCATCTGCGCTCCCTGGCGACGCGCTCAACGTGGCGCGCCGCCGCATGGATCGGGCATGCCCGACAGCCTGAAGAAAGCTCGCACCTCGTCAGAGGCCGATTCACGATCGCCATAATCAAGGCGAGCACAGCGCAAAACGTAGCGCTCGCCATAATGCATCAGATCTTCGAGCGGCAGCGTCGCCGGCAAGGAGGGATGCACCGTGTCGATCATCACCCCGGGCGAGGTTTCACGCAGGCCACGGTTGAACGCCTGAATCGAGCGGGACCAGCTGCTCATGCGGGCTTCGCGTTCGTGCTGGCCGCGACGCAGCCAATACATGCCCTCATAAAGCAAGGTTTCCGCGCGTTCCCCGCCCTGGCCCGAAGCAGAGCAATAGCCTTCATCTCGGGTGCTGCCGAACAACAGCTGCGCCAAACAGGCCTGGCGCCGGAATTCCGGTCGCTGTGTGCTGTTGTAGGCTTGGGTCGCGTAACCCACCGCGTTAGCGCCATTGCCGCCAGAGGCGCGGCTGTTGAGGAGTCGATTCTGCTGCAGCAGCGTTTCGCGACGGCTGAGGAGGTAAAGCCCCTCGGCGCGGCCGTCCTGGCCTGAACCGCTCGGACGTTCGAAATAGCTCAGCACACGCTGCGCCTTGGTGAACGGCGGCGGGTCCAGCGTGCCTTCAGAGCCCAGCCGCAGGTAAATGTGACCAAGCGTCAGGCGCGCCTCGGCGTTAGCCGCGTTGAGGGAAATCGCGCATTGCAGTTCGCCTTCCGCTTCCGCCAGAGCTTGGGGGCGAGCCTGCACGATCTCGGTGATGGTGCGGCTGAACAAATCCGATGCGCCGCGACGCGGCCCCGACAGCGGCTCCGTGAATCGCGTGCGCGCCAGCTCAAGGTAGATACGCGATGGCAATTCGGCGCGCGCATCGGCCGTCGGTTGCCGGTTCGGCCGGCACTGCGTGTCGGGACCCGCCAAGGACAACGCGCGCTGATAGTTCGCGCGCGCCGATTCAAGCTGACCCTGCAGCACTTGGGCTCGTGCAAGCGTCAGCAATGTCAGCGGCCGATCCGGCGCCTGTTGAAGGAATTGAACCGCCATGGCCAGTTGCCGCTGCTGCTCGCCGGGGTCGGCAACGGTGCCCACGTTCGCCAAGATGGTGCAGCCCAAGCCCCAACTTCCCGCGGAGGCCGCGCCCGACCCGGCGGGAGCGGCTCTCACAACAGCCTGAAATGCATAACGGGCGTTCTGGAAGTGGCTTACCGCATCGGGGGCGATATTGGCGCTAAAGCAGTCGAGGCTGCCCGCCTGCCCCGCCGCTCCGTTTCCAGCCATCGCAGCGAGCCCGGCGGTGTCCTGGACACCCGCGGCCTTCAGGTGCGCGACCCCCAGTTGAAAAAACGCACTCAACAGCTGTTCGCCGGTTGGGGCAACGGGAAAACCCAAACTGCCGATGGGTTCAGTTGCGCCAATGCCGCTGCAGTTCGCCGGCGACTGGTTGCGGCAGGCCGCAGCGATCGCGCTCGCAACAGGGCCGAAATAGTTGATCGCTCGCATCGCGTCGGCGCGGCGTTGCTCCTCGTCCCTGCCCTGGTGCGCCAACGCATCCTGACCGAGGGACATGCCGAGCCAATACAACCAGGAGCGCCCGCGGCGAATTTCCGACTGGGTGAGGCCGGTCGGATCAGCGGCGTTGCCAAGAAGTTGGGTGTCGTCCTGAATGAAGACCCCGCGCAGGACGTCGAAGGCGCTCTCGCGACCAGCCTCGCGCAGCTCAGCCAGGATGAGCATCGCGCGTTGATAAGAGACCGCCGGGTCGCTGGGACGAAGGGCCGGGTTGTTTAAAAGGTTGCGGGCGGCCTCGACCCGACCGCTCGTGCGGTACGCCTGCACCAGCTCAAGGCGAGCGGCGCGAAGTTCGCGGCCGAACTGGCTTTCGAAATCCTGACCGGAATTTACCGCGATCTCCAACTGACGGATCGCCTCGTCGACACCATCGGGAATGTGGTTGTAGGCCCTGCCCGCGTAGAAACGAGCGCGCGCGGCCTGGATGCCGCGCGCCGTTGCTCCGACGCTGGCGCAGGTCTCTGCAACGGCGCGTTGACTGGCGACATCATCCCAGCTCAACGTTTCAAGGGTGCTGCGCGCCAGCTCTCGCGTGCATTGATCCGCCCGAATGCGTGTTTGCTGCGCCGCCGCTGTGGACAAGGCCATCGCGCCCGCCACCACCACCGCCATCAGCGCAAAGTGCTTCTTGCTCATGCGCGTCCCCCTAGAACCGCCAAAGCAGTCCTTCGCTATGGTTAACGCAAGAGCAATGCAGGATAAAGCACTTATCGACTTCGCCTGTTTGGGGTCAGAGCCGTTGTTTCTGGCGGATGGGGTGGGATTCGAACCCACGGTGGGCTTGCACCCACGCCGGTTTTCAAGACCGGTGCCTTAAACCGCTCGGCCACCCATCCCTGTAAGCGCGCGCCGTAACAGCGTGCGCGATGCGCTGCAACTCCAGAAACAGAAAGGGCCGCCTTTCGGGCGGCCCTTGAAGCTTTCCTGGAGGGTGGAGATCACCAGCGGAAAGGTGTTCTCAGCGCTATGCGCACGTCTGGAGCATCCTCGGTCACGCCGACGTCGACGCTGGTTGCGACCGTCAGCTGCTCGCTCGCCCGGAACGACAGACCAAGTTGCAGCGAGCCGACCTGAAGCTCGGTAGAGCGCTGCACCGTCTCGTTCAGCTCCGTCTCGGTCGGCATCACATAGGAGTGGCTGTAGCTAATCGAGTATGAAAAACGCGGGTTGACGGAGAAGCCGAAGCCGAAGCCGAAGCCGATCGAGTCGCCCGGATCAACATGGCCGACCGTCACGGCGTTTTCCCCGCCGCCGAAGCTGCGGTCGATGTTGCGGGGAATATTGTACAAGTAGCTGATATTGCCGAACAGGACGGCCGGATCGGTGGGATACAGGACGGAAACGCTGCCCTGCGCGGCCCAAAAGCCGGATCCCGTCGCCAACTCGGTCGAGACGCCGAATTCGTCGCGGTCGAGATCGAACGGGCCGAGGCCCGTGTCCGATTTAACGCGCGCACCGGCGACAAAAAGCGGCGCGCCGTTGCGTCCGCGGTTGAGCTGGTAGCGGGCCGAAAACTCGACATCGCCCACATTGGCCCCTTCGAGATCGAAGGTGCGGGTCATGGTGGAGTCGTTCTGCGACAGCGTGGTGACGCGGTCCGAACGGTAAATGAATGGCACTCTGCCTTCGACCTCAAGCCGATCAGAGAGCGCGTAACGCAACGCCAGGGACGAGGCGACGGTGTCTCTCGCCGTGTCGTTCGCTTCCAGAAGGCCGATCTGAATCCCGGTGACGATTTCAACGCCGCGGAACACCAGCCTGTTTGACGAGCTGCGCGAATACTCGATGGAGGGTTCGATAACCAAGCGGCCGCGGCCGAGAAGAGCGTTTTGCCCCTCGGGAAGCGCTTCCACAGTCGAACGTTGCGTTTCTTCAGGAGGCGCCTCGCCCACAGGTTGTTCTGGCGGGGCGGCGGTCGATCGCGGTTGCGCCGGGGCGCTTCCGCCTTCGGCTGGTTGATCGATGGTGAACGTGCCCCGGTTGAGCCGGATCGGTTCATCCGCAGCAAGGGCTGTGTAGCCGAGGCCTTGTGCGAGCCCCCCCGTGCCTCGGATTTCACCAAGATCAGCGTCGCCGAGAGACGCGGGCGTCCCGGAGATAGAGGCAATCTCTTGTCGTTGACGTTCAATCAACGCGCGTTGCTCGGAGATCTCGCGCTGCTGATCACGCAACTGACGCTCTTGAGCGTTGAGCCGCGCTTCCTGCTGCGAAATGAGGTCGAGAACGCGTGCAAGATCGCCGGACGGCGCAGTCTGCGCGTACGCATCTGCGCACCACATCGACGCAAACGCAGCGATCGCACAAGCGGCCATAGCCGCGGCGCGTCGCTTGACGCTGCGCTTCATATCGGCACGAAGCATCACCAGACCCATGTTGGAGGGCTACACATGGCGCCCTCTCTGCACGAAGTGTTCCGGCGAACTTACCTGCCAGGTGATAGGAAATGATGAACTCGGCGAGCGAACGTCGTGATTCAACCAAGCGCGTTGACAAAAGGCGCCTCGGTCTTGGCCGTGATCTCGTCTAGTCCGACATCGTCAGCAAGTTCGATGAGCTTCATCGGTTGTGAACCGTGTTTGTCGATTTCGAACACGCCTAGATCGGTTATCACCAGATCAACCACATTCACGCCCGTCAGCGGCAACGTGCACTTCTGCAGGAGCTTCGAAGCGCCGTCTTTAGAAGTGTGCTCCATCACGACTACGACCTTTTTGACGCCGGCAACCAGGTCCATCGCCCCGCCCATGCCTTTGACCATCTTGCCAGGCACCATCCAGTTGGCGAGGTCGCCGCGATCGGTGACTTCCATGGCGCCGAGAATGGATAGATCGATATGACCTCCGCGGATCATTGCGAATGAGTCCGCTGAAGAGAAATACGACGTCTTCTTCAGCGCCGTGATGGTTTGTTTGCCAGCGTTAATTAGATCGGGATCCTCCTCCCCCTCATACGGGAACGGGCCCATGCCGAGCATGCCGTTCTCCGATTGAAGCGTGACTTCCATGCCGTCGGGAATGTAGTTAGCCACCAAGGTCGGGATGCCGATGCCGAGATTGACGTAAAATCCGTCGCGAAGTTCTTTGGCTGCGCGCTGCGCGAGCTGATCCCGGGACCACGGCATTAGGCGTTCTCCCGCTTGCGGACGGTGCGCTGCTCGATGCGCTTCTCGAACGTTCCCTTAACGATCCGATCAACGTAAATGCCTGGCGTGTGAATCTGATCGGGGTCGAGTTCGCCGGTCTCAACCAGAATCTCGACTTCGGCGACGCACTTTCTGCCGGCCGTCGCCATCATCGGGTTAAAGTTGCGGGCGGTCTTGCGGAAGATGAGGTTGCCTTCGGTATCGCCCTTCCAAGCCTTCACGATCGCGAGGTCGGCGACGAGGCCAGTTTCCATTACATAAGTCTCGCCGTTGAACACCTTCGTTTCCTTGCCTTCGGCCACCAGCGTGCCGACGCCTGTCTTGGTGTAGAAGGCCGCGATCCCCGCGCCCCCAGCCCGGCAACGCTCGGCCAGCGTGCCTTGTGGGTTGAACTCGAGCTCGAGTTCACCCGCCAGATACTGGCGCGCGAACTCCTTGTTCTCACCAACATAAGACGAGACCATCTTTCTGATCTGTTTGGTCTCCAGCAGTAAGCCTAGTCCCCACCCATCGACGCCAGCGTTGTTAGAGATCACGGTGATGCCCCTGACGCCGCAGTCGCGTAGCGCGAGAATGAGGTTTTCCGGGATGCCGCACAGGCCGAAGCCGCCGCTCATTACGGTCATGCCGTCAAATGTCAGCCCTTCCAGCGCTGATTTGGCATCGGGGTAGACTTTGTTGACCATCGCTGCCGCCTTTCGCGGCTCCTGTTACGGAGCCTTCCGCTGCGGCGCAACATGATAAAGCGCGCAGTTGCGCCGGCCGCTGAGCCGGCGGCCGGCGCTCTGCTTCGATCCTGAGGTGGATCGATAACCTGGCCCCGGTACGAGCGAGGGACGAAAAATCGCCCAGGACCGACGCAGAATAAACAGCAGCGCGGTTGAACCACCGCTGAACGAATTCGTCAGCTTAGCTGCTCGCGAGGCCCCAATCGGCGAGCACCTCGTCCGTGTGCGCTCCCACGGCGGCAGGCGGACCTTGCACATTGCCGGGGGTGCGTGAAAAGCGCGGCGCTGGCGAGGGCTGGACGACCCCGTCAATCTCAACGAAGGCCGCTCGGGCCACGTTGTGCGGATGCGACGGCGCCTCCGCCATGGAAAGCACTGGCGCAAAGCACACGTCGGTTCCTTCCAGCAGCGCGGCCCACTCGGCCCTGGTCTTGGTCTTGATCGTCTCCGCGACCTTTGCCGTCATGAGAGGCCATTGCGTCCGATCCATCTGCGACGCAAAGAGCGGATCGGCCGTCAACCCTAGCTTCTCCAGAAACAGGGCGTAAAACTGAGGCTCAAGTGAGCCCAGCGCTACAAACTGACCGTCTTTGGTTTCGTAAACGTCGTAGAATGGCGCCCCCCCATCGAGCAGGTTCGAGTCCCGCTCATCCGACCACAGTCCAGCCGAACGGAAGCCGTACATCATCGCCATCATAGAGGCCGTGCAATCAGTGATGGCTGCGTCGACAACTTGGCCTTTCCCTGAACGAGCGACTTCGAGCAGGGCAGCGCAGACTCCCATGGCGAGATAGAGCGCCCCGCCGCCAAAATCTCCGACAAGATTGAGCGGCGGCGCCGGGGGCTCACCCTTGCGTCCCATCGCGTACAGCGCGCCTGTCAAGGCGATATAATTGAGGTCGTGCCCTGCGGCGTGCGCGAGCGGACCCTCCTGGCCCCACCCGGTCATGCGCCCGTAGATCAGACGCGGATTGCGCGCGAATGCCTGCTCTGGTCCCAGCCCCAAACGCTCCATCACGCCAGGCCGGAAACCTTCGATCAGCACGTCCGCCTTCGCGATCAGGGACAGGGCGGAGCCAACATCGCCCTTGTCCTTCAGATCCAACGCCACCGATCGGCGCCCGCGCGCGGTGACATCGAACTTCGCCCCGCCGCGCCCGCCCTTTCGGTCGATGCGGACGACATCAGCGCCCATGTCTGAAAGCAGCATACAGCAAAAGGGGCCAGGACCGATTCCAGCGAACTCGATGACCTTGACGCCTGCAAGCGGACCATTTGCCATGCAACGCTCCATTTACCTTCTTGTTTGCATCACTATCTGCAGCCGCGATACGTTAGCGCGTTAGTCACCATGCCGTCGCCGGCGCCGGAGCGTTAATCTTTGCGCATTGTTGTGCGAGCCAACGACGTCCGCGCTGCGAAGGAAGCGCAGACCTTGCTTGCCGCTGCGGGAGTCAATGCTGCGGCTCTCGTCGGCGCAGCGACGGCGCCTGAGGGCGAGGATCTGTCGGTTCACCCTGCGCTCGACGGATCGGCGCCCGAGCCGGTTCATCCCGGCGCAGCGTTGGTGCGACTGGTCGGTTGCCGCGCCGCATCCCCGCCGATGATTGGCCTGGAGCAGGCCGCCTCATTCTCTGGCGCGATCATGCTCGACGGTCCACCCAAGCTGCTCGCCGCGCAGATAGAGGCATGGTCGCGGCTTGCGATAGCGAACGAAGAACGCGTGCGGCGTCGCCAGACTGCTGAGGGGTTTAACGTGGCTGCGCCGACTCCGCTGGAGGCGCGGCGCCTCAAAGCTCTTTACATTGGCGCACCGAGTTCAATGTTCCTCGCGCTCGAGCGTGTTTTGGCCGACGCTGGAGGATTGGTCGCCGCGGCGTTCTCTTCCTATGCGGGGTTTGACCATCTTCACGACGAGCCTTTCGATGCCGTGGTCTTGAACGGCGCGCAAGATTCGGCGACCGCCATCTCCCTCTGCGCGGCGCTGCGTCGAAACGCTACCCTCTATCACCTGCCTACAATGGTGATAACGGCGCCTGGCGACCTTGCGACCGCGGCGGCCGCGGTTGACCGCGGGGCTTCGACCGTAGCGACGGCCAATGCGCCGTGCGGGCCATCACTGGGATGGCTTTTCGAAGCCGTAAGGCGGGAGCGCCGTCGCCGGGCCGCAGAGCACGAGATGCTGGCATATCGTGATCTCATGGGGGAAACGCGCACCGGGCTTTGGCGCCGAGATGCATTCGAACGGCATTTGACCCAATTGGCGCTGGATCACCACGCCAGTGGTCGCGCGCTCAGCCTCGCCGCGCTACGCGTGTTGCCTGCGCACGGGGCGCGCGTGCCGGAGGAGAGTGCTTGGCGCAAAGGATTTGTCGAGATCGCCAGCCTCGCCAGCCGTCTTATGCGCGACACCGATTCAGGCGCGGCGTTCGGCGGCGATCTCATCGTTGTTGCGCAGCCTGCATCAGACCTGGGTAGCGCCAAGCGAACGGCGGAACGTATCGCTTCAGTGGCGGAGTGCACAGCATTTGCGTCCGGGGATGACGGCGCTGGACCGCTTGTGTTCGAGCAAAGCGCCGCCGAGCTGCAACCGGGCGAAAGCGGAATTGGATTGCTGGCGCGCGCGCTTCGAGCGCTCGAAGTGGAATCTATTCCAGCCTAAGCGGCCTTACGTGTGGCGATGCGGCTCAGGGCCTCTAGAACCCCGCGCAGCGCCTTGAGCCGCTGTGCTGGTTCGGGCCATCCGCCCTGCACCACCAGCTTCCCGTCTGGGCGCACCTTGTAGTCGTCGGGCCGCTCCTGCACGAAGCGCACGAGCGCGAGCGGATCCGGGAAGCCCGTGTCGCGGAAGGTGAGCACTGCGCCTTTCGGCCCCGCGTCCAACTTCGCGATCTGGCAGCGGCGGCAGAGCGCCTTGAGAGCTGCGACGGCAATCAACTGGTCCGCTTCCGGAGGCAGCGGGCCGAACCGATCGATCAACTCGGCGGCAAAGGCTTCGCGCTCCTGATCAGAATCGATGTCGCCAAGACGCCGATATAACGAAAGTCGAACCGTAAGGTCCGAAACGTAATCTTCTGGAATCAGTACGGATGCCCCAACATTGATCTGCGGCGACCATGATTTTTCGTTGACCGCATCCTCCCTGCCCTCTCGCAACGCCGCGACGGCTTCTTCCAGCATCGACTGGTAGAGTTCAACACCAACCTCGCGAATGTGACCCGACTGTTCTTCGCCAAGCAGGTTGCCGCCGCCGCGCATATCCAAATCGTGGCTGGCCAAAGTAAAGCCGGCGCCGAGGCTGTCGAGAGAAGACAGAATCTTCAATCGCTTCTCCGCCGCCGGCGTCATCGCCTGATCGGCCGCAGTAGTGAGGTACGCGTACGCGCGCACCTTGGAACGTCCGACCCGGCCGCGTAGCTGGTAAAGTTGCGCCAGACCGAACATGTCTGCACGAAAAACAATCAGCGTATTGGCGCGCGGGATGTCGAGCCCGGATTCCACGATTGTCGTGGAAAGCAACACGTCAAACGCGCCGTCGTAGAAGCTCGTCATGATCTCATCGAGAGCGCCCGCCGCCATTTGCCCGTGAGCGATAGCGAACGTCACTTCGGGCGCATTGCGCCGCAAAAACTCGGCAGCCTCCTCAAGATCAGAAATACGCGGTGTAACGAAAAAGCTCTGGCCGCCGCGGTACTTCTCGCGCAGCAGCGCCTCGCGGATAGTCACTGCGTCGAAGGCCGTCACATATGTGCGCACCGCCATCCGATCGATGGGAGGCGTTGTTATGAGGCTCATCTCGCGCACGCCGGCAAGTGCAAGTTGAAGCGTGCGCGGGATCGGCGTCGCCGACAGCGTGAGCGCATGCACTTCGGCGCGAAGATCCTTCAAGCGCTCCTTATGTTTGACGCCAAAATGCTGTTCTTCGTCGATAATCATCAAGCCGAGGTCGGCGAACTTGACCGTCTTCGACAGCAGCGCATGTGTGCCGACGACGATTTCAACTGTCCCTTCAGTCAAGCCGGCTTTGGTCTCGTTCGCGTCCTTGGTCGCAACAAGCCGCGACAACTGCCGCACCCGAACAGGCAAGCCGCGGAAGCGTTCTTCGAACGTGCGGAAGTGCTGACGGCAGAGCAGCGTGGTCGGAGCAACCACGGCCACCTGTTTGCCGCTCATGGCGACGAGGAAAGCCGCGCGCAGAGCGACTTCCGTCTTGCCGAAGCCGACGTCGCCGCAGATCAGGCGATCCATCGGCTTTCCGGATGAAAGGTCGCCCATGACATCGTCGATCGCGGCGAGCTGATCTTCGGTTTCCTCGTAGGGAAAGCGGGCGCAAAACTCGTCCCACAACCCTTCGGGCGGGGAAACTGGATCTGCCACGCGCGTGGCCCGCAGCGCCGCGATCCGCAGAAGTTCCTCCGCCATGTCGCGCAAGCGCTGCTTGGCGCGCGCTTTGCGGCTTTGCCAAGCGACGCCTCCCAGTTTGTCGAGCTGTGCATCGGCGTCGTCTGCGCCGAAGCGACTCACCAGTTCGATGTTCTCTACCGGCAGATAGAGCTTGTCGCCGCCGGCATAGCTCAAATCCAGGCAATCATGCGGGGCGCCCGACACGTCGAGCGTTTTCAGCCCTTCATAGCGTCCAACGCCGTGGTCCTGATGGACGATGAGATCGCCTTGGCTGAGCGCCGCGGCCTCGGCCATCACCGCGGCCGCCTTGCGGCGCTTGCGCGGCCGCGCCAGTCGATCACCCAATATATCTTGCTCGGCAATGACCGCGAAGCTCTCCGTCTCGAAGCCGTGCTCGAGCGGAAGCACGCATAGGCCATGCGCGCCTTTTGGCAGCCGTGAAGCTTCATGCCATGAGTGGATTCGCACAACCGCTTCCACGCCGTGGTCGCTCAACACGCCAGCAAGCCTCTCGGCCGATCCCTCGGACCACGCTGCGACAAGCACGCGTTTCTTCGCTCTAGTGAGCGCGGCGATATGCTGGTACGCCGCATCGAACACGTTCGATTCCGCGGCTTGTCGTTCCGGCGCAAAGTCACGCCCGGAGCGCCCGCCAAGATCCAGTTTTTTCTTCGTGTCGACATCAAAGTGCGTGAATCGGCGCACGGCTCTATCGCCGATAGCGTCTTTCAGCGCTTCAGCTTGCAGGTAGAGCAAGTCTGGCTCCGGCGCCCGAAATGGCGCCGCGCCGCGTGCAACAGGTGCGGCCTTGCGCGACTCGTAGTGGTCGCGGGCTGTGTCGACGCGCTCCTTGATTGCATCCTCCGCCAGCGCATCGAACGCAACGAGGGCGTCTTCGCCCGCATAATCGAACACGGTCTCCAACCGTTCATAGAAAAACGGCAGCCATTGCTCCATGCCTTGGCGGCGGATGCGCGCGCTCACACTGTCATAGAGAGGATCATTCACGGCGCCGAAGGCCTGTGTGAAACGCCGACGGAATTGAAGGACCGTCATATCATCGAGCAACGCTTCGCTCACTGGCGTCAGCAGCGCCTGACGGAGTTTGCCTTTGGAAATCTGCGTTTCTGGATCAAAGGCGCGGATGCTTTCCAGCACATCACCAAAAAAATCGAACCTCAACGGCTCGCTGGCGCCCGGCGGGAATATGTCAATGAGACCACCGCGCACGGCGAACTCGCCGGGGGCGCGCACCGTTGAAGCGCGCATGTAGCCGTTGACCACAAGGTAACCTTCGAGGTCCTGCATCGAGGTTTCGGCGCCTGTTTCAGCAGAGAAGGCGCCCGCCCCCATGCGCGCACGCGGCGGCACGCGCTGTGCGACCGCCGAGGCCGTCGCAATCAGTAATAAAGGCGGCCCGTCTTCACTGCGCCGCGCCAATGCTGAGAGGGCGGCGCAACGCTGCGCCGCAATTGCGGCCGCCGGCGAGATGCGGTCGTAGGGAAGGGTATCCCACGCGGGAAGGCGCAGCGTCTCCAGAGAGGGGGCGAAGAACAGAGCCGCAGCCTCGAATTGCGCTGCTCGGGTTTCGTCACGCGCAATGAACAAAGTTACGCCGCCACGCACGCGCGCGGCTTCAGCTAAAGCGGCGGCGTCCATCCCCTCAGGTGCGCCGGTAACGACCAGAGCATCTTTCGATTTCGCCAACGTCTCTGTCAGGCGAGGTAGCAGTGGAGTTGTCATTCGGTCGGTCGGTTCAAGCCAAAGTGAAGTGCGCGAATGCGCCCGAGAGTTGGAGTGTCGTAATCGGGTGGTGCAGCGCCCTGCTGCGTAATCCAAGCATAGACTTCCTGGTCAGGCGCGTTCAGCAATGCTTCGAATTCATCAAGTTGCGCCTCGTCCATTCCTCTGAGGTGCGCATCCGCGAAATTGCCGAGAATCAAGTCAATCTCGCGGAAGCCGCGACGCCAGGCGCGGAACTGGAGTTTCTTGCGGCGGTCGTCCATGGAGCCCCAGCGGCAGGCGCAATCAAAGGGGCCGCGCTATAACCCATATGGGTCGGCGAGTCAGCGTCGGCCAGAGTGCTGCATGAGCATCGTTTCGCCACCGGTCCGTACCAGTCTGGAAGCACTGTTTCTGGCGCCCGCGCGCGGGCCGAAGGGCAGCAAGCGCGAGACCATGGATCTGGTCGCCAAGGTGGCCAGCGGGCGACTGGTGCGGGACATGCTGTTCCTGCCGCCGAATACGGCGATCGACCGCCGGCTTCGTGTTCCGATCGCCCAAACGGATGACGGCGACGTCGCCACGATCGAAGCCGAAGTGGACGCACACCAGCCCGCATACAAGAACCTGCCGCACCGCATCCGTTTGCGCGACGAGACTGGGTTTTTGTCGGTCGCCTATTTCCGCGGCAGCGAGGAGATGCTGAAGCGGATGTGGCCTGTGGGGCAGAAGCGGATCGTGAGCGGTACGGTCAGCTTCTACGAAGGGACGCGGCAGATGCTGCACCCCGATCACGTGCTCGACCCTGCACGGGGCGAGGCGCCTCCGGCTGTGGAACCGGTCTATCCGCTGACACAGGGGCTCTCGGGCCGAACCCTCTCGAAAGTCATTCTCGCTGCGCTCGACACCATTCCGGATGTGCCTGAGTGGCTAGAGGCGACGACGGTCAAATCACACGACTGGCCCGATTTCCGCACAGCGCTGGAACATCTCCACCGCCCGGCCGCTCCCGAGGATGTGGCGCCAGAGGGGCCGTTCCGCACGCGGCTGGCTTATGACGAGTTGTTTGCCCGGCAGTGCGCTTTGCGTCTTCGGCGCGCTCTGCGAAAGAACGAGCCTGGCCGGGCGATTCAGGGCGATGGAAGCTTGTCCAATCGCATTCTGGGCTCGCTCGGGTTTGCGGCGACCGCCGCTCAGCTTCGCGCTGCAGCAGAGATCTACGCTGACATGAGCGCGGCGTCGCCGATGCTCCGTCTGCTACAGGGCGACGTCGGATCCGGTAAGACGCTGGTGGCGGCCTTGGCCATGGCCAGGGCCGCGGAAGCAGGGCTGCAAAGCGCCCTTATGGCGCCCACCGACCTGCTTGCGCGCCAGCACGGCGCCACACTCGCTCCGATGCTGGATGCAGCTGGCGTCAAAATGGCCGTGCTCACCGGTCGCGACAAAGGCAAGGAACGCAAGGCCGTCACAGAACAACTCGCCTCCGGCGAACTGGTGGTGGTGGTCGGCACTCATGCTTTGTTTCAAGAAGACGTCGCGTTCCACGATCTTGGCCTCATCGTCATCGATGAACAACATCGCTTTGGCGTATCGGATCGAGCGCGTATGGTCGCCAAGGGCTTCGCCCCGCACGTGTTGGTGATGAGCGCCACGCCCATACCGCGCACTTTGGCGCTGTCGATTCACGGCGACATGGATCTCTCCATCCTCGATGAAAAACCTCCTGGGCGGCAGCCGATTCAGACGGTGGCGATGCCGATCACCCGTGTCGACGACGTGATCGAAGCCATTGGGCAGGCCGCCAAGCGCGGCGAACGCGCCTATTGGGTCTGTCCGCTGATCGAGGAAAGCGAGGAAATCGATTTGCCCGCCGTGCTCGACCGCCATCGCGAACTGCAAGCGCGCCTGGGCGGCGGTGTTGAGATCATGCACGGCAAGATGGCGCCCGCCGCTCGTGAAGCCGCGATGGAGCGGTTCCGAACGGGCGAGTCGTTCCTGATGGTTGCGACGACGGTGATTGAGGTCGGCGTGAACGTGCCCGAAGCAACCATTATGGTGATCGAAAACGCCGAGCGTTTTGGCCTCGCGCAACTGCACCAATTGCGCGGCCGCGTCGGCCGCGGCGACAAGCGCGGCTCGTGCGTGCTGCTCTGGAAGCCGCCGCTTGGCGAGAGCGCCAAAGCGCGTCTCGATGCGCTCCGACGCAATGACGATGGCTTTGTCATCGCCGAGATCGACTATCAGATGCGGGGCGCCGGCGACATGCTGGGAACGCAGCAATCGGGATTGCCGCCTTTCCGCCTGGTGGATGCTGCGACGCATGCACACATGATGACAGCGGCGGACAAGGAGGCGCGCCTGGCGATCGAACGCGACCCCGCGTTGACCGGCGAGCGGGGCGAGGCGATCCGACTGGCGCTTTCCCTGTTCGGTTACGGCGACGACGGAACGTGCGCAGCCCAAGCCGGGTGAGGGATCCGAAAGCAGCGTTCGCCCGTACCGATAGCATTGATTGCCACCGGTAAGCCGCTAAGTTCATTCCATGCACGAGACGAACGCTCCCAGCGCGGACGTGCTTCGCGCGACGCCATCCTTGATCGGCGGCCTGCGTGCGCCAGCCAGCGCGAAGGCCGTGCTCCTTGCCTTGCTGCAGATCAGGGACGGCGCGGCGATCATCACCCTGCCCGATGGTCGGCGACTGAGATTTGGCGACGACACCGCGACGGTCGTTGATTTCCGGATCAAAGATTATCGCTTTGCTCGCCGGGTCCTCGCGAGCGGTGACATCGGATTTGCCGAAGGGCTGATGGCCGGCGAGTGGGATAGCGTCGACCTCTCCGCCCTCCTCACCCTCATTGCCAAGAACGTCGAGCGCTTCACGCGCCTGCTGGAAGGTAGTTTTGTCGGAAAGGCGCTAAACTGGTTGCGGCATCTTTCGCGCGAGAATTCCAAACGCGGTTCCCGGCGCAACATTCTCGCTCATTATGATCTCGGCAATCGATTCTACGAGGCATGGCTCGATGCTTCGATGACCTATTCCTCTGCCCGTTTCGACGCCAAAGTGCGCGATCTCGAAAGCGCGCAACGCGCCAAGTACAAGGCGTTGGCGGAGCATCTGGAACTCAAACCGGGCGACCACGTGCTTGAAATCGGCTGCGGCTGGGGCGGGTTCGCCGAATTCGCCGCCCGTGAATGCGGCGCGCGGGTTACTGGCATAACAATCAGCGACGAGCAGTACGCGTATGCTCGCGCGCGCATGGAAAAGGCCGGAATAGCCGATCAAGTCGAGATTCGCCGGCAAGACTATCGCGACGTGGAAGGTCAGTTCGACAAGGTCGCGTCGATCGAAATGTTCGAGGCCGTGGGCGAAAAGTACTGGCCAGCCTACTTTGCAAAGATCGCAAGCGTGCTCAAGCCGGGCGGTAAAGCGGGCCTGCAGATCATCACCATTCGCGACGAACTGTTCGAGCAGTATCGCCGCCGCGCCGATTTCATCCAGCGCTATGTTTTTCCAGGAGGCATGCTCGCCAGTGTTGAGCGCCTGCGCGAAGAGACCGCAAGGGTGGGCCTCGTCTGGCGCAGGGCAGAGGCTTTTGGCCAATCTTACGCCGAAACCCTCGCGGAATGGGCCCGTCGCTTCAAGACGCGGTGGCACGACATCCAAGCGATGGGCTTCGACGAGCGCTTCAAGCGATTGTGGCTATTCTACCTTAGCTATTGCGAAGCCGGTTTCCGAAGCGGACGCACCAATGTTGTGCAGCTTGAACTCGCCAAACCCTAATCGCTGCTCGGCTGAGGGGCGCCCCTGGTCTTGACCGCCATCAAACGCGACGGCGCAGCGTCGGCTTATTCATGGAACTCGCCTTCCTGCGAGTAGCCCGATGGCCGACACAGCAACATTGCCACTGGTTTATTCTTGCTCTGGTTGCTCAAGCGCGGCGCAGACCAGCAATGATGTTGCGCTTGAGTTGAACCGCCGCAAACTGGCTGAGATGTCATGCATCGCCGGCGTAGGCGGAGATGTGCCGAAGCTGGTGAAACTCGCGAAGTCTGGTCGGCCGATCATCGCCATTGATGGGTGTGCATTGGCTTGCGTGAAAAGCACACTCGCTCGACACGGGGTGCAGCCCGCCGTTTGGCATCAGTTGCGGCGTTACGATGTGCCGAAAATATATGGAGCCGAACCCGATCCGACGCACGTGAGGCGCGTACTTGATATCGTGATCGATGCACTCCCCGTGGATGGGCCGCGCCGGTCGGCCTCCCGCCCGAGTTGAAGCGCTCGGCGCAAGCGCCTAGCCTCTGCTCATGACCGACACGTACGCTGACCCTGTTGTCTCTTGTGCTTGGCTTGCCGAGCGGCTCAATGCGCCGGATGTGCGTCCGCTGGACGCCACCTGGTTTCTGCCCAGCGACCCGCGGGACGCCAAGGCGCTTTACGCCGAGCGGCGCATTCCGGGCGCTGTCTTTTTCGACATCGACGAGATCGCCGACACGGACTCTCCCCTCCCGCACATGCTGCCATCGCCGGAAAAATTTGCATCGCGCATGCGTAAGCTGGGCATCGGCGACGGAGTGCAAGTCGTCGTGTACGACAGCCAGGGGCTTTTCTCGGCCGCACGCGTCTGGTGGACGTTCCGAGCAATGGGACACGACGACGTCATGGTCCTTGATGGCGGGCTTCCAGAATGGGAGCGCTGCGGGGGCATGATCGAAACCGGGCCGCCGCAGCAACGGATGGAACGGCACTTCACAGCACGATTCCGCGGCGATCTGGTCC
Organism: uncultured Terricaulis sp.; assembly: GCA_964402795.1. Classification (GTDB taxonomy): domain Bacteria; phylum Pseudomonadota; class Alphaproteobacteria; order Caulobacterales; family Aquidulcibacteraceae; genus Vitreimonas. The sequence continues at coordinate 86,307 of CAYODX010000003.1, read as the reverse complement.
GCGATCTCGATGATATGCGCCGCATCACCGCCAATGGGTCTGCTCCTGTGCTTGATGCTCGGCCGGGAGAACGCTTCCGCGGCGAAGCGCCGGAGCCGCGCGCAGGTCTGCGTAGCGGCCACATGCCGTCCTCGATCAGCGTCCCGAGCGGGTCGCTCGTCGACAGCAACGGAAAACTCAAGTCCGCCGAAGAGCTGCGCCGCATCTTCGACAGTGCTGGCATCGACAAGAGCCAAAGCGCTGTCTGCACCTGCGGCTCCGGCGTCACGGCTGCGATTATCGCTCTCGCGCTGGCGCGGCTCGGCCGCTGGGACGCGGCCGTCTATGACGGCGCCTGGGCCGAATGGGGCGCCCAGCAAGATACTGAAGTGAGAACAGGCGCCTGAGGTCTGGCGCGCCCAGCAGGACTCGAACCTGCAACCGTCCGCTTAGAAGGCGGATGCTCTATCCGGTTGAGCTATGGGCGCTTACCCCAAGCCTAGCACAGATCAGTGCGTCCAAGGTTCGCGACGGCGAAATGAGAAATTGTCGCTGTAAGACTTGATCTGACGCGCGACCTCGGGTGGGTCGATCACTTGGTGCGGAATGCCATGCTCGCGTGCGAACGCAATCGCAGCCTCTTTTGTGTCGAACGACAAACGCACTTGGCCGCTAGGATCCGCGGATGCGATCCAGCCCATCAGGGCGTCAGGCCGGGGAGCGCTAGCGGGCGTGAAATCTAAGCGCCATTTCTTCGTCTGCGCTTTACCCGACTGCATCGCATTCTTCGCGGGTTTGTAGATCCTGGCCAGCATGCGCTCCTCTATCTGGCCTCAGCTACAGGCGTATGCTGGCGAAGGGAAGTGCGGGAAAAGCGCTCACGCGAGCGCCTCTTTCAACGCCTTCCCCGCCCGGAACTTGGCCCGACGCCCCGCCGGCACCACCACTTCTTCGTTCGTCTGCGGATTGCGCGCCTTGCGTTCCTTGGTCTGGGAAACCACGAAAACGCCGAACGATGGCAGGCGCACTTCATCCCCACGCTTTAGCGCATCGGTGATGGCGTCGAAAACGGCGTTCACCGCTTCCTCGCCTCTCGACTTGGAATCGCCGATCCGCTCAGCCACGTCCGCTACAAGTTCCGCCTTGTTCATTCCTGCCCCTCGCCGGTTATGCCGATTCTGGCTTACCAACGGCGAGGCTAGGCGCATTCCTGCACCAGGCGCAAGCGGCGGCTGAGCGCATGCGCGGCGTGTGCGCCCCTAGTGGGGGCGCACCTCGGCTTCGTTCACTGCGTCAGCGCGGCGGTTCTCGGCGAGTTCGTCCTCATCGGTCCATTCCACGGGCGTCAGCGGTCGGGTAAGCGCGAGCTTCAGCACCTCATCCACCGTGGAGACCGGCACGATTTCGAGACCGGCGCGGACGTTATCAGGAATATCGGCGAGATCCTTCTCGTTGTCCTTCGGGATGAGAACCGTCTTCACGCCGCCTCTGAGCGCCGCCAGCAGTTTCTCCTTCAGCCCGCCAATCGGCAGGACCCGTCCGCGCAACGTGATCTCGCCCGTCATCGCAATGTCCTTGCGGATGGGCACGCCAGTGAGCACCGAGACGATGGCTGTCGCCATTGCAACCCCCGCCGACGGACCATCTTTTGGCGTCGCTCCCTCCGGCACGTGGACGTGAATATCCCGCGTACGGAATACCGGCGGCTTCACTCCAAACTGGATTGAACGAGCGCGCACGTAGGACGAGGCCGCTGAAATCGACTCCTTCATGACGTCGCGTAGATTGCCCGTTACAGTCATCGCGCCCTTACCAGGCATCGACACCGCTTCGATGGTCAGCAGGTCGCCGCCGACTTCCGTCCAGGCCAGGCCCGTGACAACACCGACCTGATCTTCAACGTCTGTCTCGCCAAAGCGATATTTCCAGACACCCGCATAATCGGGCAAATTCTCCGCCGTAATATCAACCTTGGTCTTTTTGCCCTGCTCGATCTCGCGAACTGCCTTGCGCGCGAGGTTGCCAATTTCCCGTTCAAGCGAGCGCACGCCCGCCTCGCGCGTGTAGCGACGGATCAAGTCGCGCAGCGCGTCTTCGGAAACGGTGAATTCGTCGGCTTTTAGCCCGTTGTTCTCGTACTGCTTGGGCAGCAGGTGGCGCTTGGCGATCTCGAGTTTTTCGTCCTCAGTGTAGCCTGGGATGCGGATGATCTCCATCCGATCCAGGAGCGGTTGAGGCATGTTGAGGCTGTTCGCCGTGGTGATGAAAAGCACGTCCGACAGATCATAATCGATCTCGAGGTAGTGGTCGTTGAACGTGGAGTTTTGCTCCGGGTCCAACACCTCAAGCAGCGCGGCTGCGGGATCGCCGCGATAGTCGGCGCCGAGCTTGTCGATCTCATCCAGCAAGAAGAGCGGATTTGACGATTTCGCCTTCTTCATTGACTGGATCACACGGCCGGGCATCGAACCGATATACGTGCGACGGTGCCCACGGATTTCGGCTTCGTCGCGCACGCCCCCAAGCGACATGCGCACGAAGTCGCGACCCGTCGCCCGCGCAATCGAGCGCCCGAGCGAGGTCTTGCCAACCCCCGGCGGGCCAACGAGACAAAGAATGGGACCGCGTAACTTGTTCGTGCGCGCCTGCACGGCGAGGTATTCGAGAATGCGATCCTTTACTTTCTCGAGGCCATAGTGGTCCTCATCGAGCACGGCCTGCGCAGCCTCGATGTCTTTCTTGATCTTCTTCTTGATGCCCCAAGGCAGCGAGAGCAGCCAGTCAAGGTAGTTTCGCACGACGGTCGACTCTGCCGACATCGGCGACATCTGACGCAGCTTCTTCAGTTCAGCCTCGGCTTTAGCCTTGGCTTCCTTGGACAACTTCGTTTCCTTGATGCGCTTTTCGAGATCGGCGATGTCTTCACGACCTTCGTCGCCGTCGCCCAGCTCGCGCTGGATCGCCTTCATCTGTTCATTCAGATAATATTCGCGCTGCGTCTTCTCCATCTGACGTTTGACGCGATTGCGGATCTTCCGCTCGACCTGCAACATGCCGATCTCGCCTTCGATCAGTTGCAGGATGCGCTCCAGACGCTGCGGCACATCCGAGATTTCGAGCAGCGCTTGTTTGTCCGGTATCTTGACTGTGAGATGGCCGGCCACGGAGTCCGCCAAGCGGCTTGGCTCGGTGATCTGACCTATCGCCTGATGGACTTCCGGCGGCGTCTTACGCGACAGCTTTACGTAATTGTCCCATTGATCGATTACCGCCCGAGCGATCGCACGCGCCTCGGCGCTATCGGCGTTCGTCTCTTCGATGGCCGCTACTTCCGCTTGGAAATATTCGCCATCGCCGACGAACTTCTCAATGCGGGCCCGATAAGCGCCCTCAACGAGCACGCGCACAGTGCCGTCCGGCAGCTTCAGCAACTGAACGACTGTTGCGACGGTCCCGACGGTGAAAATCCGGTCTGTGGAAGGCTCGTCTTCGGAGGCGTCCATTTGCGCGGCGAGCAGAATCTGCTTGTCCTTGCGCATGACCTCATCCAACGCGCGGACGGATTTCTCGCGCCCGACGAAGAGTGGGGCCGCCATCTTCGGGTAGACCACGATATCGCGCAGCGGCAGTACAGGGAGAACCTTGTTCTCGGCCATTCGCAGCTCCTTCAACCGCTGAGGGTCGTCCCCGCCCGGGCGCGGTGTTAACTAAACTAGATGTGGATTTGTTCGCGCGACCCTTCAAGTCTCGCGCGGGTTCACTCTGTGCATAGACTGAAGGTCGGCGAATTGTTCCAGCCGCCCGGCGGTCGCGCGCCAGAGCCTTGGCCGCTCAGCCGGTCGATTCCTGACCGTTGCGCCGCTCGGAGTAAATCTGCAGCGGCTTTGCACGGCCTTCCACGACGTCGGCTGACACAACGACTTCCTCCACGCCTCGCATGGACGGCAACTCGAACATCGTGTCGAGCAAGATGCTTTCCAAGATTGACCGCAGCCCACGGGCGCCGGTCTTTCGTTGGATCGCCTTCTTGGCGATCGCCGAGAGCGCCTCTTGCGGGAACGTGAGCTTCACGTTCTCCATCTCGAACATGCGCTGGTATTGCTTCACGAGCGCGTTCTTCGGCTCGGTCAGGATCGTGATCAGCGCGGGTTCATCAAGATCTTCCAGCGTCGCCAGAACCGGCAGACGCCCGACGAACTCGGGAATGAGGCCGAACTTCAACAAATCATCCGGTTCGATCTCGCGCAGGATTTCGCCTGTACGACGATCCTCCTCGTCGCGGACAGTAGCCCCGAAGCCGATGGACGAGCCCTTGCCGCGCTGACTGATGATCTTGTCGAGTCCCGCGAACGCCCCGCCGCAGATGAACAGGATATTCGTCGTGTCCACCTGCAGAAATTCCTGCTGCGGGTGCTTGCGCCCGCCTTGCGGCGGAACGCTCGCGACAGTGCCTTCCATGATCTTGAGCAGCGCTTGCTGCACGCCTTCGCCGGACACATCGCGCGTGATGCTCGGGTTGTCGGATTTGCGTGAGATTTTGTCGACTTCGTCGATATAGACGATGCCGCGCTGTGCGCGCTCGACATTGTAGTCGGCCGCCTGCAACAACTTGAGAATGATGTTTTCGACGTCCTCACCGACATAGCCCGCTTCGGTCAGGGTGGTCGCGTCCGCCATCGTGAAGGGCACGTCGATGATGCGGGCCAGGGTTTGCGCCAGCAGCGTCTTGCCGCAACCCGTTGGGCCAATCAGCAGAATGTTGGACTTCGCCAGCTCCACATCGCTGTTCTTCGTAGCGTGATTGAGGCGCTTATAATGGTTATGAACCGCCACTGAGAGCACGCGTTTAGCGTGCTCCTGACCCACGACGTAATCGTCGAGGACGCCCTTGATCTCGCGCGGGCTCGGAACACCTTCTTTTGACTTTACCAGCGAGGTCTTATGCTCCTCGCGGATGATGTCCATGCACAGTTCGACGCATTCATCGCAGATGAATACGGTGGGGCCGGCGATGAGCTTGCGCACCTCGTGCTGGCTCTTGCCGCAGAACGAGCAATAGAGAGTGTTTTTCGACTCTCCGCCGGTGGCGCCTTTACTCATACACGATCCTTAGCGGACTGGCTGGGCCAATCGGTTAGCGGGAAAAGACGGCTGCCTGATGACCGGAAAGCCCATCCCCCACCCGAGGGTCCACCACCATCCCTTTCAAAAACGTTCACCAACCCGATCGCCCATGAGGGCAATTCGACCATAGCAAGCTTGAGGCCGCAAGCAGGCTTAGGCGCCCGGATTCTCGCCGCTGGGCTGGCGTGCTGTGGAAATGGGCGTTCCCGCTTTCGCCTTCAAGGCGAAGCCGTCCTGATGTGCTCGAAACGAACCTATTGCCGCAAGTCGCCTTCAATCGCGCGCACTATATCGGCCTGCTGGTCGCGGGAGTCCCCGCTTCGACGCGCGGCATAAAGCCCCTGCAGGTAGCTCAGATCCCAGGCCGTCAGTTCCAGCGTCTGCGCAGCGCCAGCGTCACGTTCAGCGAAGATATTGAGAATACTCGAAAACTGCGAAACATCGGCCTCAGGGCTGAACTGAGCCAAGGCAACCATGGATAGGTAATCAGCGAGGGCCGAAACCTGGATTCCAGCCAACTTCTGGCTGTCGATAATCACCACCACGCGATTGAAATCTTGACGTGTATTCCGCTGCAGGCGGCTGGCGCTCGCCCCGCTCACCGTTTCGCCGCCGCCCGTCAGCACGTCGCCGTCTCGGCTGACAGTCTGAGAGATGTGCCACCATCTTACCGGAGCATCGCTCGCCACGAATGCTCGCAAAGCGGCGCGCCCGAGCGAGTTACCATTCTCGGCGCCGCTGTAATAAGCCATGAAGCTGCGGTTCTCCGCAAAGTCGGCCGCCGCCTGGTCAGCGTTCGAGGCAAACATTATCAATATGTTCGCGCGACATCCTGGATCCCCGGGCTGAAGACCCAAATCCATCGCCCGTTCAGACATGCGATCGATGATGTATTGCGCCTGTCGCACGCGGACGCCGCTAACAAGCGGGCAAAATCGAACGTTCCAGCGGGCTAGCTGATCCTCTGGCAGATCGCGCTCCGTCAAGGAGTCGACGAATGAGCGAACCGCCTCGTCCATGCGTTGACCGGTGACCACCACCTCTTCCTGATCGGCCGTCTGTGCTCGCGCCGCTCCTGACACGGCGACAGAAGCCAGAAGGGCGCTGATAAGCATTTTGCGCATGACGTTAGCTCGCATGTGGCCTCAAACTGGGCCGCGCCATCGACGAATGCAGCAGGGGTGCGATGAGCCGCCCGGCCTTGGCGACAAGCGCCCTATTGCGAAGATTGGCTCATGCGCCGCGCAATAGCCGCTATTTGTTGCCGCGCGGAGGTGGCGTTCCTGGGAGCATCGTAGAGTCCATCCAAGTAGGCCACATCCCACGCCGTCATAGCGGTCGGCCTCGCTCCTTCAGCCGCGTCAAACAAAGAAAGGATCGTAGGCACTCCCGCAAAGTCCGCCTGGGGATTTATTTGCGCCAACGCGACCATTGCCAGATAGTCACCCAGCGCCGACGGCGGGATCTGAGCAACGGAAATGCCATCGACGATGATAATGGCCCTGGCCATGTCAAGGCGGCGGCTGCTCTGCAACCGAGACCCGCGGCCCCGAACCGCCTGCACTTCCGCCATGCTATCGGCATTGGGCGGACTGCCGTCGAGCGGGGGCGGCCCCGAAGCCGTCGAGCGCGATTCGGAGTCGCCGATACGCTCACCATCCGCGCCACTATATTGCATCACATGCCACCAGCGAACCGGCCGGTGTTCGCTCAAGAAGTCATCGAGCGCAGCACGGCCTCTCGTCGCTTCAGCAGACGTCCGGTGATAGGCGAACATCTCGCGCCTTTCCTCAAACAAGCGATGCGCAAAAGCGTCGGCGTCCGCCACAAAGAAAACAAATATGTCAGCGGTGCAGCCTGGTGCGCCAACGCGCAGTCCCAGCGCTGCGGCGCGCAACGAGATGCGATCTACAATCTGCTGTCCCTGGTCTTGCGGCAGCCCTGTCACGCTCGGGCAGATTTGGTGCTCCCAGACACCAAGCGCGTCCACGTTCTGCGGAAGTGCAGTGATTTGCGTCACGAACCCCTGCACTTGATCAGGGGTTTGGCCTGTTACGAGAACGGCCGCGTCTTCCGCCTGCGCGCCACACGGCGTCAACAACAAACCGGCAACAATAGCCAAACGCTTCAGCACTGGCGCCTCCCTCTCGGGAAGTCATCTTAGTGACTTTCGACCGCAATGCGCTAGCCGGCGCCTTCCGGCAATTCGCGTCTCTCGTAAACACGGTCGACGATGCCGAAGTCCTTTGCCTCGTCAGCAGTCATGAAGTGGTCGCGATCGAGGGTCTTCTCGACCCGCTCGTAGGGCTGGCCCGTGTGCTTGACGTAAATCTCGTTCAAACGCCGCTTCGTATAGAGGATATCCTCTGCATGGCGCTCGATATCAGACGCGGGGCCGCGATAGCCGCCAGACGGCTGATGCACCATCACCCGCGCGTGCGGTAGGCAGATACGGAGCCCCTTCTCACCCGCCGCCAACAGCAACGACCCCATGGATGCGGCTTGACCGATGCACACCGTCGACACGGGGCTGCGGATATATTGCATCGTGTCATATATCGCGAGGCCGGAGGTCACGATGCCGCCGGGGCTGTTGATGTACATGGCGATTTCGCGCTTCGGGTTTTCTGACTCAAGAAACAAGAGCTGCGCGGTCACCAAGCTCGCGAGGCCATCCTCGATCCCCCCAGTGACAAAGATGATCCGCTCCTTGAGGAGCCTCGAGAAAATATCGAACGCGCGCTCGCCGCGGCTCGTCTGCTCCACGACCATGGGAACGAGGCTGGCGTACCGGGCGAGAGGATCGAACGAGGACATAGCTGCCTTTCGGGAATCGCCCCGGGAATCGCCCCGGTGCGCTGGTCATATTTGACGGCTCGACGCCGCCCGCAAGAGCTTGAAGCTGCCGGCGGCGCTCGATGCCCGATTAGTCCGCAGCCGGCGCTTCATCGTCCGCAAAAAGCTCCTCGCGGGTGACGCTCGCGTTAGCGACGTTCACCAGTTCGAGCACATAATCGACGACCTTTTCTTCGTAGATGGGCGCGCGCACCTGTGCGACCAGCTGCGGATTACGTTGATAAGCTTCGAAAATTTGGCGCTCTTGGCCCGGAAAATTGCGGGCCTGCGCAGAGATGGCTTGCGCCACCTCCTGGTCGCTGACCTCTATTTTGTGGCGTCGCCCGATTTCGGCCAGCAGCAGGCCTAGTCGCACACGGCGCTCGGCGATGGCGCGATATTCTTTGCGCAGATCCTCCTCGCTCTTGCCGGTGTCCGAGGGATCTAGCCGGCCCTGCTCCCTGTCCTGTTCAATCTGCCGCCAAATCTGGTTGAACTCAGCCTCAACCATACGCGGCGGCAACTCAAAGCTGTGCTTTGCATCGAGTTGGTCGAACAGCGCGCGTTTGGCCTTCGCGCGTGATTGTTGCGCATGCTCGCTCTCGATCCGCTGCTTAATCGCAGCCTTCAGCGCGTTGAGGCTCTCGAAGCCGAGTTCGCTCGCCCATGCGTCATCGGGGTCGCCAGAGCGGGGCGCCCGCACCTGCTTGATCGTCGTTTGAAACGCAGCGACTTTGCCCTTCAAGTTGTCGACCGGATAGTCCTCCGGGAAAGTCACATCCAATGTTCGTTCATCGCCAGCGCTTGCGCCGATCAGTTGCTCTTCGAAGCCGGGGATGAACTGCTTCGAACCAATGATGACCTGAGCGTCGGTAGCCGATCCGCCTTGGAACGCATCGCCGTCAATGCGGCCAATGAAGTCGATCACCACGGCGTCGCCGTCTACGGCGGGGCCATTCTTCTCCTCGAAGCCGCGGTTTTGCAGGGCCAATTCCTTCAGAGCTTCATCGACCTGCTCATCGCTCACAGGCGCCGTCGGCCTGGTGATGGAAATCGACTTGAGATCGGCAGGCTCGAACTCAGGCATAATCTCGAGCGAAAGCTCAAATTGCAGGTCCGACTGGCCGGCGACTACCTGATTGATGTCGCTCTTCAGGTCCAGCGAAGGTTCCGAAGCCGGCCGCGCATTGACCTTGTCGAGACTCTCCTTTGTCGACTTCTGGACCGTCTCGTTAATGATGTCCTGCATCATGGACGGACCATAAATCTTGCGAATATGGCTGGCGGGCACCTTGCCGGGGCGGAAGCCGTTGATGCGCACACGCGGTTGGACTTCTGCGATCTTGGCGTTGAGTTTCTGTTGCAGTTCCGACGCCGGAACGACGACGTCGTAAACGCGCAGGAGACCTTCGGAACGGCGCTCTGTGAGCTGCATGACTTGGGCTTTCGGCATCGCGCCGGAGGCTGCAAATCGCTTGCCGCCCGACGCCTGTCTTCGAGAAAGGCGCGCTTATGGCATTGCGCCTTTCCCGAGTCCACGGTCTAGGCTGGCGCCTTTGGCGAGAGAGGTTGGTGCGGACGGCGGGAGTCGAACCCGCACGCCTTGCGGCGCTGGAACCTAAATCCAGTGCGTCTGCCAATTCCGCCACGTCCGCTGGATGGCGCGTTGTTTATGCGCGCCCGCTTTCAGCGTCCACTCCCTCGAGCTCAGTCGGCTTGCGTCCGTTCTGTCCGGGTCGTGCCCCAGCGCGCGACAGCCTCTGCCGCCGCCTCGTTGACCTCGTCTGGGAGAAGTTGACCTTGGGCAGTTATGTCAATTCGGTACTGCGCCCCGTCAGCCATGGGCCAATAGACCGCCTGACCGTGCTCGGGCGTATCGACGAGCGGGACGAATTGCCCGACGGCCTGAGCCGCCGGCAGGAAATCCAACCCGGTGCGGCGTTCAGGGCGTAAGTCGAAGACGCTCGGCGGCGTCGATTGCGCTACCGCGATATCGCGATACCGGCTGTCGAAGCGATCCAATCTGTACTGGGCGTCAAGACCAAGCACCGTCGCCCAAGGCTTCCAACGGAGCACGCGGGCGCTGATCATCCAATCGTCGCCGGTGGCTTGAAAGTTGTGGACTGCGCCAGGGGTTCCGTCCTCACCCGGCGCCTCAGTCACCGTCACGTCGTACGTGTTTGGCGTACCTTCAACCTGATCGAACGAGATCGTGGCCACTTGGCGTTGGGCTTCACCGAGCCGGTGATAGCTCTGGATGTTGAGTCCCATCAGGCTGAGCACGGCCCCAGTCGCCAGAAAGATCGCGCCCCCGCCGACGCCTCTGCCGCCCTTGAAGGGCTTGCCCCGGAACATCCAGCCCAATCCGCTCAGCGCGAACGCCAGACCGATCACGGCCGCCACGCCCGGAATTACCCACCACCACCAGACCATGCCTTGGATCCCCCACGAGCAACCGTAGCCTCATGGTTAGCCCATATTGGAACAACGAAACAGGCCCGATTGGCTGCAGGACGCCTCAAATTGGCTATGAGGCCAAGCCTGAAAGGACGCCCGGCAGCAATTCCGGAAGATCCTCCGCGATGAGGCCCGGGCCGAACGCCTGCGCCGCGCGTCCGTGCATCCATGCACCGGCGCAAGCCGCCGCAAAACTGTCCATGCCCTGGGCGATCAGCCCGCCAATTATGCCGGCCAGCACATCACCTGAACCGGCGGTTGCAAGAAAGGGCGTGCCGGTTGTGTTAACGATCGCGCGACCGTCGGGCGCCGCGACCACTGTGTCGGGTCCTTTGAGAAGCACGACGCAGCGCGCGTAAGCGGCTGCTGCGCGGGCCGCTTCGATACGATTTGGCGTGAGCCCATAAATGCCCGGAAAGGCGCGCCGAAACTCCCCCACATGCGGCGTGAGTACGTCTCTGCTTGTGAACCCCCGCGTGAGTGGCGCCATCACAGTGAGCGCATCGGCGTCCAGAACAAGCGGCGCGCGCGGGCTCGCATCGATTGCGGCGCACAGGAGTTTGTAATGCGCATCGCTCGTCCCGAATGCGGGGCCGATCACCATGCAGTGCGCGTTGCGCGCAGCCTCAGCGTAGTGCTCCGCGCCGGTTGCTTCGCGCAGCATCACTGCAGTCAAGTGCGCAGCATTCTCCGCCAGTGCGTCGCTGGGGCTAAGCACCGTAACAAGCCCTGCCCCCGCGCGGAGCGCGCCGCTTGCGGAGAGCCGCGCCGCCCCCGTGCGAGCATGCCCGCCTGAGGCCACGACAACATGGCCGCGCGCATGCTTGTGTGCATCCAGTTTCGGTCGGGGCAGCGTCCACAAGGATGGATCGTTTTCATAGAGGTGAACCTGCTGCGCGGCGACCACAGATTCAGGCACGCCAATATCGGCGACAATGACCTCACCGCAGTCATTGCGGCTGGGCGACAGTACGTGCGCGGGCTTCTTGCGCACGAATGTCACCGTGAGCGCCGCTCGAAAACGCGCCTCACCCAATGGCTCCGCATCGTCGCCGGAATAGCCGCTTGGCACATCAATGGCGACAACCCGAGACGGCTCAAGCTCCTGCGACAATCGCTCAAGCGCGCCTTCCAGCGGCCGCGACAACCCAGCGCCGAACAGCGCATCAACGAAGAGATCGGCTTCAGGAATGTCTGACTCCAATGGCGCGACATTCCCACTCCACGCCGCCGCGGCTTCGGCCGCATCGCCGGTCAGATGCTCGCGCCCGACTAATGCGTGGACCGTCACGAGCCATCCTGCTTCGGCAAGCGCGCGAGCAGCCACCCACCCGTCGCCGCCATTATTGCCGGGCCCGCACAACACAGCCACGCGACGAGGCGCGAAACGCTCCATGATGGCCGCCGCGACTGCGCGCCCGGCGTTCTCCATCAACCTTCGCGTGGAAACGCCCGCCGCCGCTGCATCGGAATCTATCGCGCGCATCTGCGCGACGGTGATGATCTCGCGCTTCATAGAACTTCGCCGCTTTGCATCGTCTCACCGAAGCGCACCAACCGAAGCATCCCCTCCTCTATGGCAAGTTCGGTGATCGAGGCGTACCCGGGTTGGCAAGTGATGGTCTCCTCACGTCCCGTCGCGCTGCCTACAAGAACGTTGATTGCGATAAAGTGCGAGAAGATCACGGTGTCTTCGCGAAGCGACTGGGCGTACTCAATCAGGTCATGGCGCCAAGCGCGCAGCGGAGCATCAAGCGATCCCCACATCCTCGCCTCCCCTCCACGCCATGGGAAATTGACCTGCAGCCAGGCGCGCCTGTCAGCGGTGTCGACCGGCGTCGGCACCTCGCTCACGCGCGGCTCGATCAAGCTGCCCCTGCCGATCAGACGCTCATAAGGGGCAGCCGTTTCACGGCAGCGACGCATCGGCGAGCACACGAGTGAATCGGGTTTGAGCGGCAGCAACGCGAGCGCCGCGGCTTCGGCTTGTCGGCTTCCCGCCTGCGAAAGCCCGGGGTCGGCATCGTCACCGCCCCATGCGCTCTCCGCCTCCCCATGGCGAACCAAGTATAATCTGGCCATCAACCCCTCACACAGTTTGGAGCGGCCGCTCGCCCTGAGTTTGGGCGCCGCCTGCCCGAAAAATAGGCGCCGTTCGGGCCCGAGGGCGCCTGGCGCAGGCCCGCTGCTTCCCGACTCGGCCCCGCGGGTCCAAGACGCCTTTCCAAGTGCATGGGGATGTCCCGATGAAGAAGATCGAAGCCATCATTAAACCGTTCAAACTCGATGACGTGAAGGAAGCTCTCCAGGAAATCGGGCTGCAGGGGATGACCGTTGTCGAGGCCAAAGGGTTCGGCCGGCAAAAGGGTCATACTGAGCTCTATCGCGGCGCTGAATATGTCGTGGATTTCCTGCCGAAACTCAAAGTCGAGGTCGTCGTCGCCGATGATCAGGTCGAGGCGGCGCTCGAGGCGATACAAAAGGCCGCGAAGACCGGCAAAATCGGCGATGGAAAGATCTTTGTGATCGACGTCGAGAACGTCATCCGGATTCGCACCGGCGAAACCGGTCCTGCCGCCGTCTAACAACACCAATCTGTTCTCCAGGGAGACAGCTCAATGTCCGACGAAGTTCTGAAAATGATCAAAGACAAGGAGGTCCAGTTCGTTGACCTCCGCTTCACCGACCTACGCGGCAAGATGCAGCACGTCACCTTCGACGTGGGTATGATCGACAAGGATATGTTCACCGACGGGACCATGTTCGATGGCTCCTCGATCGCCGGTTGGAAGGCGATCAATGAAAGCGACATGGTGATGCGCCCTGACCCGATGGGCGCGCACATCGATCCATTTTATCAGCAGACCACGCTCGCGCTTTTCTGCGACATTCTCGAGCCCGGCACCTTGCAGCCTTATTCCCGCGATCCGCGCTCCATCGCCAAGAAAGCGGAGTCCTACGTAAAATCGTCCGGAGCGGGCGACGTCGCCTACTTCGGGCCGGAGGCGGAATTCTTCGTATTCGATGACGTACGCTGGTCCACCGAACCATGGAACACCGGTTACTCATTCGACTCCGCCGAACTGCCGGTGAATAGCAGTAAGCCCTATGAAAGCGGCAACATGGGCCATCGTCCTGGGCCGAAGGGCGGCTACTTCCCGGTGCCGCCGATCGACTCGCTGCAAGACATGCGGGGCGAGATGTTGGAGATCATGGGCTCGCTTGGCCTGAACCCGGAAAAGCACCACCATGAAGTGGCGCCCGCGCAGCATGAACTCGGCCTGAAGTTCAATACGCTGACGCGTATGGCTGACAACATGAACCTCTATAAGTACATCATCCATCAGGTGGCCGCATCGTACGGCAAATCCGCGACGTTCATGCCGAAACCGTTTTTCAAGGACAACGGCTCCGGCATGCACGTGCACATGTCGATCTGGAAGGGCAACAACAACACCTTTGCGGGCGACAGGTACGCCGATTTAAGTGATGCTTGCCTCTATTACATTGGCGGCATCATCAAACATGCGCGTGCGATCAACGCCTTCGCGAATTCGACCACCAATTCCTACAAGCGCTTGGTCCCGGGTTATGAGGCGCCAGTATTGCTGGCGTATTCCGCGCGTAATCGCTCAGCCTCCTGCCGCATACCGCACGGCACAGGCGCCAAAGCCAAGCGCGTCGAGGTCCGGTTCCCGGACCCCGCTGGCAACATGTATCTCACTTACGTCGCGCTCTTGATGGCCGGGCTCGACGGCATCGAGAAGAAGATTCATCCGGGCGATCCCCTGGACAAAAATCTCTACGACCTGCCGCCAGAAGAGTTGAAGGATGTGCCAACCGTCTGCTCCAGCCTTCGCCAAGCGTTGACCTCGCTCGACGCTGACCGCGACTTCCTGAAGAAGGGCGGCGTCATGAGCGATGACGTGATTGATGCCTACATCGCGCTGAAGGAAGAAGAACTCGATCGCTTCGAAACCCATCCCCACCCGGTGGAATTCGATATGTACTACAAGGCTTGATGCGGCCAGGCCAGGCCGAAGCTGACGAGAGGCCGAGGGTTGCTCCTCGGCCTCACATTTTCTGCCAGCGCCCTCGCCCGCAGCGCTTGGAGGCCTAAGTCCGAGCGACACATGCTCGTATACGGCGATCATATCGAACGTCTGGCGCTTTCAGCCAAGGCCGCACAAGTCGCCGATCTTCTCCGTGAAGCAGAAGCAACGCCAACAGGTGTTGGCAAACACGCGGCGCTCGTGCGCGCGTTCGTTGAGGCCGGCGCACTCGGACAAGGCGTTCTCGATGCGGAGTTCGCGAGACAAGGTCTTGATCGGCATACTGCGCGCGCGGAGCACATCCATATTCTACTGCTCCGCCTCGCCGCCGAGATCGCAAAATCTTCTCGGCAGAAGCACGCCGCTGCTTGGCGCGCTCGTTCATGTCTGCTTGCGCTTGCGAAGATCGGGTTGGGAGCAGACAACGCGCGGATCCCGTTCAAAGCTGCCGAAGGCTTCGCTCATTATGCGGTCTACCCGGAGACCTATCTGAGCGCTGCAAATGGTTTGCCGCCCCAGTGCATGGTCATCGGTCTGCGCGGCATCGGCCTGCCGCTCGCTGCAATCGCCGCCATTGGCGCAAATACCCGACGGATGTTTTCACTACGTCCCGTTGGGCACCCTTTCGATCGCCGGATCTTCGCAAGCGGGGAGCTGCAGGATGCAGTCAGACGACACAAGAACGACTTCGCAGTTGTGGATGAAGGGCCAGGGCTCTCCGGAAGCTCGTTTATCGCCACTTCTGAGTTTCTTCGCAGCTGCGGCGCATCAATGGACCGAATCCACTTCCTGCCCAGCCACTCTGGCGACCTTGGACCCCGATCGAGCGCACTCTCAAGGCAGCGTTGGCGCTGCGCTCGGCGACACATAGCCGAGTTCGACGACGTGTTCGCATTGCGCGAGCGGCGGACGAGCCTCGCGAGCTGGGTCGCAGATATCACCGGAAACGAGCCAGGCGGCGTTGAAGACATCTCGGCAGGCAGGTGGCGCGCCTTACGCCATGCCCCCGACGCCTATCCACCTTGCTTTCCGCAACAAGAGCGGCGCAAGTATCTCGTACGCGGACCGACCGGCGCGTATCTGCTCAAATTCAATGGGCTTGGCGCTTATGGGGCGGTCAAGGCCGCCCAAGCACACGCTCTCGCTGACGCTGGTTTCAGTCCCAACACATTTGGAGAGCGCTACGGCTTTCTCGTCAGCAGATGGGTGGATGGGGCGCATGCATGGTCGCCAACGCGCGGTGAACTGATTGAACATCTGGCGGCCTATCTCAGCTTCCGCATGCAACGATTCAGCGGAGGCGAAGGAGCGTCGCTGTCACAACTGCTCCAGATGGCGACGCATAACGCTGCCGAGTCGCTTGGAGAAGGAGCGGCCAAGCAATTCGCCCGATGGAAGGGCGTTCTCGACGCACTGCAACGTCGATGTATTCCGATGGCTGTCGATGGGCGCTTACATGCATGGGAATGGCTGTGCGATGAAACAGGACGGGCGCTCAAGACCGACGCAGTGGATCACCACGCAACCCACGACCTAATCGGCTGCCAGGATATAAGCTGGGACATAGCTGGCGCCGTGACCGAGTTTCAGCTTGATGACGCAGAGCGTAAAGAATTACTCGGGCGACTGCGGCGGGCACAATCGGTCGATCCGGCGCTTATTGACGTCATGCTGCCGTGTTACGCCGCTTTTCAAGTTGGATTGTGGACATCGGCGGCTGACCGCTCGAATAGCCTGGATCGCGACGGCGCCCACGCGCAGAGAGCGCGGTACGAACGGACGCTCGCGCGCCTCCTGAGCAAGCTGTGATGTGGCGCGGGCTACAGAGCCCACGCCACACCAATCGTCAGAACGACCACACGCCCGACAGCGAGTAAGCATTTACGCCGTCGTCTTCACTGGCCAAGCGCGTGTACTCGCCGCGAACGGCAAAGTTCGACGCCAACTGCCACTGCGCGCCAACGCCGGCGGCGATCCCGTCGTCGTCAGTCCCAACGCTGAAGCCGCCAAAGGAACCGGAGGCGTCGATTGTCGCATAACCGACGCGGCCAAGCAGTTCGATGTTTTGCGACACGGGAAGGAACCCGACTGCGTAGACGCCGAACTGGTCGTCGAGGTCGACATCCACAGGCGTGCCGAGCACATCCGCTGTGTCGCCGTCGATGCCGAACGACGCTTCGCCCTCCACGCCGAAATTCGGGGTGAACCGATAACCCAGGCGTCCGGTCGCGCCGGTCACATCGACATCAGCGTCGTTAGCATTGAAGTAGGTGCCGCCTACGCCCGCGTACCAGCCTGTGTCGTTCACGACCTGAGCCGCTGCGGGGGTGGCGATGGCGGCCGCTAGAACAGCGGCCGAGATTGCGATTTTCTTCAGCATCGAACGATCTCCAGAAACCCCTGCCTTGCGGGCGGTCGAACGACTCGCCCCCCGCATGGTTTCCGGTTCCGCTGAGTTTTTCCGCAGACGCAACAAGCCAGTGGCCGCAAAGCCACGCCATTCTCCTGATGCGCATATTTACTTGCAAGAAAGAGGCGCAGGCGCAGGCAGGATGGCGCCGACGGCCATTGTCGGAGCCTCGCAAACCGCCTTAAGGGACCTTCATGGCGCATGCTCAGAAGAAATCTGATGCCTCCAAAGAGGGCGACCAAAACCTTTGGAGCGAAGACTTGTTTGGCGCAGGCGAACCGCCGCCAGCGGCAGCCGGAACCTATACGGCCAAGGACATTGAGGTTCTCGAGGGTCTCGAACCGGTGCGCAAGCGCCCGGGCATGTACATCGGCGGCACAGACGAACGCGCCCTGCATCACCTGTTCGCGGAGGTTCTCGACAACTCCATGGACGAGGCGGTCGCAGGCTACGCTGATCGTATCGAAGTGGAACTCGACGCCGACGGCACGCTTCGCGTAACGGACAACGGACGCGGGATGCCCATCGATCCGCATCCAAAATTCCCGAAGAAATCGGCGCTTGAGATCATCATGACTGTTCTGCACGCCGGCGGGAAGTTCTCTGATAAGGTCTATCACACCTCCGGAGGACTGCACGGCGTCGGCGTTTCTGTGGTGAATGCGCTCAGCGACAAGGTCGAAGTGGAGGTCGCGCGTGAGCGCAAGCTGTATCGGCAGACATTCTCGCGCGGAGCGCCGACCTCAAAATTGATCGAGGTGGGCGCGGCGCACAATCGCCGCGGCACGACGGTGCGGTTCCATCCTGATGCGCAAATCTTTGGTCAGGGCGCCGCATTCAAGCCAGCGCGCCTGTTTCAGATGGCGCGTTCGAAAGCTTATCTGCAGCGCGGGGTGCAAATTCGCTGGAAATGCGCGCCAGAGCGAATCAAGGACGGCGACGACACGCCGGCGGAAGCGATACTGCACTTTCCAAATGGGCTCGCCGATTTCTTGGCCGACCTCACGAAAACAAAGAAAGCGGTGATCAACGAGCCGTTCAGCGGCCGCAGTGAAAAAAATGGTCCACACGGGCGCGTCGAGTGGGCGATTACCTGGGTGACAGACGGGTTCGGTGAGGTGGACGGCTTTGTTCGCTCCTACTGCAACACCATCTACACGCCCGATGGCGGCTTCCACGAAGCGGGCTTTCGCACAGCGCTGTCGAAAGGCATCAAGGCCTATGCGGAGCTGAAGAACAACAAGAAAGCGTCGATGATCACGCCGGATGACGTGATGAATACTGGCGCCGCTCTCGTATCAGTCTTCATCCGCGATCCGCAATTCGAAGGGCAGACCAAAGGGCGCCTAGTTTCAACTGAGGCGGCGAAGATTGTCGAACAGGCGGTGCGGGATCCGTTTGACAACTGGCTTGCTACGAACACCAGCGAAGCCAATCGCCTGCTCGATTGGTGTATCCAACAGGCCGAAGACCGGCTGCGGCGTCGGAAGGAAAAGGAAGTCTCCCGCCAGACCGCTACGCGCAGGCTGCGCCTGCCAGGCAAGCTTGCCGATTGCTCACGCGCTGGGGAGCGAGACACGGAGCTGTTCCTGGTCGAGGGCGACAGCGCTGGCGGCTCAGCCAAGCAAGCGCGCAATCGGGAAACTCAGGCTATTCTGCCGCTGCGCGGCAAAATCCTAAACGTCGCCTCAGCTGGCGCTGAGAAAATGAGCGGCAACCAGGAATTGGCCGATCTGGCGCTGGCGCTCGGCGTGCAAATGGGATCGAAGTTCAAGGTCGAGGATTTGCGCTACGAGCGCGTGATCATCATGACCGACGCCGATGTCGACGGCGCCCACATTGCTTCGCTGCTGATCACGTTCTTTCATAGGCAAATGCCCGGCCTCGTTCGAGCGGGGCGGCTCTTTCTCGCGATGCCTCCGCTCTACCGCGTCACCGCTGGCAAGGAGAGCATCTACGCGCGTGACGACGCGCACAAAGAAGCGCTCCTGAACGGCGAATTCAAGGGCCGCAAAGTCGACATCTCCCGCTTCAAAGGCCTTGGCGAAATGATGCCGGCGGACTTGAAGGAAACAACAATGGACCCGGCTACGCGGACGCTGGCGCGTGTCGTGCTCGACGAACGCGGCGAACCGGATTTCGAGAAGCTGGTCGAGACCTTGATGGGAAAAAAAGCAGAGAAGCGGTTTGAATATATTCAGGAGCACGCCAAGTTCGTGGCTGAAGAGATCGACGTTTAGTCCGTTTCGATTGTCCAGTTCTGCTCACCTGTGGGGCAGCAATGCGTGTCGCCGGGGCGCGGCATCGTTGTGGTCAGAGTGATGCTGCCACGTGTGAAACTGACATTGCGTGGCGCCTGGCCGAACACCGTCTCGTCATTGCGCCAGTGGGTCAGGCGTCCGCCTTGGTTGCGGAAAAGGGCGATGAGATGATTGCCGCCCGAGCCGCCGGTATCGAAATCGCCCCACGCGAGCGCATCGGGCGCTCCATCGCCGGTGAAATCGCCGTAGAAGATTTGCACCGGCTCGATCAGCTGGTTGCCAAGCTGCTCGCGAAACCAAGCGGTGATGGAGGTCTCTGCGCCATTGGGCGTTGCGGCCGCGGGCTGCACAGAGGCTTCCCCTGCCGACGGCGCCGCATCGCCGGCCAGAGGCGGCGAACAGGCGGCCAGTGCAAGCAACGAAATGCCGATAGCCAGCCGTGAGATCATCGCGCCCTCCCTCGCTGGCAGCATCGCAGGCTCAACGGACTCGACGCCAGGAAAAACCGACTCCACCCGCAAGAAATCAGGTAAACCATTGACTTTCACGTCAAATCCGCCCATCTGCGCGGAGTCCGTTGTGCGCGCCCGAGGGCGTGCTCGCCCTTGCTGAACGCCCCATCGTCTCAATCCGGAGACCTGAGGCTGCTAAGCGCCAACCCATGCGGCCACTGCTTTCTCGCGTTCTAACGAGAGCGGCGGTCCCAAGTGAGAATGAATGCACCCTGAAAACATCGCGCCCGCAGGCGCTGAATCTGCACAAGTCCAAGCCAAGACCTTCGACGATCTCGGCCTCTCTGAGGCTACGCTGCGCGCAGTCAAAGAAGGCGGATACGCAACGCCGACGCCAATCCAAGCAGCTGCCATTCCGGAAGTCCTGAAGGGCCGCGACGTACTCGGCATTGCGCAAACGGGCACTGGCAAGACGGCCAGCTTCACCTTGCCAATGATCGACATCCTCGCGGCCGGCCGCGCGCGTGCGCGTATGCCACGAACACTCATCCTTGAGCCTACGCGCGAGCTTGCGGCGCAAGTTGCGGAAGCATTCGACAAATACGGCAAGTTTCAGAAGCTGACCAAGGCGCTTCTTATCGGCGGTGTCTCCTTCGCCGATCAGGACGCCCTGCTCGCGCGCGGAGTCGACGTCCTGATCGCCACTCCGGGACGGCTGCTCGATCACTTTGAACGCGGAAAGTTGCTGCTCACGGGCGTTCAGGTGATGGTCGTCGACGAAGCTGACCGGATGCTTGATATGGGTTTCATCCCGGACATCGAACGCATCTTCAAGCTTACACCCTTCACGCGTCAGACGCTGTTTTTCTCCGCCACCATGCCGCCGGAAATCACGCGTCTAACCGATCAATTCCTGCACAACCCGCTCCGGGTGGAGGTGTCGAAACCGGCAACGACTGCGAGCACGATCACGCAACGCATTGTCGTGTTGCCGGGCAACGATCCACGCACTCGTCGCGCCGCTCTTCGGGCCACCATCAACGCCAGTGAAGCGAAAAACGGCATCATCTTCTGCAACCGCAAAACCGATGTCGACGTGGTCGCACAATCGCTCAAGCGCCACGGCTACAACGCATCTCCGATCCATGGTGACTTGGATCAATCGTTGCGAACTAAGACGCTCGATCGGTTTCGCTCGGGGGACCTCCAGTTCCTGGTCGCTTCCGATGTCGCGGCGCGCGGTCTCGACATCCCCGATGTCAGCCACGTCTTCAATTACGAGCCGCCGCGCAGCCCCGACGATTATGTTCATCGCATCGGCCGCACCGGCCGCGCGGGCCGGCAGGGCGCCTCGTTCACCCTGGTCGGTCCCGGCGATAAAAAGAGCCTCGAGGCCATCGAGAAACTCACCGGCAAGTCGATCGAAAAGGCGGACGTCGAAGGCGCACCAGAGGCGGCGCTTGGCGATCCGCGCGATTCAGGCGGACGCGGACGGCGAGCGGAGGAACTGAAGAGGGAACACGCGAAGCGCCTCACCGAGAAGAAACAGAAGTACATGAAGCGCGATGAGGGCCGCCCTACCGCCGCAACAGAGCCCCTGGCTGCGCAAGCGAAGGACGAAGGACGCGAAACGCCGTCTCGTCAAACGCGCGCAACCAAACGCGGCGAAGTCTCGCCCGCGCAACGGCAACAGCCTCGGCAGCCGCGCGATGATGGCGGCGTTCGGGTTCAAGGCTTCGGCGATCACGCGCCGGCCTTTCTGCGGAAGAAGTAGGCCGACAGCTTCTCTCTCAGGATTACCTGCAGATGCCCAGCCTTCGCTGCTAGGGCTTTAGACGCGCGTTGACCTGCTTCTTGAACGCAGCGCCATAAGGCGGGCGCATCATCGCGAGCAACTCGCCGCTTATCTGCCGATAAACCGCTTTCTCGTGACTGAACTCAACAAAACCCCGGCGGCCGTGATAAGCGCCGATGCCAGACGGACCAATGCCGCCGAAAGGCAGATCGTCCTGCGTCACATGGAAGATCACGTCGTTTATGGTCACTCCGCCGGAATGGGTGCGCGTGGTCAACGCGTCGATCTCGCCCTCGTCCTCACCGAAATAGTAGAGAGCGAGCGGACGCGGGCGTGCGTTCACTTCGCGGATCGTCTCCTCGATCGTGGTGTACGTTCGGATCGGCAGCACCGGGCCGAATATTTCCTCTTGCATCACGCTCATCTCGTCTGTCGCGCCGAGGATGAGTGTTGGCGGGATCTTGCGGTGCTCCTGCTGGCTAAAATCTTCCGCTGCAGGATTGATCTCGACCACCTGCGCGCCCTTCGCGGCGGCATCGGCGATGAGCCCGCGAATCCGGTCGTAATGCCGCTGGTTTATGATTGCCGTGTAGTCGGCATTGTCCCGGATCGAGGGATACATCTTCGCCACTGCAGATTTGGCGGCGCTGACAAACCCATCCACGCTTTCTCTCGGCGCGAGTAGATAATCGGGCGCCAAGCATATCTGACCAGCGTTCATGGTCTTGCCGGTCATCACACGTGCGGCTGTTTTAGCAATATCAGCACTCTTGCCGACGATGACGGGAGACTTGCCGCCCAATTC
This sequence comes from uncultured Terricaulis sp., assembly GCA_964402795.1. Lineage (GTDB taxonomy): Bacteria > Pseudomonadota > Alphaproteobacteria > Caulobacterales > Aquidulcibacteraceae > Vitreimonas. The sequence continues at coordinate 64,137 of CAYODX010000003.1, read as the reverse complement.
GAGCGTCACTGGAACGAGATTCTCGGCCGCAGCGCGCATGACGTGTCGACCGATCGAGGTTGCGCCAGTGAAAATGAGATGATCGAAGGGCAATGACGAGAATGCCGCCCCAACCTCGGGGCCGCCGAGGATCACTGCAATTTCGTCTTCATCAAAGTAAAGGTCGAATGTCTGCGCCAACAGAGCGGACGTCGCGGGCGTGAACTCGGATGGTTTCAGCATCACGCGATTGCCAGCGGCGAAGGCGCCGGCAACGGCGTCTATCGATAACTGAACAGGGAAGTTCCACGGCGTCATGACGCCGATCACACCTTTCGGCTGGTAGCGCACCTCGGCGCGCGCTCCGAACAACCCAAGAGCGGCTGGCGTCACCTTGCGCCGCTGAGGCCTCATCCACTTCTCGAGTTCGTCGCGCGCCACTTTCAGCGGCGACAGCGCCCCGGCGATGTCAGTCAGCATTGACATGTCCCGCGAGCGCACGCCGAAATCCGCATTCAGCGCTTCGATGAACTCGGCTTTGTGCGTCAAAAGAAGTTCGATGCAGCGGTTCAGTCGATCACGGCGCATGCGAGCGGATGGAGGGCCCTTGGCGTCGTTGGCGCGTTTCTGCAGTTCAAGAACCGCCCGCATTCGCACCTTCGCTTCTTCCACGATCGGATCGACCGGCTTGTTCATCTGATCCTCCCTTGCGGATTCAGCTTACGACCTTCCCTAAACGTAAGGACAATTACCAAATTATTGCCAGTTCGCAGCTGGTATTTACCACTCGTGCACCCTCTGTCCCTAGCGTCCGAGGGGCTAGATTCACGGGGCCGCGTGTGACCACCGACCAAGACCTTCTAATGCGACGTCCGGGGGCGGACATCGTGGCCCAAGAAACGCTCAATCTGATGCGCCTGCATGGGATCGCGCCCACGAGCAGAAATTACGAAGTCTGGCTCAATTATCGGCTGGGACAGAACCAGGGCCTGCGGGAAACGATCGATGCTCGCATAGCCTCGGCGCAGGGCTTCTCGCCCGAATGGTGCGACCAGACCTATGAGCAGTACTTTACGGGCCTCGGGGCATCCGCCCAGATCGTGCTCGCGGGTGAAAAGATCGCGCGCGACCTCTCCCAGGTCGTTTCGTTCCTGAAGCAGGCAGAAGAAAAGAGCGGGGACTACGGCCGCACGCTTGAAACCGCCGCGACGGACCTCAGCCGCGGACTTGCGCCGGACCAGGTGACGCAACTGGTCTCGAGCTTAGCGGCGGCGACGCTCGACATGGCCAACCACAATCAACAGCTCAATCAGGAGCTTCGTCGTTCAACTCAAGAGATCGATCAGCTCCGCACCAGGCTCGAATCGGTGCGCGTCGAGAGCTTGACCGACGCCCTAACCGGTCTCGCCAACCGTCGCATGTTTGATGAGAGCCTTCGCCTCCGCATCGAAGAAGCGCGGGCTCAGAAGACGGATTTCTGCCTGCTCCTCTGCGATATCGACCACTTCAAACGCTTCAACGACACCTGGGGTCATCACACAGGCGATCAGATCCTCCGCTTTCTAGCGAGCGCGCTGCAGGCGCACGCGCGTCCGGACTTCCTGGTCGCGCGCTATGGCGGCGAGGAGTTCGCCGTCATCATGCCGCGCGTAAACGCGCGAACGGCCGCACAAACAGCGGAGACGTTGCGCGCCGCGATCCAGGCCAAGCGCCTGCGGCGGCGCTCGACCAATGAAGATCTTGGCCAAGTCACCGTTTCCATAGGCATTGCACGATTACAGCCCGGCGATACGCCGGCCGGGCTCATCGAACGTGCTGATGCATGCCTCTATGCTTCGAAGCGAAACGGCCGCAACCAGATCACTACAGATACTACGCCGGTTCTTTACGTGGCGTAGGGCTGCCGCTCCGGAAGGATATCCTGAAGCGCACGCAATATGTAAGAGTCTCCGGCGGCACGGAGGACGACAATGGCGTACGCGAAGGTCAGATACGAGTTGGACGGCCCGTTGGCGATCGTGACGATGTGCGACGCGGCGACCCTCAACGCCGTCGCCCTCGACATGACGGATGAGCTGACTGACGCTTTCGGTCGAGCCACACGCGAGGCCCGAGCCGCCGTCTTGACTGGGGAAGGCCGCGGGTTTTCTTCCGGCGCAAATCTCGGCAGTGGCGCGCCACCCATGGACAGTGATGGCCAGCCGGATCTCGGCGCGCGTCTTGAGACCACTTTCAATCCATTCGTCACTCTGCTTCGCAATCTGCCTATCCCCTATGTTACCGCGGTGAACGGCGTGGCTGCAGGGATCGGCTGCTCCTTTGCGTTACTCGGTGATCTCATCGTTGCCGGCCAAAGCGCTTACTTCCTCCAAGCCTTTCGCCGCATCGGCCTCGTACCGGATGGCAGCGCCACCTACCACCTCCCCAGGATGACAACCCGTGCGCGCGCCATGGAGATGATGTTGCTGGGTGAAAAGCTGCCGGCCGCCACCGCGTATGAATGGGGCCTTATCAATCGCTGCGTGCCGGACGACCAAGTGCTGCCCACTGCAAAAGCACTTGCTCTTGAGCTGGCAAACGGGCCTGCATCCATCGGCATGATCCGAAGGCTGGCTTGGCAGTCCCTCGACTCCAGCTGGGAGGAGCAACTCCAGGCCGAGCGCGAGGCGCAACGACAAGCCGGTAGAACCGAAGACTTTCGCGAGGGAGTGCAGGCCTTCTTCCAAAAAAGGCCAGCGAAATTCAAAGGCGCTTAACCCGCCCCATGTAAACTCCGCCCATGCAGGAGCTGGTTTGGTTGTCGGAACCAGTCAGGATTTGGCTGGAAGGCGGGTCCTGGGAGGAGATCCAAGCCGCCGAAGGTTTCCGCATTCTGCTGCTGTTGAGCGCAGCCCTTGTGCCCTCCTCATTGATCTTATTGGGCATAGGCGGATGGACAGAGTGGCGCGACACGCCGGTGGCGCGCTGGTTTGGCATCAGCCCGGTTGGCCCGCACGAGAACTGGGCTGAGCGAGCGCGCGATCTCGACAAGGACGGCGCGCCTGACTTTTAACCGCAACTTCGCGCGCTCCGGGCTCAGTTTACGCCTCCCGTCATGATGCAACTCACGTGACGCAAAGAGGCGGCCTCAAACCTCCGCGCTCACAGGCACGATCGTAACACTCTCGCCGCATCCGCACGCGTCGGTTTGATTCGGATTGCGGAAGACGAACCGGGAAGAGAGACGCGTTGTTTCGTAGTCTATTTCTGATCCGAGCAGGAACAACACCGCGTCTGATTTCACGAGTATGTTGACGCCCTTGTCTTCGACCAACTCATCGAAGGCGTCTGCCGCCTCCACGTACTCGAGCTGGTATTCCATTCCCGCGCAGCCGCCATTGACTACTGCCACGCGCAGATAGGGCTTGTCGCCTTTGGCCATGATTTCTTTGACGCGTGACGCCGCGGCGTCGGTCAAAGTGACGATCTTTGGTTTCTGTCGCCGGTTCATCTCACAACATATTCAATTCGAGTTTTGCTTCATCGCTCATCCGCGCTGGCGTCCAAGGCGGATCGAACACCAATTGCACCTTGGCGCCCGTCACGCCGACCACGCGCTTGGCCGCCTCCTCCACCCAACCTGGCATCTCGCCCGCGACGGGACACCCTGGCGCAGTAAGCGTCATCTCGATGTCAACGAAGCCTTCATCGTTGATATCAACCTTATAAATGAGGCCGAGTTCATAGATATCAACCGGGATTTCCGGGTCGAACACCGTCTTGAACTGCGCCACCAAATCGTCGGTGATGCGATCCAGCTCTGCCTGCGGCAGCGTCATTTGGGAAGGAGGAACAGCGCCGTCCATCACGCTCAACTCAGCAATCTCTTCGCCTTGACGAGGGCTTCCACGAACTCGTCAACTTCTTCCAGAGTGTTGTAACACGCAAAACTCGCACGCACTGTGGCAGTCACACCCAGCCGATGCATGAGCGGTTGCGCACAATGCTGACCCGCTCTGACCGCCACCCCCTGGCGATCTAGAATCTGCGCCACGTCGTGGGGATGAGCCCCATCGACGGAGAAGGCCACAATCGCGCCTTTGTCGGCCGCTTGACCATGCACCCGGACCCAGCCGAGCGCACGCAACGCAGTCATGGCGCGATCGCGCAGGGACGCTTCGTGCGCCTCCAAGGCGCCACGGTCGAAGCTCGTGAACCACTCGATCGCAGCTTTCAGTCCGATCGCTTCCAGGATCGGCGGAGTGCCGGCTTCAAATCGATGCGGCGGCTCGGCGTATGTCACACGGTCGCGCTCGACGATGTCGATCATTTCTCCGCCGCCTTCGAAGGGCGCAAGGGAGCCCAGGGCGTCCGGGCGCCCATACAGCACGCCGACGCCAGTGGGGCCGTAGAGCTTGTGACCAGTGAAAGCGTAATAATCCACCCCGAGCGCTTGCACATCGACTCGCGCATGGACGATCGCTTGGCAGCCGTCGAGCAACACGCGCACACCTTTTGCATGCGCGACGCGGATCACTTCCGCTGCGGGCGTCTTGGCCCCCAGCACGTTGGACATATGGGTCAACGCGATGATCTTGGTGCGCGGTCCGATCAGTGCGTCCAGCGCGTCAAGATCGACGCCGCCATCCTCGTCGATATCGAGCCATTTCAGCACCGCGCCCTTGCGTTCGCGCAGGAAGTGCCAGGGAACGATATTGGAATGATGCTCCATAACAGAGACGATGATTTCATCACCGGGCTGGATCTCAATGCCGGCGGCGACAATGTTGATCGCCTGTGTTCCACCCTTTGTGAACACGACCGATTCCGGTGATGCGGCGTTGATGAAGCGCGCGACAGTGTTACGCGCTCCCTCATAGGCCTCTGTGGTTTCGTTGGCCAACGCATGGATGCCGCGATGGACGTTTGCATAAGCGCCGCTCATCGCGCCCGCCATCGCGTCGATCACCGCCTGCGGCTTCTGCGCGCTGGCAGCGCTATCAAGGTAAACCAAGGCGCGGCCATGTACCGTTCGCGAGAGGATCGGAAATGCGCTCCTGATCTGTTCCACGGCGAAGGGGCGTTTGATCACTGAAGGCGCGTTCATACGTGAGCTCCGAGCCAGTTCGAAACACACGAACGTAATTGTGCGTCCACCTCAGGCGGCAGCCCGTCGGGCAGGACCTCAACAAGGAATGCTTCAATCAGCAGCGCCCTCGCCTGCGCCTCGGGCACGCCGCGCGAGCGGAGATAGAAGAGAGCGCGTTGATCAAGGCCGCCGGCGGTGTTTCCGTGCGCGCACTGAACGTCATCTGCTTGGATCATCAATTCCGGCTTCGCGAGAATCTCCGCACCCTCCTCAAGCAGCATGCCCTGGTGGTGTTGGCGGGCGTCCGTTTTCTGGGCGGCGCGATCAACGACGATCTTGCCTTGAAAGACCCCTCGCCCGCCCCGTGCTGCAACGCCCTTGACGAGCTGGCGCGTCTGACCTCCGGGCGCAGTGTGTTCGATGACCGAAGTCAAATCGGCGTGGCGACCGCCAGCGCACATGTAAATGCCATTGAGCTCGACCTGCGCGCCTTCTCCCTCGGCGCAAACCCGCGTCTCGATGCGCGCGAGCCTCGCGCCTTCAGCCAACACCAGCTGTCGGAAGCGCGCGCCCTTCAGCAGACGCACACGCGCTATGGACAGTGGAATGTCCCGCCCCCGTTGCAGGACTAGGCGAGTCAACGTGGCGCCCTCCTCGACGGAGAACTCAGAAGACCGTGCATCTAGTCCATCAGCGTCCAAGCGTTCAATCGCGAGGTGGTCTGCGCCCGCCGGCACGATGACACGTTGAGTCTTGGTTGCTAGCCGCTCGATGACATCGCGGCCATCGCGCAGCGCCGCCGGAACAGAGCCAATAGCGGCTCTGAGGTCGGAGTACTTCCACTCCTCGTTTCGACGTGAAGGGAGTTCGGCCGCAAGCGTCATGCAGCGGCCTTCGAATATTTGTCGTAGCCTTCGCGCTCGAGATCGCGCGCCAGCTCGGCCCCCCCGGATGCAACTATGCGGCCGCGCACCATGACATGAACGACGTCGGGTCTGATGTGATCCAGAAGCCGCTGGTAATGCGTGATGATCAGCAGCCCGCGCTCGGGCGATCGCATCGCATTTACATTCTCAGCAACGATGCGCAGGGCGTCGATATCGAGCCCCGAGTCGGTCTCGTCCAAGATCGCGAAGCGCGGCTCGAGTACAGCCATCTGCAGCGCTTCGAAACGTTTCTTCTCGCCGCCCGAAAAGCCAACATTGAGCGGACGCTTCAACATCTCTTCCGCGATCTGCAGCGCCGCCGCCTTATTGCGCAGCAGCTTCAGCAAGTCTGGCGCAGGCAACGGCGCCAATCCGCGGGCCTTGCGCTGTGCATTGAGCGCAGCCTTGAGGAAGGCAATCGCTGACAGTCCAGGAATCTCAGTGGGATATTGAAAAGAGAGAAACAACCCGGCCGAAGCGCGCTCTTCGGGCGTCATGTTCAGCAAGTCGGCGCCCCCGAGCGTGGCGCTTCCCGCAGTGACATCATACCCGTCACGCCCACTCAGTGCATACGATAGCGTCGACTTTCCCGCACCGTTCGGACCCATAATCGCGTGCGTTTCACCGGCCGGCACTGAAAGTGTCAGCCCCTTTATGATTTCGACGCCGCCAACTCTGACGTGGAGGTCCCTTACCTCAAGCACGTGTCTTATCCTTCTTGTACTCAGCCACAGTTCGCACTGGGTCTCCGTTGGCCCGTGCAGTCAGGAGAAACCAGGTCGTCGCGACGAAAGCGACCAGGATGAAAGCCGCTATGCCGTAAGTCATGCGGTCTGTCGCTCCGAGGTAGGCGAATGCGACGCCGCCCAGCATCAGCGCCACGACAAACGAACAGCTGACCAGCCAGCCCTTCCAATGCACTGGCCCCATGGCGTTCCGGTGATCTCCAAGCGGGAAGCGGCGGGCGAACCAATATTCCTTCATGGACAGGCTCCCGCGGTCCATTGGCCGGCTTCAGCACCGCGCGCGCATTGCGTGCGCCGGTAGGCGTTGGTTGGAAACCAGCCATCCGGTTCACGCCTGAATTCGATGCGCACATGGCCCGCCGCAACTGAATCGTCGCTTAGCCCAGAGCGTACAATATCCGCTATCGCGGCATCGCCGCTCTCGCGGACGGTCAAGTGCACGTCGGCGCCTTCTGTCATTTCTGGGCCGAACAACGGCTCCAGGGCTTCATCGACGGTGGGCGCTCCGAAAACACCCACCTCACTTGGCTCGATTGCAGTGAACGCATCATTGGGCGCTGCGACAAGTTGCGGGTCAACTTGCGGCAGCTGTTCCGGCGACTGTTCAGAAATGCGCTCACCATCCACCGATGACGAGCGAGGCGCTGTCGCTTCCTGCGATCCCGAGGGCTGTTGCTGGCCACACGCGCCAAGAACCACGAACGCGGCAGCAATTACGACACGCCTCATCCGACGCTCCCTTCAAGGCTCACTTCCAGCAGCTTCTGCGCTTCGACAGCAAATTCCATCGGCAATTTCTGCAACACCTCGCGCACGAAGCCATTGACGAGCAAGCCCACTGCCTCTTCTTCCGGAATGCCGCGCGCTCTCAAATAGAAGAGCTGATCGTCCGATAGCTTGGTCGTCGTGGCTTCATGCTCGAACTGCGCCAGCGGCGTGCGCGCTTCAACATAAGGCACAGTGTTAGCAGCGCACTGATCGCCAATCAGCAGCGAGTCGCACTGCGTGAAATTTCGCGCACCTGTCGCCTTGGCATGAGCAGAGACCAAGCCACGGTAGGTGTTCGATGACCTGCCCGCCGAAATCCCCTTGGAAATAATTCTGGAGGTCGTGTTCCTGCCAAGGTGCACCATCTTCGTGCCGGTGTCGGCCTGCTGGCGCCCATTGGTCACTGCGATGGAGTAGAACTCGCCGACGCTCTCCTCGCCACGCAGAATACAGCTCGGGTATTTCCACGTTATGGCCGACCCCGTTTCGACCTGAGTCCAAGAGATCTTCGCCTTTGCGCCGCGGCAATCGCCGCGCTTGGTGACGAAGTTGTAGACGCCGCCCTTTCCTTCCGCGTCGCCTGGCCACCAGTTTTGCACGGTCGAATACTTGATCTCGGCTTCATCCAGCGCCACGAGTTCGACGACCGCTGCGTGTAACTGGTTCTCGTCACGCATCGGTGCGGTGCAGCCCTCAAGATAGGAGACATAGCTGCCCTTGTCGGCAATGATCAGCGTGCGCTCAAATTGCCCCGTACCCTGCGCATTCATCCGGAAATAGGTGGATAGCTCCATCGGACAACGAACGCCGGGCGGCACGTAGACAAATGAACCATCGGAAAACACGGCGCTGTTGAGCGTGGCGAAGAAATTGTCGCTCGTTGGCACAACCGTTCCCAAGTACTGGCGCACCAGGTCGGCGTGGTCACGGATTGCCTCGCTGATCGGGCAAAAGATGACGCCCGCCTTAGCCAATTCCGCCTTGAACGTAGTCACCACCGAAACACTATCGAACACCGCATCGACGGCGACTCTAGGCGCGCCTTCCACGCCGAGCAGCACTTCCTGTTCCTTCAGGGGAATGCCGAGCTTTTTGTAAGTCTCGATTATCTCCGGCTCGACATCGGCTATGCTCTTGTACTTGGCGCCTTTCTTTGGCGCGGCGTAATAGCGAGCCGCCTGGTAATCGATCGGAGGATAATGGACGAGAGCCCATGTTGGCTCTTCCATGGTTTGCCATCGTGCGTAGGCATCCAGCCGCCACTGCAGCATCCACTCCGGCTCGGCCTTTTTCGCCGAGATGTAGCGAATAATGTCTGCATTCAGCCCTGGCGGCGCCATTTCCTGTTCAAGCGGCGTGACGAAGCCGTGCTTGTATTTTTCCGCCTCCAGTGCGCGCGCGGCTGCGACCGTGCCTTTGTCGATGGTTTCTTTAACAGCGCTCATGCCGCCGCCTCCTTCCGCTGGCGGCGCGCGGCGATCTTGGTCAGGGCGCGATGCGCCTCATCAACGTCGGAGGCTTTCGAGTCATGCCCAAAGCTGACGCGAAGAGCGGCCTTCGCCAATTCAGGGGGCACGCCCATGGCCTCCAGCACGCGGCTCGATTTGACCTTGCCGGAAGAACAGGCCGCACCCGAGCTGATCGCAACGCCTTCCAGGTCCATCGCAATCACTGCTGTTTCAGCACTGAGTCCAGGCAGCGCGAAGTTCGATGTGTTTGGCAGCCGCGGAGCGCCGTCGCCGAAGATGATTGCATCACTCGGCAGTGATCCCTCGAAATGATCGCGCAACGCAGAGACACGCTTCGCTTCGCCGCTCAGGTTGCGCAGCGCCAAATCGACAGCCACGCCAAAACCGAAGAGAGCCGGCCCATTTTCAGTACCGGGCCTGCGGCCACGCTCTTGACCGCCGCCGAAGCGACTTATCGTAAATGGCGCGCCAGGCGCGAGAACCAGGGCGCCGGCGCCTGGCGGCCCGCCCATTTTGTGACTCGAAACGACCAAGTATGTTGCATCCAGTTGGGCGATGCTCACGGGAACGCGCCCGAATCCCTGCGCCGCGTCCACAAGCAAAAGGGCGCCATGCTCGCGGCATAACGCAGCCACGCGTGCAATGGGCTGAATTACGCCGGTTTCGTTGTTCGCAAGCTGAACGGCGACCAGGGCAGGCGCGGGCGCCTCGTTCAGCAATGCTTGCAACGCTGGCAAATTGACAATGCCATTGGCTTCAACCGGTGCGACTGCGCTCGGAATGGAGGCTCGATGAGCCTGCTCGTACACCGCATCGTGCTCGGTCGCGGAAATGACCAATGACGCAGCTCCGGCGCCAGCAATGGCCACGTGCAGAGCCTCCGTCGCGCCTGAGGTGAACACCACGTTCTCGGCGCTGGCTTCAAGAGCGTAGGCGATTTTCTCGCGCGCCTCTTCGATCATCGCCCGCATCCGCCTGCCGAGCGAATGTATGGAGGAGGCATTGCCGCCAGCAGCCAAAGCACGCGACATCGCCACGGCAGCCTCCGCTCGGATCGGCGCGCCAGCGTTGTAGTCGCAATAGATAGCGGTCTTCGGCATAGGGCTATTCCGCGGCGATCCTCGCCCGGCCGTCGAAGCGCTGCTCCAACACGTCGGACAAGGAGACACTGGCCAGAAAGGTCTGAATTCGTTCGCCCATCTCGTGCCAAAGCCCATGCGCAATACAGCGGCCGTTGCGCCCGAGGCAGCTCTTCGATGAACCCTCCTCGCAGCGCGTGGCTTTGATCGGTTCATCCACAGCTGCAATTATTTCTGCGATGGTGATCGAGCCTGAGCCGCGCGCGAGGCGATAACCGCCGCCTGGGCCTCGCACACCAGCGACCAATCCAGCGCGCCGCATGCGCGCGAACAACTGCTCCAGATAGGAAAGCGATATCTCCTGCCGGCGCGCCACCTCCTGAAGCGGAACCGCCCGCTCGTCGCCCCCATGGAGGGCCAAGTCCGCCATTGCCATCACCGCGTAACGGCCCTTGGAAGTTAAACGCATGGTCTTCCCTTCCCGCGCGCTCGCATGCTCACAAAATCATGGTAGAAGCCGCCCCCTTCGGGCGGGGCCAACCTTTCGGGCATGAGCTAAGATACCCGAGTGTTTTAGTCAAGAATACGTGGCGCGCGAGCGCACGGCTGGGAATGGGTGCATGGCGGAAGTGATTTTTCCGGGTCCGGCAGGACGGGTTGAAGCGCGGTATCAGGAGCCCCCAAAGGAAGGCGCGCCCATAGCGCTTATTCTGCACGGTCACCCCCGCGCCGGCGGCTCGATGCAGGATCGAGTGAGCGTTCAGCTCTACAAGCTGTTCGTGGATCATGGTTTCGGCGTGCTTCGCTTCAATTTCCGCGGCATCGGCCGCAGCCAAGGCGTATTCGACAATGGAATGGGCGAGCTATCCGACGCCGCCACCGCGTTGGATTACCTACAAGCACTTAATCCCAACGCCGAACAATGTTGGGTCGGCGGATACTCGTTCGGCGCTTGGATCGGCCTGCAATTATTAATGCGGCGCCCAGAGATCGACGGCTTTATTGCCGCAGCGCCGCCTGCCAACCATTATGATCTGTCGTTTCTGGCGCCGTGCCCAGCTTCAGGCATCATCATCTACGGCACACGCGACAGCGTCACCACGGCCGCAGATATGGAGCGGGTCATCAGTCGCATCCGCACACAGAAGAACATCAAAGTCGACAGCGCCGCCATCGAGGGCGCAGACCACTTCTTCCGTGGACGCGATCCCGGCGAAGATCACCTCGCCGACGTCGAGAAGCACGCTCGCCTTTATCTGGAGCGGCGTCTGGCTGGGCCGCCGCGGCCGCCCAACGTCAAACGTTAATCCGAGCGGAGGAAGGCCGGACGGGGACTGTTGGAGAACCCCTCCGGCCCACTATCGTCACGTTGTTCGTCGCGCTGCGGGCGTTCGCGGCGGCGCTCGTCTCGCGTTTCGCGCAATTCGCGCGGCTCGCGCTCCGCTTCGCCTTCGTTGCGCAGGTCGCCGCCTTCACCTTCGTTGCCGGCGGGTCTGAAGCGGTTCCGCCGACCGCGGCGGCGGCGTGGTTCGCCATCACGGTCGGATTGCGGCTGCTGAGTCTGCGTGAACTCGGCATCTGCTGGTTCGCCCTCGGCGCCGGCGACGGCATCGGTGTCGTCAGCCCCTTCGCTTTCACCGAGATTGTCTTCTTCGCTCTCGTACTCGGTGTCCCCGCTGAACCGATCCTGATGCGGCTGCTGCGGCGGCGCGACGGGCTGCATAGACCGAACCAATCGGAAATAATGGTCGGCGTGCTGGAGGTAGTTCTCACTCAGAACGCGATCGCCAGAACTCGCGGCGTCTCGTGCAAGCTGGAGATACCTTTCGTAGATCACAGCTGCTGGCCCACGAACTTTCCCGCCCTCGGGGCCATTGCTCTCCATGGCCCGATTGGGATTTTGATTATTGCCACCGTGATGGTGATGATGTCCGCCGCCCGGCTTCCGGCCGCGGCCCCGCTGACGCTTCATTGAGTGTCCACCGTGCATAACTATTTCCGTGAGGCTCGCAGAGACGTCAGGCCGCCGCCCGCGTTCCTCGTTTTTCAAAGCTGCACCGAGAGCCTGTGTTAAGTGGGCCGTTGCAGCAGCCGGCGCTTTGACGCCGCGTTATGGTTATCCTGACCTCGTTGCTGAGGAAGCCGCGGCGGCCCAAGGAGCCTTTACCGCATCCAGTCGCGCCGTCGGTCCAGCCCCTTGAACCCGTCTGACGGCGATTCCGGCAGCGAAAGTAATACCTGAGAGTTGGACTTCCAAGGTGTTTTTCAGGCGGCAGGCGTTCATGCCGCACGAACGCCGACAATGACCCTTGGGACCCCTGCAATGTCTAGCAGGGGCGCTTGGGTCTTGAAGCCGTGCTGGGCCGCGAGCGTCTGAACAGCCTCGGCCTGGCCGCGGCCGACCTCGAATGCAAAAGATCCTCCTGGGGCCAGCACCCGACCAAGTCCGGAAAAGATCGCGCGGAAGGCGTCCAATCCGTCAGGGCCGCCGTCTAGCGCGAGCGTCGGCTCGTAGCGCGCCACCTCGGGCTGCAGCGCGCCGATTTCAGCACGTGCAATGTAGGGCGGGTTCGAGACCACGATGTCGAAGCGTTCATCGAGCGCGTGCATCCAGTTTCCGGCGTGGAAGCGCGCGCGAGAGCCAAGGCCGAGCTGATTGGCGTTTCGCTGCGCAATCTCCAGCGCGCCTTCACTTCGATCCACCCCCACTCCACGCGCCAGCGGCCGCTCGGACAATATTGCGAGCAAGATCGCACCCGAGCCGACCCCTAAATCGAGCACAGTGCGTGGCTCTTCCTTTGGCGTCACCGCCAAGGCCGCTTCCACAACCCGTTCGGTTTCCGGCCTTGGCGTCAGTACTTCCGCATTCACCTCGAGTTCGAACGTCCAGAACGCCTTCTTGCCGAGAATATGGCTAATTGGCTCGCGGGAGGCGCGCCGCTGCACGAGGAGCTCGACGGCATTCACCTGCGATTGCGTCAGGGGTCTGCGCGGGTCGGTGACGATATCAAGCCGCGAAACGCCGGCGCCCGCCTCGATCAAGAGCCGCGCATCGAGCACCGGAGAATCAACGCCCGAGGCCTCGAGGCGGCGGCGAATGTCGGTCCACAGAGAGACGAGCGTCACCGTCACGTCCGCTCAATCCTCTTCCAAGGCCGCCAATCTGCGCGCCTGATCCTCAGCCGCCAGAGCGTCCAGGATGGGCTCGAGGCCTGAACCATCTATGACCTCGGGCAGATTGTAGACGGTCAAATTGATGCGGTGGTCCGTCACTCGGCCCTGCGGGAAATTGTAGGTCCGGATGCGTTCGCTGCGATCACCCGAACCGATTTGACCTTTGCGCTCGGCGGCGCGAGCGGCGTCTCGCTTCTCTCGCTCGAGATCGTAAAGCTTCGCTTTGAGGACGTTCATCGCCTGAACGCGGTTCTGATGCTGCGATTTGAGCTGACTGATGACGACAATTCCGGTCGGCAAATGCGTGATACGCACGGCGCTATCAGTCTTGTTGACGTGCTGGCCGCCGGCGCCCGAGGCGCGCATGGTGTCGATGCGAATGTCCTTGTCTTCGATCACGACGTCCAGCTCACCCTCCGGCTGCGGCAGAACTGCAACCGTCGCCGCTGAAGTGTGAATCCGTCCGCCGGCTTCGGTTTCCGGCACCCGCTGAACCCGATGCACGCCGCTCTCGAACTTCAATCGGCCGAAGACGCCTCCCCCGCTGACGCTGGCAACCGCCTCTTTCACGCCGCCCAGTCCGGTCTCAGATATGCTCTCCAACTCAAAACGCCAGCGCCGAATGCTGGCGTAGCGTTGGTACATGCGCAGCAGATCTGCTGCGAAAAGCGCCGCCTCTTCCCCGCCTGTGCCGGCGCGGATTTCGAGAATGGCGGAAGCGTTTTCATCTCTGTCCTTGGGCGCGAGCAGCAGCAAAGCCTGCCGCTCCAAGACCGGCAGACTCTCACGCGCTGCTGAAAGCTCTTCCTCCGCCAGCGCCACCAATTCCTTGTCACTGCTTTGCTCGCGCAGCATTGCATCGAGGTTGGCGACTTCTGCACGCTTTGCATTGAGAGCGGCCACCGCGTCGGCGAGCGGCTTCAGCTCCGCATGCTCTTGACCCAAGCGCACGATCTCGGCCCCGTCGCTTGTCGAGGCAAGACGCGCTTCTATGCGCTCGTACCGTTCCATAGCTTGCGCAAGGCGCCGCTCCAGGCGCGCCAGATCAGACATCGCCCGACTCGCTAAATCACTTGTGTGAAGATCTCGGGCTGAACTTCCGTGATCTGCGGATCATGGAACGTGATGTCAGCCACCACGCGCTGGTACGGCACGATAACCTCCACAGCGCGTCCGTTGGCTCCCTCGACATGGAAACACAAAGCAGAGGCATTGTCGCTCGCAGCGCGCCCGTCGAAGACAAGTCCCGCCGCAATGAGGCCATGCTCGGTTTCATCGGCCCTGAAGCCGGCGATAAGGCCGCTAATGTGGTCGGCGGGCGAGGATCGGTCTATCGGCAGGTCGACGTTTGTATGAATTTGCTCGCCGGTCTTGCGAATGCCGGCCCCGAAAGGCGCGAAGGAGCCGCCCTCACGCAGCGCGCGGTGGGCTGCGTCGAACAGATATTCGTAGGTGTCCTGCAGGTGTTTCTGCAGCATTGTCAGCCCTTCGCCTGCTCGCGCGCTTCGCGCAGCATGCGCGCCCGTTCCTCAACCAGAAACACGATATGGTCGATCATCGTGTGATTGTCGACCTTATGGTCCGCTTTGCCGGCGACGTACACCATCCCAGCGCCCTTGCCGCCGCCGGTAAAGCCCAGATCGGTCATCAAAGCCTCCCCCGGCCCGTTGACCACGCAACCGATGACTGAGAGCGTTATCGGTTCAATAATATGAGCGAGCCGCTGCTCCAGCCGTTCCACGGTCTCGATGACATTGAAACCCTGCCGTGCGCAGGATGGGCAAGCGATGATGGTAACGCCGCGCTGGCGCAGCCCGAGCGACTTTAGCAGATCGTGGCCAACTTTAATCTCCTCCACCGGATCCGCGGCCAGCGAGACACGGATCGTGTCGCCGATGCCTGCCCACAGCAGCGAACCCATTGCGACGGATGATTTGATTGTGCCGGCGCGCAGAGCGCCAGCTTCGGTGACGCCAAGATGCAGCGGCGCGTCAGTCGCATCGGCCAAGGCTTGATACGCCGCGACGGTGAGAAACACGTCAGATGCTTTGACGCTGATCTTGTACTCGCGGAAATCATGCTCTTCGAGCAACGCCGCGTGGTAGAGGGCGCTTTCCACCATCGCCTGCGGGCAAGGCTCGCCGTACTTCTCCAGCAGATGCTGCTCGAGAGATCCGGCATTCACGCCAATGCGTATCGAACACCCGTAATCCTTCGCCGCCTGGACCACGTCTTTCACGCGCTGCGCATTGCCGATGTTGCCGGGGTTGATGCGCAGGCACGCAGCTCCCGCCGCCGCCGCTTCGAGCGCACGCTTGTAATGAAAGTGAATGTCGGCCACGAGCGGCGCTTTTGCTGCGCGGGCGATCGCGGCAAAGGCGGCCGTGCTTTCCTCGTCAGGACAGGACACCCGGACGATGTCGGCCCCGGCCGCTTCGAGGCTGCGAATCTGGTTGATCGTCGCGACAGCGTCTGCGGTCACGGTATTAGTCATGGACTGGACGCTGATAGGAGCGTCGCCGCCCACCTCGACGGCGCCCACTCTGATCTTGCGAGATCGTCTACGTTCAATCCGTCGCCAGGGGCGGATGTGGTGTAGGTCGCCGGCAGCGCCGTCCATTGAAACCAGTCCTTGTACGAGGGGACATAGCCGCTCAGCGAGTTTGCCAACAGGGTCCCGCGCGGGCTTATGACCGCGGAGAGCTTAGTTCGGCTTGGGTAAGAGGCTGGATTTCGTCGATTTGGCGGCCGAGCACCGGCATGCCAGCTGCTCCAAGCAGCCCCGCAGGCTCTCCGTTCACATAAAGTTCGAAGGCGCCGCCGTCTCGCGCGTGCAGCGTCCAGCCAGGGCTTGGATCGGGCCGGTAAACATCGCCGGCTTGGAGGGTGCGGGACAAGAACACCGTTCCATCGGGCCCGCGGGTTTCAAGCCAGGCCTCGGAGAGTGCTCGAATTTCCACAACATGGCGCTCGGTGGTGTCTGCGCCCACCGAGTTCGGAACAAGGGGAGGCGCGGCCGAGGGGGCGTCGGCGGCGGACCTAGTCTCGTGCTGGTTCAACGCGCGCCAGCCAACGAAGCCCGCCGCCAGCACAACAAGCGCCGCCGCCGCCATCCAAGGACGCTCCGGGTGGGGGCGCGACGTGGGGTTGCGTATTTGTTTTTGCGCTTCCTCACGCGTTAGCGCGACTTCGGTTTGGAACTGCTTGACGAGGTCCTCGACCGGCAGACCCAGTTCACGCGCATACGACCGCAGGAACGCCAGCGTGTAGGCCTTTCCAGGCAGAAGCTTTGGATTCATCTCCTCCAGGGCTTCTAGGAACTCACGGCGGACCCGAATCCGCTCGGCCACATCCTCGATGCTTAGGCCGAGTTGAACGCGCGCCTCGCTCAACTTCCGCCCGGCGCGCCAGGATTCGTCCAGCCTAAGCTTGCGCTCTTGCGCGAGCGCTGGCTGGGCCGACGCGGCGTCAGCCTGAGACTCGACCGGAGGCGCGGCGGGGTTGGGTTGCAACATCGTTCAATGGCCCCTCCTCGAGACCATGCGGAGCACAAGGCAAATTTTAAGCCATTGATGAAGCTTAACTGGGAATCGCAGCGGGCTCAACGCGCCGCTCAGCTACTCTACAGCGCAACCTCGGATTCAAGCGCAAAATTTGTGAGTTCTTCGCGAATGGTATCGGTGCGACTCATCAACATTTCGCGCACCGCATGCGCAGCATCATGCGCCCGAAGGGAGAGAATCATACGCTTTACCGGCCCGATGCCTGACGCAGGCATGGATAATCGCCGAAATCCCAAGGCGGCGAACGCCATTGCTTCCAGAGGGCGTCCGGCAGCCTCGCCGCAAATGGACACCGGCAAACCAGCCGCGTCAGAATCTTCGCGGATTCGCAACAAGAACCGCAGCGCTGCAGGACTCAAAATGTCGTAGCGCTCCGAGACGCGCGAGTTGCCACGGTCGGCGGCGAAAAAATACTGCATCAGGTCATTCGTGCCGATCGAGATGAAATCAGCGCGATCAGCGAGGTCCTGAATTGCCAGCGCCAGGGCCGGCGCTTCCACCATGACCCCAACCTCGACCTTGGCTGGACTTTGCCTCCCGTGCTCCCTCGCCCAGGCCAGCTCGCGATCGACGAGAGACCGAGCCGCATCGAACTCACGGCAGGTGGTGACAAGCGGAAACATGACGCGAAGGGAACGCCCGCCAGCCGCATTGATTAACGCTCTTAACTGATATCGGAGCAGCGCAGGCCTATCGAGCCCGATGCGAACGGCCCGCCATCCGAGCGCCGGATTTTCCTCACGCTCCGCCGTGACGTAAGGGAGCACCTTATCGCCCCCGAGATCAAGGGTGCGAAATGTCACCGGCAGGTCACCGGCGGCCTCTAGCACGTCGCGATAGAGCAGTGTCTGGCTCTGCAGGCGCGGCAGCGTTTCCGAGACCATGAATTGAAACTCGGTCCGGAAGAGACCAATGCCTTCTGCTCCGGCGTCGGCCAGATGGTGTACGTCCAGGGCAAGGCCGGCGTTAAGGAGTAATGACAAGCGCTGACCATCGCGAGTAACCGCCGGCTGATTTCGAAGCTTCGCAAATTCCGCAGCCCGGGCGGAACGCAAAGAGACCCGCTGTTGGTAGGTCGAGAGAACCTGCAGCTCCGGCCTAAGGCGCACCTCGCCGCGCTCGCCATCGAGCACGACGCTGTCTCCAGCCTCCACTCGGGAGAGCAGCCCAGGCAACATGCCGACGAGGGGCAGACCCAGCGCTCGCGCGAC
This sequence comes from uncultured Terricaulis sp., assembly GCA_964402795.1. GTDB lineage: Bacteria > Pseudomonadota > Alphaproteobacteria > Caulobacterales > Aquidulcibacteraceae > Vitreimonas. The sequence continues at coordinate 46,154 of CAYODX010000003.1, read as the reverse complement.
GATCGCGGCATGCGCTGTCGCCGTACCCTCTTCCAGCGCGACGCCTTTCAAGCGCTCAGCTCCGTAATCAAGCAGTTCCGCCGGTCCAAGTTCGCGTGCGATCAAGATCGCGTCGGCGGGCATGGCCGAGGCGGAATTAGGGTCGACGCCGGCGAGCGCGCGCAGCAATCGGTTGTCGAGATCCTCAAGATCGTGCATCCGCTCTCGCAGGTACTGATCGCGCGCGGCATTGAGCTTGGCTCGGTGCTCACCGCGCACCCGCTCCACGGCCGCATCCGCAGAGAGTCCGGCGCGCACCCCATGCTTGAGCCGCACCTCCCAGCTGGCGTCGTGCGCGAGCATCAGGAAGGTTTCGAGCACCTCCCGCGACACGCCCGAAAGGCGGCCTGGATCGCCCTCGATCATGTCCTTGAGCGAACGGCGCACCTGGTCGAGCGCGGCGTCCAGGCGCTGTTCCTCACGTGCAGGGTCGTCCGCAATCACCCGTCCTAAAGGCGCATGGGGCTCATGCAGCACAGCCGTTCCGATCGCCAGACCATCGGAAAAGGCGCGACCTGCGATGAGTTCGGGGCGGCTCGGCCTCGCCTCCACCTCCGCCAAACCCGATAGATCGCCGAACGCGCTTGAGGCGACCATTTCGGCCAAGACCATGGCGATGGTCTGGAGCGCCTCAACCTCATCTTCTCCGTAAGTGCGCGCGACGCGGTTCTGGACCACGAGCACGCCGAATGTCCGCTCAGAGCGGACGATGGGCACGCCGAGAAAGGAATTGTAGGGATCCTCGCCCGTTTCTGGACGGTACGAGAAACGCTCGTGATGCGGCGCGTCCGCGATGTTGAGAGGTTGAGCCGTCTCAGCGACCAAACCTACAAGGCCCTCTCCTTTGCGCAGCCGCGTGCGGTGCACGGCTTCGGCTTTGAGCCCCTGACTCGCGAACAATTCGTGCACTGCGCCGCGCGTGAGATAGATTGAGCAAACATCGGCCACCATTGTGGAGGCGATCATCGAAACGAGCCGGTTCAGCCGTTCCTGCGCTTCGCCCCCGGCTTCCATGATTTCCCGCAGCTTGCGCAGCAGGATACGGGAGCCGCCTATGTTGGCTGGACCTGGCATCGCGTCCCGGCATCCTCCCCTTACCGCTTAGGCGGCGTCCAATCCGTAAGCAGTGTGCAGCGCGCGGACCGCAAGTTCCGTGTAGGCTGCGTCGATCAATACGGAGATTTTGATCTCTGAAGTGGCGATAGCCTCGATGTTGATGCCTTTTTGAGCAAGCGCAGCGAACATGGTCCGAGCGACCCCGACTTGGCTCTTCATGCCGATGCCTATCACGGAGACTTTGGCCACATCGCGGCGAATATGGATTTCCTCCACCCCGATTTTTTCGCGCGCCGCCTCGATCGCCGCGGCCGCACGCTGCGCATCGCGATCGGGACACGTAAACACGATGTTTTGCCGCCCTTCCTGCCGCGCCTCGCTCTGCACGATCATGTCGACATTGACGCCTGCATCCGCCAGGCGTCCGAAGATGTCGGCAGCGACACCCGGGTGATCTTCTACGCCAAGCAACGTGACCTTCGCCTCGTCGCGCGAATAGGCAACGCCTGAAACCACTTGCTTTTCCACAATCTCATCCTCGGGACATACAAGCGTGCCGGGATTGGGCGCGCCGGGTTCGACGAAACTGGAGAGGACGCGTACAGGCACGCGCTTGGCGAATGCGAGTTCGACCGAGCGTGTCTGCAACACCTTCGCGCCGAGCGACGCCATCTCCAACATTTCTTCGTACGAGATTCGCTCAAGCCGGCGCGCCTTGGCGACGATGCGCGGATCAGTGGTGTAGACGCCGTCAACGTCAGTGTAGATGTCGCAGCGCTCGGCGTTCAGGGCCGCTGCGAGTGCAACGGCCGAGGTGTCCGACCCGCCACGGCCTAGTGTCGTGATGCGACCACCTTCCGTAATGCCTTGAAAGCCAGGAACCACCGCGATGAGGCCGGAGTCGATCGACGACCCGATCTCGCTTTCCCTTATGTCGTTTATACGGGCCTTAGCATGAGATGCATCGGTGCGAATGGGGACCTGCCAATTCTGCCAGGAGCGCGCCGGCAGCCCCAGGCGACGCAGCGCCAACGCCAGCAGACCAGTCGTCACCTGTTCGCCGGAGGACACAACCACGTCGTATTCGTCATCGAATTCCGCGCCAGAGAGAGTTGCACCGTTTGCCCCGTCGCCGCCAGCAGCGCGCGCAAGCTGAACGAGGCGGTCGGTCTCTCCAGACATCGCCGATACGACCACCGCAAGGCCACGGCCAGGGCTCCGCTCGGCCGCTATGATGCGAGCCACGCGCGCAATCCGGTCCACGTCGGCGACAGACGTGCCGCCAAATTTCATCACCAAGCGGGACATGAGCCGCGATTAGCATGCTCCGTCCGGACGCGATACAGTGGCCCGTTACTTCGTTCTGTCGCCGATCCGAACTGATGCCGAACTCAACCTTAGACCAAGCCGAAATTGCAAAATTCAGCGCCCTGGCCGCCGAATGGTGGAATCCCAAGGGTCCATTCGGCGCACTGCACCGTTTGAATCCGGTGCGGCTGCGGTTCATCCGTGAACGGTGTTCAAGGCACTTCGGAACGCTCGCGGGCAGGCCTCTGTCCGGCCTAAAGACGCTCGACATTGGTTGTGGCGGCGGCCTTGTCTCGGCGCCGCTTTCACGTATGGGCGCCGACGTCACCGCCATCGACGCATCCGAAGAGGCGATCGGGGCAGCGCGCGCTTACGCTACGCAAGGCGGCCTCACGATCAACTATAGATGCATGACGGCAGAAACGCTGGTCGCCGAAAGGGCTCAGTTCGACCTCGTAACTGCTCTAGAAATCATCGAGCACGTCGCCGACGTGCGCGCTTTCCTGCAGGCTGCCGGCGCGCTCGTGCGGCCGGGCGGATTACTGATCCTTTCAACGATAAATCGGACATCGAAAGCCCGTGCATTGGCGATCTTGGGCGCCGAACGGATCCTGAAGTGGGCGCCAGAGGGAGCTCACGATTACGACAAGCTGGTGACGCCTGATGAGGTTCGATCGGGCGCGCCGGACTTCGAATGGGAAGAGCCAGTCGGCATCGCCTTTCACCCGTTCGGCGAAGGTTGGTCGCTCTCGCGTGACATTGATGTCAATTACCTCATGGCCGGGAAGAAGCACTGAAACCCCTGCGCCCGTCGTTCAGCGTCCCCGCCGTGAGGGATTGTAGCGATCGCGCAGACGAGTCTGACGTGAAACGAGCGGCTGCTCGACTCCATCGATAAAGACGGCCGTCGGTGCAGCGGTGACCTGCAGAGGATCGCCATCCCAGATTACGACGTCGGCGCGATAATTGCGCTCTAGCCGTCCCAGTTGATCGCCTACGCCAAAAATTTCAGCTGGCCCGCGAGAAACCGCCGCGAAAGCTGCGCTCCAATCCATGCCATTCGCTACGGCATTTCCAGCAAGCTGCAGGGCCAGCCGTGCTTGATGCGCGTCGACACTGCCTGGTTGCGGTGCGATCGCGACACGAACCCCGGCGCGTTGCAGCAACGCTGCGTTATCGAGACGCGCGGACAATCTCTCGAACCGGTCTGGCAGATCCGACAACGGATCGACAATCACGGGGATATTCGCGCGCGCGAGTTCATCAGCCACTTGCCAGGCCTCGGCCCCTCCGTGGATGACGAAGCGCAAGCTCGGGTTCTCGCGCTTGAAGGCGATGATGCGGCGAATGTCGGCAGCACTTTCCACGTGAACGAGGAAAAGCCCCTGCCCTCGCGCGAACGGCTGCAGCGCCGCCGCATCGATTTCGTCCAGGACAGCGCCGCCTTGCCCGGAGCGATAGCGGCTTGGATATTCCCTCGCATCCCGCAGCGCCGCTTCGAACGCCGGCCACAGCGCAGCGCGAGAGCTTCCCATGCGCGCAGCGCCGGTTTCGCCGAGTTCGACGACCATGAACGCGTCAGCGCGAAACACAGAATTCGGACGCCCGCCCATCGCCACGAGTGCGCCGCGTCCGCCGAATAGACTGGCGGTCTCAGAAGGGGCGATCGCAGCGCGCGTTACGCCTTCCATGCGCGTAACGGCAACCGCCGTCACTTGCGGATTGAAGGCTCTACTCGCGTCGGCAGCAGCGGCGACGAGATCGCCCTCGATGTCGGCATCATTAGGCGCGCCGGAACCGGAAATCTCGGATAGGCCAACCTCGCTCATCGCTGCGAAAGCGCCTGGCGTGACGTAACTACCGTTGGCGTCGATCACGCGCGCCCCACGGGGCGCCGCGACATTGTCTCCTACAGCCGCAATGCGCCCATCCACAATGAGCACATCCCCATTGTCAATTATGCCCGCAGCGCCGTTGGTGACGACACGACCGTCGCGAACGAGCACGGTTTCCGCTGCGGCCGGCAAAGCCAGCCAGGCCACAAGAACGAGAGCGAAGATAATCCTCATCGTGCGCCCTCCCGATAAGTTTGGCCGAGTTCGAAATCTGAAGGTGGATCGCGTGGGTCGCCGCGGCGATAGATGAGCGCGCCGTCCATATATACGCGCTCGGCGACAGCATATGTGGTCAGAGGATCGGCAGACCACACCACCACATCGGCCCGACGTCCTGGCGTCAGCGTGCCCGTTTCATCATCGATGTGCAGTGCGCGCGCGGGATTTCGCGACAGCCAAGTCCAAGCTTGGGCTCGACTGATATCGAGGCCGGCGCGACGTCCGTCCGCCATTGCTTTCGCGGCTTCCTGGTTGAGGCGTTGGATGCCGACCTCACTATCCGAGTGCACCATCGCACAGGCGCCGCCGGCATCAACAAACGCTATGTTTTCCCGGATGCCATCATAAGCCTCCAGTTTGAAGCCCCACCAATCGGCCCACATTGCGGCGCAGATATCTTCGCGGGCGAGCAGGTCGGAGATCTTGTAGGCTTCCACCGCGTGGTGGAACGCGGCGATGTGAAAGCCGAATTCGTGGCTGACCTCTATCGCGTTCGCCATTTCGTCGGCGCGATAGCAATGCCATTGCAGAATGATGTCCCCATTGAGGACGCCTGCCAACGTCTCCATCTCGAGGTTGCGGTCGGGCGGGTCGCCATTGCCCTCTTCCGCATCATGCACGCGGTCAGCATAACGGCGCGCGTCCGCAAAAGCCTGACGATATCCCGCTACATTCCCCATTCCGGTTGCAGGCGAAGAATTACGGCCGCCATAGACGCGCGCTGGATTTTCGCCACACGCCATTTTCAGGCTTTGCGGCGCACCGGGAAATTTCATTTCCTGCACTGTGCGCGCACCGAGCACCGGACGGAGCGTCACGCCGCGCCCGCCGAACAGATTGCCCGACCCCGGCAGGATGTGCAGTGTTGTGACGCCGCCCGCAACAGCGCGATAGAAGCCCGGGTCTTGAGGCCAAACGGAGTGTTCCGCCCAGACCTCGGCCGTGTTCGGCTGTGTCAACTCATTGCCGTCAGACGTCGCGTCGATAGAGGGTGAAGGATAGACCCCAAGGTGCGAGTGCGGGTCTATGATGCCGGGGGTTACGAAGCGGCCGGCGCCGTCGACCACCTCAACATCGCTTGCCGTAGCGAGATTTTGCCCAATGGCCTCGATGCGACCGTCGCGCATGAGCACATCGGTGTTGGCGAATTCATGCCCGTCGCCGTCAAGAACAGTCGCGCCCCGAATCAGGGTCGGTTCTGATGGCGCCGGACTATAAGTGGAAGCATACGGCGCTGCCTGCTCGGCGCTCGTCACTTCGGTATTCTGGGTTGTCGCACAGGCGGTCAGTCCCATTGTCGCGGCCAACGCCATCAGCGGCTGCAATTGCGAGCGCATGCCCCTCCCCATGTTCAACGAGTACATTTGAGATGCTTTGCAGCCGGGCGCCAAGTCCCTGCATTCCTACAGGGAGATTTATGCGACCAGCGTCGGTTCAAATCACGCGCTCGACCCCCCGCGCCGCTTTCAGCGCGGCCCGCGCAGCCGGACCAGCCGGCACCATGGTGTTCGCCGCCAGTTCAATCTCGCGGCCGTCGCGCAACCGCAGCACTAGACGCAGCGGCCGCGCCTCTCCGGCGGCCGCCTTAGGCAACGCGGCGATAGTGTTGGCCAACAGCTCGAGCGGCGCGCCTTCCTTCAATATAATGCGTAAGTCCTCCGTTGTGCGTGCTTCCGCGGCCTCGACGATCTCGAACGAGTTGCCATAAAATCGCACATCGCCCTCGTTCCAGCGTACGCGCACTCTGACGACATAGGCCTTCCCGACCTGAAGAATGTCGCGCGCCGCAGGCACGTTTTCAGGCAAAATCATCGGCTCGAAGTCGCCTGTGGGGTCGGACATCGAGACGAAGCCCAACATGTCTCCGCTGCTGCCGGTCCGAAACTGAATGCGACGCACAACACCGGCCATGAGATAGGCGCGCGGCTCGGTTTCTCCCTCCTCGAGGATGTCCGCGTAGCTCACGTAGCGTTCGTTCTCGGCGAAGAAGTCCGAAAGCGGGTGGCCGCTGAGATAGAAGCCAACGCTATCACGCTCTGCGTCCAGACGATCTTGAGCTGACCATGCAGGGGCTTTCGGAAATACCGGCCTTGCGCTTGGTTCGTCTGCGCCGAAGAGGCTCGCCTGCGCACTGGCGCGCTCAACAGCGACGCGCTGAGCATAGGCTGCAACACCCTCCGCCGCTGCGAATGCATTCGCGCGGTCGGCTTCAAGTGCGTCAAAGGCACCTGCCTTCGCAAGATTTTCAAGTTGTCGGCGGTTCACAGCCTTGGGATCCATCCGCTCTGCAAAATCGTGGAGGGCTCGGAACGCACCCCGCGCCTTGCGTTCAGCAACCAGCGATTCCATCGCGGCAACGCCGACATTGCGCACTGCCCCGAGCGCGTATCGTACAGCCAATCCACCTTCGGTCTGTTCTACGGAAAAATCCGCCTCCGATCGGTTCACGTCCGGCGGCAGCACGGTTACGCCAACGCGCCGCGCGTCCTGGTGGAAGCTCGCCAACTTTTCAGAGTTCGAGATATCGAGGCTCATCGAAGCGGCAATGAAATCGACGGGGTAATGCGCCTTCAGATACGCTGTCTGATAAGCGACGACAGCGTAGGCGGCCGCATGTGACTTGTTAAATCCATAGCCTGCGAATTCCTCGACCAGGTCGAAAATGTGCGCAGCGAGGTTCTCACTTACCCCCCGCTCCTTCGCCCCCTCGATGAAACGCGACTTTTGCTTCGCCATTTCTGCTGGTTGCTTCTTGCCCATGGCCCGGCGCAGCAGGTCTGCTTCGCCCAACGAATAACCGGACAGGACCTGCGCGATCTGCATCACCTGTTCCTGGTAAACGATCACGCCATAGGTTTCTTCGAGAATGGGCTTTAGTGTTGGATGCAAATAGTCCGGCTCTTCGCGGCCGTGTTTGACGTTGGCGAAGCGGTCGATGTTCTTCATCGGACCCGGACGATAAAGTGAAATGAGTGCGATCACATCTTCAAGGCAAGTCGGCCTGACCTTCCGCAGCGTGTCACGCATGCCCTGGCCTTCCAGCTGGAACACGCCGAACGTCAGACCCGACTGCAGGAGCGCGTAGACCTTCGGGTCATCATATGCCGCCGCTGCAAGATCCACTTCGATGCCGCGTTGACGCATGAACCCCACTGCGCGGTCAATTACGGTGAGCGTCTTCAGCCCTAGGAAATCGAACTTTACTAAACCTGCCGCTTCCACCCATTTCATGTTGAACTGGGTCGCCGGCAAATGCGCGCGCGGATCGCGATAAAGCGCGACAAGCTCTATCAGCGGCCGATCACCGATAACCACGCCCGCGGCGTGGGTCGAAGCATTGCGGTACAACCCCTCGAGCTGCAGCGCTGTGTCGATCAGCTGGCGCACCTCAGTCTCATTGCGACGCGCCTCCTTGAGCTTTGGCTCCAACTCAAGCGCATCTTTCAAGCTCACCGGATTAGCGGGGTTGGCCGGGATGAGCTTCGCGAGTTTGTCTACCTGCCCGAAAGGCAATTGCATCACGCGGCCAACATCGCGCACGACCGCCCGCGCCTGCAACGTGCCGAAGGTGATGATGTGGGCGACGCGGTCCTCGCCGTATTTTTGCTTCACGTACTCGATGACTTCGCCGCGCCGCTCCTGGCAAAAGTCGATGTCGAAATCAGGCATCGACACTCGCTCCGGATTGAGAAAGCGCTCGAACAGCAGTCCCCAACGCAGCGGATCAAGGTCGGTGATGGTGAGCGACCAGGCGACGAGCGATCCTGCCCCAGAGCCCCGGCCGGGCCCCACTGGGATATCGTGCTTCTTCGCCCATTTGATGAAGTCCGAAACGATCAGAAAATAGCCCGGAAACTGCATTTGCGTGATGACGTCGAGTTCAAACGCAAGCCGCTTCCAATATTCGTCTTCGGGTGCTGCAAGCCGCCCGCCCAGATTCTTGAGACGCGCCCTAAGCCCTGCCTCGGCCTGGGCCTTCAACTCCGCCGCCTCATCGCGACCAGCCTTGGTGCCGAAGCGCGGCAGGATCGGCTTTCTTTTCTGCACACGAAACGCGCAGCGACGGGCGACCTCACCCGTATTGTCGATCGCCTCCGGCAGGTCGGCGAACAAAACGCGCATCTCATCCGCGCTCTTGAAATAATGATCCGGCGTCACCCGCGGCCGATCTTCCTCTCCAAGGTATGAGGACGCCGCAATGCACATCAACGCATCATGTGCGGCATGGTCGGTGCGGGCCGCAAAGCGAATGTCGTTGGTCGCAATCAGAGGAAGACCCATGCGATAGGCGATGTCTATCAGCGGACCTTCTGTTTCCGCTTCGATGATCTCGCCATGGCGGTGCAGCTCGATGTAGAGCCGCCTATCGAACCTCGCGGCCACTCGCTCCATCGCCGCTTCGACGATGTCGGCTTTGCCCTCCGCAATCGATGACGAGAACACACCCTCGCCACCGCCAGTGAATGCGATAAGGCCCTCAGCGTGCTCCAGAAGAACATCGAGCGGCACATGCGGCTCAGTGTGCGCGTCGAGATAGGCGTGGCTGGAGAGCCACATGAGATTGGCGTACCCGGCTGCATTCTGAGCATAGAGAGAAACCACCCCGCGCAAACCGCCTGCGCCATGCACGTCGAGCGCCATGCCAATAATCGGCTGCACGCCCGCCTCGACGGCGGCCTCAGAAAACTCGAGCGCGCCAAAAAGATTGTTGACGTCGGTGAGCCCCAGCGCCGGCATGTCGTGCTTGGCGGCGAGCTTGGTCAACGCTTTCACCTGCACTGCGCTTTGCAGGAGCGAGTAAGCGGAACGGGCGCGAAGATGAACAAACGGGGTGGTCATGATTCGCACCAAGGATAGGTGATTTGTCTGTCCTTCCGAAACGGCTAGCTGCGGCGGACCAATTTGCCGTGATCCAGCGACATCACCCGGTCCATGTACTTCGCGAGTTCAAGATTGTGCGTGGCGATCAGGGCGGCCGCACCCTCCTGCCGCACCAGCCCAGAGAGGGCGGCAAAGACGATCGTCGAGGTATCTGGGTCAAGATTGCCTGTGGGCTCATCCGCCAAGATCAGCACGGGCTTGTTGATCATCGCCCGCGCAATGGCGACGCGCTGCTGCTCGCCTCCGGACAATTGAGCAGGCTGGTGATGAATGCGCTCCTTCAGGCCCATAACTTCGAGCAGACGCTCGGCTTCGGCCATCGCCTCGCGCTGGGCTCGACCGGCTATTAGCGCTGGCAGAGCGACATTATGAATGGCGTCAAACTCAGGCAGCAAATGATGGAATTGATACACAAAACCGATACGAATCCGGCGGATCTCAGTGCGCTGATCGTCATTGAGCGCCCATCCTGAGGCGCCATCGATGATCACTTCGCCACCGCTAGGCGCCTCGAGTAGTCCGGCTGCGTGCAGCAAAGAGGACTTCCCCGAGCCGGAGGGCCCGATCAGGCCAACGATCTCGCCAGCAGCGATGTCGAGGTCAACTCCGTTGAGGACGACAAGCTCGCTCTCACCCGATTTGTAACGCCGCGAAAGCCCGCGCAGACTCAGCACCGGCTTCAGCGTCTGAGCGACGTCATTCATATCGCAGCGCCTCCACGGGATCGAACCGCGACGCCCACCAGGCGGTCAGCAAGGTCGATGCGAACGTGATCAGGACGGTAAAAACAGAAATGAGGACGACTTCGCTCCACTCGACGCGAGCAGGCAGCGTCTCCAGTGAATACACGGTGCCCGGGAAAATGTCGAACCCCAGCACGGCCGAGAGGAAGTTCTGAATGGGCTCGATGAAAACACAAAAGCCAATTCCGAGCACAAGGCCAACGGTCAAGCCAATCACACCCAGACTGGCGCTGGCCATGAAGAAGACGCGCATGATTGCGCCTTTCGTGGCGCCCATCGTGCGCAATATGGCGATGTCGCGGCTCTTGTTCTTCACCAGCATGATGAGGCCGGTGACGATGTTGAGCGCTGCGATTGCGACCAGCACCATTAAGATGAGGCGCATGACGTTGCGCTCGACGACGAGCGCGTCCGCCAAGCCCTGACTATTGGCCCGCCAGTCGTAGATGGTGACTTCCGGACCAAGGCGCGAGCGCAGCTCCATCATTGTCGCCAAAGTGCGATCGGGATTCTCCAGCCTCACTTCCAACTGGTCGGCGCCCTGTCGGCCAAACAGAATCTGCGCCTGCTCCAGCGGCATATAGATGAGCGCTGAATCGAACTCCGCCATACCGACGCTGAAAACGCCGCCGATCAGAAAAGATTTGCGCCTTGGCGAAATTCCGAAAGGCGTCATCGCCCCCTGCGGGGATAAGATTGAAACGGCCATGCCCTCGGCCACGCCGAGCGATGCGGCCAGGCGATCCCCGATCAAAATCGTCGGAGCTTCGACTCCCTCGAAGCCGGCAAGGCTTCCGCCCGGACGGATGCTCTCAGAAACCACGGGCAGAGATTGCAGCTGCTCGCGTGGGATTCCGCGCACGATCACACCGGACGCCACGCCGTCGGAGGTAGCGAGCGCCTGCGCGTTGATGAGAGGCGTCACATGCAGCACGCCTGGCGCTTCGCTCGCAAGCTGCATGAGCCTGTTCACTTCCGCCATCGGCATGCCGCGCGTGTCGATGAAGACGTGCCCGTTGACGCCCAGAATGCGCGAAAGCAGCGTCTCCCTGAAACCGTTCATCACCGACATGACGATGATGAGCGCCATCACCGCGAGCGAAATAGCGGTGACGGAAATGACGGAGATCAGCGCGACGCCGCCGTGCTGGCGCTTGGCCCGCAAATAGCGGCCAGCGAGCATGCGCTCGAATAATCCAAACGGTTGCGCGCGCACCTGCATCAATACGCCCGCGCGATAAGGATCTCTTCGACCCCAGGGGCGCCAGTGAAAATGCACGCGCCGAACGAGGAGGGTTGCGCCAAGGGCGCATTGCGAATGGTCAGCTTCAAGGCTTTCAGTCGCTCCCCCACCTGCTCCAGCGCGGCGCCGGTCGGACGCGACCACGTCACTCGCGCCCAGCCCTTGAACTCGCCCTCTCTATCTTCGGTTCCATAATACCGCTCAAGGTCGCCGAAGCTGGTGAAATCGTTGCGAATGTTCGCATCGAGCCTAGCCTTGGCTTCGGCGAACAGCTCCTGCTGCGTCGCCTGCAACAATGCTCCCAGCTGTGCGATGAAATCGCCCCGCGGCAGCGTGTGCGACTTGATCTTGTCGCCTTCGCGCAAGGCATTGCGTTTGATGAAAGTGATTTGGCCATTGGCCGCGTCACGCGGCCCGATCTCGCAGATGATCGGAGCGCCGCGGCGAACCCAATCCCAGCGCTTGTCGGCGGGACGCGCGTCCTTGAGATCAACGAGCGTGCGTACCGGAGCGCCGAATGCATTTACGGCGGCCAGTTCGCTTGCGAGCGATGCGCAATACGCTTTGAGGTCGTCATCTTCCGGTTTCCCCCGCAGCATCGGCACGATGATCACCTGCCTCGGCGCCGCTGCAGGCGGGGTGCGCATGCCATCATCATCGCCATGCACCATGATCGCGGCGCCGATCATGCGAGTCGTCATTCCCCAAGACGTCGTGTGCGCCAATGATACGCCGCCGTCCTTATCCTGATAGCGGATGTTCTGCGCCTCCGCGAAATTGGTGCCTAGATAGTGTGAGGTCGCCGCCTGCAGCGCCTTGCCATCCTGCATCATTGCTTCGAGCGAATAGGTGCTGACAGCGCCAGGGAAACGCTCGTTCTCCGGCTTCTCGCCGAGGATGACCGGTATAGCCATGAAGTCTTCCGCCACCGCGCGATACAGCTCAAGCGCAAGCGCCGTCTCGGCGCGCGCATCGGCCTCGTCGGCGTGAGCCGTGTGGCCCTCCTGCCAAAGGAATTCCGCCGTACGCAGGAACATGCGCGTGCGCATTTCCCATCGCATGATGTTGGCCCACTGGTTGAGCTTCAGCGGCAAGTCTCGGTAGGACTTGATCCAGCGGCTGAACGCGTCGCCGATGATGGTCTCTGACGTTGGCCGAATGATGAGCGGCTCACTCAATTCCGCGTCGGGATCCGGCTTCAGTTCACCATCGATGGCCTTCAGCCGATGATGCGTGACCACCGCCATTTCCTTGGCGAAGCCCTCCACGTGCTCGGCTTCCTTGGCGAAGAAAGAGAGCGGGATCAGCAGCGGAAAATAGTAGTTTTCGTGCCCCGTCTCCCGGATGCGACGATCGAGCTCTGCGCGGATGTTCTCCCACAGGCCCATGCCCCAGGGCTTGATGATCATGCAGCCACGGGTCGGCGACAGCTCCGCCAAATCCGCTTCGCGGACGACGGCCTGATACCACTCGGGAAAATCTTCGGCGCGCGTGACCTTGAGCGCATGCATGATGCGGTAATTCCTTTCGATCGACGCTGGATAGACTGAGCCGCTTGAGCCGGCAACGCGGCCTTAGCGCGGACGCATGCCGAAAAGGTCGATCGACACCGCCCAGGCCACCCCGAGCCACAAGATCGCCGCAATCCCCGCCGCGTAGAGCGCCTTGCGCTTCAAATTGTGCGCGCGCGGCGCTCCAGGCTCACCGCCGGAGCCGACCGCCTCGTCCGCCTCATGGTGGCTCTCGGCCCCCAACGGCAGCATGGTGAAGAAGGCTAGCCACCACAGGATCAGGTAAATGGCGACGCCCAGTGGGATGCTCATCAGTGCGCGCCCGCGGGAGTCTCCATCAACTCAATCAGCACGCCGTTGGAATTACGCGGGTGGATGAAGATGACAGGCGTTCCGTGAGCGCCAATACGCGGCTCGTTCAGCACCTTCGCCCCGCGTACGACCATCTCGTCTCGGGCCGCATAGATATCGGGCACCTCGAAACACACATGGTGCTGGCCGCCCTTGGGGTTTTTCTCGAGAAAGTTCTTGATAGGGCTGTCCTCGCCCAACGGCTCGATCAGCTCGATCTGGCAGTTAGGGAGATTGACGAAAGCGTAACGCACGCCCTGCGGCGGCAGCTCACGTGTGTCAGTGATCGCGCTCGCAGGCACTCCATAGAGGTCGCGATAGGTGGCCTTTGCGTCCTCGATGGACGGAACTGCTATGCCTACGTGATTGAGCCTGCCGATCATGGCGCTTCGCTCCTGGGTTCGAGCGATACCTTAAATGCGCAGGATGGTTACGTCGACCAGAGGCCGCTTGCGCCATATCCGCTCAGCAGTTTTTCTGACTGCGCGAATGAGCGCCGCCTCGACCGTGTCGTCGTCCTCCCGCTCGCTGTGGTTGAGCTTGGAAAAGGCGCCCTTGGCCGCGTCCTCCAATTCCTCGACGGCCAACTCCATCTCTTCCTCGTCCTCGCCAGGGAGCCCGCGGATGGAGGCGGCCGGCCCGGCAACCCGCGCGTTCTTGGCGTTCAGAACAAGCGAGATGTTGATCGCGCCTTCAGCGGCCAGCCGGCGGCGGTCACGCAGGGCCTCGTCCTCTGCATGCACGACGGCCGCGCCGTCGACGTAAAGGCGCCCCGCTGGAACCTCGTCGATCACCGCAGCCGGACCTGGCGCTAGGCGGATGAGATCCCCGTTGTTCGGCGCCAGCGCTTCCGGCACCTGTAACTCCAGCGCCAGCTTCATGTGCTCGCGGATGTGGCGCTTCTCGCCATGAACCGGCACTGCGATCCGCGGCCGCGCCCATTGGTACATTTGCTTCAATTCATCCCGCGCCGGGTGGCCGGAGACGTGGATGAAGTGATCGTCCGCCGTGATCACATCCACGCCCCGATCGAGCAGATGGTTGTAGAGATCGTGGATCGCTGCTTCGTTGCCCGGAATGACGCGCGAGGAAAAGATCACCGTATCGCCATCGCGCAGCACCACGTTGCGATGCTCGCCGCGGGCGATGCGCGAGAGCGCCGCGCGCGGTTCTCCCTGGCTGCCGGTGCAGAGATAGAGCACGTTCTCTGGGGCAAGATCGACCGCATCATCCTCGTCGATGATTGCGGGCGCGTCCTGCAAGAGCCCCACGCCCTTGGCTGCATTATAGATGCGGTGCATCGAGCGGCCCACAAGACAGGGCGTGCGTCCAGCAGCGCGCGCTGCGTACAGAGCAGTCTCGACGCGGGCGACATTGGAAGCGAAGGCCGTCACAGCCACCTTGCCAGTGCAGCGGGCGATCACATCGGTCAGCTTCTCGCGCACATCCGCTTCTGACCCCGCAGCGCCTTCGACGAACACGTTGGTGCTGTCGCACACCATGGCCAGAACGCCCTCGTCCGCCATGGCCCGTAATTTGGCCTCGTCGGTGGTCTCTCCGATCAGCGGGTCAGGATCGATCTTCCAGTCGCCTGTGTGCCAGACGAGTCCCAGCGGCGTGCGGATGGCAAGGCCATTCGGCTCTGGGATTGAATGCGTCAGCGTGACGAACTCGATGTCGAATGGACCCAGCTTCAGGGCGCCTTTGAGCGGAATCTCCGTAAGCGAGACTTTTTCGAGCAAGCCTTGTTCGCGAAGCTTTTCGCGCACCAGCGCTGCTGTGAACGGAGTGGCGTAAACAGGCGCCTTGAGCCGAGGCCAAAGCCAGCCCAATGCGCCGATGTGATCTTCATGCGCATGCGTCAGGACGATGCCGAGAATGTCTTCGCGCACCTCTTCAAGGTAGCTCGGATCGGGCAAAACGAGCTCCACGCCCGGCACCTGGTCCTCCCGGCCGAATGTCACGCCGATATCGACTATGATCCACTTCCGCTCATCCGGCGAACCATAGCCGTAGGCATTGAGGTTCATCCCGATCTCGCCTGAACCTCCGAGCGGGAGAAACACCAATTCGTCGCCGTCGCTCACGCTCACAACGCGCCGCCGTTGCGCCGGAAGATCTCGAGCAATCCTCGCGACGTGAGATCCTGGTCCCAGTGATCGACGGCGTCGAAGGCGCCTTCGAACAACGAGGCCACCCCGCCGGTCGCTACGGTCTTCATTGTCGCGCCGTACTCCGCCTTTATTCGCTTGATGAGGCCTTCGATCATGTCGATCGAACCCCAATAAATCCCGGATTGCATTGCGCTCACCGTGTCTTTGCCGATGACGCGGCCCGGATCGCGAATTTCGACGCGCGGCAGCCGCGCCGCCGCATCGTGCAACGCCTGCAGCGAGAGATTGATCCCCGGCAGTATGATGCCGCCCTCGAAGGCGCCGTCCGCCGCGACGATGTCGAATGTTGTCGCTGTGCCGCTGTCGATCACGATCGCCGGCCCGCCATAGGTGATGTATGCGCCGACTGCGTTGACGAGACGGTCCGCTCCCGCTTCAGCCGGCTTGTCGATGCGCACGTCGATGCCAAGCTTCAAACCGTCCTCGCCAATTACCATCGGCTCAGCGCCGACATAGCGGCGTGAAAGATTGCGCAAATTGAACAAGGCCTGCGGCACAACGGTGGAGATGATACAGGCGCTTATGTCCGAGAAACCAAGCTCGGACATTGTCATGATCTGGGACAGCCATGGTGCGTACTCATCGGCCGTGCGCGTCGTTTGCGTCGAAGAGCGCCACTGCGCGCGCCAGGTCATGCCGTCCCAAATGGCGAACTTCGTGTTTGTGTTGCCGACGTCGATGGCCAGAAGCATGGTAACTACGCCGCGCTGGAGAAGAAGACATCGCCAGCCGAAATTAAGCGGCGGCCGGTGGGCGTGTCGAGTTCAAGCTCTCCTGATGGAGAAAGACCAGCGAGCGCGCCTGTCAGGCTCTGGCCGCCCTGATCCACACGCGCCTCTCGGCCCAGTCCGTGCGCGCGCGTGAGCCAAGCTTGGCGCAAGGGTTCAAACCCCTCGGCTTGGAGCCGCGCTGACCAAACCACGAGCTTTGGACGCATCACCTCGAAGAACGCGATTGCACTTGGCTTGTCGGCCACTGCAGGCAGTTCGGCGCGCACGGATGTCGTCACCTGATCCAGAGCTTCCGGCGCTCCCGCCACATTGACGCCAAACGCGAGGGCCGCCCACGGCCGGCCGCCTTGCCCAGCGCCGCTGTCTATCAAGATGCCCGCCGCTTTGGCGCCGCCGATCAGTACGTCATTGGGCCATTTCAGCGTGACGGGGCGATGGGCGCCGAAAAATTCAATCGTCTCCGCGATCGCCAGACCAGCCGCAAACCCTAGCAACGCGATCTCGGCCAGCCGCTGTTTCGGTTCGAACAGGTAGGTCGCGAGCAGATTACCTTCGATCGTAACCCAGGCGCGTCCCCTGCGACCACGACCGGCTGTCTGTCTTTTGGCGATCAACCAGATAGGGCCGAACTCACCGCGCTCGGCGCGCCTGCGCGCCTCCAGCATCGTGGAGTCGATCTCTTCGAACCATTCGACCGGCGCGCGCCCGTCGATCATGGACACCTGCTTTCCTAGAAGCTGATCCTGACGGCTGTCTCAGCCCAATTCTGAATCAATCCCAGCAGCAACACCAGCAAGGGGAACGTCAGAGCTGCGCTTGCGGCGGCGGTCAGCATGACGACGCCGCTCGGCGCCTGAATTTGGGGAGCCGGCGAAGCGAACCAGATCGAGGCGATCAAGCGAAGATAATAGGCCGCCGCCACCACTGCTGCGACACCGCCAACCACCGCAAACCAGGCGAGACCGGCGTTCACGGCGGCGCCGAAGACCAACAGCTTGCCAATAAAACCTGCGAACGGCGGAATGCCTGCGATTGAAAACAGCAGCATGGTGAACAATGACGCCATCCACGGGCGTTTCTGCGCGAGCCCTGCGAGATCAGCCACCGTCTCCGCTGGCGCGCCATCACGGCGCATGGCGAGGATAAGAGTGAAGATGCCGATATTGGCCGGCAGGTAAAGCGCGAGATAGACCAACGCCGCACCGGGCCCCTGTTCGGCGCCGGCGACAAGACCCATGAGGGCGAAGCCCATGTTGCCGATCGACGAATACGCCATCAGCCTTTTGAGGTTCGTCTGCAACAGCGCGCCCAACGATCCCCAAGCCATCGAGATCACCGACAGCGCCACAACCACCTGCTGCCACTGCGCCTGCAAGCCGGCGAAGGGGTCGTAGAGCACCCGCGCCATGAGTGCGACGGCGGCCACTTTCGGCGCAGCCGCAAAGAACGCAGTGACCGGCGTCGGCGCGCCCTCGTAAACATCCGGCGTCCACATATGGAAGGGCGCCGCCGACATCTTGAAGCCGAGCGCACACAGCATCAGCACCAGCCCAAATGTGACGCCGACGCCGCCAGCGCCCTCATTCACCGCCGAGGCTATAGCGTCGAAACGGATGGACCCTGTGAAGCCGTAAACGAATGAGGCGCCAAACAACAAAATGCCCGAGGCGATCGCGCTCAGCACGAAATATTTCAGCCCAGCCTCGGAGGAGCGCGCATCATCGCGGCGCCAGGCGGCCAGCACGTAGCCTGCGAGGCTCTGCAGTTCCACACCTACGTAAAGGCTGATCAGGTCCTGCGCCGACACCATGACGAACATGCCGAGCGTCGACAGCACAATCAGCACAGGATACTCGAAACGCCGCTCCCGCGTGCGCTCGAAGTGATCTGCACCGATGATCAAAGTCGCAGCAGCGGAGAATGCGATGAGGGCTTTGGCGAACACCGCCACGCCATCGACCACCAGAGCTCCTTGAAAAAGCTCGATCGGCGCGACGGGACTGCGCCCAATCGCCAGCGCGCCGGCGCCAACCAGCGCGGCCACTCCCAAACTCGACAGCCAGCCGAACGCACGCTCATTTGACCAAGCGCCCAGCACAATCGCTACGAGTGAAAAACCGGCCAGCAGCAATTCTGGCCAGACCTGACCGAAACTGACGCTGAAATCCTGAAGTGGCGACATCATTGCGCAACTCCGAAGGCGGCGGCGATAGCTTCGGCTGATGGTGCGGTGAAATCGAGCACGTATGCCGGTGCGAGGCCCATGATGAGCGTCGCGATCACCAGCGGAATGAATGTAACCCACTCACGCGCGTCGAGGTCCGCGATGGCGTCCAGCTTAGGGTTCTCGATCACGCCAAGTGCAACCTTGCGGTAGAGCGTCAGCGCATAAGCGGCGGAAAAAATAACTCCGAGAGCTGCGCCGGCGGCAACCCAGGCATTTACTTGGAATGTGCCGACCATGGTGAGGATTTCTCCCGGAAAGCCACTGGTGCCGGGCAGGCCCACATTCCCCATCGTGAAGAGAAGAAAGATCGCCGCATAGACCGGCATGCGATTAACCAGTCCGCCATAGAACGCGATCTCTCGCGTGTGCATCCTATCGTAAACAACGCCGACGCAGAGGAAGAGCGCGCCCGAGATGACGCCATGCGACAACATCTGGAAAATCGCACCTTGGATTCCTTGCATGGTGCCAGCAAAGATCCCCATCGTAACGAAGCCCATGTGCGCGACTGAAGAATAGGCGATCAGTTTCTTCATATCGAGCTGACGGAAGGCTACCAACGAAGCCCACACGATCGCGATCACCGAAAGGGCGAACACCAAAGGCTGGAAGAAGTGCGACGCATCCGGGAACATCGGCAGAGAGAAGCGCAGAAACCCGTAGCCCCCCATTTTCAAAAGGATAGCCGCCAGCACGACGGACGCGGCTGTCGGCGCTTCGACGTGGGCGTCGGGAAGCCAGGTATGCACCGGCCACATCGGCATCTTCACCGCAAAGGAAGCGAAGAAGGCCAACCAAAGCCAGATTTGAATATTACGATCGAACCCCGTCGTCGCCGCGAACGCGGTGAGCTCTGGAATGCCGCTTGTGCCCGCGATCGCGATCATCGCCACAATCGCCACAAGCATCAACAATGAGCCAAGCAAGGTGTATAGAAAGAACTTGAAGGCTGCATAGACGCGTCGTTCACCGCCCCACACGCCAATCAAAATGAACATTGGAATGAGGCCGCCTTCGAAGAAGACGTAGAAAAGAACTATGTCCTGCGCACAGAAGACGCCGATCATCAGCGTCTCCAGGAGCAGGAAGAGCACCATGTAACTCGCGACCTGCTTCTTGATGGACCAACTCGCCAGGATGCAAAGCGGGGTCAGAAATGTGGTCAGCAGGATGAGCGTCATCGAGAGCTGATCGACACCCATGCGATAAGCAGCGCCGAACGCCCAAGGGACATTCTCGATCAACTGAAATCCAGAAGCGGAATGATCGAACGCCGCAAATGCGAACAACGAGGCGATGAACGTGGCGATCGTGATGATCAACGTGATCAGACGCACGCCCTGATCGAATCCGGGGTTATCGCCGCGCAGACTAGCGCGCGCGGCCAACACCCACAGAGCGCCCGCGGTCGGCAGAAACGTGGTGATGGAAAGGAGCGGCCAGCCAGCCAACATCTCAGTCATCGCCCGCTCCCGATGCCGGCATAGATTGCGTACGCGCCAAAGGCGACGGCAGCGATCAGCATGATGAAGCTGTAATGATAGACAAAACCGGTCTGCGCCCGCTTGAGACCACGCGAGAACACGCGCGACGTCAGCGCCATCCCATCCGGCCCCAGACCATCGATGAGACGACGATCGCCCACTTTCCAGAACAGGTCGCCTAGAGCGCGCGCGCCCTTGACGAAGAGGAAATCATAAAGCTCGTCGAAATACCATTTGTTGTACAGGAACGCCCACACCGGACCTTTTGCCATCGCCTTGGCCGCGCTCGGCTTCCAAAGATAGAAAATAACCGCGAAGAGAAGGCCGGTGAGCGTCACCGTCAGCGGCGCCCAAACAACCCAGGCAGGCAGCTCGTGGTGCCCGCCGTGCGACAGCGGGAACACGTCATTCCAGAAGTTCGAAGCGCTCGCGCCCAGGAAATATGGCGCAAACACTACGCCCGCCAAAACGGCGCCCGTGGCGAGAACCAAAAGCGGGGCCAGCATCACCCACGGCGACTCATGCGCAGGCGCGGCGCCGTTGTGCGCCGGAGCACCATGATCTGCGTCGTGATGCGCTGCCGGCGAAGTCGCTTCCTCGCTCCCTTCCTGCGTGTGCCCGTGACCATGTGAGGCATGGTGATGGAGCGCATCAGGGTTGCCCCGATACCGGCCCTCAAACGTCATGAACGCAAGCCGCCAAGAATAGAAACTGGTCAGTAGCGCAGCGGCGACACCGCACCAGAAGGCAAATTGCGCGCCCAGAGCATGCGAGGCGTAAGCAGACTCGATGATGGCGTCCTTTGAATAGAAACCAGCCAGGCCGCCGATCCCGGGTATGCCAAAGCCAGTGAGCGCGAGCGTGCCAATGATCATCATGGCCCAGGTGATCGGCATCGGTTTACGGACGCCGCCCATGTAGCGCATGTCCTGCTCGTGATGCAGCCCGTGGATCACCGAGCCGGCGCCCAGGAAGAGCAGCGCCTTGAAGAAGGCGTGCGTGAAGAGGTGAAACATCGCTGCGTTGTAGGCGCCCACGCCCGCCGCGAAGAACATGTAACCCAATTGCGAGCAGGTCGAGTATGCCACGACGCGCTTGATGTCGTTCTGCGCCAGACCCACAGTCGCCGCAAAAAGCGCGGTCGTCGCGCCCACGATCGTGACCATGCCGGCTGCAATGGGGGCAATGTGATACAGCTCGCCCAGTCGGCAAACCATGAACACGCCGGCCGTGACCATGGTGGCGGCGTGGATGAGCGCAGAGACAGGGGTCGGCCCTTCCATCGCGTCCGGCAACCACACGTGCAGGAAGAACTGCGCGGACTTGCCCATGGCGCCGATGAACAAGAGCACCGCCACCAGCTCAGCCGCGGGTATGACGAGGTCGCCGGCGACGAGCGATTGATGCGCGAGGCGCTCGAGCTGCCCAGGCACGTCAACGCCATTCACGCCCGCGCTGAATAACGCCAAGTCGCCTGGCGATGTCGGGAAAAACTTGATCGTGCCCAGGAACAGGAAGCACGCCATGATGCCGAGCGCGAAACCAAAATCACCGACGCGGTTGGTGACGAAGGCCTTTATCGCTGCGTCGTTCGCTGATCGCTTGTGATACCAAAAGCCGATCAACAGGTAGGACGCCACGCCGACGCCCTCCCAGCCGAAGAACAGCTGCAAGAAGTCGTTCGCGGTCACCAGCGACAACATCGCGAACGTGAAAAAGGAAAGATAAGAGAAGAACCGCGCGCGGTGGGGGTCCTCAGCCATATAGCCGATTGAATAGACGTGAACCAAGAACGACACGGTGTTCACGACCACGAGCATCACGGCCGACAACGAGTCGATACGCACGCTCCACGTCGAACTGAAGCCGGCGACGTCGATGAAGCGGAACAGCTCGATGATGCGTTCGTTTCCATCGCCCCAAACGAAGTCTATGAAAATCGGCCAGGAAAGAGCCAGCGACAAACCAATCGAGGCGGTCGTCACCGCCATCGCCACCTTGTCGCCGATATAGCGCTGCAACAGCCCAGCGAACGCCGCCGCGAAAAGCGGCGCCAGCACGATCAGGGCCTCGGTCGAGAAAGCCACGCCCTAGCCCCTCATCTGGTTGATGTCTTCCACGGCGATGTCGCCGCGGTTACGGAAATACGTCACGAGGATTGCAAGGCCCACAGCCGCTTCGGCGGCCGCCACGGTCAGCACCAGCATCGCGAAGATTTGGCCTTCGAGGTTCTGCAAGTAGGCTGAGAACGCGACAAGGTTGATATTCGCCGAGAGCAGAACCAGCTCGATCGACATCAGGATGATGATGACATTCTTGCGGTTCACGAAGATGCCGAACACGCCAATCGTGAATAGTGCGGCGGCGACGACGAGATAGTGCGTAAGCCCGACTTCCATCAGCCGATCCCCTGGCCCGGACGGATGTCCTTGAGTTCAACCGCCTCTGAACGGCGGCGGCCGACCTGCG
The DNA here is from genome assembly GCA_964402795.1 of uncultured Terricaulis sp. Lineage (GTDB taxonomy): Bacteria > Pseudomonadota > Alphaproteobacteria > Caulobacterales > Aquidulcibacteraceae > Vitreimonas. The sequence continues at coordinate 23,823 of CAYODX010000003.1, read as the reverse complement.
CAGCGATGTCCTGCTTTTTCACGCCGGGGCGGTGGCGCAGCGTCAGCACGATAGCGCCGATCATGGCCACAAACAGCACCAGACCCGCGAGTTGGAAGACGAGCAAATACTCGGTGTAGAGCACCTGCCCGATAGCCTCGGCGTTGGTGACGGCCTGCGCGCCTTGCTCAGGCGCCAGGCCGATGGGGGCGCCGCTCGCACTTCCCGCCGCACTCGCCACCAGCGTCAACTCGGCGAACAGCGCCAAGGCCACCAGTCCGCCGATCGGCATGTAGGACAAAAAGCCCTGCTTCAGCTCGGCGAAATCGACATCGAGCATCATCACGACGAACAGAAACAGCACCGCGACTGCGCCGACATAGACGACCACGAGCAGCATCGCCAGAAACTCGGCGCCCAACAGCACGAACAATCCCGCTGACGTGAAGAATGTCAGAATTAGGAACAACACCGAATGCACGGGATTGCGCGCCGCAATCACCGCGAAGGCCGCGACGATCGCGATGGCCGCCAGCACATAGAAGGCGATGTCCGCCAACATGCGTTACGCTCTCCCAAGCTCGAGGGACGGGCCGTCGGGCGCGTCCAAAGATGACCCGCCTACCTGTAAGGCGCGTCCAGTTCCAAATTCTTCGCTATGATGCGTTCCCAGCGGTCGCCGTTCGCGAGCAGTTTTTCCTTGTCGTAAAAGAGCTCCTCGCGGGTTTCGGTCGCGAACTCCAGGTTCGGGCCTTCGACGATCGCATCCACCGGGCAGGCCTCCTGGCAGTAGCCGCAATAGATGCACTTCACCATGTCGATGTCGTAGCGCGTTGTGCGGCGTGAGCCGTCGGCGCGAGGCTCCGCTTCGATCGTGATGGCTTGCGCAGGACAGACCGCCTCGCACAGCTTGCAAGCGATGCAGCGCTCCTCGCCATTTGGGTACCGCCGCAATGCGTGCTCGCCGCGAAAGCGCGGGCTCTGCGGATTGCGCTCGTAGGGGTAATTGATGGTGGCCTTACGCCGGAAGAAATATTTCATGCCGAGGGCGAAGCCCCCGATCATGTCCAGCATCAACGCGCCCTTCGCGGCCTGCAATAGTCGAGACATCTCTACCCTCCCGCCACCGATGTTGCGGCGGCCGGCGCCATGAAGGTCACGTAATAGGCAATTGCGCATACGGCCACGAGGGAGGTCGGCAAGAAGACCTTCCATCCCAGCCGCATCAGCTGATCGTAGCGATACCGCGGCACGATCGCTTTCACCATGGCGAAGATGAAGAACTGGAACCAGATCTTGGCGTAGAAGATCACCATCGCCAGAACGCCGGTCCAGAAAGCGCCGAGACCGAAACGTTCGATTGGACCGAAGGGATCGTGCCAACCGCCCCAGAAAAGGATGTTCACCATCGCGCACATCAGCACGATGTTGAGATACTCCCCGATCATGAACAGCAAATACGGGGTCGACGAGTACTCGACCTGGTAGCCGGCGACGAGCTCGGATTCCGCTTCCGGCAAGTCGAATGGCGGGCGGTTCGTCTCGGCGAGAGCCGACACGAAAAACATCACCATCATCGCCAACATCACGACGCCGACGAGGACGTTGCCGGGGAAATCGGACACGTTGAGGATGCGGAAGCCATTCCACATCCAGATGCCATCGCTCTGTGCGTCGACGATCGCCGTGAGATTCAATGATCCCACCAGCAGCAGCACAGTGATGATAATGAAGCCGATGGAGACTTCGTAACTGACCATCTGCGCAGCAGAGCGCAAGCCGCCCAGGAACGGGTATTTCGAATTCGAAGCCCACCCTCCCATAATGATGCCATAGACGCCGAGGGAGGAGATCGCGAACAGATAGAGTATGCCTACGTTGAGATCGGCTATCACGACGCCTGGCGCCCAGGGCACGACAGCCCACCCGACGAAGGCGAGCACGAACGAGATCAGCGGCGCGAGCAGGAATACAGTCTTGTTCGCGCCCGCTGGAATGACGATTTCTTTGAACACAAACTTGAAGAAGTCAGCGAAGGACTGGAGCAGGCCGAAGGGACCAACGACGTTCGGTCCCTTGCGCAATTGCACGGCGGCCCAGACCTTACGGTCAAACAGCAACAAGAACGCGAGCGAAACCAGCAGGAGGATCGAGATCCCCAGCACTTGGCCGAGCTTCATCAGCCCCCATTCCCACTCCACGGGAAGGGTGATCAGGGGAACGTAGTCGACGTTCGGGTTCATTCCGCCGCCACCTTCATCGCGCCCGCCTTCATGCGCGAGCACTCGGCCATCGTCTTTGAGGCGCGCGCGATGGGGTTGGTTAGATAGAAATCGGTGATCGGCGTACGCAGCGGCGCGTTTGCGACCTGTCCTGCGCTTCCCAAAAGGCCCGGATTGAAGCCCAGGGCGTCAACAGCGCCGGGAGCATAATCGACTTGGCCAAAGCTTGGGTGCTCGGCGATCATTTTCGCGCGCAGCTGATCAATCGAATCGTACGGCAGCGTCTTGCCCATCACAGCGGACAAGGCCCGCAGGATCGTCCAATCCTCCTTCGCATCGCCCTTTGGAAAAGCAGCGCGGTGACCGTACTGAACGCGGCCTTCGGTGTTGACCCAGGTCGCTTCCTTCTCCGTGTACGCTGCGGCGGGCAGTATGATGTCAGCGCGATGCGCACCGGCGTCGCCATGAGTGCCAAGGTAGATGATCGTGCCGCTCGCCGGCAGAGTTGGTTCGTCGACGCCAAGCAGCAGCAGCGTCTCCATCCCGCCAGCCAGCATTTCACGTGCACTCTTGCCGCCAGCACCCGGCAGAAAGCCGAGATCAAGCCCCCCAACCCGCGCCGCCGCGGTGTGCAGAACATTGAAGCCGTTCCAACCATCACGCACGACATGAGCGCTGACTGCAAACTCGCCGATGACTCGCAGAATCGCCGCGCCGTCCGGGGCCGTAAGCGCTCCCATGCCGATAATGATCATGGGTCTGGCCGCGCCACTCAACTTCGCCGCCGATGTCGCCAGATCGGCGGCATTCAGCGTCGCCCCGAGATGGGCGTACGGATACGTGAGGTCGGCGGCTTCACCAATGACTGCGATGTCAGCGCCGCGCGACCATGCCTTGCGAATGCGCGCGTTCAGCACCGGCGCTTCGACGCGGGGGTTGGTCCCGATCAGCAAGATTGCATCGGCGCTATCGACGCCCGCGATCGTCGAGTTGAAAAGGTAGCCCTGGCGCACGCCGCCGCCGATGGCGGCGCCATCGACGCGGCAATCGAGGTTCGGTGAACCAAGCGCCTGAAAGAGATCGAGCGTCGCTTTCATGCTTTCAGCGCAGGCGAGATCGCCTGCGATCGCACCAATCTTGGCGGCGTCGCCAGACAGGGCTTGCGCTGTAGCCTCCAGCGCTGCTTGCCACGTAGCCGGGCGAAGCTTGCCGTTTTCGCGGATGTAGGGGCGATCCAGTCGTTGGCGGGAAAGGCCGTCGACTGCATACCGGGTCTTGTCGGAAATCCACTCCTCGTTGATTTCCTCATTGACGCGAGGCAGCACCCGCAGAACGGCGTCGCCGCGCACATCGACGCGAATATTCGACCCCAGCGCATCCATCACATCGACGCTTTGCGTCTTCGACAATTCCCACGGCCGGGCATTGAACGCATACGGCTTTGAAGTCAGCGCTCCGACAGGGCAGAGATCAATCACGTTCGCCGAAAGTTCGCTGGTCAGCGCCGATTCCAGATAGGTGGTGATTTCCATATCCTCGCCGCGACCGGTTGCACCGATTTGCGGCGAGCCGGCGACTTCGCTGATGAAGCGCACGCAGCGTGTGCATTGGATGCACCGCGTCATCACCGTCTTGATCAGCGGGCCCATATATTTCTCTTCGACGGCGCGCTTATTCTCGTCGAAGCGGGAGCCGCCGCGTCCGTACGCGACGGCTTGGTCCTGCAGGTCGCACTCGCCGCCTTGATCGCAAATAGGACAATCCAGCGGGTGATTGATCAGCAAGAACTCCATCACCCCATTACGCGCTTTGCGCACTGTGTCGCTTTTGGTGACGAGTTCATTGAGGAGATTGTCGCGAGGCGGCGGCAAATCCTTCACCTGTTGCGCGCAACTCGCGACAGGCTTCGGGCCTGACTTGCCCCCGACCTTCACCTCGATCAGGCACATTCTGCAATTGCCGGCGATCGACAGTCGCTCATGGTAGCAGAAGCGCGGAATCTCAGCGCCGGCGCTCTCGCACGCCTGCAGCAACGTAAATTCAGGTGGTACGTCGACTTCAACGCCGTCGACGAGAATCTTCGTCATCGCCTGGTCCGCTTTCGCGCACGCGCATGGACGATTTATTGCGTCGCTGCAAGAGGCTCGCGGGCCGCAGGCGCCGTCCTTTGGCGGTTAGGGGCGGCGCATTGCCAGGACTGGACAGGAGTTCCGCCTCCGGGACGACCAACACAGCCGGTCAAGGAACAGATCGTGGCGAGCTTTCAGCCCTTGGCGACGCACGTGCGGGGTTGGAGCAGGCGCCTGTCAAACTTTCGTCAGCGCCTGGCGTCCAACCACGGTTATCCATTCCCGCACACGCCACGACCGGACGACGCCGTGCGCAACGTACGGATCGGCTTTGGCGAAATCCTCCGCCGCCTTAGCGGTGTCTGCCTTGAACAACAGCAGCCCAAACGGCGGCTCGTCGGCCGGAACTGCTCCACCCAATTGCAGTTCGTCACGCTCTACCGACGCACGACACAGCTCAAGATGCGCCGGACGGACGGGCGCCCGCTTTTCCAAGTAATCAGGCGCATAGTCGTAGATGAGCAGAAAATGTTTCATCTAGTCACTCCGCCGCCACCGCCGGCGTGCGCACCACATGAAAGCCCTTGGCTGCGCGGTATCGATCGATCCGCTGCTCGATTTCCCCGCGAAAATGCCGGATGAGCCCCTGAATCGGCCAAGCTGCGGCGTCACCGAGAGCGCAGATTGTGTGCCCTTCGACCTGGCTGGTCACATCGAGAAGAAGATCGATCTCGCCGTGCTCGGCCTCACCCTTGGCCATGCGTTCGAGCACGCGCCACATCCAGCCGGTACCCTCGCGGCACGGCGTACACTGGCCGCAGCTCTCGTGCTTGTAGAAATAGGCGATCCGAGCGATGGCGCGTATAAGGTCGGTCGACTGGTCCATCACGATCACAGCCGCGGTGCCCAGTCCGGACTTCAACGCCACGAGCGAGTCAAAGTCCATCAGCACGGTTTCAGCCTCGTGCGCCGGTATCATCCGCACAGAGGAGCCGCCAGGAATGACGGCCTTCAAATTGCCCCATCCGCCGCGAACGCCTCCGCAATGTTCTTCGATGAGCTGCTTCAATGGAATGCTCATCGCTTCTTCGACATTGCAGGGCTTGTTCACATGGCCTGAAATGCAGAACACTTTGGTTCCGGTGTTGTTGGCGCGTCCGATGCTCGCGAACCACTTTGCGCCGCGGCGCAGAATGGTTGGCGCGACGGCAATCGACTCCACATTGTTCACGGTGGTAGGGCAACCATAGAGGCCGACATTGGCTGGGAACGGCGGCTTCAGCCGCGGCTGGCCCTTCTTGCCTTCCAGGCTCTCCAGCAGCGCCGTCTCTTCACCGCAAATGTAGGCGCCGCCGCCGTGGTGCACGTAACAATCGAAATCCCAGCCATGGACATTGCTCTTGCCGATCAGCTTTGCCGCATAAGCTTCAGCAATGGCGCGCTCGAGCGCTTCACGCTCAGCGACGTACTCGCCGCGAATATAGATGTAGCAGGCGTGCGCTTGCATCGCGAACGACGCCAGCAGACAGCCTTCTATCAGCAAATGCGGATCGTGACGCATGATGTCGCGATCCTTGCACGTGCCTGGTTCGGACTCGTCCGCGTTCACCACGAGATAGTGCGGTCTGTCCTTCACCTCTTTCGGCATGAAGGACCATTTCAGCCCGGTGGGAAATCCAGCTCCTCCACGACCGCGCAAGCCGGAGTCCTTGACCTGCTGGATTATCCAGTCTCGCCCCGCATCAAGCATATCCTTCGTGCCGTTCCACGCGCCGCGCTTCTTCGCGCTGTCGAGGTCAGCGCCATGCCGGCCGTACAGATTGAGGAAAATGCGATCCTTGTCCGCGAGCATACGCTACCTTCTCGAACCGATTATCATGAACAGGCGAAGTCCGAACCAAAGAGCGCCAATGAGAGGCGCCGCCACGTATCCACTCGTCAGCGGCAGCCTCTCGATCAGCGCCATGTAGAGCGCAAGCCCTGCAAGCCCCAGCGCCAGCAACCCGTAAAGCAAGAGCACCACCGGCCGCTGCCCAGCGCGGCCGGACATCCGCGGCTCGAACGGCAACCGCGCCTTGACGCGCGGCGCGCGCGAGGGCGGCTCTGCTGTCACGCTTTCTCCGGCAGACCAGGCAACGTGAACTTCTTGCCGAGCGAGCCGTCATAAAGCGAAGGATCGCTGAGCGTCGTCGGCCCTCCGTCTGGGGCAGAGGCGAGCCGCCCCGTGGCCGAGCCTGGGGTGATCTTTTCCCCACGCGCCAGCGCGTCCATCAGCGCTTCCAACGCTTCTGGCGTCAGGTCCTCATGATAGTAATCGTCGATCGCAACCATCGGCGCATTTACGCAGGCGCCCATGCACTCGACTTCTTCCCACGAGAACAGACCGTCAGCGCTTATTGCGTGTTTATCGCCAATGCGATTCTTGCACACCGTCTTTAGGTCCTCGGCCCCCCGGAGCGCACACGGAGTCGTGCCGCACACCTGCAAGTGATGCCTACCCACGGGCGAGAGTTGGAACATGGTGTAAAAGGTCGCCACTTCGAGCACGCGGATCACAGGCATTTCCAAGAGTTCGGCGATCACACGGATCGCAGGCTCTGAAACCCAGCCCTCCTGCTTCTGCACCAGCCACATGACCGGTATCACCGCCGATTGCTTCCGTTCAGGCGGATACTTCGCCATCCACCAGCGCACCTGCTCCATAGTGGCGGGCGTGAAGGCGAAACTATCAGGCTGGTCTGCGGCTAAGCGACGTACGCTCATTCTGGCTCTCTATTTATGATCCGCGAAACACTCGGGCTTCAGCGGTCAATCTCTCCAAACACGATATCGAGCGAACCCAGCACGGCGGAGACGTCCGCCAGCATATGGCCGCGGCACATGTAGTCCATCGCTTCAAGGTGCGGAAAACCCGGCGCACGGATTTTGAGGCGGTAAGGCTTATTGGTGCCGTCAGCGACCAGATAGACACCGAATTCGCCTTTGGGCGCCTCGACCGCCGCGTAGATCTCACCGGCAGGCACATGAAAGCCCTCTGTGTAGAGCTTAAAGTGGTGGATCAAGGCCTCCATCGAGGTCTTCATTTCAGCGCGGCGCGGCGGCGCAAACTTGGAGTTCAGCGGCAACACCGGGCCGGGCGTCTGGCGCAGCAGCTTGATGCATTGCTGCATGATCTTAGTGGACTCGCGCATCTCTTCGATGCGGCACAGATAGCGATCGTAACAATCGCCATTCTTGCCCAGCGGCACCTGGAACTGCAGCTCGTTGTAGATTTCATACGGCTGGGACCGACGCAGATCCCATGGCAGCCCCGACCCGCGCACCATTACGCCGGAGAAGCCCCATTTGATGACGTCATCAGGCGTAACGACACCGATATCGACGTTGCGCTGCTTGAAAATCCGATTATCCGTCAGCAGGCCTTCGATATCATCGATCGTACGCGGGAATTGCGCGCACCAGGCCTCGATGTCGTCGATCAGCTGCGCCGGAAGATCCTGATGCACGCCGCCCGGCCTGACGTAGTTCGCGTGCAATCGCGATCCCGATGCGCGCTCATAGAACACCATGAGCTTCTCGCGTTCTTCGAAACCCCAGAGCGGCGGCGTCAGCGCCCCGACGTCCATTGCTTGCGTGGTGACATTGAGCAGGTGATTAAGAATCCGGCCGATCTCTGAGTAGAGCACGCGGATAACCTGGGCGCGGCGCGGCACTTCGATTCCTGCAAGCCGCTCGATCGCGAGACAGAACGCGTGCTCCTGGTTCATCGGCGCGACGTAGTCCAGGCGGTCAAAATAGGGGATCGCCTGCAAATAGGTCTTGTACTCGATCAGCTTCTCGGTGCCGCGATGCAGCAGCCCGATATGGGGATCGACGCGCTCGACAACCTCGCCGTCCAGTTCGAGCACCAAGCGCAACACGCCATGCGCAGCCGGGTGCTGCGGGCCGAAATTGATGGTGAAGGTGCGCTTTTCCTCCGCGTGCGCACCAGGAACGGTCGCGATGCCCTCAGCCACGAGCGTTCTCCGGCTTGGCGTCTTTCGTCGCCTTCTCGTCGCCAGGCAGCGTCATGCCTTCCCAAGGCGACAAGAACTCAAATGCGCGGAAAGCCTGTTGCAGCTTCACCGGCTGATACACCACGCGCTGCTGCTCGGGATCATACCAGACCTCGACATGACCGGAGAGCGGGAAGTCCTTGCGCAGAGGGAAACCTTGAAAACCGTAGTCCGTGAGAATGCGGCGCAGGTCCGGATGGTTGGAAAACAAGATGCCATACATGTCGAACGCTTCGCGCTCATACCAGTCCGCGCAGGGAAACAGACTTACGATCGAAGGCGCCGGCGTTTCTTCGTCTGTCTGCACCCGCAGGCGAATGCGCTGATTCAAGTGCATGGACAATAAATGATAAACGACATCGAAGCGGCGATCGCGCGTGGGATAATCGACGCCGCAAATGTCGATGAGCGTCGTAAATCGGCAGCGGGGGTCGTCACGCAAGAAATGGACGACGGTCGCAAGCTGATCCAGACGAATTTGGAGCGTAAGTTCGCCAACCGCCATCGTCATGTCCTCGACCGCAGAGGTCATCGAGGCGCGGATGTGCGCGCCCAGATCTTCGAGCGCTTGGGTCATCGTATGATGTTTCCCTCTCGGCGAATTTTTCGTTGCAGCTGCAGTACGCCGTAGACGAGGGCTTCGGCCGTCGGAGGGCAGCCCGGAACATAAATATCAACCGGCACGACGCGATCGCACCCGCGCACCACGCTGTAGCTATAATGATAGTAGCCGCCGCCATTGGCGCAGCTACCCATGGATATCACGTAGCGCGGTTCCGGCATCTGGTCATAGACCTTGCGCAAAGCCGGGGCCATCTTGTTGGTCAACGTGCCGGCGACGATCATCACGTCGCTCTGGCGCGGGCTGGCGCGCGGGGCGAAGCCGAAGCGCTCCAAATCGTAGCGCGGCATCGATGCCTGCATCATTTCGACCGCACAACACGCAAGGCCGAATGTCATCCACATGAGCGAGCCCGTGCGCGCCCATGTGATCAGATCGTCAGCGGCGGCCGTCAGGAAGCCCTTGTCCGCCAGTTGATTCGACAGGCCGGTGTAGAACGGATCGTCCTCGCGCGCCTGAAAGCCGCCTTCGACACCCGCGCGCGCAGCGCCTCCGGCAGGAGTGTTCACTCCCATTCGAGCGCACCTTTCTTCCATTCGTAGATGAAGCCGACGGTGAGAACGCCAAGGAACGCCATCATGGACCAAAATGCGAATTGGCCGACTTCCGCTGGCATGTCGCCTAGCGTGATAGCCCAGGGAAACAAGAACGCCACTTCCAGGTCGAAGATGATGAATAGGATCGACACCAGATAGAAGCGCACATCGAATTTCATGCGTGCGTCGTCAAAGGCGTTGAAGCCGCATTCATAGGCCGACACCTTCTCTTTGTCGGGATCCTTCGGCGCGATAATCCAAGCGGCGACAAGGAAGCCGACGCCAAGCACCAGGGCTATGGCGAAGAAGATGATAATTGGCAGATAATCGACGAGATCGAGGCCCATGCCCTCACCTAAGCGCGTGCGCGCCGCGAAGCCAGGGTCACAGGCGCCGCAGCTGCGAAAACGGCGCGGACGCTAGTGGCGCCCGCGTCGGCTGTCCATGCAGCTTTAGACAATTGTCCGCGGAAGAAATTCGGATGCCCTGCACCACCGCGGGCACTGTAACTGCGATCGATTCGCAACATTGACTGAGCCGCGAAGGCCGCGCATTTGGCGCACAACGTGCTGCGCGAACTCAATTCCTTCTTCAAAGACCTGAAGCATGCGCCGAAACTCGGCCTAGCCTTTGCGTCACGGAACCTGCTGGCTTTGGCCGGCAAGGAGACCGTAGCGCTGCCGGTAAAAGGCGCTGGGGTCCTGCATATGCGCTACCATGACAGCGACGCGGCAGTGATCCGGCAAGTGTTCTCGCGCGGCGAGTACGAGCTGAAGAAGTTTCCGCAAGAAAAGCGGCTGCGCGATGCCTATGAACTTGCGCTCGCCACCGGCCGCATCCCGCTGATCATCGATTGCGGCGCTAATATCGGGGCGGCTTCAATTTGGTTCCACTACCGGTATCCCAGGGCGCGGGTGATCGCGGTAGAACCCGATCCGGCCAACATCGCCCTATGCCGGCGGAACCTCGCGCCATTTTCCAGCATCCAATTGGTCGAGGGCGCCATCGGCGCCAAACCCGGCGCGGTGCACCTCGCAAACCCCACCGGTGAGAGCTACGCGGTGCGCACCGAACGCGCAGAAGGCGGGCCCACACGCATCTACACCATCGCAGAGTTGCGGGCGCTCGTCGGCGGCGACGCCATGCTGCTTCTGGTGAAGGTGGACATCGAGGGATTCGAGGCGGACCTCTTCTCAGACAATACCGAATGGCTCGACGATGCTGCGGCTCTCATCGTTGAGCCCCACGACTGGATGCTGCCGGGGCAGTACTCGAGCGCCTCTCTCCAGCAAGCTGTCTTCAATAGAGGATTTGAGATGCTGATCCATCGCGAGAGTCTGGTGTTTATTCGTTAAGCCGACGCAGGTTTGATCGGGCCCTTCCGCGCGCTGAGATATCGCAAAAGCCCGCTCCAGCCGCCCGCCATGACGGCGCCGAACAGCGCCAAGAACAGCCAAGTCGACGGCGCGACGGCGAACATCCTGGCGAGCGCAGGCGCTGACATGACCGCCGCCATGATGCCTGCAACGGCGGCGGCAATGGTCCAGAAGATGCGTCGGTGAGGGGCGAAGACGGCGCCATTCGACATCGAGTCTGCCAACGCGATGGCGAGATTTCCGATTCCCAAACAAACAAATGCAGCGCCCCGCGCCTGCTCTTCCGGAACAAGGGTCAAGAGCCAGGCGTACAGCGCGAATACGATCGCCAGCAGGCCAGATCCCTGAGCCAACGCAAGCCCAAGCTGGCGCGCGCCAAAGAGCGGCTCTTCTCTCGGGCGTGGGGGCCGGCGCATCGAGCGCGCGTCGGCGCGCTCCGCCTCGAAGACCAGCGCGCAGATCGGATCGATGGCCAATTCCAGCAGCACGACGTGCATCGGCAACAGCAGGGGCGGCATGCCTAACAAGATCGGCAGCAACGCAAGCCCGGCGATAGGAACATGAATAGCCGTGATATAGATGAGAGCATTGCGAAGGTTGTCGAAGATGCGCCGTCCAAGGCGGATGCCCCCGACAATCGAAGGGAAGCTGTCATCGAGCAGGATAAGATCGGCGGCTTCGCGCGCCACATCGGCGCCTCGCTGACCCATGGCGATGCCGATATCCGCCGCTTCGAGCGCAGGGGCGTCGTTCACACCATCTCCTGTCATTGCGACGACGGCGCCGTCGGTCTTCAACGCTTCGACGAGCAGGAGCTTTTGCTCGGGCGCGACGCGCGCAAACACCGCCACCTCGCGCAGGCGCTCGCACAAGGTCGGGAACGGGAGCTCGGCGATATCGCGCCCGGTGAGGATGCCGGCGGCGACATCGATGCCAGCGGCGGCCGCCGTTGCTGCAGCGGTTGTCGGATGATCGCCGGTGATCATCACAACTCTGACGCCAGCGCCTCGCGCCTCTGCAAGCGCCGCAGGCACTTCAGCGCGCAAGGGATCGCGGAATGCTATCAGTCCGACGAGTTCGAAGTGCGCGGACGCTGGATCGTCGATGCCGCAGTCGCTCCGGGCCTCGGCCACGCCAAGCACACGCAGCCCGTCGCCAGCGAAGCGGGCCACAGCCTCGTGGGCGGCGGCGGCGGGAGTGTTCTCCGCTAAGCCGCAAAGCGCGAACACGGCTTCCGGCGCGCCCTTCGCAGCGAGCAGCCAGCCTGAGGCTTCGCGCCACGCTTGCACGACCGCCATACGCTCCGGACGCAAGGGCCAAGTCTGCACCGGCAGCACAGCGGCGGGCAGAGGACTGAGCGTTGCGATGGCGCGGTCCATCGGGTCAACAGGGCGAACTGCGGACGCGCGCCGCGCCAGCGCCAATACCGCCTCACCCTCTGCTACGCTCGTCTCGCGTTGCAACTCGGCGAGCCATATCCTGGCCACTTGCATGCGGTTTTCCGTCAGCGTGCCCGTTTTATCGACGCACAAGACGCTGGCCGCGCCCAAGCTCTCGATCACAGCGCTTCGCCGCACCAGCACGCGATGACGCGCCAAGCGCCATGCGCCGACGGCGAGAAACACCGCCAACACCATCGGAAATTCTTCCGGCACGAGTGAGATCGCGACGGTGATCCCCGCCAGCAGTCCGCCGAACCAATCGTGCCGCAGCAATCCGTACGATACTGCTACGATTGCGCAGAACGCGAAGGCGAAGAGACCCAAAAGGCCGATCAAGCGTGAGGCGCGCTGTTGCAGCGGCGTAGGCGTAGGGGCGATGTCCGCCAGCGAAGCGCCGATGCGCCCGATTGCCGAACTCGCGCCTGTGCGTGTGACAAGCGCCACACCTTGTCCGCGTACGATCAAGGCGCCCGCGAGCAGGAGCGGGTCGGAGCCTTGCTCCGCTTGTGCAGCGCCCGCCTGCGCTTCCGCTACTGTCGCGAAACGTTTGGTCACGGGCACGGATTCCCCCGTCAATGGCGCCTCATCCACGCTCAGCAAATCACCGCCGACCAACAACGCATCGGCCGGCACGCGCTCGCCTTCTGACACCAGCAAAAGATCGCCAGGAACGAGATCGCGGGCGGGGATCCTTTGTTCAGCGCCTCCGCGAACGACGCGTACATGCGGCTGGGCCAGGCGGCGCAGTGCGGCTAGCGCCCGCTCGCTGCGCGCCTCCTGCCCAACCACTAAGCCAATGGCCGCCACGGCCGCTGCCGAGAGAAACAGACCTTCGCCAAGGTCGCCAACGATCAGGTAGATCAACGCGGCGCCGAGCATGAGCAGGAACATCGGCTCACGCCCGCTTTCGAGCGCAATATTGAGGACGGTCCTGCCGCGCTTCTGCGATAGCTCGTTCGGCCCTATCGCGCTCAGGCGACGCTGAGCTTCGGCCTGGCTGAGACCGCCGCCGAAGGCAGGGGGAACAGCGTTTTCGGACGGGACGAACTCTGCCATTTCATTACAATGGCCGCAGTCGCGCGTCCGCGCATTGAGCAAAACTGGCGCGAGTGACGGGGCTCGAACCCGCGACCTCCGGCGTGACAGGCCAGCCAGTTTCCAAGCCAAATCAAGGCCCGTTCCGAAAGGGCCGCAGCCGCAATGACGCAGCGCCCATCAGCGCGCCCGGCGGCGGTTCTGGAACGCTTGCGGCCGAGCTGCGGGACATTGCTGCCCGCCTTCGCGGGACCGCCGATGCCTTCCGATCAAGCCCGGACCGCATGCTGGAAACCCGACACGATGCGGCGGCCCGCCTGACGCGCATCGCAGCCGAGCTGGAGACAGGCGCGGCATGACGAACGTGGTTGGACTCCGCGACATGATGGACCCCAGATCGCTCGGCATGGGCGCCGCGGCCGAGCGCATGGTCCGGGCGTCTGCCTGGGCGGGGCGCACGCCTGCCCAGCGCGCCTGGGTCGTGGAGGGTTGGCTTCCGGCCGGGTCAACGACGGTGCTCTATGGTGACGGCGGGACGGGCAAGTCCCTCCTGGCGCAACAGCTCGCGACCGCCGTTGTCGCCGGCTCGCCCTTCCTCGGCCTTCCCGTGCGCCAGGGCGGCGCTCTGGCGCTGTTCTGCGAGGATGACCTAGACGAGCTGCACCGCCGCCAGGCGGCGATCAACGCCGCGCTGGGCGTGGGCTACGGAGCGCTCGACGAGCTGCTGATCGTCAGCACAATCGGCGAGGACTCGACGCTGTTCAAATTCGAGCCCGGCATTGTCACAGGCGCGCCGACTGAATTCGGCGTCGGCTTCGCGTCTCTCGCCGCGAAGGCCGCCCTCATCATTATCGACACGGCCGCCGACACATTCGCGGGCAAAGAAATCGACCGGTATCAGGTCCGCCAATTCGTGACCTGGCTCAACGCCATTGCGAAGCGCACAGGCGCGGCCGTCGTGCTGCTGGCGCACCCGTCTCTCACGGGCATGGCGTCCGGGCGCGGCCAGTCGGGCTCGACCGCGTGGACCAATGGCGCTCGCTCGCACCTGTACCTCGAACATGATGCAGCTGAGGGCGATGCGCTCGCTGATTCGTGCGCGCGCCGTCTCTCGCGCAAGAAGGCGAACTACGCAGCCAAGGGCGACACGCTGCGGCTGACCTGGCGCGACGGCGCGTTCGCGCTCGATGATGCGCCCACGCCTCGCAAAGCTGCTCGCCTCATGCCAGCCGAGACAATCGCCCTTGAAGCGCTCCGCGTGGCGCTGCTCGCGCACGGCATGGAGCGCTGCGTCGGCACCGCCACGACCGTGACAGAGACGGGACAGCGGCAGGACAGGCGCGTGACGCAGATGTCACGCCACTGCGTCACGTTCGATGAATGGCGAGACGCCCTGCGCGCGCGCGGCTTTCGTCCGGACGACAAGCCCGAAACTTGGCGGAAAGCCTTCCAGCGAGCGCGTGAGGCGCTTTGCGCCAAAGGGTTCGTGCAGTGCGGGCAATCGCTCGCATGGGAGATCAGCAATGCATCGTGACAAGCCCGTGACGCGCGCGGGACGCGCCGCGCAGAACGAGACCGTCGCGCGCCCATCGAAGCGTGACAGCATGTCCCGTTCGACTGTCACGCTCTGTCACGATGCGGACGCCGGCGTGACACGGGGGACGCGCCCTAAAGGGCGCGTCTCCCCGTGTCCCTTTGCCGGTGTCACGGTTGATGTCACGGCCCGTCACGGTCACGCGGCATCGCACGGGTCCTTCCGGCCAAATGTATCACGGGCGGACAGAGGCGCGACGCATTTTCAGCGTGAAATCAGAACCATAGCTAAACTTCCAAACGTGGCGGGGCGATGGACGCGCTAAACCTCGACCTCCCGGCGCAGATTCCGCCCGCGCTAAGCCTTAAGGCCTTCGCCGAACTCATCGGCGTGACGCCCGGCCGCGTCTCCCAACTTTGCGCGCAGGGCATGCCTCGCAGCGCCACAGGGCTAATCCCTGTAGCCGAAGCGCGCGCCTGGCTGGAGGAGCACGTGCGCCATCGCGCTCGGCCGGAGGAAGCAGACAGCCGCGCCGCCGCGCGCGCCGATCGCGAGCGCTACGAAACCGAACTCGCGCGGATCAAAGTCGAAGAGCGCGCCGGCCGCGTCGTGCCGAAAGACGAAGTGCGCGCCGCCGCTTTCGAGCGCGCGCGCTTCGAGCGTGACGCGCACCTCGGATTTGCGGCGCGCCTCGCCGCAACGCTCGCCGCAGAGCTTGGCGTGGATCAGGCCCGCACCTTCGCCCTGCTCGATCGCGAGATGCGTGAGCACCTGGCGCGACTGGCTGACACCGCCCTGCCGGAGCCGAGCGCATGAGCGCGCTCGCGATCTATGACGCGGCTTGGCGCGAAGGCCTGCGCCCTGAACCGCAGCTTGCGGTGAGCGACTGGGCTGACCGTCATCGCCGTTTGCCCGCGACGGCCGCAGAGCCAGGCTTCTGGCGGACGGCGCGGACGCCGTACCTGCGCGCGATCATGGACGCGCTCTCTGTCGGCGCGGCCGTGGAGCGCGTAGTCCTGATGAAGGGCGCACAGCTTGGCGGAACGGAAGTCGGGTTGAACTGGCTCGGCTACATCATTCACAACGCGCCAGGCCTCGCCCTGCTTGTCATGCCGTCGATCGACATGGTGAGGCGCAACACGCGCACGCGAATCGACCCGCTCATTGAAGGCACGCCCGAACTCGCCGCGCGCGTTGTCGCGCCGCGCTCTCGCGATCCCGGCAACACCGCAACGCAAAAGCGCTTCGTCGGCGGCGAGCTGGTGATGACCGGCGCGAACAGCGCGGCCGCGCTGCGCTCGACACCGGCGCGCTACATCTTCCTCGATGAAGTCGATGCGTTCCCGCTCGACGTCGAGGGCGAAGGCGATCCCGTCGCGCTTGCGGTCAAGCGCTCCACGACCTTCCGCGGGAAGCGCAAAATTCTCATGGTGTCCACGCCGACATTGCGCGATTTCTCGCGCATCGAAGCGGCATACCTGGAAAGCGATCGCCGGCGCTATTTCGTGCCGTGCCCGCACTGTGGCGGCATGCAGACGCTCGAATGGGCGCGCATCGTCTGGCCTGAAGGCGAGCCAGAGAAGGCCTGCGCGCAATGCGAGCACTGCGGCGAGTCGATCGATGAAAGCGCAAAGCCGTCGATGCTCGCCGCCGGCGAATGGCGCGCCACGGCCGCCGGCGACGGCCGCACCGCCGGCTTTCACCTCTCTTCGCTGTATTCGCCCTTCGAGACATGGGGCGAGATCGCCGCGGAGTTTTTGCGCGTCAAACGTGATCCGTCGCGGCTTAAGACCTGGGTCAACACCGCGCTTGGCGAAACGTGGGATGAAGGCCAAGCGCGCATTGAACCCGAAGCACTCGCCAGCCGCGCCGAAAGCTGGGGCGATGCGCTGCCCGATCCGGTGGCGGTCATTACCGCGGGGATCGATGTGCAGGACGATCGCCTCGAGCTCGAGCTCGTCGGCCACGGC
Source organism: uncultured Terricaulis sp. (assembly GCA_964402795.1). Lineage (GTDB taxonomy): Bacteria > Pseudomonadota > Alphaproteobacteria > Caulobacterales > Aquidulcibacteraceae > Vitreimonas. The sequence goes on along the minus strand of CAYODX010000003.1, from coordinate 6,983 downwards.
CGCGGCGAAGAAACATGGTCTATCGCCTACCATGTGCTCTATGGCGACCCCGCCGGCGATGCGCTCTGGCGCGAGCTGGACGCGCTCTTGCTGCAGCGTTGGCCGCACCCGCGCGCCGTCGCTGACTTGCCCGTGCGCGCGGCCTGTATCGACAGCGGCGGGCACTTCACCGGCCGCGTCGTGGAGTTTGCCGCCGCGCGCGCGGCGCGGCGCGTGTGGGCAATCAAAGGCGCGTCGGGCGCCGGCCGCACGCCATGGCCGCGCAAGCCGTCGCGCAGCGCGAAGACAAAGTTGCCGGTGTACGTGATCGGCGTCGACGCGCTGAAAGAGGCCTTCGCCGCGCGCGTTGCGGTCAGCGAGCCAGGCCCTGGCTATTGCCACTTCCCAGACGGCCGCGACGCGACTTGGTTCGCGCAGCTCACCGCCGAACGCATCGTCACACGCTATCGCAAAGGCCGCGCGGTTCGCGAATGGATCAAGCGCCCCGATGATCGCAATGAAGCGCTCGATGCGCGCGTCTATGCGCTCGCCGCGTTGGAAGGTTTGAAGTCGCTCGGCTTGCGCCTCGATATTGAAGCGCAGCGCCTCGCTGATGCGCCGCGCCGCGCCGCCGGCGATCCGATCGCCGCCCCGCCGGCACCAAAAGTGATTCGCAGCAAATGGATGGACCGATGAACCGCGCCCAACTCGAAGCCGCCGCCGAACTCGCCGCCGACGCAGCGGCGTGCGGGCGACTCGACCTGCTCGCCCCGTTGTCCGTGCTCATCGATGCGCTCGATGCCCTCGACATACGTTGCGAGGACCTGGAAGACGGCCACGACGCCGAACGCTGCACACTCTCCGGGCCTAGTCAGTGGGAGCTGACGTTCGGCCATCTCTCACAAGCTGACATCGCATGCGGTCGGCTCCCGCCGGACGTGCCGGGCTACGCAAGGTAGAGCGGTTGTCCACAAAATTCCGGGAGGGCTGACCCTTGACAAGTCGTCAGAAGCCGGAGCACCTCTGACACGTCAGAGGAGGCCGACTCGAATGCGAACCGTCACGACCGCAGAGCTTTGCAAAGGCCTTGGCGTGTCACGCGCACGGGTCGACCAGCTCATTTCGCGCGCGATCATCATCCCGAGCCACACACCGGAGCCAGGTAAGCCACGCGAATGGTCGCTACTCGATGCGTTTCGCCTCGCCGTTTACGTGGACCTCGCCGACACCTTCGGGGTCTCAGTTGATCCGCTGGACGGTGACGGCGTTTTGCTGCTGGGCATCAAGGAGGTGACGCAGCGAGGGCGCGCGTTTCTCTACGAGACGGGCGTGACGTATCTAGTCATTTCGCGCCAGACCGTCTCACTTATCCCGGCGACGGAGCGCGGCGCGAAACCTAAGGCGCCGATCCCCACTGGACTGTCACAGATTGCCTATCCGCGGATTGTGCGGGACGCGGACCTAGCGCAGGCGCTCGACGAGGCGCAGCACACCCCTGCCATCGTTATCAATCTCAACGCCGTCGAACAGCGGCTTCTCAAGTTCTGGCCGCGCGACGAATGACGCGCGTGCCGCCCTCCTTCTGGCGCGCACTTTCTCCGTCGCGCGTCGGAAACGCCGCCGCCCGCTTCCTCGTCAGAGCGCGTCGGGCCGGGGCCATGCTCTTTGGGCGCGGCCTTGAGGCGGGCGGCGGCGGTCGGCGTTGGCCGGCCAACTCCATGACGCGCAACCCGGCGGCGCAGATGCGCGCAGGCGCGGAGCCCGTCGCGGCGCGCGCCGCGTTCTATGCGCTGAACAACGCGCACGGCTCGAACATCATCGAAACGCTCGCGAGCGGAATCGTCGGCGAAGCCGGCCCGCGCCCGCAGCCGCAGCACCCCGCGCCGATCGTGAACCGCGCGCTTCGCCGCCGCTTTACGCGCTGGGCGGCATCGGCGGGTGTCAATGGCGAACATCTCGCCGATATCCTGCGCCTGGCGATCAACTCCATGGGCGTCAGCGGCGACGGGTTCATTGCGTTGCAGCTCGATGACGACGACCGCGTCCGCCTTACGGTGCTCGATGTGGAGCAAGTGGACCGCGCGAAGACGCTCGAGCTGGACGGCGGCGCGCGCATCATTGAGGGCGTCGAACAGGATGCTGCGGGCCGCGTTGCGGCGTTCTGGGTCTTCCCTGACCGGCCGAGCGCGCCGTTCATGCACGCCTACCAATCCGAACGTGTGCCTGCGTCGGAGATACTGCACCTGTTTCGACCAATGCTGCCCGGCCAGGTGCGCGGCCTTTCCGTTCTCGCGCCAGTGCTGACCAAGCTTGCCGAAGTGGACTCAATCGAAGACGCGCTGCTGGCGCGATTGAAAGTCTCCGCGCTCTTCGCCGGTTTCATCGTCGACCCGGACGGCGCTGCCGATATGCCCGGCGAACAAAAGGACAGTGCGCTGGAAAGCGGGCTGGAGCCGGGCGTGCTGAAGGTGCTGCGCCCCGGTCAATCGATCGAATTCCCAACGATGCCGAACGTCGGCGACGGCGAAGCTTTCCTGAAGGCGCAGCTTCGCGCGATCGCCGCCGGTGCGGGCATCACCTACGAACAGCTCACCGGCGATCTCTCCGGCGTCAACTATTCAAGCATCCGCACCGGCTTGCTTGAACACCGTCGCCGTGTTGGCGCGCTGCGCCGGCAAACACTCGAACCGCGCGCGCTTGATCCGCTCTGGCGCCGTTGGGTCACGCTCGAGGTGCTGAGCGGGCGCCTGGACGCGCCAGACTTCGAGGTGGCGGAAGAAGACTACTTCGATTGCGAGTGGGTCTGGCCTGGCTGGGGCGCGATCGATGCGACGAAAGAGACGGATGCCGAAGTCTCGGCAATCGCCGCCGGCCTGAAGTCGCGGCGCGAGGTGATCGCCCAATCCGGCCGCGATCCGGATGCGGTGCTCGAAGCGATCGCCACTGAACCGCCGCCGCCCGCGCCGCCCTCGAAGCAACCCCATCCGGAGCAAGCCTCATGAGAACCGCCACGCTCCTGCAGCGCCATGCAAACGAGCTGACGATCCGCGCCGCCACGCTAACGCCGGCGACCGTGAACGAATCGGAGCGCACCGTTGACGTGATCGCCGCCACGGCCGCCGGCGTTCCGCGCCGCGATGCGCGCGGGGCATTTATAGAACGGCTGGACATCGCGAGCGTCGATCCGCAGGCGCTCATCGGCGCGCCGGTGCTCAATTCCCACAGGCGCGGCGATCTCGCCGACATTCTGGGCGTGGTCGTTGCCGCCTGGCGCGAGGGCGACAAGCTCATGGCGCGCCTCAAGATCGAAAGCGATGCGCTCTGGGCGCGCATCAAGGCCGGCGTCGTTCGCAACGTCAGCGTCGGCTACGAGGTGACGCGCTTCACTGAAAGCCGCGATCCGCAAACCGGCGCGCGCGTGCTGACCGCCGCGCAATGGACGCCCCGCGAAGTCAGCTTTGTTCCAGTCCCCGCCGATGCGGCGGCAACCACAAGAGGAAGCAGCATGCCGAGAAGGAACACCGCGCTCCGCCAAGCGGCGGAGGCGCTGCAGCGCGCCGCCGAGGCCGAAGACGCCGAGACCGCAGCACCGGCGAGTGAAGACGCCGCCACAGAAGAAACGCCGAACGAGGAAGCGGATATCACCGCGCTTCGCGAAGCTACCGACGCGGCGCTCGCCGCCGAGCGCGAAGCCGTCTCGCCGGAAACACAAGCGGCGCGCGCAGCCGAGCTCGAAGCGATACGCACACGCACCCCCACCGTGCGGCCGGCGCACACGCGCGACACGCGCGCGAATGACGATCCGCACGTGCGGGCCGAGCGCATGGGCGAGGCGCTGTTTGCCCGCGTTAATCCCGCGCACCAGCTCTCCGAACCAGCGCGCGGCTTCGCGCACATGAGCACTGTGGACCTGGCGCGCATGTCGCTTCGCCAGGCCGGCATGAGCACAACGGGCCTCTCGCCCGATGCACTCATCACACGCGCGCTGAGCACGTCGGACTTCCCGCTGGCGCTCGGCAACTTCACCAATCGCGAACTGCGCGCCGGGTATGAGGCGGCGCCTTCGGCGCTCCGCACCGCGGCGCGTCAGACCACGGCCCGCGACTTCCGCGCCAAGCAGAAAATCATGGTCGAAACGGCCGCGCGGCTGGAGAAGGTCAACGAACTCGGCGAGTTCAAGCACGGCGGCATGGTCGAAGCGGCGGAGTCGTACAAGATCGACACCTTCGGCAAGATCGTATCGATCTCGCGCCAGACGCTCGTGAACGATGATCTCGGCTGGACCGCCGACCTTGCCCGCGGCCTTGGCCGCGAAGCGGCTTCCTTCGAGGCGCGCTTCCTGGTGGAGCTGCTGGAATCGGGTTCGGGCTTCGGCCCCGACATGAGCGACGGCGATCCGCTGTTTGACGCCAGCCACGGCAATCTCGGCGCCGGCGCAGCCTTCGGCGAAGCGCCGCTTGCTGCAGCGCGACTGGCGATGCGCAAGCAGAAGACGCTTTCCGGCGACGTGCTGGGCATTGGGCCGAAATGGCTCATCACGCCGCCCGATCTGGAAACCGCCGCTGAAAAGCTGCTCACCGCGATCCAGGCCACGAAAACCGACGACGCCAATCCGTGGGCGTTCCTGTCGCTCTTGGTCGAGCCGCGCTTCTCATCGGCGACGCGCTTCTATCTCGCCGCTGATCCGGCGCAGGTTGAAGGGCTCGAATACGCCTACCTCGCCGGGGCGCCTGGCCCGCAGACGGAAACGAAGACCGGCTTTGAGGTTGATGGCGTCAGCGTCAAGGTCCGCTTGGACTTCGGCGCCGGCTTCGTCGATTGGCGCGGCTGGCACATGAACCCAGGCGCGTAAGGGCGATGGCTGAAGCCACGCTCGATGAGCTGCGCACGGCGCGCGACCAGATCATCACTGGCCGCTGCGTCGTGACGGTCAGCTCTGGCGGCCGGTCTGTCACCTACGGCCCGGCCAACCTCGAGGCGCTCGAGCGCCGCATCCGTGAACTTGAAGCAAGCGAAGGCGCGCGCCCGGTTTCGACCGTTCACGTGCGCCCGCAGAAAGGATGGTGAGACGATGAAGAACTATGTGCAACGCGGCGAGACCGTGACGCTCACAGCGCCGGCGGCGCTTGCCTCCGGCGAGGCCTTTGCAGTCGGCGCGATCTTCGGCGTAGCCGCTTGCGCGGCAGCGAGCGGCGAGCAGGTCGAGACAATGCGCGTCGGCGCGTTCGATTTGCCGAAGGCGACAGGCCAGGCCTGGACCGTCGGCGCACGTCTCTATTGGGACGCGACAGCGAAGAACCTGACGACGACGGCCACGAGCAACCTGTTCGTCGGCGCGGCATTGGCCGCCGCAGCGAGCGCCGACACGATCGGCCGCGTCTTGCTCGCAGGTCACGTGGCCCCAGTGCCGAGCTGACAAACGAGTTCGGGGGCGGGTCCATTGAGGGCCAGCCGGTCGGTCCAAAAACGGAAGGACGCCTCCTCTCCGCCCCCATGTAGGGAACGGGGTCAAGGCGTCCAAGGCCGGCAACCTTTTCAAAGTGCGAGAGAGACGGCAATGTTATCCGCGCGCGAGTTCAACCAACGCCTAAAGCACGCCGTCAAGGCGCTGCGATCGGCCGGCGCGCAGCGCATCACTGTTGAGATTCAGGCTGACGGCGGGGCGCGCGTTGTGGAGGCAAGCGCCAGCGAAGGTGACAGTGAAGGCGAGCGCGTGGGCCGTTTGATTGAGGAGCGTTTAGGCAATGCCTGATCGCGTTCGCTACTACATCGTGAAGCGCGGAAATGCGTTTTGGTCACCCGGACAATTCGGCGCGCAATATGGCTTGCCGAAGTCGCAGCCACTTGGTCCGGCTGGCCCCGAGGCGATCGCCGCGGCCGTCATCTGGAACGGCAAGCTGGACGAAGCCCGCGCGGCAGCGCGTGCGCCAATGAGGCGGGAGCGCACCTATCCGCCGGGATCACTCGGACACTTCTACGAGGTGTTCAAAAGCAAGACAGCCTGGCGCTTGATGGCGCCGCGCACGCGCGACGATTACGAACGCGCCTGGCCCGAGATCGAAGCGCGCTTTGGCCGCACGCTTGTCACGAAAATCAGCGCCGACGATTCCGAGCGCTTCCATGCCGAGCTTCACCCCGCGCACAATGAAGCCAGCACCTATTCGTGGAATGAAGCGCACCGCGTTCTGAAGATCTGGCGCGCGCTCCTATCCGCTCTGGTGTCTTACGAGATCCGCGCGAGCGCGCCGATCGGCCGCGTCTCGAATCCCGCGCCGAAGGGGCGCGACAGCCTCTGGACGCACGATGAAGTCATGACGCTCGCCTGGGCGGCGGCGCTCATGGGACACAACGGCATGGCCGCTGCGATTAGGCTGGCCTGGGGCGCAATGCTCGCGCCCGTTGATGTGTGGACCTTGCCGCGCTCCGGCTGGCGCGCTGGCGCGTCCGGGACGCAGCTCGCGACGCAGCGCGAGAAAACTGGCAAGCGCGTGCTGCACGCGATCGGCGCGGACACGCTCGAAGTCGTGGACGCCTACCTCTCTGTCATGCCGACGATGCTCCCGGAGACGAAGCTGATTCGCCGCTACAATGGCGCGCCCTACCGCAGCAAGGACACCTTCGGCGACGATTTCCGCGAAGTGCGGGCGGCCGCCTTCCCCGGCGATGATCGCCAGTTCCTCGACCTGCGCCGATCGGCGCTCACCGAAGCGCGCCTGGGCGGCGCGACCAAAGACGATATCGGGCTTGCGGCTGCCAACAGCGTGGACCGCTCGGCGAAGCTGGAGGAAACCTACCTTCTCAGCGCGTCCGAGCGCGTGCTGGAAGCGCGCGAGGTTGGACGCCGCAAGATGGCTGGAGCGAACGGATGAGGGCCAAATTCCGGAATGCCGCCGGACATGGTTTCCGGAACGGGATTGGAGCTGGAGCGCAAGCGCTTGAAAAGATGGCGCGAGTGACGGGGCTCGAACCCGCGACCTCCGGCGTGACAGGCCGGCGCTCTAACC
>CAYODX010000002.1:0-215916 GCA_964402795.1 uncultured Terricaulis sp. | reverse complement strand
CAACGAGCCGCGTTATGCGTCGCTGCCGAACATCATGAAGGCGAAGAAGAAGCCGATCGATGTGAAGACGCCGGCGGATTTCGGCGTCGACACCACGCCGCGGCTGAAGGTTCTGAAGACGGCCGAACCGCCGAAACGGCAAGGCGGCGCCAAGGTGAAGAGCGCCGCTGAACTTGTCGGCAAGCTGAAGGAAGCGGGAGTTCTCTGATGGCCGTCCTCGTTGTCGCTGAACATGACAATGCGTCGTTGAAGGATGCGACGCACAAAGTCGTCACCGCCGCCAAGGCCATGGGGGGCGATGTCGATGTGCTGGTCGCGGGCGCCAATGCTGGCGGCGCCGCACAAGCCGCCGCGAAGATCGCCGGCGTGCGCAAGGTGCTGCACGCCGATGGCGCAACACTGGCCAAACAGATGGCCGAGCCGCTTGAAGAGCTGATCGTGCCGTTGATGGCGACTTATGACGCCGTGCTGTTCCCAGCCTCGACGACGGGCAAGAACGCCGCACCACGCGTGGCCGCCAAGCTCGACGTGATGCAGGAGTCGAACGTGATCGGCATTGAAGGCGCCGACACTTTCGTGCGGCCGATCTACGCCGGCAATGCAATTGTCACAGTAAAGGACGAGCAGGCGAAAAAGGTGCTGACCGTGCAACCGACCGCCTTCAAAGCGGCGGGCGAAGGCGGCAGCGCTGCGGTGGAAACGATCGCTGCGCCGGCCGGTCCGTTCAAGTCCGCGTTCGTCGGCGAAGAGATGGCGAAATCGGACCGACCCGAACTGACGGCGGCCAAGCGCGTAGTCTCGGGGGGGCGCGCCCTTGGATCGAGTGAAGAGTTCAACCGTGTGCTCGAACCGCTCGCCGACAAACTCGGCGCTGCAGTTGGCGCCTCGCGCGCTGCAGTGGATGCGGGCTATGCGCCAAACGATTATCAGGTCGGCCAAACCGGCAAGGTCGTCGCTCCAGAACTCTATGTCGCCATCGGCATTTCCGGCGCCATCCAGCACTTGGCCGGCATGAAAGATTCCAAGGTCATCGTCGCCATCAACAAGGATGAAGATGCGCCAATCTTCCAAATCGCTGATTATGGATTGGTCGCTGACTACAAGACCGCAGTGCCGGAATTGATGGATGAGCTGAACAAGGCTGGCTTTTAGCACGCTTCGTGGCGGCGCTCTGGGCAAGGCGCCCTGCTTCATGGCCGGATGAGCTGACGTAGGTTCGCTGATTGCGAATCGTTTTTGCTTGCGCCGGATTGGGGAGGAAGAGGACTTCTTCTCGCTGCAACAAATGCCGGTGGCGGCCAGGCCTCCCTTTTGGACACCTTGCGCCGAGCCGCCGCCCAGGTATGCTGCACTGCAACACGATTGCATCTCAGCGGCCTCAGGGCCTATGGCCGGTAACATGACAAACATAAAGACCGTCGGCGTCGTCGGCGCTGGGCAAATGGGCAACGGCATTGCGCATGTCAGCGCGCTCGCCGGTTACGACGTTTTGCTGAATGACGCCGACGCCGCCCGCATCGACACTGCGATCCAAACCATCGCCAAGAACATGACCCGGCAGGTTCATCGCGAGCTGATCTCGCAGGCCGACATGGATGCCGGGCTGAAGCGCATCAAGGCGTCGCCAAAGCTGAGCGCGTTCGGCTCATGCGATCTGGTGATCGAATCCATCGTCGAGCAGCACGACGCGAAGAAAGCGGTGTTCGCAGAATTGCGCTCAGTGCTGAAGCCCGAAGCGATCCTCGCTTCGAACACGTCTTCGATTTCGATAACCCGCCTCGCGGCCACCACCGACCGGCCGGAGAAGTTCATCGGGGTTCACTTCATGAACCCGGCGCCGGTGATGAAGCTGGTGGAATTGATCCGCGGCCTCGCCACCAGCCAAGAGACCTACGACACCTCGATCCAGTTCGTGGAGAGCCTCGGCAAGACCATCGCAAACGCCGAAGACTTCCCCGCCTTTATCGTCAATCGCGTGCTGGTGCCGATGATCAACGAGGCGATCTACACGCTGTATGAAGGGGTGGGATCGGTCGAGGCTATCGACAAGGCGATGAAGCTCGGGGCCAATCATCCCATGGGCCCGCTGGAATTAGCGGATTTCATCGGCCTCGATACCTGCCTCTCTATCATGCAGGTTCTGTACGAAGGTCTCGCGGACTCGAAATATAGGCCCTGCCCGTTGCTGGTGAAATATGTCGAAGCCGGCTGGCTCGGCCGAAAGACGCAGCGCGGCTTCTACGATTATCGGACCGACCCGCCCACGCCGACGCGTTGAACCGAAACTGATACGAAGGATCGAAGGCGCGCGGGCATTCAGCCCACGCGCCTTGCTTCAATGCGCGCTCACGCAGCCATAGTGATCATCAGCGACAAGCCGTGCGCCAGATAAACCGCCACTGCGATAGCGAGCGCTGCGCCAATGCTCAGTTCGAGCAAGCTGATTATGTTGCGCATTCAAGGTCCCCTGTGACGCGGACGGGGAGGTGTCCGCCGTCGTCAGATAGGAACGCTCCGCAACGCAAAAATGGCGGCAGCATTAAATCATGTTGAAGTCCGCGCTTTGCGGCCCGCCGCTTGCATCGGCGCCACAGCATGTTTGGGGAAGGCGACGAGACGCGCGACAGCAGCGCGACCACCATCGAGGCCGCGGTCTAGCGCTGCTGGCTGTTGTCTGCGCCTCTCGCGCGCCAAGTGATGACGTGTGCGAGGGAATGCGTAGAGTGGACGTATGCGTCCACGCATTCCCAAACGCATTCCGCCGCTGACGTGGCGCAAACCAGTGCGGCTGTGGACGCCGCTGGCCCTGGCGCTGGCGCTCGGCTGGCCCGCCTTGCTGTTCGAGCAGCCGCAAGCACAAAGGCTGGCGCTGGCATTCGCTCTCATCGCCGCTGCGGTTGCATGCGTGACGCTGTCGATGCAATGGCGGCGGCAAGGCGAGGTGAAAGCGCGCCTCACCGTCGTGGGCCACGGTGTCGCTGGCGCCGCGCTGACCGCGATATCCGCCCCTTTTACGCTGCACGGTTTCGATTCGTTCGCCGCCGCTCTGGCGACGATGCCGCTGCTCCTCGCCATCGCGCTGCCCCTCAGTCTCATCTCGTCCAGCCTGTTCGCGTGGACTGCGCTGGCGCGGGCGCGTCACGCGGAACCGGATGCATTGCTGGACATCAGCGCCAACATCCCGCCTTCGCCCTGAAGGCGAAGTTCCGCAACGTCGATTTCATGTTTGCGAAGTGGTCAACGGCGGCGCAATCAGCATATGAGGTGCATGCTCAAAGTGAGCAGCGGGAACCTTGATGATCGCGCCTATCGATTCCGCCAGGAACGCTGAGCAACCCATCGTTTTGGTTGCCGAAGACGAAGTCCTCATACGCATGGTCGTAGCTGACAGTCTGCGCGATGCCGGATTCACGGTAATTGAAGCATCGAACGCCACCGAAGCGCTGAGCGCCGTGCGCGCAGGATTGCAGCCGCACGCGCTTGTCACCGACATCAAGATGCCGGGCGAACTCGATGGCCTCGCATTGGCGGCGCTGCTGCTGCAGGAGATCCCCGCGCTGCGCGTATTCGTGACGTCAGCCCATATTGATGGCGCGCACCCGAGCCTGGCGGCGGAATACGTCGCCAAACCTTACGATCCGCATGTTGTCGTGCAGAGCGTGCGGCGCGCGCTCAGCGATTGACAGCGCGTCCGGGCCCGATTGCTTGGCGCCTTAGCGCCGGCGCAGCAGGATCGAAGGCGAGCCTTTGTAATAAGTTTCTGCGTACGCTTCGTAGCCGAGTTTGCCGGCGACACGGAGCGACGCCCCATTTTCTGGCGCTATCATGCAGACAAAGTCGCGCCGGCCAAAATGGTCCTCGCCCCACTCGATCATCGCTCGGGCCGCTTCGGTGGCGTACCCCTTTCCGTGGGCGGCCGTGGTCAGCGCCCAGCCTTGCTCGGGGGCGTCGAACGGAGGGTCGATGCCGCGCTTGAAGGAGCCGAAACCACCTTCGCCGACAAAAGCGCCGCTCGCCTTCTCCTCGATCACCCAATAGCCGTGACCGACCAGATGCCAATGGCCCGGATAGCGGATGAAGCGCGCCCAGCTCTCTTCGCGCGTCGATGGATTGCCGCCGATAAAGCGCGTAACATTGGGATCGGCCCACATCGCCGCGGAAGCGTCGAAATCAGCAAGTTCATGGCCGCGCAGGCGCAGCCGTTCCGTCTCAAGCCGCGGAACGTGAATCATGCTCATTTCCCCGCCAGCACTGCATCCATCAGCGCGGCCGCATCTTCGCCGCCCCAGTCAGCGCCTCCTGCGAGGCGCGCGCGTTCGCGGCCTTCGCTATCATAGATGATTGTGGTCGGCATGCCGGCTGCTTCGAGGTCGAACAGGACCCCGCGGCTGATGTCTATAAAGAAGGGAAGCGACGCCTGGCCGAGCCGCGCCAATTCGCGGCGGGCTCTTTCCTTGTCTGCTTCGCTGTCGACGCTGACGGGAATGACGCGCAGGCGCCCCGCATAGCGCCGCTGCAACGCTCCGAGCGTCGGCATCTCCTCCATGCAGGGCGCACACCAGGTCGCCCACAGGTTTACCACCAACACCTCTCCCCTCAGCGCCGCCAGGCTCGTTTCCGCGCCGGCGGCGTCGCGAATCGTGCGCGTCGTCAGCGGCGGCGCCTCGCCGAGCACCACCAGGCGCGCCATGTCTCCGCGCGCGAAGCGGGACAGACCAGCCGTCTCCTCAGGCTTTGAAGCGGCGGCGAAAAGCACGTACACAAGCGCCGCAATTCCAGCCGCAACAAGCGTCAGCGCCGCCCAGAGCGCCCACGGTCGTTGTGCTTCACCGGAGCTGTTCGTCGTGGCCAAATCCGAACCTTCCTCTAGCGGCCAAAAGATGTGGGGCGGGCGCTTCGCCGCCCAACCCGCCGACGCCATGCAGGCGATCAACGCTTCGATCGACGTCGACAAGCGCCTGTGGCGCGAGGACATCGAAGGTTCGAAAGCACATGCCCACATGCTCGCTGCGCAAGGCATCATTACGAAAGAGGACAACGCAGCGATACAGGCAGGGCTGGATCAGATCGCCGCGGCAATCCTCGCCGGAGAATTCGTTTTCTCGAAGGACCTGGAAGACATTCACCTCAACATCGAGGCGCGGCTGACCGAACTGGTCGGCGAAGCCGGCAAGCGGCTGCACACTGGCCGCTCGCGCAATGATCAGGTGGCGACTGATTTCAAGCTCTGGGTGATGCGCGCCTCGCGCGAGGCGGCGGACGGCTTGAGGGCTCTGCAAAAAGTCCTGGTGGCGCGGGCGGAGACGCACGCCGACTGGATCATGCCGGGCTTCACGCACCTGCAGACGGCCCAGCCGGTGACGCTCGGCCACCATCTGCTCGCGTACGTTTCGATGTTCGAGCGTGACCGCGTGCGCCTGATCGGCGCAGCGCTGGAGGCAGCGTGGGAATGCCCGCTCGGCTCGGCCGCGCTCGCCGGCGCCGCCTACCCGATCGACCGCCAGAGCACAGCCGAGGCGCTCGGCTTCCACGCGCCGGCGGCAAATTCAATCGACGGCGTCGGCTCGCGCGATTTCGCACTCGCCGCGCTCGCCAACCTCTCCATCGCCATCACCCACCTGTCGCGGCTGGCCGAAGAAATCGTGCTGTGGACGAGCCCGCAATTCGGCTTCGCCACGCTCAGCGACGCCTGGTCGACCGGGTCTTCCATCATGCCGCAAAAGCGCAATCCCGACGCGGCTGAACTCATTCGCGCCAAAGCCGCGCGCATTGGCGCCGACTTCGCCGCGCTCAACGCCATCGTGCAGAAGCTGCCGCTGGCCTACGCCAAGGATCTGCAGGAGGACAAGGCGCTCACCTTCTCCGCATTCGACGACTTCGCACTTTCGCTGACGGCGATGATCGGAATGATGGAGACGATGCGGTTCAACCGCGAGGTGATGCGCGAAGCCGCAGCGCGGGGCTATTCGACCGCCACCGACCTCGCCGACTGGCTGGTGCGCGAGTTGAAGCTCCCCTTTCGCGAGGCGCACGAGACGACAGGCAGGATCGTGCGGCGCGCCGAAGAATGTGGGGCGCGCGAACTGGCGCTGCTGCCCTTGAGCGACTTCCAGGCGATCGAACCGCGCATTACCGAGGCGGCGAGAGCGCTGCTGACGGTTGAAAAATCGGTCGAGAGCCGGGATAGCTATGGCGGAACCGCCCCGCAACGCGTGCGCGAACAGCTGGAGCGGTGGAAGGAGACGTTCAAATGAGCCGTTTTGTCCTCGCGCTGGCCGCCCTGACGCTGGTCTCGGCCTGCGGCATCAAGGGCGATCTCGAACGTCCCGACCCGCTCTGGAACAGCGAAGCGGCAATCCGGCGTGAATGTGCGCGCCAAGCCGAGAACAACGAGCCTCAGGATGCGCGCTGCGCGCGCTACGAAACAGGCGCTCAGACAAACCCGTAAGAGGAAGAGTCCGGGGGCCCTCGCAAGCCGGCGAGGCGCCGGCGGTCGATGGCATGAATCACTTCGATTATCGTGACGGCGAACTGTGCTGCGAAGGGGTGAGAGTGGCTGACATCGCAGCAGAGGTCGGCACGCCCGCGTACGTCTATTCGACCGCAACGCTGGAGCGGCACTTCGCCGTGTTCAGGCAGGCCTTTGCGCCGCGAGATGTGCTGGTTGCTTTCGCAGTAAAAGCAAACGCCAACATCGCCGTGTTGGCGACGCTCGCCGCCAGAGGCGCAGGCGCGGACACTGTCAGCCAAGGCGAGATCGAGCGGGCGTTGAAGGCGGGCGTGCCAGCCGAGCGCATCATCTTTTCCGGGGTCGGCAAGACCGAAGACGAACTGGCGTTCGCCGTGGGTGCGGGCGTTCATCAGATCAATGTCGAGAGCATAGCCGAGTTAGAGACGCTTTCTCGCATAGCAGCGCAGCGCAGCGCGCGGCCGGCCATCGCCATCCGCGTCAATCCTGACGTGGGCGCCGGCGGGCACGAGAAGATATCTACCGGCAAGGGTGATGCGAAGTTCGGAGTCTCCATCGAGCAGGCGATGCAGTATTATGCGAGCGCACACGCCGATCCCCATCTCGACGCAAAGGGCCTCGCCGTCCACATCGGCAGTCAGATCAAACATCTCGAGCCGCTGAGGTCGGCCTTCGCTATCCTTCGCCAAACAGCAGAGAAACTGCGCCGAGACGGCCTCCGGGTCGAACGGCTCGATCTGGGCGGCGGGCTCGGCGTCCCGTACTTCAACGAGGCCGATCCACCAGGCCCCTCCGATTACGCAGCAATGGTGCTCGAAGTTTTCGATGGCCTTGACGTGACGCTGGCCTTCGAGCCGGGCCGCATGATTGCCGCGAACGCCGGCATCCTGCTTGCTCGCGTCGTGCGCGTTCAGGAACGTCCGGCGCGACCGATTCTCGTGCTCGATGCGGGCATGAACGACCTGATCCGCCCCGCTATCTACGACGCCTATCATGAGATCCGGCCCGTCGTCTTGGGACGGACGCTAACCAGCCCGATAGCCTATGATGTCGTCGGCCCGATTTGCGAAACCGGCGACACCTTCACGCGCAATCGCGTTCTGGCGCCGCTCAGCAGCGGCGACCTCGTCGCCTTCATGACTGCAGGCGCTTATGGAGCGACGATGGCTTCGACCTACAACGCCCGCGCGCTCGTGCCGGAGGTGCTGGTGCGGGGCGATCGTTTCCAGATCGTGCGGCGGCGCTGGGAACTCGCCGACCAGCTGGCGCTGGAGCGCGTGCCAGACTGGGTCGATTAAGCGTCTGTTACCGGCGCTGACGGCGATCGCGAGGGGATGGTCATGGTTTGGCCAGGACCGCCCTGTTAGGGTCTTTGCCAGGTCGGCATGAAGCACCAGGACGCCCTCGATCAGCTCGCCCGGGAGACCGAAAGAGCCCGCAGCCGGCTGGCGCTCGAGCGTGGCTTGCGCGCGGGATTGCCCGTTATAGCCGCGATCGGCCTCTGGGCGGCGTTGGCGATGGCTGGCGCTCATGAAGCGATGCCATTCCTTGCCCAGAGCCTTTCCGCCATTGCGGCGCTGGTTCTCTTCGCATGGCTCGGTTGGCGCGGCGCGCGACGATGGAAATCGCCCACCGAAGAAGAAGCGCGCGTGCGGTTGGCCATCGACAACCGCCTGGATGCAGGCGCATTCGATACGCTGCGCGATCAGCCATCGCGCTTCGATCCATTCTCGATGGCCCTGTGGCGGCGCGAGCGAGAGCGCGCGCTGCAGCAAGCCGAGCACGCTCACGCCGGCCCGCCGCAGCCACGCTTGGATGATGTTGATCCCGTCAAGCTACGGTATGGCCTCGCCCTCGCCTTGGTCGCGGCGCTGGTGATCGGCAACGTCCAAGCGCCGGACCGTCTGGCCCGCGCCTTCCTGCCCGACCCTGGTCCTCTGCTCGGCGATCAGCCGATGGCGATCGAAGCCTGGGCCGCGCCGGCTGATTACACCCATGCGCCCCCGGTTTCGATGAGCGACCGGCTCGGCGAGCGCATTGCAACGCCGCCTTCCACAGAGGTCACAGTGCGCCTCACCGGGCCAGCTGGCGCGCCTCGCCTCGTCTTCGACGGCGCCGGCGTCCATCGCAGCGAACGCTTCACTCGATCCGCCGATGGCGCTTGGGAAGCGCGCATGTCCATCCCCGGCGCGGGCCGCCTGAAGGTGGTGCGCTTCCACACGCGCGCCTCATGGCGCATGGCCCCTGCGCCGGACGCGCGGCCGACTGCAGGCTTTACT
Source organism: uncultured Terricaulis sp. (assembly GCA_964402795.1). Taxonomy (GTDB): domain Bacteria; phylum Pseudomonadota; class Alphaproteobacteria; order Caulobacterales; family Aquidulcibacteraceae; genus Vitreimonas. The sequence continues at coordinate 207,168 of CAYODX010000002.1, read as the reverse complement.
GCCCCGATCGCGCGGCTGCACGACGAGTTCGTGTCGGTCGGCTGGCGCGGCCGTGACGATTATGGCCTGCGGCGCGTGGCCTTACGCGTGCGTCCCATCGCGCCGCCGCCGGGGCTGGCGCATGCAGACCCGATCGACACAGATCTGGAAACACCGGCGGGCGACCCGCGCGAAGCGGAATCGGAAACCGAGATCGATCTCGCCGCCCATCCGTACGCCGGCATGGAAGTGGAGGCGCGCATCGTCGCGTTTGATGCGCTTGGCCAGGAAGGGGCCAGCGAGCCAATGCGCTTCACGATGCCAGAGAAGGTGTTCCTGCAACCCCTCGCGCGCGCCGCTATCGAAATCCGCCGCCATGTGCTCGCCGAACGACGCGCCTATCGCGATCCAGCGCAACGACAGCGACGGACAATCCCTGCCGGCGACGTCCTGCTCGGCAATCAGCGCATGGAAATCCGCGATTACGACAGCCGGCCTGCGCTGCAACGTGCGCCGGAAGGCGTCCGCCGCGCTGCACGCCTCCTGGATGCGCTGACAATGACGCCGCAGGACGGCTTTTTCCGCGACCTCGCGGTCTATCTTGGGCTGCGGCTGGCGCGCTCCGAATTGGCGGCGGCCGACAATATCGAAGAAACCAACACTGCCGCCGACACGCTGTGGCGCACGGCTCTGCGCGCGGAATATGGCGGCGCCGCGGACGCACGGCGCGCGCTAGAAGAAGCGCAGCGCCAACTCGCCGAAGCGCTGGCACAAGGCGCCCCCAGAGAACGCGTCGACCAATTGCTGGAGGCGCTACGCCGCGCCACCCAAAACTACATGCAGGCGCTGGTGCAGGAAGCGCTGCGCAACGGCGAGCGCGCGAGCATGGAGGACACCCAGGACACCACCTCTCTGAGCCAGAACGACATCGAAGACCTGCTGCGGCGAGTCGAAGAAGCATCACGCCAAGGCCGCAATGCGGAAGCGCAGCAGCTGCTGCAGATGCTGGCGGGCATTCTCTCCAATTTGGACGTGCAATTGAGTGAAGGCCAAGATGGCGAAGGCGATGGTCAGCAGGACGAGCAGATGCAACAGAGCATGGATCAGCTCTCCGAGGCGATGGGCGAGCAGCGTGCGCTGCGCGATCAGACTAGACGACAAACGCAGCGCCAGGAGCAAGGCGGCGGGCAAAGCAGCGGCGGCGAGCTCGCCGAACGCCAGGCGCAAATTCGCCAGGGTCTGAACGCAGCCCGACGCAGGGCGCAGGAAGCAGGCGCAGCGCAGAGCGAGTCGCTCGACGCTGCAGGCGAAGCCATGCGTCGCGCTGAAACCGCGTTGCGCCGCGGCGATCTCGCAGGCGCGGAAGCAGCGCAGACCGCAGCCCTCGAGCAATTACGCGAAGGTGTCGAGGCGCTGGCCGCGGAAATGCGCGAACGCGGGCGCCAGAGCGAGGGTCAACGCGGCGAAGAAGCCAGCGGACGCGATCCACTTGGCCGCGCCGCATCCGGCGCCAATGCCGGGGACGGCACGCACATCCCTATGCAAAGCGATCCCGTGCGCGCCCGGGAAATCTTTGATGAAATTCGCCGCCGAGCGCAGGATCCCAACCGGCCTGAGGCAGAACGTGAATACTTGCGCCGCTTGCTCGACCGCTTCGGCGACAGCTGATCCAGTTCGCCACCCTATTGTCACTGGCGTGCTTTGGCGTCACTCCCCTCGGAAGGCCGTAAAACCGCCAAGAGCGAGTTGAGCGCTCTCGCGACCGCAGTCACATCGACGCCGGCGCAGAGAGGGTCTAAAGCGCTGTCAGCCATCGAAGGACACCGCATGCGCTATCAAAGCATTCTCGACACCATCGGCCACACGCCCGTGGTCAAGATCAACCGCCTGTCCCCGCCGCACGTGAACATGTGGGTCAAGGTCGAGGCGTTCAATCCGCTGGGTTCGGTGAAGGACCGGCTTGCACTCGGCGTGATCGAGGCGGCGGAGAAGTCAGGAGCGTTGAAGCCGGGTCAGACCGTCGTGGAGGCCACCAGCGGCAACACTGGCATCGGTCTTGCCATGGTTTGCGCCGCCAAAGGCTACCCTCTCGTCGTGACGATGGCGGAAAGCTTCAGCATCGAACGCCGACGTCTGATGCGCTTTCTCGGCGCGAAAGTGATTGTCACGCCTGCAGCGCTGCGCGGCACCGGCATGGTGATCAAGGCGCAGGAATTGGCGCAGACGCACGGTTGGTTTCTGACGCGGCAGTTCGAGAATGAGGCCAACCCAGACATGCACGCGCGCACCACAGCGCGCGAGATTGTCGATGATTTCAAAAGCGAGGGGCTCGATTATTGGGTCACCGGCTACGGCACCGGGGGCACGCTCAACGGAGTCTCGCGCGTTCTGGCCAAGGAAATGCCGGATACCAAGATCGTCGTCTGCGAGCCGGCGGATGCGCCGCTGCTGCAAAGCGGGACGCCGCAGGAGCGCAACAAGGACGGTTCACCGGCCGCCACGCACCCCGCATGGAAGCCGCATCCGCTGCAAGGCTGGACCCCCGATTTCATCCCGCAGATCACGGGTGAAGTCGACCGTTCGCGAATCCATAAGCTGCTCTCGATCGCTGGCGCTGATGCGATCAGGAACAGCCAGGACCTTGCGACGAAAGAAGGCATCTTCGTCGGCATCAGCGCGGGCGCGACTTTCGCCGGCGCGTTGGAAATCGCCAAAGAAGCGCCGAAGGGCGCGAACATCCTGGCGATGCTGCCGGACACTGGCGAGCGTTACCTTTCAACGCCGCTGTTCGCCGATTTCGGGCCGGATATGACCGAAGAAGAAGTGCGCATCCTCAATTCGACGCCCTATGGCGCGCAGCAAACCTGAGTGCGGAGGCGTGCATGCGCTTATTGTTGAAGGCGTCCGCGCTGGCGCTCGCTCTCGCAGCGTGCTCGCCGCCCGCGCAGCAGAGGCAAAGCGAGCCACAACAACCGGCGCCGCCGCCAGCAGAGATGGCGTGCAACGCGCTTAGGCCCGATGCTGCGCGGCAGGTGCGCGTGGAAGAGCCGCTTTCGGGAGCAGCGCTGGCCGATCTGCGCGGCGGATCGATCATGCCGGGGCTTTACGATCTGGCGAGCGCGCGCCGAGCCGGCAGCGCTACTGGTTGGCAAGGCACACGCGCCGTCGTGCTGGAGGTGAGCGAAGCGCCCTCTGGCGTCGTCACGCTGAATTGGGCCAGCGCCGATCCAAGCAACGGTTACACTGATCGCTGGAGCGCAACGCTCACCGATACGCCGCAAACACGTCTCAGCTATAGCTGCGGGCGCATTGGCGAAGTGGCGGCGAGCTTTGCGGCCGACGACACAACGCTGCGGCTGCGCTTGCCCGATGGAGGCGGCGGCGCGCTCGATCTGGAGTTCGCCAAGCGCTCTTAACGTCAGCGTTGTTCCAGCTTGACCTTTATCGCGCCTGTCTGTTGGCATGACGGCGATGCGGCAGCGGTTTGCTTTGGAACAATTCGATATACGTGATCGGCTGGCGCCGCTGCCGCGCTGGCTCTCGCAACTACTTTTTGCGCTGCTCTGCCTCGGGCTCGAAGCCGTCGCCCGCGTCGTGTTCAACCTTTTCGCGCCGGGCGCTGCGCCTTTTGCTCTGGTTTACCCGGCCGTGCTTATCGGAACGCTGTTTGCGGGCTGGCAATGCGGGCTGGTCGTGCTGGCGATCTCGGAATTGCTCGCCTGGTATTTCGTGCTCAATCATGGCGCCGGATGGATTCTGCAAAACCCTGCGGACGGGCCGCGCATGGTCGTGATTGCATTGTCCGGCGCCATGATGATCGCGCTCGCGGAGATTTTCCGCCGCGGCGTGCAGAACGCCACCGCCGAGCACAAACGCCAACTCGAAGAGCGCGAACTGTTGCTGCGCGAACTCGATCACCGCACCAAGAACAATTTCATGATGGTGACAGCGCTCATCGACATTCAACGCCGTCGCTCCAGAGACGACGCGGTGAAAGCCGCGCTGAGCGAAGTGTTGACGCGCATCGACAGCTTTTCGCGGGCGCATCTGCACCTCTACCGCGACCCGCGCAATGTGGGCCTCGTCTCGATGCGTCCCTACATTCTCGAACTCGGCGACGCACTGGCGCAGGCTTTGACGTTGCGCGGCGCGGTCACGCTGACCTGCGTGTCAGACGACGCCAATCTCGACCGCGACCGCGCCGTGACGATCGGTCTGCTGATCAATGAACTCGTCACCAATGCAGCCAAGCATGCCTTCGTGGGGCGCGAAACCGGCGCCATTGCGGTGACCTTCAGCGCCACTGAAAAGGGCTATCGCCTCCTGGTCGAGGATGACGGGGTCGGCATTGGCGAACGCGCCGAAAATGGCGCGCCGGGCGGCCTCGGCCAACGCCTGGTCGACGCCTTCGTGCGCCAGGCGAACGGCGCAATCTCGACCCAAAGCGATGAGCACGGCACTCGCGTCACGGTGGACATAGAGCGCTAGTCTTCGATCGCGGCGATGTAGGGCAAACCGCGATATCGGCCTTTGTCGTCCATCCCGTAACCGACAAGGAAATCGCCCGGCGCATCCCAGCCGACTGCGTCGATTGGTTCGTTCAACGCTTGCGGCTTGCGTACGAAGGCGCAGGCCAGCGTCTGGCTTGCGCCCTTCGCAGCCAGATGAGCCTTGGCGTAAGCAAGAGTGCGTCCGCTGTCGAAGACGTCATCCACGATCAGCACGGGACGACCTTCGATCGAACGCGATATGTCGGCCCGGACAACGACTTTGCCCGAACTCGCGCGCGCATCCCGATAGCTCTCCAGCCACAGGGAATCGTAAATCGGGTGACGCCCGCGACGCTCGAACGCGCGCATGAGGTCGGCAGTGAAAGGGATCGCGCCCTGCAATAAGGCGATCACCGTCCAGGATTCGTCGACTTGTGCAAAATGTTCAGCCAGCCGACCAACCCGTTCAGCAATCTCCGCTTCAGTCAAAAGGATGCGCAGGCGCGCTTCAGCCATTCGTCGAGCGCAAGCCTTCGATCGGCCCGATTTCGCTCACGGTAGGCGCATCGTGCGCATCGATCGGCTGGTCCAACACCAGCGGCTCCTCCGGCGCAGCCGAACTCGGCGACACGCGCGGCGCGCCCTCGGCGACCGACAATTCCGCGAAACTGGCGAACGTGGCTTCGAGATCGACGGCGTCAGCCGGCGGGTTCTCGACGCGGATCTGGAACGGCACCGCAGCGCCCGCTTCCACTGGTTGATCCGTAATCGCATTCACGACCTGGAAGATTTCATGCGAGCGCGTGTCGCGGAGCGTGACGCGGACCGGCGGCACCAATTTGTCGTCGCGGCCGATATTGCGCACTTCGCCCGAAACGAGCAGCACCGGCGTCGCGCCGTCGAACGCACGCTCGACGGCGAGATCGTAAAATTCAAGGCCGTAGACGTTCACATCAAGGCCGAGCGCGGCAAATGCGCTGGCCGAGCGCGGCCAAATCTCCGCCACATCCTGGCGGAAGGCGACTGCGCCGGTCGCTGAGGCGGCCAGAGCTGCGCCGGTCGCGCCCCATACAACCAGAGCCGCGCGCGCCCGTTCGCGGCGCATGCGCTCAGCCTGCTGCGCGCGGAATTTGGCGGCCGCCGATGGCGCCGGGCCCGGCTGCTCGGCGGCGCGCCGCAGGCGCTCCACCCGCTCGCGGGTCAACGGCTCCTGCGCCGGCGCGGAGGCTGCCGGCAGATCGGCGCTTTCCGCAGCAGTACGCAACTCGAGCTGCGGCTCGGCGAACCAGGAGAAGCCACATGCGGCGCAACGCACGGTGCGGCCGCTCGGGCCGATCGCGGCGTCGTCAGCATAATAGCGTGTCGAGCAAGACGTGCAGGTAAGGATCATGGTAACGATACGTTCAGCTGCCCCAGTAACTCATCTCGGTGCATTGATTCTATTAAGCTTGTCCAGTTATGGCCCGGTTAACAAATCCTGACATCGAGCTATTCGAGCGCGGAATCCTCGTCCGCCTCACTAATGTGGACGCGGGCTATGGGTCCGCGACAGTTCTGATGGGGATCGATTTCGAAGCGCGCGCCGGTGAAGTCGCGCTCGTCACTGGACCCGCCGCCGCTGGCAAGACTACGTTGATGCACTTGCTGCGGCTAGCGCTGCCGCCCCGTTCTGGACGAGCTTTAATTCTCGGCGTCGATGTCGCCCGCGCCGGCGCGGGAGCGCGCGCACAGGCCAAGCGAAGCATCGGTTATGTTGCTGAAAATCCAGTCTTCATTGAGCAATGGAGCGCATTCGACAACATAGCGCTGCCGCTGCGCATGATGGGGCGCAGAGCTCGTGACTATGCCGGCGACGTGCGCGAACTTGTGGAATTCGTCGGCATCGCCGAGGCGGCCGATTTGCCGATCGAACGCTTGTCTGGCGCCGAGCGGCGCCGTGCTGCGATAGCGCGCGCACTGGCTGGCAAGCCGCACCTCATTTTAGCCGACGACCCGACCGCCGGCATGTCGCCAGCCGATGGGCGGCGCGTGGTGCGCCTGCTCGCCGAAATGCGCCGTGTCGGCGCTGGCGTCATCATTTGCAGTCAGGACGAGGACCTTGCCGAGGCTGCGCCCATGAACCGCTGGCGCATTGAACGCGGACGCCTCTCGCCCGCCCCCGCCGAGGCCGCAGCGCCCGAGGCCGCCGAATGAGGAATGCGCTTTCCGGCATGGAGCGAGCGCTGTTCTGGACGCTCGCCTTCGCAGCTTTCGCAGCCGCGGGGGCCGGGCTTGCCGCGCGGGCCGTCGATCGGCTCGCCGTCGCTTACGAAACTCAGCGCGCGAGCTATGCCATCGTCCAGGTTTTGGCGCCGGAAGAGCCTGCGGCGGTCGTGGCCGCCCAAACCGTGCTGATGCAGGCCCCCCACGTCAGCTCCGCCCAGGTGATGACAAGCGAACGCGCCGCCCAGTTGCTGCAGGCTTGGGGCGGCGAGCCTGTCAGCGCTGCGGACATTCCGGCGCCGCGCCTGATCGAACTGGAACTCGCGCCTGAGAGCGCCAACAGAGATATTGCCGGCGATCTCACAGCGTGGCTCGCACAGAGCGGCATCACTGCCGAAGTCATCACAGCGCCTCAGAACACCGCTGGCGGCGGCGTAAGCGGCGCCGTGCGGACAGCAGCGCTGTTGGGCGCCGTGGCCTTCGCGCTGGTGATGGCGGCGATTGTCTCCCTCGCCGCGCGCGGGCTCGCGGCGAGACGGCGCGAACTCGTGACAGTGATGTGCGACCTCGGCGCCACACGCAGCCAAGCAGCTGGACGCGTCGCCGACGAGGCGGCGGTGCTCGGCCTCTATGCCGGATTGGTCGGCGGCGTTCTCGCCGGGATTGTCGGCTTCGTCGTCTTGCTGCTGGTCATTCCCGGCGCGAACGTCGAGACTCTGCCGGCCATGATTCTGCCGATTGACCTCGCCCCTATCGTCGCCGCGCCGCTTGGGGCTGCGATCGCCGCCGGAGCGGGCGCCCGGGCGGCGGCGGGCTATTTTCACGGCCAGGCTGCGAGATTGGGCTGATGCGCGTCATCGCCATTTGGGGCGCGCTCATCGCCGTGCTGGCGTTCGTCGCCGGGTTCTGGGATTTCGCCCACGATGTCCGCACCGACCCGCAGCCGCCGCCGCGCGCCGACGCCATTGTCGCCTTGACCGGGGGGTCGCTGCAGCGGCTCTCGACCGGCGTTGAACTTCTGAAAGAACACAAAGGCGAACGCCTGCTCATCTCCGGCGTCAATCGCATCGTCACCGACCACGAACTCTATGCCGTGCTGAAAGTGGACGACCAACTGGGGCAGTGTTGCATCGATATAGGGCGCACTGCGGACGACACGCTCGGCAACGCCGCGGAGACCGCCGATTGGGCAAGGCGTCGCCGCTACACCAGCATCATCCTCGTCACCGACGATTATCACATGCCGCGTTCGCAGACGGAGCTTCAACTCGCCTTGCCGGAAGTCGTGATCTATCCCTACCCGGTCCGCACGCGCTGGACTGATCCAGCGCTCTGGCGACGCGACATCGGCGCGGCCGGGCGACTGGGAGCGGAATATTTGAAGTATCTTGTCATTCGCGGCCGCGAAAGCCTGCTCAATCTCGGCCGCGGCAAGACCCGCCAAGACGCCAAAGACGCCTCATGAGAATGCTGCGCTCGATCATTTTTGTGATCTGGCTCTATGGCTCGATGGCGGTGATCGGCCTCGTTCTGTGGCCATTCGTGCTCATTGACGATCGCCATGTCTGGACCGCATTACGAAGTTGGGCGCGCGCGATCCTATGGGGGTTGCGGTGGATCATCGGCGCGCGCGTGAGCTTCGAAGGCCTGGAACACGTGCCGCAAGGCGGCGCATTGATCGCGATGAAGCATCAATCGATGCTCGACACGGTCGCGCCAGCGCTAATTCTGCCGCGACCGGTGTTCATCTACAAAGCCGAACTCGGCGGCACGCCGATCATGGGCTCCTATCTGAAACGCAACCAAATAGCGGTCGATCGCGGCGGCCATGCCAAGGCGCTGAAGAGTATTGTTCGCGGAGCGCGTGACGCTGTCGCGAAAAATCGCCAAGTGCTGATTTTTCCGGAAGGCACCCGCCAGCTGCCGGATGCAGCGCCTGATTACAAACCCGGCATCGCCGCCATGTACAAGGACTTGAACATCGCAGTGACGCCGATCGCCTGCAATACAGGTCTCATCTGGAGGCCAAAGGGCGTCATGCGCTCACCGGGTCATGTCACGATCAAGGTGCTGCCGCCCATTCCGCCGGGCTTGCCGCGGGAGGACTTCATGCGCGAACTCGAACTTAGGATCGAGACGGAAAGCCAAGCCTTACTGCCGCCCGAGAAACGGCGCAGCGTCCCGCGATGAAGCGCTTCTGGCTCATAGTTCCCTGGGCTGCCTTCGCGTTGATCGCGGCCGCATGGATGACGTACTGGAACATCGCCGCCAACAACGCCGAGCAACGCTTGCGAGCGCTGGTCAGCGAGCAAAGTTCGGCAGGCGCCAGCAGTTCGATTGGACGCATCACCCGGCACGGATTCCCAGTGCTGCTGCGGCTCGAGCTCAACGACGTGAGCTATGCGCCTGCGCGAGCCGGCTGGCGGGCCAGCACAGCGCTGGCCGAGATGCACGTCGATCTGCTCAATCCGCAACACATCATCTTCAAGGCGCGCGCGCCGATTGCGATCGCCCGCAGCGGCGGCGATGTGACCAACATAACCGCGGACACCCTGATCGCGAGCTGGCGCACCAGCGGCCAGGCGCTCGCCGTCGCCGGCGTCGAAGCGGATAATCTGGTTGCTGATGATCCGGCCAAACCGGGCGTGCTGCGCGCGCACAAGCTCGTCATCAACGTCCGCCCCGATCCGCGTGTCGCGGGCGAATACCAGATCGCCTTTGATGTGCAAGGCTTGGCGTTGCCGCGTCCAGTGCGAAGCTTTGAAGCGTTCGGCCAAGACGTCGCGACACTGCGGGCAGCGATTGTCGTCGAGCAAGCCGCGTTGCTCGCGCAAGAGGCGGAAGGCGACCCGCTCGGGCCATGGCGCACAGCTGGCGGCACGTTGCGGTTCGACGCGCTGGCGCTCGAGTGGGGGCCGCTGGAAACCACCGGCCGCGGCCAGGGCGGGCTGGATGCGCAACGCCGCCTACAAGGCTCGCTTACGCTGCCGATCGAACATCCCGCGCCTGTGCTGCAAGCGATCGCCCGCGGGGAAAATGTCAGCGACGACGCGCGCCGCGCTATCGGTCTGCTCGCGACTGCGTTCGTGCTGAGCGGCGACGACATCACCCTCGATGTCGAGGCAAACGATGGCGTGCTGCGGCTCGAAGGGGTGAGCGTGCGCACACTGCCTCCCGTGTATTGAGCCGCCGCTTTCGCACAAGCGCGTGAATTCGAGCATCGTACGCAAAAGGCCGTACGCTCGCCACGGATTGACCAACATCGCCGGGCTGGCTTACCGCGTACTGCAAATCGCCGTGTCCGGACGGTTGTGGGGAGGACCATCCATGATCAAAAGCGCCAAACGCGCCAGCCTTATGTGCGCGCTCGTACTCGCAGCATGCGTGGCGCAAACACCGCCGCCGCCGATGCCGCCGCCAATGCCGCCTCCGCCGCCGCCTCCGCCTGTCGCGTACGAAATGGGCGCTGCGCGCATGGCCGCGCCGTACGCGCAAACCGCAGCGCAGCCGATGCCCGGCGATGTCGACCGCGAGCGCTACGAAGACGTCGAGGCAAATCCCATCCACGTCGTCACCGAAGACCCGATCTCGACCTTCTCAGTCGATGTCGATACCGCGTCATATTCGAATGTGCGCCGTTTCTTGAACGAAGGTCGTTTGCCGCCTCGCGACGCCGTGCGCATCGAAGAGCTGATCAACTATTTCCGCTATGATTATCCGCTGCCGCAAACGCGCGAGCAGCCCTTCTCCACCAGCGTCACCGTTGCGCCTTCACCCTGGGCGGAAGGACGTCAGCTCGTGCACATCGGCTTGCAGGGATACAATATTGTCCCACGCGAACGCCCGCCGCTTAATCTGGTGATGCTGCTGGACGTTTCGGGCTCGATGGGCGAGCCGAACAAGCTGCCTCTGGTGCAGCAAAGCTTCCGCATGCTGATCGACCAGCTCAATGCGCGTGATCACGTCTCGATCGTCGTCTATGCCGGCGCCGCGGGCGCAGTGCTGGACCCGACGCCGGGCGATCAGCACGCGCGCATTTTGGCCGCGCTCGACAATCTACACGCTGGCGGCTCCACCGCGGGCGGCGAGGGTTTGCGCCTGGCTTATGCCTTGGCCGAGCAGAACTTCGACCGCAACGCCGTCAATCGCGTGATCATCGCGACCGACGGCGATTTCAATGTCGGCATCAACGACCCGCAGCAGCTGCAAGACTTCATATCGCGCAAGCGTGAGACAGGCATCTATCTGTCGGTGTTCGGCTTCGGCGGCGGCAATTACAATGACGCGCTGATGCAACGCCTCGCGCAAAACGGCAACGGCGTTGCAACCTATATCGACACGCTCAACGAGGCGCGCCGCGTGCTGCGCGATGAGATGGCCTCGAACATGTTCTCGATCGCCAACGACGTGAAGATTCAGGTCGAGTTCAATCCGAGCCGCGTCGCCGAATATCGCCTGATCGGTTACGAGACCCGCATGCTGCGTCGCGAGGATTTCAACAACGATCAAGTCGACGCCGGGGAGATCGGCGCTGGTCACGCGGTGACGGCGATCTATGAGATCACCCCTGTAGGCGGGCGGACCTTCACCGATCCCCTGCGCTACCAGCACGGCTCGACGCCGGCCGCTGGCGCCGGCGAACTCGCCTTCTTGCGCATTCGCTACAAGCTGCCGGGCAACGATGCTTCACGGCTGATCGAAAGGCCGATCACCGATCGTGACGCAGTCGCCAATATCGCAGCGGCGAATGAATCCGCGCGTTGGGCGACTGCCGTCGCCGGCTACGGCCAGCTCTTGCGCGGCGATCCCTACCTCGACCGCGGCTATGATTGGGACGATGTGCTCGCACTCGCGCAAGGGGCCCGCGGCCGCGACGAATTCGGCTGGCGCGCCGAGTTTATCCAGTTGGCGAGAGCGGCTCAGACCGCCGCGGCGCTGCTGCCAGCACAAACCGCCCCAACGCCAGAGCCGAGGCGATAAAGCCGCTCATGATCAGATGCCGTCTCACCCTCAGGTCCGAGGGTGAGACAGCATCACGCCGCCCACACCAGCCGCACCCCCGCGCCGTCGGCTGCTTCCACCAATTCTGCATCAAAGAGCGGCCCGTTCATCACCGGCTTAAGCGCCTGCGCCAAGTCCGACTCCACGTATTCGCGCGCATCGCGCTCATCGTGCTCGCAGACAAGGATATGCGTCGCGCCGAGCAATTGCGCCTCCGGCCATTGCTCGTGAACCGTCAGCCGCTTGGCGAGATCGCCGGTGCGGGAAAGAAACAGCGGCGTCCAACCGCGCCCGCCGGGACCCGGCCGCGCGAAACAATAGACGGCCGGGCCGGAGGCGAACTGCTCGTGCGGGCGATGCACGCTGAAGCGGTGCAACTTACCTGAAATTCCACGAAAAATTGCCTCGCTCATGCTGAGCCCCCTCGGTTCATGTTCGTTGAATGTTCTCGTTCATGCCATAGGTCGATGTTCCTGTAAAGTTCTGTCTGGACGGTCGCGGAAATCCTTGCGGGAACGCCAGAGCCTGTAATCATGTCGCGATGTCCCACGCTCACGATCGAGCCCAATATGTCGAGGCAGCCGAGCGGCGCTGCCAAGCCGCTGGAGAGAGCCTCACGCCTTTGCGGCGCAAAGTGCTCGAATTGCTCATCGACAAGCACGGTCCCGCGAAGGCGTACGATCTGCTCCCGCTGCTCGACAGTGAAAAGCAGGCCAAGCCGCCCACAATCTATCGCGCACTTGATTTTCTCGTCCGCATGGGGCTCGCGCACCGGCTCGAGAGCCTCAACGCGTTCGTCGCCTGCGATGTCGGCGCGTGCCAACGTTCGACCATTTTTCTGCTCTGCGAGCGCTGTGGCGGCGCCGAGGAGTTCGATGCCGGCCACGCGCTCGTCGATCTCGCCGAAGCGGCTCGTCGCGATGGGTTCACCATCAACCGCACCATGATCGAAGCCAGCGGGCTATGCGCCCAGTGCGCGAAGGCCGCATGACTGCCCATCCAGCGCCGCTGCCGGCGCCGCTCTATCAAGGCAGCGTCAACACCTGGGAATGCGACGAAGGCGGGCACTTGAACGTCCGCTTCCATCTCGAACGCGCGATGATTGGACTTGCGCACATGGCGCACGCGCTGGAAATCCCCCGTGCTTTCACGGAAGCGGCGGGCTCCACGTTGATGGCGCGTGAGGCGCACATCCGCTTTCTGAAGGAAGCGCGCCCTGGCGCGCCGCTGACGATGCATGGCGGCGTTCTCGCACTCGGCGAGGAGGACGCCACACTCTGCTTCGACATGCGCCACGGCGATGGAGCGCCGGCCTCTTGCTTCACAATAAAGGTCGGCCATGTCGCTACGCGCGGCGCACGCTCTTTTCCCTGGTCGTCGAGATCGCGGGCGGCGGCCGAGCGCTTGGCCTGTTCGCTGCCCGAGCACGGCAAGCCGCGCTCGATCGATCCGAGAAAACTACCGAGCGAGGCGTCGCGCACGCGCGCGATCGAGCTTGGCGCCAAACGCATTGGCGCCGTCGTCGTCAGTCCTGATCAATGCGATGCCTTCGGTCGATTGCGGGCCGAGCACTTCATCGGCCGCATCTCAGATTCCGTCCCAAATCTTCTTGCCGGCTGGCGTGAGCAGACGGGCGCTGCCAACAATGCCGCGCCCGCTGGCGCTTTGGTGGAAGCGCGATTGGTCTTTCGTCGATTCCCAAGAGCTGGCGATCTTGCTGAAATCTACTCGGGCGTTGTCGAGGTAGGCGAAAAGACGTTGCGCATTGTACATTGGATTTGCGATCCCGAGACTGAACAGGCTTGGGCGAGCATGGAAGCGGTCGCGCTGACGTTCGACACCAGGACGCGCAAAGCCATCGCGCCGCCCGCAGAGGCGCGCACAAGGCTGCAAGAGCAAGTCGTGAAACTTGCGGTTTAGCATGCACCGCCGGGCCTCAGGTTAATCCAGGGCGTCGTGAAACTTGCGACCGGCCTTGCCCAGCAACGCGGCTGTCTCGATGGCGGCCCGGACGCGGTCACGCCGCTCCATCGGCAGCATGTGGCTGGCGCCCTCCACGGTGGCGAGGCGAGCATCGGGCTTGATTGCCGCGATGCGGTGCATTGACGCTTCGCTGATGGTGGAGCCGAATTCGGCCCGCAGCATCACCAGTGGATCAGTGACGCGCCGTAGCGCACCCCATGGGTCATGGCGCTGCGCGCAATAGGTCGCCGCTTCGAATTGCGGCCTGCAGGCCAGGCTGAACCCGCCCTTTCCATCTTCGATCAAGCCATCTTCGACATAGTCTGCGATCATCTCCGGCGGAAAGCTCTTGAACACGCCGCGCCCGGTAAATGCCGCCGCCGCCTCTTCACGCGAGGCGAACGTGTTGCGCCGGTTGAGCGCGCCACGCGCAAGCGGCGCTGCATGGCGTTGGAGCATCGGGCCCAGCGGCAACTGCGCCAATGCGTAACCAGTGGCCGGCAGGATTACCGGCTCTATCAAGGCTAGAGCGCAGACAAGATCGGTGCGCTTGCCCGCCGTGAGCAGGCTCACCATCGCGCCCATCGAATGCCCGGCGAGCGTCACAGGCGCAGTAAAAGTCTCAAGCACGGCGATCAAGTCGTCGCGATGGCGATTCCAGGAGGTGTAGCCGAAAACAGTGTTCGGCAGATCGGTGCGGCCATGTCCTCGCGCGTCGAGTGCGAGGACATGAAACTTCTCGCCCAGCGGCTCGAGCAACGTGCGATAGGTCATCGCATTGAAGCTGGTGGCGTGCATGAACACGATGTCGGGGTTGGGAGTCTCTGCGCCGAACGCAAGACCCGCCATGCGCCCGCCGCGTACGGCGAAGCTGACGCGGCGAAAGCCTGGAGATTCTGTCATCTTGAAGCGGACCTAGGCCATATCAGCAGCGCCGTAGCAAGTGGACGCACCTTGGCCGGCGTCACACTTCGTCACCAAGTGTGACGCCGCCCCAGCTGACACCGAAACCAGGCCACGCCATGGTTTCCTGATGACGCTCGCCGATCTTCTGCCCAAGCCGCACTATCCAACCCGCCTCGAAAAGCTGGTCGATGGCTGGCTGCACGGCGTGGCGCTGATGCTGTTTACCTTTGCAGTGGGCGTTGGACTGGGCCTGGCCATCTGGCAAGGGGGATTACCGATGACCAGCGCCGTGCTGGTCTACGCGCTCTGCGTCATGACCATGATCGGCTGCTCGATGGCCTACAATCTGACCGAGAGCCCCAAGCGCAAGGCGCTGCTGCGCCGCTTCGACCACGCCGCCATCTTCCTGATGATCGCCGGCACCTACACGCCCTTCACCGCCATCCGTTTCGATGGCGCCTGGGCCATCTCGATGACAACTATCGTATGGGCGCTGGCCCTGATGGGCGCCGCCGGAAAGCTGTTCTTGCCCGGCATCGGCAAGCGCATTTGGATTGCGTTCTACGTTCTGCTTGGCTGGCTGGTAATCGCTGCAATGGGGCCGCTGATCGACACCGTGCCGCTCGCCGGCCTCATTCTCCTGGCTATCGGCGGCCTGCTCTACACTATCGGCGTGCCATTCTATATCTGGGAAAAGCTGCCGTTCCGCCGCGCGATCTGGCACGGCTTCGTCATCGCCGCTGCCGGCGTACACTACGCGGCGGTGCTGACCGGTGTTGTATTCGCTTAGATTCGTGGCCGCGCTTGAAAGTATCCTGCGCCTGCCACGCTGGCTCCTATTCACGCTCTGGATCATCTCTCAGGTCCCGCTTCCGTTTCCACGTGTAATCAGAGATGGCATTGGGTATGTAAGCGTCGACCCGATCTACGCCACGACTATCATATTCCTTTATGGCTTTGTCATTTGGACCGCAGCGCTTCACGCATGCAGCCGAATGCGGACGCCGCAAAGCTCGAGACTACAAGATCGAAGCTTCGTTTACGTCGCCGAGCTTGGTCTTGCTGTCACGATGTCAGTGATTTCTCACGCTGCGTACGTCTGGCCCGACCGCCCGCCTGCTGCGCTGCTGGTGGGTTTCACCGTCGCCCTCTCACTCTCGGTGGTTGGGTTGCTGGCAGCAACCTGGTTTGCAGCGAAGGCACTTGAGCGGTTTGAAGTTGCTACCGGCGCGCAGCGTGAGCGCAAGCGCGGAGACGCCTTCCTCCAGCTCCTATTCTTCCCCCTAGGAATTTGGTTCTTGCACGATCGCATTCAGACGATGCTGAACCATCCTGAAGTGAGGCAGGAGGACGCTGCCTAACACTCACACCTTGCGCACGAACTCGGACTTCAGCTTCATCGCGCCGATGCCGTCGATCTTGCAGTCGATGTCGTGATCGCCGCCGACGAGGCGGGTCGTGCCAACGCCGACCTCCGCCAAAATCTATCCGCCCCCTCCCGCAGCCGTCGTACACTGCGCCCATCGCTTCACCCGGAGAGCAGTCGGCGCCCTGTTCGAGCTGACGTGAAGCGGTGCGAGAGAGCGTGAAGCGCGGATGTTTCCGTCACGCGCCGGGGCTGGGCGCCACGGCAAAACGGACGGAATTTCGCAGCTGCGCAGAAGCCCGCGTCAAACGCGGGAAGACGCACCGGGGATCGCCGCGAACACGGCGACCCGCACGCCGCCGGCTTAGCCGCCTCCCGGAGTGAAAAACCTCCGGCGACGGCGCCGTCGATCCAGCTCTCGCGGGGACGCGGGCTTCCGCGTCATAAAGCGCCGAACCAACGGCGCACTTCTCCGGCGCGCAAACCCGCGTCCCCCGCTCTCCACGCTTGCAAGCGAACGCACCCGCACGTCCATTGCCGTAGCGCGATGGCGGGACCGCGCCTGTAAGCCGTGCTAGCGATGAGGCCAGGAGAGCCCCCATGACCGAGACATCCTGCTTTTCCGTCAGCATCGAGAAAAACGTCGCCCACATCGTCCTCAACCGCCCCACGGCGCTCAACGCGATGAACCGCGCGTTCTGGAACGAGTTGCCGGCGATCGTTCACGACATCAACGACAACGCCAAGGCGCGCGTGATCGTGCTCTCCTCCACCGGCAAGCACTTCACGGCCGGCATGGATATCTCCGTCTTCACCGACGGTGAAAGCATCACAGCTCGCGGCGGCGACGCGCACACGCGCGCGGAATCGTTCCGCCAATTCGTGCTGACGCTGCAGGACAGCTTCTCCTGCCTCGACGATGCACGCATGCCTGTCATTGCGGCCATTCAAGGCGGCTGCATCGGCGGGGGCGTCGACACGGTTTCCGCATGCGATATTCGCTACGCCACCGAAGACGCGTTTTTCCAGATCGCCGAGATCAATATCGGCATGACAGCCGACGTCGGCACCTTTCCGCGTCTATGTCACCTGATGCCGCAAGGCTGGGTGCGTGAACTCGCCTATGCTGGCAGGCGCTTGCCGGCGCAGAAAGCGAAGCAGATCGGCCTCGTCAACGAGGTGTTCGCCACGCAGGACGACATGCTGAGCCACGTCATGGAACTTGCGCGGGATATTGCAGCAAAGGCGCCGGTCGCGGTGGCCGGCTCAAAGCGCATGATCAATTACGCGCGCGACCATTCCATCGCCGACGGCCTCGACTACATCGCCACCTGGCAAGCTGGCATGTTCTCTCCGCCTCACATGATGGAAGCCTTCGCCGCCAAAGCGGAAAAGCGAGAGCCGAACTTTCCGGATTTGGCGCCGCTGAAGAAGAAGATGTGAGTGTCGGGGTTGGGGATTCGGGGTTCGGGGATCGGGATTGGGCCATGCTGAGCCACAGGGAGCTCGACGTTTGGAAGGTGTCGATGACGTTGGCACGGGATGTCTATGCGCTTGCGCGGCTCATGCCCAAGCAGGAAGAATTTCGGCTCACCGGCCAGATGTTGCGCGCAGCCGTCTCGATCGCGGCGAATATCGCCGAAGGACATGCCCGCGCCACGCGTAAAGACCATGCGCACTTCGTCAGCATCGCGCGAGGTTCCGCTGCTGAACTCGAAACGCTCGTGTTGCTTGCTCGTGACGCGGAATTATTGCCCGGCGCGTCGGTAGCGCCCGTGCTGCAGACGACGGAGCGTGTCGGCAAAATGCTGACAAGGCTACACGCCCGCCTCAAAGAATCTCCGCAAGATTGACCACCTAGCCAACCCGATCCCCGACCACCGATAACCGACCCAGGTCCCCCGAGCCCCAGTCCCAATCCCCGAGAACCGCCAATGGACATCCGTTTCGTCTCCCCCGGCCCCAACCCGCCGCACGAAGTCAACGCCTTCGTCGAGATCCCACAAGGCGGGCTGCCCGTGAAATATGAACTGGATCAAAAATCGGGAGCGCTGTTCGTCGACAGATTTCTGCACACGTCGATGCTCTACCCGAGCAATTACGGCTTCATCCCCAATACGTTGGCCGAAGACGGCGATCCAATCGACATCCTCGTGGTGACGCCGATGCCGGTTGTGCCAGGGTGTGTTATCCGCTCGCGTCCTGTCGGCGTGCTGTTGATGAGCGACGAGAAGGGCGTGGACGAGAAGATTCTCGCCGTGCCGGTTGATGCGCTCAATCCCTTTTACACCGATGTCAGATCACATGAAGATCTGCCTCCGCTCCTGGTCGAGCAGATCAAGCATTTCTTCACCCACTACAAGGATTTGGAGCCCGGCAAGCGCGCCAGCGTGGGAGAATGGGCGTCGCTCGATAAAGCGCACGAGCGCATCATGCTCGCGATCGGACGCAAGAAGTGACCCAATCCGCCATAGCCGTGCGTCTCATCAACGCGCTCGAAGCTGCTGCGCAACGCGAGGCAGGCGAGAATGTCGCGCTCGTATCCGTCACCATCGACATGCTGGCGCCCGCCGATGAGGGGGCGGTGACGGTGAGCCTCACGCGCAAGACGAGGACGCTCGTGTTCATGGCCGCCGAACTCAAAACCGCAGAGGGCGTGCGCATCGCCGCGGCCACGTCCTTGCACAAGATTACTTCTTGAGATCCTCCGCGTAGGCGCACTCGATCAACGCAATGAACTCAACGCCCGCGCCGTCAAATCTCGTGCGCCTCCACATCGCCTTGGGCAAGCGACTTGGGTGCGATTGCTGGGTCGGACCCTTCCGCCCTCAGCTGAACACCTCGAAGAGCCCTGCCGCGCCCATGCCCCCGCCGATGCACATCGTGACGACAGCGTGTTTGGCTTTGCGGCGCCGCCCTTCCATCAGCACGTGCCCGACGAGCCGCGCCCCCGTCATGCCGAACGGGTGTCCGATCGCAATCGACCCGCCATTGACATTGTACTTCTCAGGATCAATGCCGAGTTTGTCGCGGCAATAGAGACATTGCGATGCGAACGCTTCGTTCAATTCCCAAAGATCGATGTCATCGACCTTCAATCCTTGGCGCTGCAAAAGGCGCGGCACGGCGAACACGGGGCCAATGCCCATCTCATCGGGTTCGCAGCCGGCGACAGCGAAGCCCTTGAACACGCCCATTGGCTCGAGGCCTCGCTTCTCCGCTTCTTTCTCATCCATCAGCACGACCGCAGCCGCGCCATCCGAGAGTTGGCTCGCATTGCCTGCAGTGACGAAATTTCCGGGCCCGCGGACGGGCTCCAGCTTGGCGAGGCCTTCCAGCGTCGTGTCTGGGCGGTTGCACTCGTCTTTCGTCACCACGTAATCAACAAGGCTCTCTTCCTTGGTTTCCTTATTGACGACCTTCATCTTCGTCGGCAGCGGCACGATCTCGTCCTTGAACAGACCGTTGGCCTGCGCTGCGGCGATGCGCTGCTGCGAGCGCAGCGAGTACTCGTCCTGGTAATCGCGAGCCACGTTGTAGCGCTTGGCGACGATGTCGGCTGTCTCGATCATCGCCATCCAGAGCTCCGGCTTGGTCTTCATCAACTCCTCTTCGGTGATGTGATAGCGGTTCGCCTTACCGCTCATTTGCACCAGGGAGATCGATTCAACGCCGCCGCCCACTGCAGCCTTTGCGCCCTCGTTCATGATGTAATGCGACGCCTGAGCGATCGCCTGCAGGCCAGACGAGCAGAAGCGGTTGACGGTCGTGCCCGAAGTCGTCACCGGCAGCCCGGCGCGGATCAGCGACAAGCGCGCGATGTTCTGGCCGGTCGCCCCTTCCGGAGCGCCGCAACCGATCACCACGTCCTCGATCTCGGCAGGATCCAGTTTGGAGCGCTGCACGGCGTGCTTGATCGCATGGCCGGTCATCACCGCCCCGTGCGTATCGTTGAAGCCGCCGCGGCCGGATTTGGCGAGGCCGGTGCGTGCGTAAGAGACGATGACTGCGCGACCCATGCGAAATTTCCCTCCAAGAGTGGGCGCACCCTAATGGCGAGAGCGCGCGCGCGAAAGCGCGTGCCGCCGCGTCAATGGCGCCGCACTCCTGCCATCAGGAGATCGCTTGGTTGTTGACGAGCCCGCCCCCTGGCGGAGCTTCAGTTGTCGCTGGCGCAGACGCCGCTGGACGCGGCCCCTGGGTGAAGATGCCTTTGCTGCGCTCCTGGATCCACTTGGCGATGTCTTCCGACATCACGCCGGCGACGATTCCGACGAGCGATACCGTGAACGGGTTCAGCATCGAGGACGTCGTAGTCTGCTGCACTCCAGCGCTGATCGAGAAGCCCGCCATGGCGGCGTTCGCCAGCACATAGAATGCGAGCGCCGCGCACATGCCGAAGATGAGCCGGACGACAATTTCCGCCATCGTTACGGGCGCAGGCCGGTTCAGGTAGGCGGGGAAAAGGTAGAGCAATGAACCGAGAGCGCCCATCAGCAGCACCAAGCTGGTCGACAGCAGGGCCGGATGACCTTGCGCCAGGAACGCGCTCACACCCATCGGGCTCATGCTACGCAACGCCTCTGCTTCGCCCCGCACCCGCTCGAACTGATCCGAATTGGGCACCACCCCCGCTTGCAAGGCAAATATGCGGCGATTGGCTTCAGCCACTTGGCCATTGACGAGACGTTGACGCGCGACGAGCGCGCTACGCTCGGCATCGTGTTCATCGATCGCCTCTTCTTGCTCCGTGAGCTGTTGCACTTGCGCTCGCAATTGCGCGAGTCGCTGCTGGTCCTGCGGCGAAAGTCCGCTTCGGGCGGTTAGCGCGTTTACCCGCTGGGACAGGGCATGCGCGCTGGTGTCGGCCGCTGCGCTTGCCGCCGGCTGCAGGTTGGCGTTGCGTTCGATATCGGCGATCACGCCCACAATCGCAGCGCGCGCATCGTCGGCCGCTTGCGTCAGCGAACTGAGCTGAGTGTCGAGCGCCGCCAGTTGCGCGTTCAAATCGATCAGCTCGCCGCGCGGCCCTGCAGTCTCGGTTTCAATCTGCTCGATTTGAGCGCTGGCGCTCGCAAGACTGGCGAAGGAAATCAGTCCGCCTGTCTGTGGCGAAAGCTGTTGCACGCCGTACTGAAAGTCGCGCGCGCTGAAGACCAGAGCGCCGAACGCCAAAACGATCACCATCGCCAGCGTCAGCACCGCGCCCACCATAAATTTATAGAAGGTCATCGCGCCGATCCCCACGTTTCGCGCCACCCAGTTTGGCGGAGCTTATCCCATCCAGCGGAATTGGTTGCTTCCTTTTAACGGCCTCGCCTGCGTCGGCGTGACAGGAAAACATCATGTGTGAATATTTTCGGTTTTGTTCAGTTTTCCCTTGTCAGCGCTCAGCCTTTAGGGCACTGTCCGCTGCGCGCTCCTCCCATGCGCGACCACCACAGGAGTCACGAATGTCCGCCGTTCGCACCGTTATTTTCGCCGCCCTTGCCAGCGCCAGCTTCGCCGGCACGGCCTTCGCCGGCGACGCCGTGTTCACCGCCAAGCTCGAGAGCCCGCTGGCCGCGCCTGCGCGTGTCATCACATTGAATACGGTTTGGAATTGCGACGGCGACACCTGCCGCGCTCGCCCGAACCACGCCTCGACGGTTCGTTCGTGCCGCCAATTCGCACATGAGGTCGGCCAGCGCGTCATCGCATATGGGCCTGAAGGCGACCAACTCACGGCCGATGAAATCGCTCGCTGCAACGGCGACGCCTCGACCCAGCAAGCGCGCAACTAAGCCGAGAATACCCGATCGGAGGCAGGCCGCCGGCATTCATGCCGGCGGCTTTTGCTAGGAGCGATAACGTCCACGGATCGGCGTCGCCCAGGGATGGGCGCCGCACGGCTGCAGCGTCATAAGGTCTATGGCCGGATCGCCAACCATACGCAATCGAGCCGCGCCAGTCCGCCCGTCGATCAAGGTATGGCGAACTGGGGCAATGCCCCCATCACGTTGACGCGCCAGCACCAGCACTCCGCGCGAGCCAACCACGTGCGCAGCCCCGGCTACGCGCGGCAAGTCATAGATGATGCGCACGCGAAACGTCTGCCCGTCGCTGCGTAGCGCATAGCGTGGATTCGCGAACAGCACTTCGGACTCATTTTCGTACACAGCTCGGATCGCGTCGGGCCCAAACTGCACCCCAACCCCCGCTGCACAAGCAGCCGGACCTGCGCTCCAAAGGCCAGACAATTGGCTGGGAGCGCCGCGCCCGCTGCACGCCGCGAGCACTGTAAGAAGGACAAGGAGCGAGAACCGCACCGCGCGGGCCATTGCACGGGAGCTACGCTGCGCCGGTTGACGAGGTCTGAACGTGCGCCCGCTCTGGTCAAACGCCGTCCGGCGCCCCATGTGACTTGCGCTCAACTCCCAATGGACACGACCGCTCCCCCTGTCGAAGCCGCCGGCGCCACCGCTTCGGCGGTGCTGGACGATTTGGTGGACGCCTATCCGCATGACACAGTTGTAACGGTCGGCGATTTAATCGACCGGCTGGATTCCCGCGCGCACGGTGTTTTGCTGCTGGTGCTGGCGCTGCCGATGTGCATCCCCAACGTGCCCGGCATCTCCACTGTTTTCGGGCTGTTGATGATGGCCCCTGCGGTTCAGCTGGTGCTTGGGTCGCGCCGGCTCTGGGTGCCGCAGCGTTTGCGCGCCTGGTCGGTGGATTTCAACGCGCTGCGGCGCGCACTGCAGGTGGCGACGCCGCCGTTGAAGCGCATCGAATACCTAATCAAGCCTCGGCTTTCGGCGCTGACGCGTTTTCCCGTCACCATCGTCATCGGTCTGCAAACCGTGTTGATGGCGATTATCCTGGTGTTGCCAATTCCGTTCGCGAATTGGCCGCCAGGAATGACCGTCGCGATGACCGCGCTCGCCCTTTTGCAGCGCGATGGCGCGTTGATGTTGTTGACGATACCGGCCGCCATTGCGTCTATCGGGTCGGTTTATCTTGGCGCGCGGGTCGGCTTCGCGGTCCTCGGTGAAGCCATGCAGTGGCTGTCGTCGCTGTTCGGCGGCTAATCAACAGGAACGGCGCACGAGCCATCCCATTTGTTCGCCATTGCGCGAGACAGCGGGCTCCACGCTTCGGCACTGCGCAGCGGCTGGCTGTTGGCCCATCACGAACTCCGGATCGCCTTCGCCCGGCCTGCGATCCACATCCGACAGCGTCTCATAGACGCTGATCTGGCCGTCTGTGGTGATGCATTCGTGGCGAGCGCCATTCGCTTCGCGTACGCGCACGCTATATTCGCTTTCATTCAGAACGGTCGCGAACGTGACCCGCGCGGGGCGCGATGTCGCGCGCGCGAGGCAGGCGTCTATTGCCGGCATCAATTCCGGTAGCACGGACGCCCAAGTCGGCCGCTCGCCTTCCTCTATGCCGCGGCGCGCGCAACCCTGATACGATACGCCCTCGTAGATGACATTGGCCGTGTAAGGCAATTCAATGCCGCTGGCGCTGCAGGTTTGCGCCATGATGGTGATAGTGACAGCGCCCGCGACGACACGCATGCCGCGCTCATGGTAGTCGCGCTCGCCGGTTACGCCGCCGTCCTCGCCGAGACCGGGACGCGTGAACTGCGCATAATCGTTCAAAAGACGCAGCTCCCAAGCGCCCTCACCGGCGGCGGTGTCGCCAGAGGCGCCGGAATCAAGGCTGCCCGACGCTTGAAATTCACCCTCATAGAGGGCGCGCTGTTCGGGCGACGCCGAACCGCCGAGCGCGGCCAGCTGCTCGGCGGCGAGCGCAGCCTCTCGATCCTCGTCGGTCGGGCCGCCCGCCTCCTCTGAGGTGCTTGCACCCTGACGTTGGCACGCACTGATGCCGCCCGCGCTCAGAGCGAACACGGCGCTTAGGCACAGGGCGCGGAGCAAGGTCCGCATTGGCTCCCCCAGTCCCGCCGCCCCATCGGCCGGCGCTCAATGAGTGTAGTATAGCCCCATGACCTGTGATTCCGGCGCCCCACTTTATGAGTTTTTCGCGGGCGGCGGGTTCGCGCGCCTTGGACTTGCGCCTGAGTTCAAATGCGTTTTCGCCAACGACATCGATGTGGCGAAGGCGGGCGCCTACCGCGCCGCCTTCGGCGCCGCCGAGATGCGAGTCGGCGACATATGGGCCTTGAGCCCGGCTGATCTGCCTGGACGAGCCGCTTTGGCTTGGGCCTCTTTCCCCTGTCAGGACTTGTCGCTAGCGGGTGCGCGCCGCGGGCTCTCAGCACCCAGATCGGGTGCTTTTTGGGGCTTCCATGGGCTAGTCGAGAAGCTGGCGCATGAGGGACGTGCGCCGGACGTGCTCGCCTTGGAAAACGTCACCGGCCTCCTGAGTTCGCACGCCGGAGCTGACTTCACCGCGTTGCTGCATGCACTAGCCGATCTTGGCTACAGGGCCGGAGCGCTCGAGATCGACGCGGCGGCGTTTACGCCACAATCGCGCCCGCGACTGTTCGTTATCGCGGCGCGAAATCCTCCAGCGCATCTGATGCATGCCGGGCCGATGCAACCGTTCCATTCACCCGCTTTGCGCGCGGTGGCGGCGCGTTTGCCGGAGCGTTTGCGCAAGCAGTTCGTCTGGTGGCGCCTCGAAACGCCGCCAATGCGCAACACCAGATTGGCCGATCTGCTGGAAGACAACGCAAACGTGGCCTGGCGCAGCGACGAGGAGACTGCACGCCTGCTCGAGCAGATGAGCCCGTTGCAGCGCGCGCGCCTTGACGCGTTGCGGGAAAGTGGCCGACGTGAGGTCGGCGCCGCTTTCCGACGGATCCGGTTGGAACACGGACAGCGTGTCCAGCGCGCCGAAGCAAGGTTCGACGGTCTGGCAGGCTGCTTGCGCACGCCCGCGGGCGGCTCCAGTCGTCAGATCTTGTTGTTCGTCGAAGGCGATTGCGTGCGAACCCGACTGCTCTCGCCGCGCGAGGCGGCGCGGCTGATGGGTGCGCCCGATCATTATCCGCTGCCGGCGAGCCAGACGGCCGCGCTCCACCTCGTCGGCGACGCCGTGTGCGTCCCAGTCGTGCGTTGGCTCTCGCAAAATCTGCTTTCACCGTTGGTCGGTGCGGTCGCGTCACGCAAGATCGCCTGATGCGGACCGACGTTTTCGACAGCGTGAAGCGTTCGGCAGTGATGCGGGCGGTAAAATCGCGCGATACCGGGCCCGAACGTGCGGTTCGAGCCGCCATACGCGCGCTCGGCTTTGCGCGCCGCTATCGGCTGGACGGTCAAGGCCTGCCGGGAAAACCAGATCTCGTCTTCGGCGCCCTTGGCCGGGTCGTCTTCGTGCATGGTTGCTTCTGGCACGGCCACACCTGCACACGCGGCGCGCGACGACCGAAACAGAACGCCGCCTATTGGCGTGCAAAGATAGCGCGCAATATGCTTCGCGACGCCGCTGCACTCAGTGCGCTGCGCGCTGAGGGTTGGCGCGCGCTCGTCGTATGGGAATGCGAAACGCGAGACGCAGCGGCGCTTTCGCGCAAGCTCGCATCGTTCCTCGCTCGTTAGGCAGCGCTGCGGGGCGCAACCGCCAGCACAGGTGCGTCGAGAACAAGCGCGAACACAGAACCTTCGCCGATGTCGCTCTTCGCCTGCAACTGCCCGCCCATCAAACGTGCAAGTCGCAGGCAGATCGAAAGACCCAAGCCTGGTCCATCGCCGTTCACCGCCACACGGTCGCGCCCGAACAAGGCAGCGAGCCGAGATCGCGACATGCCAGCACCAGTATCTGCAACCACAAAAGAGAGGCGCGCATGGCGATCACGTTCGCTGCGCTCGGCGAGCAGCGATACCCGCACCCCGCCGTGGCTGGTGTAGCGGACGGCGTTGGCGAGCAGGTTGAACATGATCTGACGAACTCTCCGCGCATCGAGCTGCACCAGTGCTGGCGCCTCCGGCGCGATGTCCAGGAAGAGTTCAAGGTGCTTGTCCTGCGCCGCCGTGCGAAACGCGCTGACCACACTCCGAACGATTTCACGCGGGTCACATGGCGCGGCTTCGATGCGCAATTGGCCATTCTCGAGCCGATCGAGATCAGAAAGATCATGGAGCACGAGTTTCAGCACCTCGCCGGCTTGCGCGAGCGTTGCAATGTGTGCGCGCGCCTGCGGCGAAGTCGCTGCGCGGCGCAGGTGTTCTGCAGCACCGACCAGCGCAGCCATGGGTGTGCGCAGTTCGTCATTCATCCGCTTGATCATGTCGGATTTGGCCGCAGCAGCTGCCGCCGCGGCCTGGCGTTCGCGCAGCACGGCGGCCTCCGCCTGCGCCTGCGCCGCGTCCGACGCCATAAGGCTGCGCCAAAGATTCACGCCAAACGCCAGCACCAATAACGCGCCTATCAGCGGCACAAGGTCGAGCGGGTTGCTGGCGCCGTTAAGAAGGAAGCTGGCGACAGGCAGTGCAAGCATGAACGCGATTGTCACGCCGGCGCCAGCCAAGGCCAACGAACTCGCATAGCGCAATGTGGCGGCGGCGTTCGCCAGCCCGCCGCAGAGATAGATGACGGCAAGCGTTTCGCCGGGAACGTAAGGCGAGAACCACAAGAGCGCGCCAAGCACGTTGCCGTACGCGCTCTGGAAAACCGTCCAAATCACAAACCAACGAAGGTGCTTTGGCGGGTCTCCGGCCGCGCACCGCTCGGCTAGGCGGTGAAATATTGCACGATCCGCGCTCACCACGACGACGAAGCCCAGCATCCAATAGAGCGGCGCCGCCGATCCAACGATGGACATCGCCACCAGCGCGGAGAGCACACAGGCACCGCCACGCACCCAGAAATTGGCCGCACGCGCCCGTCCGACAGTTTCGAGGCTGCGGGCGCGCCGAGCTTGATCGGCGATGATCGAGGGAGAAGTCGGCTCCACGATTGGGACTCTGGCGCAAGGTCGCTGAAGCTTGGTTAAGAGGAGGTCATCGTCCACCGATGTTAGCGTCTTGACTGCGCCCTGGCTGTGGACCTGAAGCTCAGCCAGCGGAGGACAGACTAATGCGTGCATTATTCGTTACGGCGGCTCTGGCGCTGCTGCTCTGGGCTGCCCCGGCCAGGGCGGCCGTGCAATCGGCGTCGGCAAGCATGTTCACCATAACGACTGAGGCTGAGGTCGATGCGACACCCGCCGAGGTGTGGCGGGCCCTGGCGCACATCGGACGCTGGTGGAACGGCTCGCACACCTATTCCGGCGACGCGGGGAGGCTCTCGCTCGATCTTCGCGCCGGCGGCTGCTGGTGCGAGCGCTGGTCCGCCGGTCAATCCGTCGAGCACATGCGTGTTGTACTGGTTACCGAGCATGAAGGCGTGCGCACGCTGCGGTTGATCGGCGGCCTTGGTCCATTGCAGGAAATGGGGGTGAATGGCGTGTTGACGTTCACGGTCGCGCCGCACGCCTCTCAGGCTAAGATCACCATGACCTATCGCGTCGTGGGCGAGCCAAGTCTTGCGCTGGATCAGTTCGCCCCCCTCGTCGATGGCGTTCTGATGGAACAGTTTGGGCGACTTAGCCGCTATAGTGCGTCGGGATCGCCCGAATAGGCCCGCTCGTTCAGCGTGCGCTCAGCTGGCGGGCGCCAGGTTCCACACTGATCGGGTGCGACCCGACC
The DNA here is from genome assembly GCA_964402795.1 of uncultured Terricaulis sp. Classification (GTDB taxonomy): domain Bacteria; phylum Pseudomonadota; class Alphaproteobacteria; order Caulobacterales; family Aquidulcibacteraceae; genus Vitreimonas. The sequence continues at coordinate 179,623 of CAYODX010000002.1, read as the reverse complement.
GCACCGTTTGGAGGGATTGATGATCCGCAAAGTCTTGGCCGCGATGGCCGCCGTCCTTTTTATGGTCGGCTGTACAACAGTTGACCCCGTCACGGGCGAACGCGAGACCAACCGCACAGGAACTGGCGCCATAATTGGCGCGATCGCCGGCGCAGCGGCCGGCACTCTGGCAGGAGGCGATGACCGCCGCAATGCGATGATCGGCGCTGGCGTCGGCGCGCTGGCTGGCGCGGCCATTGGCAATTATATGGACCGCACCTATCAGAACCTGCGCGAGCGTCTGGCGGGAAGCGGCGTCGGCGTAACGCGCGTCAACCAGAGCCAGATCCTGCTCAACTTCCCCGCCGACCTGACCTTCGATTTCAACAGGGATGACGTCAAAGGCCAATTTGTCCCGACCTTGATGGATGTCGGGCGTATCCTGCGCGAGTATGACCAGACCACAGTCGACGTGTACGGTCACGCCGATTCAGTCGGCAGCGACGCGTATAATCAGGATTTGTCAGAGCGTCGCGCCATGAATGTCGCGTCAGTGCTGATGCAAGGCGGCGTCATCCGACAACGCATTGCGGTACAGGGTTTCGGCGAGAGCCGACCGATCGCCAGCAACGCCACTGATGACGGCCGCGCCCGCAACCGACGCGTCGAGGTTTACATCAGCGCCTTCCAGGGCTGAGGCCTCGACCGCAACGACGCGCCGCCGCGCTCACCAGAGGGCGGCGGCGCCTGTTTGATAGAGCTGAGACATGCGTGCAGTGCTAGCCACACTCGCCCTCGCCGCCTGCACACCGGCGCCGCAAACCGTGAATCCTGAAACAGCTCAGATCGAAGCAGAACCTGTGAGGGCCGCCGAACCAACGCCCACGGCGACCGATTCCGCGGAGAACGCCCTCGCCTCGATGCCAAGCTGGGAAACCGCGCGCGCCGCTGGAGTGGCTTTCCGCGCCGTCGGGCAAGAACCGGGCTGGCTTCTCGACATCTACACCAGGGACAAAATCGTGCTGGTGTGGGACTATGGCGCCAACAAGCTCGAACTACCGCGTAGCGCGCCCGCCGCCCCACAAGCTGGCGTTACGCGATACGAAAGCCAAGCGCGCGGCCACCACCTGGTAGTGACGATACGGGCCACGCCGTGTCAGGATGGGATGAGCGGCCAAGACTATCCAGCCAGCGTTGAAGTCGTAATCGATGGTCGCAGTCTCAATGGCTGCGGCCGCGATGTTTGATTTCAGACATGGCGCCGGTGCATGCTGCGCGGATGAAGCGCTTCATGCTGACGCTGACCCTTCTTGTCACCGCCTGCTCTGGCGGCGTTCAAGCAGATATGCCTCTCCCGGCGCTGCCGCAGCGAGCCGGCGTCGATTCCATCGTCGCAGCGCGCGCCGAGGGCGTGCGTTTATTGGCCGATGGCGAGCATTTCCACCTGCGCTTCTATGACGCCACGATCACGTTGCAGCTCGATGGCGGTGACATTCAGCGCTTCCCGCGACCCGAGCCGCGATACCCGCGATGGAATGGAGAACTTTACGAAACAGCAAACGCACAGCATCGCTTGCGCGTCGCCGTCCGGCGCGATCGCCCGTGCCCCTCAGAGAGCGGCCTTCATCGCGTTGAAGTCCGTATTGATGAGCAAGAATTCGCCGGCTGCGGCCGCATACTTTAGCGCCCCTGCTTCCTCCTCATCAGAGAACACCACCAATGGCCCGCGCTCTTAGCGAGCGGGCCTGCGTTGCTTGCGATATTTCGGAGTCGGTCCGCTATTAGACCAGACCGCGTTGCCTTTGCGGTCGCGGCGGTCGCCCTCGTCGCGCGCACGCGAGATCGCATGACCTTGCTTCGCATGCGCCTTGCCGTGCGTTTCTGATGCGTGGTGCTTGGCCGCCTGCGGCTTTCGCTGCGGGCGCTGAGGCCGGTTGCCCGCTCCCTTGGGCCGCTGGCGGGGCAGCTCGCCTTTAGGTGTCGCAAGAGAGAAGTCGGTTTCCAGCACCGGCGTGGTTTGTTTGGTCAGCTTCTCGATGTCGCGCAGATAGGCGCGCTCATCCGGCGCGCAAAAGGAAATGGCGATGCCGCTGCGAGCGGCGCGCGCTGTTCGGCCGATCCGATGTACATATTGCTCGGGCACGTTCGGCAAGTCGTAGTTGATGACATGGCTGACATCGTCGACATCGATACCCCTCGCTGCGATCTCTGTGGCCACCAAGACGCGCGCTTTGCCCTTCTTGAAGGCTTCCAGAGCGCGCGTGCGCTGACCCTGGCTCTTATTGCCGTGAATGGCCTCCGCCTCGAAACCCGCGCTCAGTAGCTTTTTCATTACACGATCAGCACCGTGTTTGGTGCGGGTGAATACAAGCGCCCTGCTGATCGTCTTGTCGGCGAGAAGCGCATGGAGCAGATCCTGCTTCTTGGCTTGATCCACATGCACAACAGCCTGCTCCACGCGCTCTGCCGTGGTGGAGGGCGGCGTCACCGCAATCCGTTCGGGATTGCTCAAAAATTGCGCAGCGAGTTCAGCGATCGGCGGCGGCATGGTCGCGGAGAAAAAGAGCGACTGGCGCGTTTTCGGAAGCAATGTCGCGATTTTCCGCAGATCATGGATGAACCCCATGTCGAGCATGTGGTCAGCCTCGTCGAGCACCAAGATTTCGACCTTGTCCAATCTGACAGAGCGCTGAGAGACGTGATCCAGCAAGCGGCCGGGCGTGGCGACGAGGATGTCGACGCCGCGATAGAGCGCCTGCTTCTGCTTGAACATCGACGCGCCGCCGAAAACGACGGCAGTGGAAAGGCCGAGGAAGCGGCCATAGGCGCGGAAACTGTCACCGATCTGAGCGGCAAGTTCGCGCGTCGGAGCGAGCACCAGAGCGCGGCACGATTTCTCGCCAGGATGCCTGCGGCTGGCGCTGAGGCGGTCGAGTATGGGCAACGCGAAGGCCGCAGTCTTGCCGGTGCCGGTCTGCGCCAGGCCGACGAGATCGCCGCCTTTCAGCACGATCGGAACTGCTTGAGCCTGAATGGGTGTGGGCGAAGCGTAACCTTCCGCTTCGAGAGCCTTGAGGATCGGCGCGGATACGCCGAGGCTGGAGAACGTAATTTTCTGGACAGTCACAATTTTTCTTTCGGCCGCGCGCACGCGGCGCGCAGCTCCAGGAGAGCAGGAACGATGCGACGGCGAAGAAGGGCGGCGAGCGAGAGAATGTCTCTTTAGGCTCAAAGCCGAACGTCGATGGTGGCGTTCCGGGAGGACCGCGTTCTAGGCCAAGCGCAGCCATGAACGGTCGCTGGCTGCGCATATCGGGTGTAAAGGTTACAAAGTCAATAACCGAGGCCGGCTACGGACGGAACCCAGCGCTTGCGGCCCAGAACGCAAAGCCCAGACTTAGCGCAACAAGACGTATTGCTCTCATTGCGGCCCCCTGCGTGATTACCGCAATTTGAGCCGGCGCGCGCGTTCCGAGTGCAGATCGGAATCTCGTGTCTTCGCTTGCGCTTAAGCAGGTTCGGTGACGAACCCCTTCCAGGTTCGCATGTAATTGACAAAGGCGGCGCCAAGGCCCTCGCCGCGAAGATACGCTTCCGTCACAGGCGTGGCGATCGCTGCGAAACTCGGATCGGCCAGCGCCCGCTGCGGGAAATCGTGGTGCAAGATGGCGCCGCGGCCAATCACGGGGAAATCGAATCCGGCCGCGAGCACCTCGCGCGCCTGCTGAGCGGACATGATTTTTCCCGCCGCCCCGATGGCCACGTCACCGCGCTCGAGTTCGGCGAAGTACGATGCGAGCGTGCGCCCCTGCAAGGCTTCTTCATCCGGCTCCTTGCGCACATCCCATAATGACATGTCCAGAAAGTCGATCTTGGCGTCGCGCAAAAGCCGCTGCGCGACGTCGCGGATCTCCAACACCCTGAGACCCCAGCGCTCCGGCGATAACCGCACGCCGAGCGTAAAGCCCGGCTTGGTGGCGGCGCGAATTCCATCGATGATCTCGAGCAGAAAGCGTTGGCGCCGCTCTGCGTCGCCGCCGTACGCATCCTCGCGACGGTTGAGTTCGGGCGACAGGAAAGAGCAGATCAAATAACCGTGCGCGCCGTGCAACTCGACACCGTCGAATCCGGCCTGCTCCGCGCGCTGAGCCGCCTTAACGAAGCAATCGCGCGACTGCGCTATCTCGCCAAGCGTCATGGCCTCGGCGCCAAGCTTTTCATCCGCTGAAGGCGCCTTCGGATGGGCCATGGACCTGAGCCCGCCATGATGCAATTGCGCGATTGCGATCGAGCCTTGCTCCTTGATCCCTGCGGCGAGCCGGGTGAGCCCCGGCAGATGCCTGTCTTCGTGAAAACCGAGTTGGCCCGGAAAGCCGACGCCGCTTTGCTGCACCGACGCCGCACAGGTCATGGTGAGAGCAAACCCGCCCCGTGCTCGGAGAGTCAGCCAGTTGAACTCGTCGTCAGAGAGCACGCCGTCAGCGTGACTCTGCAGGTTGGTGAGCGGTGCGAGTACGAAGCGGTTCTTCAGCACGGCGCCCGAGCGAAGCCTGATCGGATCAGAGAGGTGAGTCATGATATCCTAGTATGAGCACGATGCGCCCTTTTCACTTTGCGTCAGATTAAAGTGCGGGCGCGAGTTCTCATGGCTTCGCCGCCGCCGCAGGGCGCGCGCTCCACCACGCCACCAAGAAGAGCTGCATCCACACCCCGTCGATCAATGCGCCGAAGAACGGTCCGGTCAGACCGAGACGTCCAGTGGCGTACAGCACCATGGAGGGTATGAAGAACGCTGCTTTTTCGAGCGCTGCGATGAACATCACCGAGCGAAAGCGCGCGGGATCGATAGCGACGAGGAGAAACAGAGTTTGCCAAACCAGCGCCGACCCTAGAAATCCATAATAGAATTCGGGGTGCAAAATCGGAGGCTGCACCACCCGTTCAGCGAAAAAGCCGGGTATCAGCACCGCGACGCCGTAGAGGCCAGCAAGCAGGAAGATCAGGCGCGCCAATCGCATTCACTTCCCCTCACGCTGTCGCGCTAACGATCCAGCAGGCCGCTGCAAGCGCAATACCATCCGCGGTCTCGTGATTTGCAAGGTACTCGATGAGGCGCGTCCGTGCTGCCGAGGGATCAAGCATGTGATCCGAGACTGCGCGCGCGCACGGTCCTATGCGCAACAAGAATTCTGCTGCGCTGCTGGCGTCGCCGCCCCCGCCTATGCGCATGGCGCCGTCCCACGGCGCAATGGCCATGTCGCGCCAACCCGAGGACTCGAGGATGGCGGCAATCTTCTTTGAGTTCGCCAACGAGAAGGGCCCCGGCGCGTCGGGGTCGGGAAGAGCAAGCGGCGAGGCAAGCATCGGCGCCAGCGCCGCCAGCGGCCCTGATGACCAAAGGTTCTCTGAAAATCCGCGCCAGCAAATGAAAACGAGGCGGCCGCCTGCCCGCAAATCGCCACGAATTTTCGTGAACGCCGCCACCGGGTCATCGAAGAACATCATCCCGAAGCGCGAGAACGCAGCGTCGAATGGCGCTGCGGCAATGACGTCCTTGCCGGCGTCGGCCTGCATCAGATCGATCCGGAAGGGTTGAGCCCGCACGCGCTCTCGAGCGAGTGCGAGCATCGGCGCCGACAGATCGACGCCCACAACCTGTCCCTCGCGCCCCACCTGCTCCGCCGCAAGCAAGCTAGTCACCGCAGCGCCGCAGCCGATGTCGAGGACACGCTCGCCTGGCTGGAGCGCCAAGCGCTCCAGCGCACGCAACGTGATGGGCTCCAGCATCAGGTCCATACGATGGGCTTGTCGCGCCCACTCTTCGCCGACCTTGCCGTTCCAGTACTCGCTTTGTGTGAGCGCCGGCATGACGCTACGCCGCCTTCTTCTCCTTTGCGCCAAAACGCTCGTAGAAGGACTGGTTGGTTGCGGCCATGTCGCGCAAGAGTTTGTTCGGGCGGAAGCGCTCGCCATAGGCGTCGGCCAGGCGATCGGCTTCCTCGACAAACCTCTTCGTTCCCCAGAACAGATCAATATAGCTGATGCAGCCGCCGCTATACGGCGCAAAACCCCACGCCAAGATGGAGCCCACGTCCGCGTCACGCGGGTCCGTGATCACGCCCTCTTCGAAGCAGCGCGCCACTTCTATACACTGGCGGAACAGGAAGCGCTTGGTCAGCTCTGTTTTCAGTGCCGGCGGGCACTCGTTGATCTTCACTTCGACCTTTTCGCTGATGCCGGGCCAAATGCGCGTGGGCTTACCGTCCTCGCCATATTCGTAATAGCCCTTGCCGCCCTTGCGGCCGACGCGGCCCTTCTCCTCTACGATCCAGGAGAGCAGCGCTGCGCGCGGATCCTTCTTGTAATCCTGCTGATTGAGTTCCGCGTTGGTCTTGCCGATCTTCAACGCGGTATCGAGGCCGACACTATCCGAGACTTCCAGCGGCCCCATCGGCATGCCGCACTGGCGGCCGACGTTTTCGATGATCGCGGGCGCCACGCCTTCCATCAGCATCTCGACGCCTTCAGCCGGGTAAGTGCCGAAACAGCGTGAGGTATAGAAGCCGCGGAAATCGTTGACGATGATCGGCGTCTTGCGAATTTTGAGGACGTAATCAATGGACTTAGCGACGGTTTCGTCGGTCGTCTCCTTGCCCCGGATGAGTTCGACGAGCCCCATGCGTTCCACTGGCGAGAAGAAGTGGATGCCGATGAAGTTCTTCGGCCGCACTGACGCTTCAGCAAGGCCTGTGATCGGCAATGTCGAAGTATTGGAGCCGAACACGGCGGTGTCGCCAAGGAATGCTTCAGCTTTCTTCGTCACCTCGGCCTTCAACGCCGGATTCTCGAACACGGCCTCGACCACGAGGTCAGCGCCCTTGATCAAGGAATAATCGGTTGAAGGCGTGATGCGAGCAAGCAGCTCATCGCCCTTCTCCTTGGAAATCTTGCCACGCGAAACGTCCTTATCCACGATCCGCTTGGAATAGGCTTTGCCCTTTTCAGCGCTTTCTTGACTGACATCGAGCAGCACGGTTTCGATGCCAGCCTTGGCTTGCACGTAGGCAATGCCGGCGCCCATCAGGCCGGCGCCGAGCACGGCCACCTTCTTCACATCGTAGGTTGGAAAGCCTTCCGGACGATTGCCGCCCTTGCCGAGGGCCTGCATCGACACAAACAGCGTGCGGATCATGCCTTTGGCTTGTGGCGTGTTCGCTGTCTTGATGAAATAGCGGCTCTCGATTCTCAACGCCGCGTCGATCGGCACCTGCACGCCTTCATAAATGCAGGACAGGATATTGCGCTGCGCCGGATAATTGAGGTTGGTCTGCTTGGACACCATCGCATTGCCGCCGACATAAGCAATCGAGCCGCCGGGAGTGAACGGGCCGTCCTTCACGCGGAAACCCTTTACATCCCATGGCGCAACCGCCTTTGGGTTCGCTTTGACCCAAGCTTTCGCCGCCTCCACGGTTTTGCCCGCTGGCGCGACTTCATTGATGAAGCCGAGCCCCTTGGCTTCCTGCGGCGACTTATCAGCGCCTTGCAGGATCATCATCGCAGCATTCTGCGTGCCAATCAGACGCGGCAAGCGCTGCGTGCCGCCGGCCCCCGGCAATAGGCCAACCTTCGCCTCCGGCAGACCAAATTTGATTTTGGGATTGTCAGCCGCCACGCGGTAGTGGCAGGCGAGCGCGATTTCGAGACCACCGCCGAGCGCAAGGCCCTCGAGCGCCGCCGCAACGGGCTTGCCGCACGTCTCCAGAGCACGCAACGATTTGTTGAGCGTAAAGCTCTGCTCGAACTGGCGCTTCAGCTTTTCTTCTTCACTTTTCGGCTCGTCCTTGGCCTGGGCGCTGCCGCGCTGATTGAGTTCACCCAAGTCGGCGCCGGCGCAGAAGCCGCTCGCCTTGCCCGATGCAATGACTGCGCCTTTGATCTTTTCATCGGTTTTGATGGTCTCAACCAAGGTGATGAGATCCCGCATGACCGAGCCGGTGATCGTATTCATGGAGCGGCCCGGCACGTCGAATGTGATGAGCGCGATGCCGTCGCCGTCGACGTCAATCTTGAAGTTTTCCATCGGACCTACCCCTTTGTGGCGCTTTACACTTGATGCGCCGTGCCCGCGCGCTGTTGCTTGCTGTGAGTGACGCCCCGGCTGCGCGCGCTAGCCGGGGCATCCCCGCATCAGTTCACCCGTTCGATCACCGTCGCGGTGCCCATGCCAGCGCCGACACACAGCGTAATCAGCGCGCGCTCCTTGTTCGAGCGCTCGAGTTCATCGACCATCGTGCCGAGGATCATCGCGCCAGTGGCGCCAAGCGGGTGACCCATGGCGATGGCGCCGCCATTGACGTTGACCTTCTCCATGTCGAGATCGAGCGCCTGCACCCAACGGAGCACCACAGCGGCGAAAGCTTCATTGAGTTCCCACAGATCAATGTCTTTTTGAGTCATGCCAAGCTTGGCCAGGAGCTTCTTGGTCACGAATTCCGGGCCGGTCAGCATGATCGCCGGCTCTGAGCCAATCGACGCGCCGCCGAGGATCTTCGCGCGCGGCTTGAGGCCGAGCGCATCCCCCATTTCCTTTGTGCCGATGAGAACAGCGGCCGCCCCGTCAACGATGCCAGATGAATTACCGGCGTGGTGGACGTGCTTGACCCTCTCTACTTCCGGATAACGCTGCTGGATCACGCCGTCGAAGCCCGGCATGACTTCGCCTTGCATGACGAAGCTCGGCTCGAGCGCGGCCAGCGTTTGCATGGTGGTGTCAGGGCGCATGTGCTCGTCGTGATCGAGCAGAGTAACGCCAAGCTGATCCTTCACCGGCACGATGGACTTCTTGAATCGGCCTTCTTTCCAGGCGCGCGCGGCGCGTTGCTGGCTCTGCACGGCGTATGCGTCGACATCATCGCGCGAAAATCCGTACTTCGTCGCAATGAGGTCGGCGCCGACGCCTTGCGGCGTGAAGTAAGTCTTCATTGCAATTGAAGGGTCCGTGGCCCAGGCGCCGCCGTTCGAGCCCATCGGCACGCGGCTCATGCTTTCGACGCCGCCGCCGATAGCCATGTTCGCTTCACCTGACTTCACCTTGGCTGCAGCGATATTCACTGCTTCAAGGCCAGATGCGCAGAAGCGGTCGACCTGCACGCCGGCCACCGTCTCTGCATATTCGGCGTTCAACACGGCGATGCGCGCGATGTCCGAACCTTGCTCGCCGACCGGCGAAACACACCCGAGATGGACATCATCAACCTTTGACGTGTCGAGATTATTCCGATCACGGATTGCCTGCAGCGCTTGCGTAGCGAGCGACAGCGCCGTCACCTCATGCAGGGAGCCGTTGCTCTTGCCCTTGCCGCGCGGGGTGCGCACCGCGTCAAAAATATAGGCCTCGGCCATTCTCTTCACTCCAGTTCACGGCGCGCCGGCGCGCGCTGCTCTCGCCCTGGATGGGACCGGAGTCGCCCCGTGGCGCGAAACACTCGCACCTACTCCGCTGACCGCTCACGCCGGGCTGGCGCAAGCGCGGCAAACTAATGCGCTTCGCCGCCACCAATCGCGACGTCGCCCCTGAACGAGTTGGCGATGAAACAAGCGTCGTGCGCCTTGTGGTGCAACTCGCGAATTTCCTCTGGCGCGGGCTCCCTGGCGCCGCCCCAGAGCACGACCGGGTTCAGCCTCACCTGGGTTATGGCGATGCGACCGCGCTCATCCTTGCCCATGAGCCCCTCAGCCTGGTCGTTATAAGCATCGACGACAAAGCCAGCGCGCCGCGCGAAATCGAGAAAGAACAGCATATGGCACGAGGCGAGCGCCGCCACGAACATCTCTTCGGGGTCAACTGCATCTTCGCGCGAGAGAGGCACGCGCACTACATGCGGCGAAGCCGACGCGGGCACAGTGATCCCACCGTCAAAGGCGATTTCATGAGCGCGCGAGTATTTGCCGTCGCTGAACACATCGTCGCCGCGCATCCACGTCAGCGTCGCAGTGTACGTGCTCATGAGAACGCCTCCGCCGCAAGCGCCATTACAGGGCCGGCGCCGCTCTTCAGCTTGTGCAGGTGGGCCGAGGCGTCCGGAAGCGAGCGCGCCAGAAAATAGCGCCCGGTCGCGAGTTTGTTGTCGTAATAGGGGTCTGCCGCGCCGCCGTTCTTCTTCGCGGCCAGCGCGGCCTTCGCTTGCAGCGCCCACATATAGGCAAGCGCAGTAATGCCGAACAGATTCAGGTAATCGTGACTGGCCGCGCCGGCATTGTCGAAATTCGTCATTCCGTTCTGCATCAGCCACATCGTGCCGTCCTGCAGCCAGGTCTTGGCGTTCTTCAGGCCCTCAGTGAACGGGACCAGTTCTTCCTCTTCTTCGTTCGCTGCGATGAAATCGTCGATCTCGTTGAAGAAGGCGAAAATCGCGCGGCCGCCATTGGCGCCGAGCTTGCGGCCGACGAGGTCGAGCGCCTGGATTCCATTGGCGCCTTCGTAGATCATTGTGATGCGGGCGTCCCGCACGAATTGGCTCATGCCCCATTCTTCAATGTAGCCGTGACCGCCATAGATCTGCTGGCAATTGGTGGCGTTGGCGTAGCCCTTATCGGTCAAGTAGCTTTTAATGACGGGCGTCATCAGGCCCATGTAATCATCAGCCTTCTCGCGCACCTTCTCATCGGGTGAGTTGTGCAACAAGTCCGCGCGCAACGCAGTCCAATAAGCAAATGCGCGCGCCCCCTCATTGAATGACTTGGCGTCCATCAGCATCCGACGGATGTCCGGATGAACGATAATCGGGTCAGCCGGGCCGTTCGGGTTTTTCGCACCGGTGATCGAACGTCCCTGCAAGCGATCCTTCGCGTAGTTGACGCCGTTCTGATAGGCGACCTCGGACTGGGACAGACCTTGTAAACCTACTCCCAAGCGCGCCACGTTCATCATCGTGAACATGGCCGCGAGGCCTTTGTTCTCTTGGCCCACCAGATAGCCGGTGGCGTCGTCATAATTGAGCACGCACGTCGAATTGCCGTGAATGCCCATCTTCTCTTCAATCTTGCCGCAGACAACGCCGTTGCGCTGACCCAGCGACCCGTCTGCGTTGATGAGAAATTTGGGCACGATGAAGAGCGATATGCCCTTGGTGCCAGCGGGCGCGCCTTCAATGCGTGCAAGCACGAGATGGATGATGTTCTTGGCTAGATCGTGCTCGCCCGCGGAAATGAAAATCTTCTGACCGGTTATGCGATAAGTTCCGTCCGGTTGCGGCGTCGCCTTCGTCCGCAACAGGCCGAGATCGGTGCCGCAATGCGGCTCCGTCAGGTTCATCGTGCCGGTCCATTCACCGCTGACCAGCTTCGGCAGATAAGCCTGCTTCTGTTCCTCACTGCCATGCTGATGAATTGCGGCGTATGCACCGTGGCTGAGCCCCGGATACATGCCGAACGCCATGTTGGCGCTCGCCACCATCTCCGCCCAGATCGAGCCCACCAGATAGGGCATGCCCTGGCCGCCATAAGCGGGATCGCTCGACAGGGACGGCCAGCCAGCCTCCACCAATTGTCGATAGGCTTCCTTGAAGCCGGGCGGCGTCGTCACCGAGCCGTCCTCGTGTCGCACGCACCCGTGCTCGTCGCCCACTTTGTTGAGCGGCGCCAACACGTCTTCGCAGAACTTGGCGCCTTCTTCGAGCACCTGATCGATCAGGTCGAGGGGCGCATCAGAAAAGCCGGGTAGATTCGAATAGCGCTCCAGTTCGAGCACGTTGTTGAGAAGGAAACGATACTCGCGCAGCGGCGCTTTATAGGTCGGCATCGACGACTCCCGAGCGGGAAATAACGGCGCGCGAAGCAGAGGCGGAACGCCCCTGCTCCGTTACCTTCTTCCTACGCGTTTCAGTGTACTTCTTCGAGGCGCTTCTTGGCTTCCTGTTCGTAAGCGCGCGCAGCGCCGACAGCCGCCGGCGCGGCGGGCTTCGACAGGAAATGTTCCAGCTTGACGATGCTGCTACGCAACGTTTCGATCGCCGCTTCAAGATCCTCGCGCTGCTGCTCGAGCGTGACGATGCGGGCCTTGTACTTCTTCAGCGCCGCCTGCGCCTGGGCGCGCTGATCGACCTTATAGAGGTCGAGAATCTCTTTGATCTCGATCAGAGAGAGCCCAACCCGCTTGCCGCGCAAAATCAATTGCAGGCGCGCCCGGTCGCGGTGCGAGTAAACCCGGTTCATGCCGTCGCGACGCGGCGTCAACAGCCCTTTGTCTTCGTAGAAGCGAAGCGCGCGCGGAGTGACACTGAATTCGCGAGCGAGCTGAGAAATCGTGTAGGTGCGTTCCGGACTGGCCATTTAGGGGCTCCCACCTTTTGATTGTTCCGCGAGCTTACCTTCCGTTTACGGTAGGGTCAACCAAAAGTGACGCCTGCGTCAGACTTATTGCTGCATGGTAATATCTGCACGCGCGCGCCGCTCACGCGTTTGTTCTGACAACGCAACCAAATGAACCCGCGTGCATGGCTAACCGCCGTTTACGATTTTACCGGCCGTTAACACGCCCCCAGCTTTGATCGACACTGCAGAAACGTGGGCGATTCTCGAAATTCCTCGAGCGCGCCACCGGGGTTGGGCGTGAGCGCGCGACAGCGCGCCTCTAACGCGGGCGAGGGCTAAATGAGCGGCGCGCAAAGCTGGAGCGTAAAGGGCATCGACCCGAAAGTACGAGAGGCAGCGCGCGAAGCGGCGGCTCGTCAGGGCATGAGTCTAGGCGAATACCTCTCCCTGGCTCTGCAAGGCCAAGGCGGTGGCGGCCAGAACCAGCCGCAACAGTCCCATCAGCAGCAATCCCAGCCCCGTCCTGCGCGGGCCGCTCGCTATAGCGCTGTCGCAGATGAAGGCGAGGATGATTGGCAAGTCGGCGGCGTAGGTTTGACGACGCGCACGTCCGACCCAGCGCGCCTTGGGCAGCGCATCGACTCGATTGAGCGCCGGACCCAGCTGGCCGTCACAGGTCTCGACCGCGCGGTCTCAACTATCGACCGCTCGGTGCTTGGCCTTGCGGCGCGCATCGAAGATGCCGAAGCAGCATCAACTGAAGCAGCCGAGCGCATTACCGAAGCGCTGGAGCAATTTCGTATTGCCGGCGAGACGCTGAGCGGAAAACTCGAGCGCGCCGAATACGACGCCGTGGAAAGCCGCCGCGCCTTCGACGAAGCGAAATCGGAGATCAGCAGCGTGCGCGAGCGCCTACAGGCGCAAGCGGCGACTGCAGAGGAAGTCGCCAGGCGCGCTGAAGCCGCTGCTTCCTACCTCACGCGGGAGATGGAAAACCGCGATGAAGCATTAAACCAGACCCTGGCCGAGGCCCGGGCTGTCGCCGAAGAAGCGGCCCGCCTCGCCAATTTGGCCTCGGCTGACGCGGTCAACGAACTGCGCCGCTTGCAAGAGGAGATGAGCGAACGTCTCATCGAGACGGAGAGTTCGACACGCCGCGCTGTTCAAGACGCAGTTCAGGAAACGCGCGAAACCCTGCTCGAAGAAGTCGTTCGGCTCGAGAGCGAGATCTCCAGACGTCTTCTGGCCGCCGACGAAGTGCGCGCCGAACAAAGCGCTTTGCTGGCTCGAATTGAACGAGCGGAGGCCAGCGCACGCGAGAGCACGGCGGGACTGCGCCAGGCGGCGGGCGCCGCGATTGCCGATCTGCGCAATTCTCAGCTGACTTTGGCAGCGCGCGTGAAGCAGGTCGAGGATTCTGCCGGAAAGGGAGAGATAATCGACGTCAGCGACCTGCGCCAAGCGCAACAGGACATAGCCGAACGGCTCGCTGCACTCGAAAACAAGAGCGAGCATAGCCCGCTGGCGGAGGCGCTCGCCGCATTCGAAAGCCGCTTAGCCGAGGTCGAGGCCAGCCCGAAGCTGGAGGAAGTCGACGGAGCGGTGAAGACGCTCGACCAATCGCTACAGCGTTTGGCCGACCGCATCGCCGAAACGGAATCGACGGCCAACACCGCGATCCGCACCCTTGAAGAGACCGTCTCCTCTCTCAGCGCTCGCGTGGAGCAAGGCGACGCGACGCAGGAGACCGAAGCTGTTCGCGCCATGCTCGAGCAGCGGCTCGATACTATGGCGCAATCCGTATCGGAGATGGTCGACGCCGCGCGCAGCGAGCTCGCCGGGCAGCTGCAGGCTGTGATGGAAGGCGTTGCAGGCGAAGGGCTTGAGGGCGCAATCGCTGACGTCAACCGCCGCCTCGCCTCCGCCGAACGCCGGCAGGCTCAAACCATCGAAGCGATTTCGCTCGAAATCAAGCGGATGTCGGAAACAGTCGACAAAAGATTGCGCGCTGTCGAAGCGCGCAACGATGACGCCGCTGCCGCAGCGGTGCGCGAAGAATTGACCAGAATGGCGACGACGCTCGAACATCGTTTCGATGAGATCGAGCGTCGCGAAGCGGCTGCCTTCGATCGCATGGGACTTGAAGTCGGCCGCCTCTCCGAGCGTCTGGAGGAGCGGGTCGGCGCGGTCGAAACGCGTAGCGCTCAGGCCATCGAGCATGTCGGCGAACAGGTCGCACGCATGGCCGAGCGCTTCAGCCAGCGTCACGAAACCCTTGCGCGCGAACTCGGCGAGCGCATGATTGACAGCGAAGATCGAGCCAGCAGCAAAGTAGCCGAAGCGATCAGCTCGATCATGCAGCGCCTGCAGGAGGTGGAAGAGCGGTCGCAAGAGGCCATCACGCCAGTGCAGAAGGCGGTGTCGAGCGTCGCAACCAAACTCGAACAGTTCGAAAGCGAGCGGAGCGGCGCTACAGCATCATCGCCATTGTACGAGCCTGTCCCGACGCCGTCGCGCCGGTTCGACGACTTTCCCTCTTTTGGCGACGATCTCGGCCACAGCATCGAACTAACGAACACCGAGCCAGAGCCCTATGTGTCTCCGCGCGACGCCGCTCAGCCCTTGCGGGCAGGCCCGCTGCCTCCATCGCCGCAACTGACGCCGATCACCGCGCCGGTCATGCAGGCGCCGGTCAAGGACGACATCTATTTCCACGAGGACAGCGACATCCTCGCTGAAGACCTCCTGGAAGATGACCTCCTCGAAGATGAGACAGCAGCCGGCGAGATCACGTTCGCAGAGCCGCTGGAGACCGCATTCGCGCCGCCTCCCGCAGCTGATCCTGCGGCGCAGACCTTCTCGCCTGACGATGATCTCTTGATCGAAGACAGCTTTGACGACCTTGAGATCGAGCAGCCGCTGCCGCCGCCGGAGGACGATCCGTTCTGGTCGCCGGACGAGATCGCTTCGCCGCAAGCGGACACAACAACAATAACGGCGGCGCAATCGCCGGTTTGTCCGCAGACGCCGTTTGCGGAAGGCAATGGGCAGGAGCACAGCGAGCATGCACCCGCGGCGCCCGCAAAGAATGACTACCTTAATGCCGCTCGCAAGGCGGCGCAGGCGCAGTCGCTGCCGAAGACGCGCGCCGAGAGCCAAGCTGCGCCGCAGCTGAGCTTGCGCGGGTCGAGCCGCATCATTCTGTGGGGCGCCGCGAGCGCGATCGCCGTGGCTCTCGTTGGCGGCGCCTGGTACATGAACCAGCACGCTGGCAGCGGTGGCGCAACCGAACCGCAAGCACCGCCTCAAAGCGAGCCGGCGCCGCAGCACGTGCTGCCGGAGGCGACTGAGTCCAACGCCGCCGGCGAGGCGCCGGTCGATCCGTTCGCCGCCCAACCCAGCGATGGCGCTGTCAACGGCAACGCGCCGGCCGACACTGCAGCCGCGGCAAGCTCATCGCCGGCCCCAGGGGCTGCGCAAACGGTGGTCGCGGCCCCGCTTGCGCCGCGGAACGTCTCGCTCGAGCAAGCCGCACAAGGCGGCGACCTCACCGCGCAATATGAACTTGGTCTGCAGCGCATCGCCGCCGGCCGCACGCAGGAAGGCATCGCGCTGCTGCGCCGCTCTGCCGACCGTGGCTTCGCAATGGCGCAATATCGATTGGCCAAGGTCTATGAGCGGGGCGAAGGCGTCCCGGCCGATCTCGCTGTCGCCCGGCAATGGACTGAACGGGCCGCTGCAGCGGGCAACCGGCGGGCGATGCACGATTTGGGCGTTTATTTTGCACGAGGCGAAGGCGCTCCGCTCGATGAATCGGCCGCCTTCCGCTGGTTCCGGCAGGCGGCGGAACTCGGCGTCGCCGACAGCCAGTACAATCTGGGCGTTCTCTATCAGCAGGGGCGCGGCGTGAACGGAAGCCCGGCCGAGGCGCTGTTCTGGTTTATGGTGGCAGCGCGGCAGGGCGATGAAGACGCTGGCGCACGGGCGGCCGCGCTCGAAGCGCAATTGCCCGCAGCCCAGGTGCAGCAGGCTCGCTCTCGCGCGCAAGCGTTCCGTCCGCGAGCGGCGAGTGCTGTCGCTAACGGCGAATTCGGTCAGCGTCCGTGGGCCAGAACGGGAACGTAGGCCGGTTGCAGTAGCGATGTCTGGAAAGTGTTGGTCCCGCCGTTGCTTCGGCGGGCGAGCATACGCATAAGGACGCGGGCAAGGGGCGCGCGCCTCAAGTTCAGAGCTGCACTGTTGATCTATCTGCCGATCGCCGAAATGCCGGTGAACGTGCTGCTCGTCCTGTTGGTGAGCGGCGCGGTCGGCTTTGTCTCCGGTCTTGTCGGCGTCGGCGGCGGCTTCATCATGACGCCGTCTCTGATCTTCCTCGGCGTTCCTTCGCCGGTGGCGGTGGCGACCGGCGCCAGCCAAATCGCGGCGACATCGTTCTCCGGCATCATGGCCCAGACCCGCCGCAAAGCGGTCGATTGGCGCATGGGGGTTCTGCTCTCCGCGGGCGGCGTGCTCGGCAGCGTGTTCGGCGTTTGGCTGTTCGAGCGCCTGCTTCGGCTTGGGCAACTCGATCTTATGATCTCCCTCTTGTATTTGTTTTTGCTTGCCGGCGTTGGCGGCATGATGCTGCGGGAGAGTCTCGCCGTCATGCGCGGACGTTCGGCCGGCGCCGTGCGGGTGTTGAAGCTGCCCATGCGAACGATGGCGCACCGCCTGCCGCTGCGGATGCGTTTTCCGCGGTCAGGGCTCTACATCAGCGTATTGCCGCCGCTCGCGCTTGGTTTTGGCATCGGGGCGCTGGCTGGGATCATGGGGATCGGCGGCGGATTCGTCCTTATTCCCGCTATGATCTATCTGTTGCGCATGCCGACGAACGTTGTCGTGGGCACGTCGCTCTTCCAAGTGCTGATCGTCGCTTCATTGATCGTGATCCTGCAATCTGCCGCCACACAAACGGTAGATCTCATGCTTGCCGCCCTGTTGATGCTCGGCGGCGTCGTTGGCGCGCAGTTCGGCGTTCGCGTCGGCGCCGGTCTAAAGAACGAACATATCCGCGCCCTGCTAGGACTTATTCTGGTGGCGGCCAGCCTCAAATTTCTGTTCGACCTCGTCATCCCGCCGGTCGAGCCTTACGTGCTCGGCGGGGGCCAATGATTCAAAGGCTTCTCGTCGCGATTGCGTTGGCCCTTTTCGCGGGTCCGGCCCTGGCTCAACAAAACGTGGACGGTGCAGCCGACCTGCCTGCCGCAGTGGCTGAAGAGCAGATCACGGTCAGCTCGGATTATCGCGGATCCTATATCACTGTATTCGGCGTGAACCCCGATCGTCGCGGTCGCGGAGACGTCGTCGTGGTGTTGCGCGGCCCCAGCCAGCCCGCAACCGTCTTGCGCAAACGCCGCGTATTCGGATTATGGGTAAACGGAGACCCGGTGCGCTTTGCGCGCGCTCCATCTTTTTTCGCAGTGATGAGCAACAGGCCGCTCCGCTCGATCGCATCACCACAGTCGATTTGGCGTTACGGGCTCGATCCAGCTGCTTCCGCAGAGCTCGCCAGCACGGTGCCTGCCGGCGCCGATCCTTCCGCCTATCGCGCAGCGCTCGTGCGCCTGCGCCGCGCACAAGGCCTCTATCAAGAATACACAGGCCGACCGACCCTGGAGCAGCGCAGCGGGCTCACCACTTACCGCGGCGGCTTATTCCGAGCTGTGGTCCGTCTGCCTGCAAATGCTCCAATCGCCGAGTATCGCGCCAATGCGTACGTGTTTCGGGACGGTCGCTTGATCTCTTCGCAAGAGATCCCCATCAGCATTTCTCGCGTCGGCTTCGAGCGGCGTATTCACGATCTGGCGACGCAATGGCCATTCCTCTACGGCCTCTTCGTCGTCTTCGTCGCGCTCGGCGCTGGCTGGATCGCCGCCTTCATCTTCCGCCGCTCGTGACAGACCCGCCTTATCTTCCCCGCGCAGCGTTGCGGCTCGGCTTCTTGGGTCTTGCGCCACTTGCGATTTCGGCGCTCGTATCGCTGTCGCAGCATCACGACACGGCGCGTTTAGGCGCCCTGAGTTTTTCGATCTATGCCGCTGCGCTACTTTCGTTTCAGGGCGGCGTGCGCTGCGGTTTCGAAATGATGCGCGCGCCGAAGAGGCCCAATTCCTCCAGGCTCTTCTTTAGCGCCCTTCCCGCTCTCGCCGGCTGGCTCCTCGCGCTGTTCGTGGTGATCGTCCCGGCTGCGCTGGGCGCAGCCGCCGCTTTCGCCGGACTATTTGCTGCACAGCACATGTGGGATCACCGCAGCGCCGAAGATGCCGGCGCGCCAGAATGGTACCCGCTGCTGCAACGCGTGCTCACAGGCGGCGCGATGATCGTGTGCCTGCTGATCCCGTTAGCGACCGTGCTGCGGCGCTTATAGTGCTTCCATTCCGGGGCCTCGCTTCAGCGGTGAACCCGGGCCCTAGGGGCCACGCATGTCGGTTGTCCGTTGTTCCCGATCGCGCGTCCGGAATAACGAAGCACACATAAGCAGCTTTAATCTCCCAGCAGCCGCTCCTGACTCACCGGCAGCACGCGCTGCGCGCCCAGCACCAGAGCCAACGCGCCCGCTGGAAACAGCGGTGCGAACGCATCGTCGCAGACATTCAGCCCGCCGGTGAAGGCGCCGAACGCTGGCATCACCAGACGCACGCCGTCCGTCGCAAAGCAACGCCGCCGCACGCTGGCCCCGCGCCCCGCCACGCGCGCGCATGGATGCAAATGCCCGGCGATCTCGCCTGGCGCTGCGCCTTCGCTTGGCAGGTGCCGCAGCACCAGCGCGCCGACGTGCAGCGTCTCGCGAGCGGCGCCGCCGAGCGTATCCGAGGCGCGGCCATCGTGATTGCCTTCCACCCAGATCCAATCGCAGCGGCCGATCATGTCCGCCAGTAAGGCGCGATCGCGACCGTCCATGCGCGCAGGCCCGCCGCGATCGTGAAAGCTGTCGCCCAGTGAAACAACTATGTCGGGCTCAAGTCGGCGCATCAGCGCATCGAGCTTCAGCAGCGCCGCATGCGTGTCGTAAGGCGGCAACATCTGCCCGCGCAGTGCAAAGGCTGAGCCCTTCTCCAGATGCAGATCGGAGACGATCAGCATCTTGGACTCGCCAATCCATAGCGCCGCTTCCGGCAGCGCCGTCGCCAGCACATCGCCAAGCCGCAGTTCCACGCTGTGGCCGACAATCGCCATGGGCGGCAGCGTCCGCCCAGGCTTGCGCGGCGTGCGCGAACGCGGCGGTTTTCCAGAGGGACGTGAAAGCAGCGGCATGGATAGCGACGCTAGCGGGAATTTGGGAGACAGCATAGCGCTGCTCTGCCGCCGATACTCAACATTCCTGCGGATGCCTCCTCACGGCGTAACGATCGCGAAGTTCGGATCGGGCGTGTCGAACACCTCGCCCAGCCCTTCCAGTGAGCGTCTGTTGCCAGCGATGCGCACTTGGCCTGAGAGCACGGCGCGCGCCATCGAGCCGCTCGCCATCGCTTGCAGGAACACGGCGCGCGGCGAAGTGATGGTCGGCGCGTCCGGCAGCGTGATGTCGCGTTCATGCACCAGCACGCCATCCTCGATCGTCACCGCAAAGCGTTCATTGCGCTCAGGGAAAACGAGATTGAACGCGTAGTGCCGCGCGCCCAGCCGCTCCGGATTGAGCCGCACCGCCAGCAGATCGAGAATGTAGCTGGTCGGCGTCGCCGCCACGAGATCGGCGCTCTGCACTTGGCTCGGCCGGCTGGGCGGGCCGTTCTCCAATTCCTGCGCCGCGACCAGATACATGTTGCGCCAGATCGCGCTCTCGGCCTGATACGCCATCTGCCGGTGCGTGCGCGCCAACAGTTGCCGCGCAGCGCGATTGGTCGGGTTGGCGAACACAAGATTGTTGAGAACGCGCGCGGCCCAGCGATAATCGCCTTCATCGAACGCACGCTGGCTTTCCGCCAGCACGCGGTCTTCGCCGCCCATGGCCCGCACGAAGCGCGTCGCCTCCTCTTCCGGCGGCAACGGGTTCAGGTTGGCTGGATTGCCGTCGTACCAGCCCATATAGCGCTGATACACTGCGCGCGAATTGTGCATCATTGTGCCGTAATAGCCGCGGTTGAACCAACGGCTCGCCAGCGGCTCCGGCAGGCGCACGCGCTCTGCAATCTCGCGATCGGTGTAGCCCGCATTCATCAATCGGACGGTCTGATCGTGCAGATATTTGTAGGCATCGCGGTGACTGGCGATGAAATCGACGACGCGATCATGGCCGAAGCGCGGCCATGCGTGGCTCGTCACCATGATCTGCGTGCGGCCACCGTAAAGGCGCAGCGATTGCGTCAGATAATCCGCCCACGCCTTTGCATCACGCACCAACGCCCCGCGCGGCGTGAGGATGTTGTGCATCGACGCATTGGCGTTTTCGGCTAGGCACAGCACGCCGAGATCGGGGAAGAAGAAATTCATCTCCGAGGGCGCTTCGGTTTCCGGCGTCAGCTGGAACTCGATGCGCACGCCGTCGATCGTCGCCGTCTCACCAGTGCGCGAAATGGTGCGCGTCGGCGGGATCAGCGTGAACGTGCCAGCCGAAACCGCGGGGCCGATGCCCGATGTCATCTGACCTTCAGGACCAGGCGTCAGCCCGGCGCCAAATTGATAAAGCGCGCGCCGTCCCATGGCGTTGCCGGCGATCACGTTCTCGGTGACCGCGTGCTCCATAAATCCTTCCGGCGCGATGATCTCGGTTCGACCAGATTCAACATCTTCCGGCGTCACCACGCCGCGCACGCCGCCGAAATGGTCGATGTGGCTGTGCGTGTAGATCACAGCGAGCACTGGCTTGTCGCCGAGCGTGCGCCGCGCCAGCGCAAGCCCGGCGGCAGCGACTTCCGAACTGGCCAGTGGATCGATCACGATGAGCCCAGTATCGCCGACGATGATGGTCATGTTCGACACATCAAAGCCGCGTATTTGATAGACGCGATCGCTGACCCGGAAGAGCCCGGCGCGCGTCAACAGTTGCGCATGCCGCCACAAGCTCGGATTGACGCTCTCCGGCGCCTCCCCCTGCAGGAAATCGTAAGCGGTGAAGTCCCACACCACACGCCCATCGGCGGCCCGGATTTGGGGTTGGTCCCAGGCCGCGACAAAGCCGCGATTGGCGAAGTTTTCGTCTTCGCGATCGCTCCACGGCAGCGTGCGCGCCATCTCGGCGTTCGCCGCCCGCGTCGCGTTGCTCACTTCCGCTTGTGCGGCGCCGGTCAAAGCCAGCGCGCACGCCATCATCGCCGCAAACCGCATCGTCTCCCCCGCTCTTGCGGGCCTGAACG
Source organism: uncultured Terricaulis sp. (assembly GCA_964402795.1). Taxonomy (GTDB): domain Bacteria; phylum Pseudomonadota; class Alphaproteobacteria; order Caulobacterales; family Aquidulcibacteraceae; genus Vitreimonas. The sequence goes on along the minus strand of CAYODX010000002.1, from coordinate 157,997 downwards.
TGCGCCGCCGCCGCATCAAGCGCAACATTCTTGGACCGCCGGCGTCCCCGCCGGCGCAGCGTGGCCTTCGACAGGCTCAGGCCGACGCAAGGGAAGCGTCACGCTGAGCTTGTCGAAGCGCGCCGGCGGGGACGCCGGCGGTCCAAGCTCAGCTCATCGCCTCAGCGATCAGCGCCGCTGCGTCCTCCAGAATGGCGTCTTCCGCCTGCCCCTGGATCGGCACACGGCCAAGCTCCAGCATCACCGGCGCGCCGAAGGGCGAGACGTGCGGCAAGTCCTTGTGGACAATGCGCCCTTTGACGCGCTTCAGCAGCGCGCCAAGGCGTTTCAGATCGAGATACCCCTCGCCCGCATCGGCGAACGCAGCTTGCACCAGCAGATGATCAGGCTCGTACTGCTTCAACACATCGTAGATGAGATCGGCCGAGAACGTGACTTGCCGGCCGGTCCTCTTCGCTTCGCCCGGCGCACGCCTCTCGATCATCCCGGCGATCACCGCACAATTGCGGAACGTGCGTTTCATCAGCGCGCTTTCCGCCAGCCACGCTTCAAGATCGTCGCCCATCATGTCCTCATCGAACAGGCGAGCGAAATCGACATCGCCCATCGGCTCCAGCCCCCACACAGCCATCGCGTATTCGCTGGCGAGAAAACCCAACGGATGCTTGCCGATGCGCTCCAGTCTGCGTGTGATCAGCATGCCGAGCGTTTGGTGTGCGAGCCGGCCTTCGAACGGATAGCAAACGAGATAATTCTTCGGCCCGCGCGGGAAAGTCTCGATCAGCATTTGCTCCGGCGCTGGCACGACAGAGCGCTTCTTCTGAAACTTGATCCATTCGCGCACTTGCGGCGGCAACGCCTTCTGCCGCTTCGGATCGTGCAGCATCTGCCGCACACGCTCGGCCAGAAAGGTCGAGAGCGGAAACTTGCCGCCGGCATAGGAGGGAATGCTCGGCTCCTGCGCGCCGGGCGCAGGCACGGTGAGCACGTCTTCCTCGCGCAAGTCGATGAAACGCAGGATTTGGCCCGCGAAGATGAAGGTGTCGCCGGGCGTCAGCCCTTCAATGAACCATTCCTCTATCTGGCCCAGCCTTCGCCCCGGCACGAGCGGGCGCGGCGCGTCGGCTTTGGCCGCCGTCGGACGCGCCGCAGCTCGATGCGCGAGACGGACATTGAGCATTTCCGCTTCGATGATGGCGCCGACATTCATGCGGTGCTGCTGCGCCACCGATGCATTGCGCGCCCGCCAGCGCCCCGTATGAGGGTCCTGCACGATGCGGCGGTAGCGATCGTAGGAGCGCAGCGCATAACCGCCGGTGGCGACGAGATCGACGGCGCGGTCGAATTGGGCCCGCGGCAGATCGGCGTAGGGCGCAGCCGCGATCACCTCCGCGTAAAGTTCATCCGCATCGAACGGCTCGCCGCAGGCGCAGCCCATGATGTGCTGGGCCAGGCAATCAAGAGCGCCCACGCGGGGCGCGGCGCCATCGAGCGCGCCTTCAGCGACGGCATCCTGCGCTGCACGGCATTCCAACACTTCGAAGCGATTGCTGGGAGCCAGCAGCGCCCGCGAGGGCTCATCAAGTCTGTGGTTGGCGCGGCCGATCCGTTGCACCAAACGGGCGCAGCCTTTGGGCGCACCGACTTGAATGACGAGATCGACATCGCCCCAATCGATGCCGAGATCGAGTGTCGACGTGCACACGACCGCGCGCAATTCGCCACGCGCCATCGCGCCTTCAACTTTGCGGCGCTGCTGCACGTCGAGCGAGCCGTGATGCAAAGCAATTGGCAGCGCATCGTCGTTGATCCGCCACAGCTCCTGAAATATCAGCTCGCTCTGAGCGCGCGTGTTCACGAAGACGAGCGCCATCTTCACGCGCTTGATGGCCTCGTACACTTCGGGGATCACGTGCCGCGCCGTATGCCCGGCCCAAGGGATGCGCGCGTCGCTATCGAGCACATCGACTACGGGCGGCGCACCTGGGGGCGCCTTTATGATCACTCCTTTCGCGCGCTCGGAGGCGCTGCCGACCATCCACCGCGCGAGGTCTGCTTCATCAGCTACAGTTGCGCTCAACCCCACGCGCCGATGGTGGGGCGCCCATCGCGAAAGCCGCGCCAACGCGAGTGCGAGGAGATCGCCCCTCTTGGTCGGCGCTAGCGCATGGATTTCGTCAATCACCACCGCCTTCAGATCAGCGAAAAACGCCCCCGCATGCTCAGAGGCAATGAGCAAACAGAGCTGCTCTGGCGTCGTCAGCAAGATGTCAGGCGGATAGGCGCGCTGGCGCTGTCGGCGATGCGGCGGGGTGTCGCCGGTGCGCGTTTCCAGTCGAAGATCGAGCTTCATCTCGCGCACCGGCGCTTCAAGGTTGCGCGCGACATCTGTGGTTAGCGCCTTTAGCGGCGAGATGTAGAGCGTGTGCAAGCGGTGCGGGCGGCGTGGCCCCTTGTCAGCCAGCGGGGCTATTTCGATGAGACTTGGCAGAAAACCCGCCAACGTTTTGCCCGCACCAGTCGGCGCAATCAACAAAGTCGAAAGGCCGGCAAGCCCGCGCTTGGCAAGCTCGAGCTGATGCGCCCGGGGCGCCCAGCCACGGCTGGCGAACCAGTCCGCAAACAGCGGTGGCAATGAGGGGTGGCCGGCGTCCATCGCCTCTATTTAGCGCGGCTTGTCGCAGGCGCCGACGCCATGCATGCTGAGCGCATGTTCCAGCGCCGCCGGCTCCCTACTCCATGAGCAACAGCGGCTACCAGCATCTGCACGCGGACCGCGTGCTCGCCACGCTGCAAAAACTGCATGCACGCATCCTGGCTCGCTTTCCCGACGCCGGCTTGGCCCAAGTCTGCGCCGCTTTGACCGAGGCCGGCAAAGAAAGCGCGGTCGAAGCGGCATCCTTAGCTAAGCCACATCATGTGTGGCGCGTCGCCCTACTTGGGATCGCGGCGGCAGGGGTGATCGCGCAGATCGCTGCATTCCGCTTCCTTCGTATAGAGGCCGGCAGCGTCACCGCACCGGAACTGCTTCAGGGTCTGGAGGCGGCGGTAAACCTGCTCATCCTATTCGGTGGCGCAATCTGGTTTCTCCTGAACCTCGAGGAACGGCTGAAGCGCAGGCGTGCTCTGGACGCCTTACACCGGCTCCGGTCCTTCGCGCACGTGGTTGACATGCATCAACTCACCAAAGATCCGACGATGCTGTTGGCCGGGCCGCAATCGTCGGCCTCGCCCCAACGGAGCATGACGGAATTCGAACTCACGCGATACCTCGACTATTGCTCGGAGATGCTGGCGCTGATTGGCAAGCTGGCCGCGCTCTATGGCGAAGGCATGCGCGACGCCGTCGTCATCGAGGCAGTCAACGATCTGGAAAACTTGACAACCGGCCTTGGCCGCAAAGTCTGGCAGAAGATCACGATCATCAGCGCACTTGCCGAAAAACGCGACTGACTTTTACCAGTCGTAAACGCACTTCGTTAAGCCGTTCTGTAAATAATCGCTGTTACGCCTTATGAGCTTGGGGAGCCCTCATCTCGCATGCTCGGCGAAGCCTTTGACCCGTCCGGACTGACCGCGCTCGTTGCGGACGATAACCATTTCGCGCGCCACATCACGCTGGAGCAGTTGCGGCTGATGGGATTTGGCCGCGTCCTCGGCGCAAGCAACAGCGATGAGGCTTGGTCGCAGCTGCTGCAATGCAATCCCCACGTTGTCCTCCTTGAATGGACCGACGACGCACTGGATCTCGTGCGCCGTATTCGCAGTAGTGAACTGACACCCAATCGCGCGGTGTCGATGTTCATGCTGACGAACCGCGGCGCCAAGAAAGATGTGGAGGCGGCCCGCCTCGCCGGCGTCGATGGCTATTTGCGCAAGCCGATTTCAGGGCTTGCTCTGCAACGACGCGTCAAGAAAATCGTCACGCGGCCGCAACCCTTCATCACCACGAGCACGTATACTGGGCCATGCCGCCGACGCCGGCAGGACCCGATCTACCAAGGCCCCTGGCGCCGGCTCGACGACGCCGCTCCCGGGCCGAACGGCCCCGAAGAAGAAGTCGATGTAAAAATCCAGATGGCGCGCGCCCGCGTCGCAGCGCTTGAGACGGCCGCAAACACTTTGATAGCAGGCGACCCGGAGGCTGCACGCAACGTCTACAAAGCGCTGGCCAGCCTCATCGATGTGGCCGACGAAATCGGCGACCCCTGCCTTGCACTGGGCGGCCGAGAGATGGCGCGCTATATCAAAGCACAAGGCGCCATGGCGCCGTTCGACAAGGACGTGCTGCAAACGCATATTTCAGCGCTGCACCAGCTTGCGCACCTGCCGAACGCGCTCGGGGTGGAACGTCAGCAAGTGGCGCAGAGTCTACGCCGCATGGTAGACAAGAAATTGCGTCAAGCGCCGACGCGTTAGGATCGCTTCTGCTTCTTGGCCGCTGACCGCAAGTTCAAGGCGACAGCTGCCTTTATCAGCGCCGTGAGCGCTTTTCTGTTCAGGGCGTCATCTTCTCGAATGTCGATTGCTCGCCGCACGGCGCCATCGAGGCTTGCATTGAACAGTTCAGCCGGATCCTCCAGCGCAGCGCCGTGAGCAAAGGTCAGTTTTACCTTGTCTCGGTAGGTCTCACCCGTGCAGATGATGCCAGCGCGCTCCCAGACGGGCACGCCCTTCATGCCGTTGGAGGGCTTTCTCCATTTCATCGTCTCAGTGATTTCAGGATCCGCCTCGCGCATCAAAGCACGGACCTGCGCCAGAACGTCGGCACGCCAGTTCGCATCCTTCGCTGCTTCACTCACCTTTGTCCTCACATGCGCTCGCCTGGAAGCTTGCTGGCTTGTTTCACCCACGCCGCAAACTGCGCTTCGTCGAAGCCCGACGCTTCATGGATATCGAGGTAGCGAACATCCTTGTGCTTCGATGCGCCCGGGGGCGGCGGGCGCAGGGCGGCGCCGCGAAAGAACCCCACCTTCACGTAACGCGCGAAGCAATGAAAACTCAGAAACCACACGCCTTCTCGGACGCCGTAGAACGCGGAGTTCCATTTCACGGCCTTGCACACTCCTGGGGCTGCGCGCGTGATGAGCTGATCCAAGCGTTGTCCAATGTCCCGCTTCCAGCCGGGCATGGCAGCGATATACGCCTGCACAGGCAGATCGCCGTATCCTTTGGTGATTTGAGGGTTGCCGCCTGCAAGCAGCTTCGGCCGCGCCGCAGCCTCGCTCTTTCTCGGAGTCTTCGCCGCTTTTTTCACGATCCCCACGATACCCGACCCGCTGGCGAAACACAGCGTGCTTCCTGAGGCCGTCGGGCTTGGCTCAGTGCGCCCGCGGCGACGGCGGCTTCACGAACAACAAAAGCGCAAACCCCGCCAACAGCAAGATGACGACGGAAGCGAATCCGGCACGCAGGCTCTGCGTGGTAGCGGTGAAGTAAGCGACCAGCGCCGGCGCCAACCACGCCGTCGCCGAACCTGACAATGCATAAAGCCCAAACACCTCCCCTTCCATGCCCTGCGGCGCCAGCTGCGCCATCAACGAACGGCTTGATGCATAAGCGGCTGTGATAGAAATCGCGATGACTATCGCGAAGGCGAGATAGGCAAGTTCCGGGGCCGTTGAAAAGAGAGGGCTCGCCCACACCGGCATGTCGGCCTGGATTGTCACGAAAAAGATGGACGTGGGCGACATCGACACCATCGCGAATAGACAGACCACGGTGAGGCCAAGCTCGATGGCAACCGCCCGCTTTACGCCCACGGCATGGTCAAGCAGTCCTGCGCCCAGTCCGCCGGCGATGGCGAACACTGTCAGTATGATCCCGTACGCCAGCATTTCCACGAGGTCCCAGTGCATGGTGCCGGAAGCGTAGACGCCGCTGAAGATGAGGATCGCCGTTTTTCCATCGGCATAGAGCATGCGCGCAATCAGAAAGAGCGCAACGTTGCGATAATCACGTAACTTCGAAATAGTGCGGACGACGTTGCCGACGCCATGTTTCAGCGCGGCGCCGAATGGCTCGCCGGTGGTCGTGAGGTCTGCAGTGTAAAGGAAGATCGGGATCGAGAAGAGGATCAGCCATGCCGCGCAGAGGATTGTGACGACGCGGTCGGGTTCATGCTCGGCGCGATCAAGCCCGAACATGGGGGCCTCCGGCAGGAATGGCAATTCAATCAAACCCGGAAGCGCCATCGTGACGAGCACGAACACGAGCAGCAGCACCGAGGCGACGCTCCCCAACGCGAGGCCCAGCCCCGAGACATGCGAGAGCATTCCCGGCGGAGCGGCGCGGGTCAGCATCGCGTTGTGCACGACCTCAGTGTAAACGAAGGAGACGCCGCTCACGACCACGGCAACGCCAACCGCCCAGAGCGGGAGGCCTTCGTTGTTGGGCACAGCCCACCACATCAACGCAATCGACCCAGCAAGGGCAGCGGTAGCGACGCCGAGCAATGGCTTGCGCCGGCCCATTCGGTCTGTTGCCGCGCCCAAGAAAGGGGCGGTCAGCGCGATGATCAATCCGGAGGTAGCGTGCCAGCCGGCGATGATTGATTGTCCACGCACCGGGTCGCCGATGACTACATTGGAGAGATATGGCGTGAACACGTAGATAGTGCCGAGCAGCACCCATGGATTGCGCGCCCATTCGAACAGCGCCCAACTCCAGGCGCCGCGATCGAGACGTGGGGGCGCGGCCAGCTAGCGGCTTCCCTTGAGCGCAGCGCCCGTGTCACGGGCGATGCGGCGGATCGCTTCCTCGGCGGCGCGTGCAGCACCGGGGAACGCCACAAAGCCATGCGGCAATGCATCGAACCGCGTGTAGCTTGTCTTCACGCCCGACTCTTCCAGCCGTTTTGCGTAGGCCTCGCCCTGATCGAGCAGCATGTCGAAACCAGCAGTATAGACAAGCGCCGGGGCCAGGCCGCGGACATCTTCCACCCGCCCAGGCGACACGCGTGGGTTGGCCGGATCGACGCCTTCAGGCAGGTAGTGACGCACGAAAAAACCAACGGTCTCGGCCGTCAGCGGCCAAGCATCGGCGAAATCGTGCATCGAGGGCGTTTCGCTGGTGAAGTCGACTCCGGGATAGATCAAGAGCTGCAGCACCGGAGGGCGGCTTTTCTTGAACTCCTGCGCGATTATCGCGGCGAAATTACCACCCATGGAATCGCCGCCCACTGCCGCTTTGCCAACCGCCGCGCCGTAGCGCGAAGCGTTGTCGACCGCCCAATTGTAAGCTGCGATGCAGTCTTCAAGTCCCGTTGGAAACTTGAATTCAGGCGCGAGACGATAATCGACCGAAAGCACCGGCGCGCCTGCTTCGCGCGCGATCAATCCGCACAAACGGTGGCACACTTCGAGTGAACCGATCACCCCGCCGCCAAAGTGAAAATAAACCAGCATCGCCGCCGAATTGTCGCGCACCGTCGGCAAATAAAGTCGCGCTGGGACAGAGTGCGAGCGACCCGTAATATAGACCTTCTCCGTGCGCACGCCTGGCACCTTTGGTCCACCAAACAATGCGGCGCCGGCCTCTGTCTGGGCCCGCAGGCTGGCGACAGTCTGCTGCTCCCACGGAATAGCGCGTTGACGCGCTTGCGCTTCCAGGAACTGGAAGCGTGGGTCGAGCGTCATGCCGCGCACAGTGCGCGGGTTTCCGCCGGAAGCCTTGATCAGCGCTTCGTCGGAACGCGACAAGGCGAGATGGACCAGCATTTTGCGCAGCCAGGACAAAGCGCAGGAACTCCTTGATATCAGCTGTGGCGCTTGGCGCCTTCGAGACCCTTGAGGATGAGGCCAGTTGCGAACGCTGCGGCCTCGTCGATCGCCGGCGGCTGCCGGCGCAGCATGGCGCCGCCCACCTCTTGCGCGATGCCGATGCAGGCGCAAGCGAGATAGTCCGCATCAACGCGCGGTGCATCGCCGCGCGCGATCGCCTCTTCTAGGCTTTGCCGCACTTCATTGTAGACGGCCATCATCTCCGGCGTGTCCATTCTGATAACGTGCGGGCGTCGCTCATCGATCGGCCGTCCTTCACTTTCGTTGTCTTCGACAATGAATCGAAAGTAGGCGACAAACGCGCTGTGTAGATAGTCCTCGAATGAACGCGCGTGCTCGCGCGCGAGCCTCAGAATGGGACGAAAACGACGCGCCCCATCGTCGGCAAGCGCCTCGAACACCTCTTCTTTGGAGCGGAAGTAATTATAGAAAGTGCCTGAAGCGAGTTCAGTGCCTCGGATGATGTCGCGAACAGTCGCCGCCTCATAACCGAGTTGAGCAAATACACGCCGGGCCGCCATCAGGATGGCCTGACGGTTTGCGAGCTTCGTGCGCTCGCGCTTGCCGATTGGCTCGACAGAGGCCGCTTCGCTCATCAAAATGCCCGCTGGTTTCGCCCCTCATCGCCATCTCCGCACAATAATGACGATCCGTCAACTTCATATTGGCATGGCGACTGGGCGCTGTGCTAGCACGCCGCCATGAGTGATGCGAACTCACCCTCTGCGTACGAGGCCGGTGAAGATGCGCTGCAGCGCATAGCCGCGATGTTTCAGTTCACGCCGCAGGCGCGCGCGCTCGGCCTTGAATGCACGCGCATCGTGAAGGGCCGAGTGTGGGGGAAGGCGCCCTATCGTGAAGAACTGATCGGGGATTCCGAAAAGCGGGTCATCGCCGGCGGCGTTTTGACGACCTTTCTTGATCAGCTGTCCGGCGCCGCTGCTATCTCGGCAATGGAGGAGCCTACCACCGTCGCCACGATCGATTTGCGTATCGACTACATGCGCCCGGCCGAGCGGGGCCGAGACGTGCTCGCCGAAGCGCACTGCTACAAGCTTGGGAAGAGCGTCGCGTTTGTACGAGCGGTCGCGTACGAACAGACGCCCGATAATCCAATCGCGCACGCGAGCAGCGCGTTTATGGTCAACTCCAGTGGCGGAAGAAAATTCGGCGCGAACCTTCGAAAGAAGCGACCATGATCGGGCAGCAGGAGCGCGTCGCCACGGCCCTCGCCCGCATTCCTTATGCACGGTTCGTCGGCTTGCGTGTTGAATTGAAGGGGGATGAGCTCACGCTGGTGATGCCATTCGCCGACCACTTAGTGGGCAATCCACTGCTGCCGGCATTGCATGGGGGCGTAGTTGGCGCACTCCTCGAAATGACCGCGCTGACACAACTGGCCATCGCCTCCAAGAGCGAGACCTTCCCCAAGACCATCGACATCGGCATCGATTATCTACGCTCCGGCCGGCCAGTCGACACCTTCGCACGCGCTCGCGTTGTCAAGATCGGCCGGCGCATCGCCAATGTTCAGGCCGAAGCATGGCAAGGCGAGCGCGGCCAGCCGATCGCCACTCTGCATGGCCATTTCCTGACTCCCGAAGAGGAGCGCAGTGTCCAAAGGTAAGCTCGCGCGGTAAGTGTCGGCTCGCCTTCGCCCCATGCAGAAAAACGCCGCGGCGATCGCCGCGGCGTTCAAGGTTCAGGGGTAAGTGCTTACATCGCCGCCAAGCGCAGCATGCGACGCAGCTCGTCGGGCCCGCTGGCGCGGCGCTTCTTGGCTTGACTCGGTTGATAGGCGAGGCGCGCGTGATCCTGGCAGTAAGGATGACTGCCGAATGAAGCGCGGCCACAGAAGGCGAAGTTCGGGTCGTTAGGGTCGCCGATCGGATACTTGCACATGCTCTCGTTGAGCGTCAGCACCGAAGCGGTTTTGCCGTCGTCGAACTTTACTGGTTCGAGGTCAGGAATGATAACGCTTGGAACCGCGGAAGGCGGCCGCAAGCGCGGGGCACTCGGCCCAACAATACGCGGGCGTGCGGCGCGCACTGGACGTTTGGCCGGCCGCGAGGGCGTGGCCCTTCCCGCAAGCCCGAGGCGATGCACCTTGCCAATGACGGCGTTACGGGTGACCCCACCCAATTGCTTTGCGATTTGGCTAGCGGACAGACCTTCAGTCCAAAGCTTGCGCAAGAGCGCGACGCGCTCGTCGTTCCAACCCAATCCCATGTTCAGCCCCTTTGCCCATGGCCCCGCGAGGCCGCGGGGATGGAAAAACATTCGCGTGGATGGCGAGAAAGGTCAACTAATTGCGATGTAACAGTTGTGGAAACACTAGATACAGTGGTTTTATCCCCATCGCCTTGCCGAATCACTAACAGCTTCTCCAAGTCATCCTCAGGCGCTGCTCTTCGGGAATTCGCTTTGCTCCCGGGCGCTTACGCCTTTGCTCATGGTTAACGAGCGCCAAGACTCGTAAACAAAGCGTAAAAGGACTGTTCTCGTTATGGACGCACGCGTCGCGCAGCTCTCCACCCGCCACTACGGCGCTATCAACTGGCTTGGCCTTGAGACGCTGATCCGGCGCGAGATCCAGCGCTTCTTGAAGGTGGGTGCTCAGACTGTTTTCGCGCCCCTGATCCAGACCCTGCTGTTCATGCTGGTGTTCAGCCTCGTGCGCGGCGGCAATTGGCCGGGGACGGAGCGCGCCTATGCCGACGGACTTGCGGCCGGCCTGGTCATGATGTCGATCCTATCAAACGCGTTTCAAAACTCCTCTTCGTCTATCGTTATCGCCAAGGTGCAAGGAAACGCGGTCGACTTCCTGATGCCGCCCTTGTCGGCGCTGGAACTCACGATCGCCTTCATCGTCGGCGCGGCTGCGCGTGGATTGCTTGTGGGGCTCGCTAGCCTCATCGCCGTCGCCTGGCTCGCCAACATCATGCCGGTGCATCCGCTGGCGGCGCTCTATTATGCTGTCGTAGCATCGGTGATCTTCGGCGCGATCGGCCTGCTCGGCGGCATCTGGGCCGACAAGTTCGATCATCTCGCCGCGGTCACCAACTTCATCATCGTGCCGCTGACGTTCCTCTCCGGCACGTTCTATTCAACCGCGATCCTACCGGAACCCATTCGAACCATCTCCCACTACAATCCGGTGTTTTCACTGATCGACGGGTTTCGCTTCGGGTTTATCGGCCATCACGATGCACCGCTCATGGAAGGCGCCCTCTTCACCGGGGTGCTGGCGCTCGTGCTGTGCTGGTGTTGCTGGGCGGTGTTGAAGAGCGGCTACCGGCTGCGGAGCTGACTGTCAGCTCTCACGAATCCGCGAGCGCGCTCGCGAGCTTAGGCAAAAACACGTCCATTCGATAATCGACGTCCATGTGATCGTCGTCGAATTCTTGGTATTCGTGAGCAATGCCAGCTGCACTCAGCTTCCTGGCGAAGCGGCGCATGCCGAAATGGATGCGAAAATTATCATGGTCGCCGCAATCCATATAGATCAGCTTGAGCTTGCGTAAATTGTCGCCGAGCGTGTCGAACATCACTACCGGATCATGCGCCATCCATTGCGACCATCGCTCTGGAATGAATTCGCCTGTGTAAGGATCCAGCGGGAGACGCATGCTCATGAATTGCGCGGGATCCGGATCGTAGAACGCGCTTTGCGCCAGATCCATCAGCGCCATCGATTCCTTGAAGTTCATCTTCCGCTTCGATGTGGTGGCCTTCCAAAATTTCTCGATCGAATAATCGTGGCGACGCAGCTGATCGAGGTCCTCGAGGAGCGCCGGAATGTAAAGGGCGTCGAAGCCCATATCGCCGCTGTTGATCGAGATCGCATACCAGAAGTCAGCGCGGTTCATCCCGTGCCAGGCGGCGCCGTAACCTCCGGACGACTTTCCGAACAGACCGCGCTTGCCCTTGCCGCCGCAAGCAAAGCGCTGCTCCACAAAGGGCGCAATCTCGTCGCAAATGTAATCGGCGTAGCGCCCTGTGCCGATGCTGTTCAGGTACTGGTTGCCAAAGAGCTTGGTGAAGCAGTCCGGGAACGCCACCACCACGCGCGGCATGCCCTCTTGCACCAGCCTGTCGAGCCGCTCAGGCACGTTTTCAGAAAAACCCTGCCAATTGGCGTGCGCGAGACCGGAAGAGGTGTAGCCCTTCAAATCCACTAGCAGCGGCAAGCGCTCGCCTGCACTCCAGCCCGGCGGCGTCCAAACATAAAGTTCGCGTTCCGTGGGATCGCCAAGTGGATTGCCCTTCAACACCTCGGATTGGCGCCGAAGGCGGTGCAGTTCGCCGCGGGGAGCGGAATGGTCTCGTCTCATGAAAAGGTGATTATACCGACAGCTTGACCTTGCAAGCGGCGCGGACCAGAACCCTCGCCTTTCCCAGTTTTCGAGGGCCGAAATGAGCGCCGCTGACAGCCATATCCTTCCCGTCTATTCGCCGCCGGAGCAGATCTTCGTGCGCGGCGAAGGCTGCTGGATCTGGGACGAAAAGGGCGACAAATATCTCGACTGCATCGCGGGCATCGCCGTGAACGCGTTCGGCCACGCTCCGCCCTTTCTCGTAACGGCCTTGACCGAGCAAGCAGGCAAGCTCTGGCATACCTCGAACATGTTCAAGGTGAAGGGCCAAGAGGAGCTGGCGGCTAAATACACCCGCGACAGCTTTGCCGATGTGGTCTTCTTCACCAACTCAGGCACCGAGGCGATCGAAGGCGCGCTCAAGGCCGCACGCAAATACCATAGCGCCAATGGTCATCCGGAGCGGATCGACATTATTGGATTTCAAGGCTCGTTCCACGGCCGCTCTTACGCAGCGATCAACGCTAGCGGCAATCACAACTATCTTGACGGTTTCGGTCCACGTCTGCCTGGTTTCATTCAGGCGCCGTATGGCGACCTCGATGAGGTGAAAAAACTGGTCGGACCGACCACCGCTGCGATCATTATCGAGCCGGTGCAAGGAGAAGGCGGGGTCCGCGCCGTCCCGGACGAGTTCTTACGCGGTCTCAGAAAGCTCGCGGACGAGAACGGCTTTCTGTTGATCTTCGACGAAGTGCAATCGGGCGCAGGGCGCACTGGCAAGATGTGGGCGCACCAATGGTCTGGCGTCACGCCTGACATCATGGCGGTCGCAAAGGGCGTCGGCGGCGGTTTTCCGATGGGCGCGTTTCTTGCGACGAAGGAAGCGGCGAAGGGCATGGTGCGCGGGGTCCACGGCACCACCTTCGGCGGCAACCCGCTTGCGATGGCGGTTGGCAACGCAGCTTATGACGAACTTTCCAAGCCCGAGTTTCTCGAACATGTGAATACAGTGGCGAACCACCTTGGCCAAGCGCTTGAGAGCCTGAAGGACCGTCACCCCGATCTGGTTGTCGCCGTCACCGGAAAGGGGTTGCTGCGTGGGCTCAAGCTGAAGCTGGATCCCAAGGTGATCCAGGCCAGGCTGCGGGATCGGAAAGTGCTGGTTGGCGTGGCCGGCGACAACGTGCTGCGGCTGGCGCCTCCGCTCGTGATTAGTGAAGCTGAAGTACGTCAAGCGGTCGACGCGATCGATGCAGCGCTCGCCGCTCAGATGGCGGAGGCTGGCGCGTGAGCAGCGTCAGCCTGAGCGTATCAGAGGCTCCGCGGTTCGCAGGCGGCCGATGACAGTCGCGCCTCGCCACTTTCTCGACATTTCAGCGCTCAGCCGCGAAGACTTGCGCGATATCCTTGACGAAGCGCACGCACGCAAAGCGGCAAGGGCCGGGTGGCCAAAAGCGAAACGTGACGATGATGCGCCGCTCGACGGTTACGCGCTGGCCATGATCTTCCAGAAGAACTCGACCCGAACGCGTGTCTCATTCGAGATCGGGATGCGACAATTGGGCGGCGAAAGCATCGCCCTCGACGCGGCCGCGACGCAGCTCGGGCGCGGTGAAACCGTGGAAGACACCGCACGCGTGCTGTCGCGAATGGTGGACGCGGTGATGATACGGGCCAACACGCATCAAGACGTGGTCGATTTCGCCATGGCGGCGGACGTGCCGGTGATCAATGGCCTGACCGACCTCTCCCACCCATGCCAGATTCTCGCCGACCTGCTAACGATCGAAGAATGGGCCGGCGACATCGGCGGTAAGACAATTGCCTGGCTCGGCGATGGGAACAATGTTTGCACATCATTCGTGCATGCTGCTGAGAAGTTCGATTTCACGCTGCGGATAGCGACACCCACCCACTATGCTCCTCGGGCTCAGGAGATTGCCGCCGCCAAAGCGGCCGGCGCCAGAGTGGAAACAGGACACGACGCCGAGCGCGCGATCGAAGGCGCTGATGTTGTCGTTACCGACACTTGGGTATCCATGGGAGACACCGACAAAGATGCGCGCATGGCGGCGTTCCCGGCTTTCGCGATCAACGAGGCCAAAATGGCGCGCGCCGCGAAGAACGCGGTGTTCCTGCACTGCTTGCCTGCTCATCGTGGAGAGGAAGTCACTGACGCCGTGATGGATGGGCCGCAGTCAGCGGTGTGGGACGAAGCGGAAAACCGTATTCACGCCCAAAAGGCCATTCTGATGTGGTGCTTGGGCAAGCTGTGATCAGCGCCGCCTATGCCATGGCGCAAGTGCAGCGAACTCCCATCTAGAGCCGCATGTCCCAAACGTCCCCGCCACTTGACGATCTCGTCGCATGCTTCAGCCTCGACCGCGCTCCAGTGCGCGGTCGTATTGTACGGATCGGCCCGGCCGCGCTCGATCCGATCCTGCGCCGGCACGATTACCCCAGACCAGTCGCGATGCTGCTCGGAGAGGCGTTGACTCTTGCAGCACTGATTGGATCGCTCTTGAAGGTCGACGGACGCCTTGTGGTGCAGGCGCAAGGCAGCGGTCCGGTTCCACTTTTGGTGGCCGAACACAGTGCGGGCGGGCTGCGCGGATACGCCCGCCTAGGCGAAGGCGCGGCCGAGATGCTCGCAGGAGCAAATCGCGTGCCTCCGAAACAGCTGTTGGCCAATGGAAATCTCGTGCTGACGCTCGACCAGGGCGAGAACAAGAAACCCTATCAGGGTGTGGTGGAACTAACTGGGGAGACGCTCGCGGCATGCGCCGGCGACTATTTCCGGGTCAGCGAGCAAACGGACACGGGCATTCGACTCGCCGTTGGCGAGGTCACTGAAAGTGAAGGGCCCATGCGCTGGCGCGCGGGCGGGATGTTGATACAGCGCATCGCCGCCGACTGCACGCGCGGAGACACCGCTGAAGATTGGCTGCGCGCATCCATGCTGTTCTCGACACTGACAGACGAAGAGCTGGTCGATCCGGGTTTGCGGGCAGACCGCTTGCTATACCGGCTATTCCATGAGGAAGGTGCGCGCATGGATACGCCAGCGGCGCTCGAAGACCGCTGCGCCTGCAACGCGGAGCGCCTTACAAACCTCATGCGTCAATTCCCTGCAGAAGAATTGCGCGATCTCATAGAGCCGGACGGCCTCTTGCACGCGCGTTGCCAGTTTTGCTCGCGGCTCTACAAGATCGAGCCGAACACAATAGGCGCATAAGGAGCCGACGCGCTGGAGTTAGGCCACCTCAAGCGCGTATCCAGCGCTGCGAACAGTGCGAATAGGATCGCGCTCATCGCCAATCATGAGCGCCTTGCGCAGCCGTCCGATGTGTACATCCACTGTGCGCGCTTCGACATAGACATCTGAACCCCACGCGGCATCCAACAATTGTTCCCGGCTGAACACGCGGCCCGGGTGCTGCATAAGGTGATCGAGAATGCGAAACTCGGTCGGCCCGAGGTGCACCTCGCGCTCGCCCCGCTTCACCCGATGCGCGACGCGGTCCATGACGATGTCGCCACAAACGAGCTTGTCCTCCGCCAAAGCGGGCCTGATGCGGCGCATCACAGCGCGCAGGCGTGCGAGGAGCTCGCTCATCGAGAACGGCTTGGTGATGTAATCGTCGGCGCCCAGATCGAGCCCGCGAATACGGTCAGTTTCCTCGCTGCGCGCGGTCAGCATGACAATGGGCGTGTTGCGTGTGTCCTGCCGCGCCCGCAGACGCCGGCACACCTCGATCCCCGGCGTCTTCGGCAACATCCAATCCAGCACCACGAGATCAGGACTGGTTTCATCCGCGACCACCAGGGCCTCCTCGCCGTCGCGGGCTATGGAAACCTGATAGCCTTCCTTTTCCAGGTTGTATTTCAGCAGATCGGCGAGCGCTGCTTCATCCTCGACCACCAGCACGTGCGGCGCTTTCGCCATCCGCATCACTCCTACTCGGCGACATCCACGTCAGCCCGCGGCCGCTGCGTCGCGATTTCCTCGCCTGTCACCATGAAGTGAATGTACTCGGCGATGTTCGTGCCATGATCGCCAATCCGTTCAAGATTCTTGGCTATGAAGAGCAGGTGCGCGCACGAGCTGATCGTGCGCGGATCTTCGATCATGTAGGTCAGCAATTCGCGAAACAACGAATTGTAGTGCGCGTCGATATTGTCGTCCTGGTACCACACAGCGATCGCCGCTTGCACATCCTTGTTTGCGTAGGCGTCTAGCACCTGCTTCAAATGCTGCAGCGCGATCTTTCCCATGCGTTCGACGCTGCGCGTCAGCTGAATGGGCTCTGCCTGGTTGAGAATGAGCGTGCGCTTGGCGATGTTCTTGGCCAAATCGCCAACGCGCTCGAGTTCGCCGGCAAGGCGCCATGCCGTCAGAACGACGCGCAAATCGCTCGCCATCGGTTGGCGAAGGGCGAATAGGCGGATCGCTTTGCGTTCGATCTCGCGCTGCAAGGCGTCGATCTTGGGATCGCGCTCGATGACGGCTTGCGCGAGCTCGGTATCCCTGCGTGCTACGGCGGCGATGCTGTCAGCGACAGCAGCTTCCGCCATGCCGCCCATCCGCGCCGCGTCTTGGGTGATCGCATCGAGTTCTTCGGTGAAAGCTTTGACGGTATGCTCGGCCATGTCGCTCTTTACCTGCCGCGCGAGCCCGTCGCGCTATCCGGCGTGCCGCAGCTTAGCCGAAGCGGCCGGTGATGTAATCTTGCGTGCGCGTGTCGCGAGGATTGGTAAAAATCTCTTCAGTAGCGCCGGTCTCAACCAGCTTGCCCATATGGAAAAACGCCGTTTTTTGAGATACCCGCGCAGCCTGCGCCATCGAATGGGTGACGATGATAATGCAGTAGTTCTGCTTCAGCTCGTCCATCAGCTCCTCGATCTTGGCAGTCGCGATCGGATCAAGAGCCGAACAAGGTTCATCCATCAGGATGATGTCTGGGTTAACCGCCACTGTGCGCGCGATAACGAGACGTTGCTGCTGGCCGCCTGAAAGGCCAGCGCCGGACTGGTTCAGCCGGTCCTTCACCTCGTCCCATAGTCCTGCACGACGCAGCGAGCTTTCGACGATTTCGTCCATTTTTGCTTTGGACTTGGCGATGCCGTGGATGCGCGGCCCATAAGCGACGTTTTCGTAGATGGATTTTGGAAAAGGGTTCGGCTTTTGAAACACCATGCCCACGCGCGACCGCAGTACGACAGGATCTACGTCGCTCGCGTAAGCGTTCTTGCCTTCGATCTCCAACAAGCCCGAGACGCGGCAATTATCGATCGTGTCGTTCATTCGGTTTATGCAGCGTAGGAACGTCGACTTGCCGCATCCTGAAGGGCCAATGAACGCTGTGACGGCGCGATCAGGAATATCCATCGAGACATCAAACAGCGCCTGTTTCTCGCCGTAGAATACATTGATGTCGCGCGCAGCGATTTTCGTCGCGCTACCAGTCAGCGCGCCAGCGCTCGCGCGAACCTCGGGCGCGACCATGGGAGGAGCTTGGCTCATCGCTCGCGTTGCGCCGGCAAAATCCATTCTCGACCCCATACCACGTTCCAGCCACCCCTATGTCAGGAGCCAGCTGTGACCGCGCGCTCTAATTGGCTTTGATGACACTGGTGTGAAAGCGCTGCTTGCGACGGCTCAAGTCTCATCCGCCAATTCCACATAGGCGGCAAAGGCAGAACCCTTACCCGGCTGACTTTCCACGAGAAAACCGCCGCGGTGTCGATTGACCACATGCTTGACGATCGCCAATCCGAGGCCGGTGCCGCCCTTTTCCGCCCCAAGCTCGCGCTCGACGCGGAAGAAACGCTCAGCTAGTCGCGGCAGAAACCGCCGGGCGATGCCAGGGCCGCAATCCTCCACGCGAACGTAGGCGTATGAACGATTGGCGGCGCCTTCAGGGGTCAGAATGGCGATTCGCCCCGCCTCCTCCCACCGCCGGCCCGCGGCGGCCATCACCTCTTCGCGATCGCCAGCGGCGGCTGCCTCTACCACCACCTCGCCGTTCGCAGGGGTGTATTTGATCGCGTTATCGAGGAGGTTCTGCACGACTTGCGCAAGCTGGAAGCGTTCTCCGACGACCACCAACGGAGTTCCCGGTGCGACCACGCGCACACTCACGTGGCGCTCCTCCGCGACTGCCGCGAGGGAATCGACGACCTCTCGTACGACAGCGGCCAGATCAGCGCGGTCTGACGGCGGTACATGTTCGTCGAGTTCAATACGAGAGAGGGACAACAGGTCATCGATCAACCGGCGCATGCGCTCCGCTTGCACCTGCATCATAACGAGGAAGCGGTCGCGGTCGGCAGGATTGTCGCGGGCAGGCCCAGCCATCGTTTCGATCAACAATGTCAGCGAGGCGAGCGGCGTGCGCAACTCATGACTGGCGTTCGCAAGAAAATCAGCGCGCATCCGTTCAGTGCTGATTCTTGCTGTTTGATCGTGAAAAACCAGCATCGCCGCGCGATCGCCCCCCCAAGCCACTGGGGCGATGTAGCAACGCATCGAGCGCTCGATCTGCGCAGTAGTCTCATACTCCACGGCGCGCGCATCGCCTTCGCGTAGCGCCGCCTGCACCGCATCGAGCACATCCGGATGACGAAGAATCGCGGTCAGAAAGTGCCCGTGCGCCTCAAAACGCATCTGACGGCGCGCAGCAGCGTTGGACGCCACCACGCGCCCCTCGTCATCGACGAGGAGAGCAGGATCGGGCAGCGCTTCAAGCAACGGCGCCAAGTCGCCCAGACCAACAATATCGCCCTGTTGAGACCGCGGTGAGATGGTGTAGCGCTGAGCCTCGCGCGCGGCCCAGAAGCAGGCGCAAACAGCAATGATCATCAGGATCACCGCCGGCGCACTGATGAAAAAGGCGAAGACAAGCGCGAGCGCGGCTATCGCACCGGCCCCCCAGGCCGGCGGCGGAATTTTGCCGAGCCTTGAACGCCCGGCGGCAAAATGGTCGAGCGTCATGTTGAATCCGGCTTAGGCGGATGCTGAGGCATCCGACAAGCCCGCCGGCAGTGTCGAAAATGAGTCGCCCAGCACGTCTTCAAGAATAAACGGGTCGCCCTGCGCATCCAAAGAGACGTGGGCTGGCATCCAAGGGCTGAAGCGGGATGCCAATTTAACGCAATTCGCCTAATTATTATCGATTTTCAATACTCTTTTATTGACTTTCGAGAGAGTGGGCGATAGGGCGTACGCAGAGGGAGTGCGATGAAGCAGGGGGCGACATTCGTCATTGGGCTGGGGCTGCTAGCTGTTTCCAGCTGCGCTGGCCGGCATCTGCCGCCTGAGCCGGACTCTTACGTCGCGGCGGACGCGATTGGCGCCGATCGGGCGGCAGAGCTTTCGGCTTCCCCGGCAACAACTTGGCTCGACGAGTTGAACGCGCCCGAGATGTCATCGCTTGCGCGCGAAGCGCTTGCCGGCAGTCCGGACCTGCAAGTGGTGGAAGCGCAGTACCGCGCATCCCGCTGGCGTGCGCGCGGCGCGTTCGGCGGCAATCTTTTACCGGAACTCAGCGTCGGCGGCGACGCAACGCGCACCGAAGAACCGACTGGCGCCTCTAATCGCATCCGCACCGACACCGTCGCATCCAGCGTGCTCGCCTCATGGGAGATCGATCTTTGGGGTCGGCTCGCGGCGCGCACGCTTGCGGCTGATTCCAGCGCCGACGCAGCAGAGGAAGATTTGAATGGCGCGCGCCTGTCGATCGCGGGGCAATCGGCCAATGCTTGGGTTGGCCTCATCGAGGCGCAGCAATTGTTGGAGTTGGCGCGGGAAGACTTACAAACGCGCGAGCGTGCTCTCGACCTCACACAACGCCGCTACGATGCAGGGATCGCCACGTCGCTGGCGCTGAGGACAGCGCGCAGCCAAGTCGCGTCGGCGCGCGCCGAAGAGGCGCGCGCGCAGGACGCGCTGTTGATCGCCTCACGCCGCTTGCAGGAAATCATGGGCCGGTATCCCGACGGCACGTTGCGCGCGGATGGTCATCTGCCGGAACTCGCTGCGCTCGCAGCGGCGGGAGCGCCCTCCGATCTGCTGGAGCGGCGTCCCGACGTGCTCGCCGCAGAAAGCAGATTGCGGGCGGCAGGCTTCCGTATTCACGAAGCGCGCGCCGCCATGCTGCCGCGGCTGACGCTAACCGGCCGCGCCGGCAGCACGGCGCCGGCTGGCGATTTCGGCGACGTGGATGACAGCATAAACATGATCACAAATGTCATCGCCGGTTTCACCATGCCCATCTTCAACGGCGGCGCGCTACTGGCTGAATCACGCGCAACAGTGGCGGATCGTCGTGCTGCTGCGGCCGATTACGTTCGAACCTCGATCACTGCATGGCGCGAAGTCGAGGGTGCGATCAGCGCCGATCAAAGCTTGGAGGTGCGCGAGCGCGAATTCTCCACCGCCGCCGAAGAGGCCCGCGCCGCACAAGACCTGGCCGAACGCGAATACGCGCGCGGCGTCGCTACACTGTTCGAATTGATCGACGCTTACACGCGCCGCATTGATGCCGAGCGCGGCCTTATCACTGCTCGCGCCGCACGCGTCTCCAACCGCATCACGTACCACGTCGCGCTCGGCGGCGGCGCCCGAACGGGCGGCATCGACGAAAATCGGGAGCCGGCTCCATGAACAAGATGGATTTCAATATGACGACTCAGACCGATCCCGATGATTCCAAGCCCAAGGGGCTGTGGGGCGCAATCCGTCGCATCGTGGTGTTCGCAGCGCCGGTCGTCGTCCTTGCCGGAGTGGCAGGGCTGTTCATCCTGATGATGGCGACTGGTCCAAAGCCTGAAGAGAAGACCGACACTCCACACCCGCCAGCGGTGCAGTTCGCGGTCGCTCAAGCACGTCCGACCATTATCGCGATCAGCGTTCAAGGTGAGACGCGTCCGCGCTTCTCGTCCGCACTTTCGGCGCAGGTCGCCGGCCGCGTTGTGTGGGTGAGCCCGAAGTTCGCCGAGGGTGGCGCGTTCGCAGAGGGCGAGACGCTCGCACGCATAGAGGACGCCGATTATCGGCTCGCCGTAGTGCGCGCCCGCAGTCAAGTGGCGCAGGCGGAAGAGGCGCTGGCGCGCGAAGAAGCCGAGTCAGAACTTGCCCGCCAGGATTGGCAGTCGCTCGGCCGCGGCGACCCGCCCCCGCTTGCGGTGCGTGAACCGCAATTGGCGCAGGCACGGGCTCAGCTCGCAGCCGCGCAAGCAGCGCTGCGCTCTGCAGAACTCGATCTCGCGCGCACCAACATCAGGGCGCCGTTCACCGGCCGCATGCTCGAGCGCCGTGCGAATGTCGGAGATTATGTGGGTCCAGGCGCTCCAGTGGCGACCATGTTCTCTACCGAAACCATGGAAATCCGAGTCCCGCTGACTGACGCCGACCTGGCGTCCATGGCATTGCCTGTAGGCTTCTCCAGCAGCACCCAAAATCCTGGTCCTGTCGCGCATGTGAGCACTGTCAGCGGCGGGCGCCTGCGCACGTGGGAAGGACGCCTGGTGCGTACTGAGGCTTCAGTCGATGCGCGCACCCGTCTCGTCTATGGCCTGATCGAAGTGCGCAATCCATTCGGCGCCAACAATCCGGCTCCGCTCGCGCCCGGCATGTTCGTGTCGGTGCGTCTCGAGGGATCTGGCCGGGAGACACTCGTCGCAGCACCGCGCAGCGCGTTGAAGCGCAATGAATTCGTCTATGTCGTCCGTCCCGATAACACGATCGATGTCCGTCAGGTGCGAGCGGCGCAAACGACTGCGGACGAAGTGCTGTTCCGGGAAGGCGTCGCAAACGGCGAACGGGTCGTCGTCTCGGTGTTGACCTCGCCACGCCAAGGCATGGCAGTCACTCCAATCGACCGGGCCGGCGAGAGCGCTGCGCCGTCAGCGCAGCAAACGCCGCGAGAAGGACCGCTTGAAATCCGCCGCTAAGGCGCAACGAACGCGAACCGCCTCCCGCGCGCGCGGGAGGAGAAAGGAACGATCCTATGTTGAAGGGCCTCGTCGCTTGGTGGGGACGCAACCCCGTCGCCGGCAACCTTTTGATGCTGTTCTGCGCCGTGGCCGGCGTCTTCTCCTTCAACCAAATGGAGAAGGAATTTTGGCCGGCTGGGCGCGATGACGGCGTTTTCATCAACGCCATTTGGCCCGGCGCCAGCCCCGAAGACATGGAGCAGCAGGTCATCGTTCGCATCGAAGAAGCGACCTCTGACCTCGATGGCGTCGACTGGGTTCGTTCGCGCTCCGGCGAAGGATTTGGCTGGGTCCGTCTCGCCGCCGACGCCGGCGTCGATGTCGACGCCATGACGGAAGAAGTGCGCTCGCGCGTGGCTTCGATAAGCGGCCTGCCACAGGGCATGGAGCCGATACAGGTGGCGCGTCAGGTCGGCCGCAATTGGTCGATCATCATCGGCGTGCATGGCAATGTAGACGAGCGCACACTGCGCGACACCGCCGAGCGGCTGCGAGACAAGCTCTCGCTGCTCCCAGGCGGCGCCAACACGATCGTCGTTGGCGTACGTACGCCGGAGGTCTCAATCGAGGTCTCAGAGGCCTCGCTGCAGGCCTACGGTCTTACCTTCGATGACGTTGCCCGCGCCGTCCGGTCCAACTCGATCAATCAAGGCGCGGGCGCCGTGCGCACGGCGGACGGCAATTTCCAACTGCAGGCGCGCAATCTCGCCGATAGCCAGCTCGATTTCGAGAACATCGTTGTTCGTCAAACGCCTGATGGCGGCGCCGTGCGCATCCGGGACGTCGCACACGTCGTCGACGGCTTCCAAGACACCGACCTCTACTCGCAAATCAACGGCGAACCATCGGCGCTAGTCACGCTCCAGACCGCCGATCGCTTCAACATTTGGGAAACCAACAAGGCTGTGCAGGACGCACTGAGCGAGTTTCGCGCTGAAGCTCCCACGGGCGTTCAGATCACCACCATTTACAACGAGACCGAAGATTATAATTCGCTGCTCGACATCCTTTTCCAGAACGCTGCGCAGGGCTTCTTCCTGATATTCCTGCTGCTGCTGCTGTCATTGCACCCGAAAGTGGCGTTCTGGGCGACGCTCGGCGTCATGACCGCGTTCGCAGGATCGTTCTTCATCCTGCCCTACGTGGACGTCTCACTCAACTTCATGAGTGTGTTCGGCTTCCTCTTGGTGCTCGGCATCATGGTCGACGACGCCATCATTGTCGGCGAGGCCGTGTACGAGCGCGCAGAAAAGGGTCACCACGGTGCAGACTCGGCCATTCTGGCAACGCAGATGGTGCTGAAGCCGCTCGTGGCCTCAGTGTTCGTGACGATGATCGCCTTCAGCCCGATGATGCTGCTGGAAGGCGACGTACGACAATTCACGCGCGCCATCTCGCTTGTTGTCATGTCGACATTGGTGTTCTCGCTAATCGAGAGCCTGATTATCCTTCCAGCGCATTTGGCGCACGTGAAGAAGCCCGAGCCGGGCGGCACGGGCATCATGAACCGCCTGATGGCGCTGCAGCAGAAGTGCGCCCATTCGGTGATTTGGGTGGCCGAGAATCTACATGGGCCTTTGGTGCGGGTCGCCGTACGCTTCCGCTATCTGACCTGGGCGATCTTCCTGGGCATTATGGTGCTCGGCATCGGATTGATGACATCTGGCCGCGTAAAGCAGACTTTCATGCCCGAAGTCGAAGGCGACTTCATGCAAGCAAGCATTACGCTGCCGCAGACGACGCCCTTCTCACGCATGGAGCAAGTCGCCGAACAGCTCGATGCGGCTCGCCGTGCGCTCGAACAGGAGACAGCCAACGTCGCTGTGGTCGACCCCAACACAGGACACAGATCGCGCGGCGTCGTGCGGTCCTGGAGTCAGTCGATCGAGGAAAACTCGATTCGCGCCTATGTCAGCCTCACTCCGCCCGAGACAAGGCCAAACCTGCGGTCGCGACAAATTACAGAACGTCTTGAGCAATTGCTCGGCGAAGTTCCCGACGCTGACGAGATTAGCTTCTCGCTTTCGGGCTCCGGCTCGCCAGCCATCGATCTCGCGCTCATGGGTGAGAACAAGGAAGACCTTGACGCTGCAGTTGAAGATCTGAAGGCGCGCCTGCTTCAATTCTCCGACGTGACAAGCGTGCGAGACAGCCAAGATGCCGCCAACGAGGAGCTTCGCTTCCACCTTTTGCCTGGCGCAGAGCAACTCGGCGTCACGCTCGGCGACATAACGCGCCAAGTCAGGCAGGCTTATTTTGGCGACGAGGTGCAGCGGCTGCCCCGCGAGGGCGACGATGTGCGCGTCTATGTGCGTTATCCCCGCGATGACCGGCGCACACTGGAAAGCCTTGGCTCCTTCCGCGTGCGCACCGCTGATGGCCGCGAAGTGCCCCTGGCGTCCGTGGCGACGTGGGAGTTTGCGCCAGGCGTGACAGGGCTGGACCGGCGCCAGCGCATGAGTTCGATCCTTGTCACGGCCGATCTCGTCAACGCAGAAGCGCGCCAGGAAATCATGCGCACGCTCGACCGGGATTACTGGCCCGGCTTCGAGGCGCGCTTCAACACCGTGTCTCGCCGCGCAATCGGCGAAGCCGAAGGTCAAGCAGAGTTCATGGAGAACTTGACCCGGCTGATGCTGCTTGCGTTCGCGGCGATCTATTTCCTGCTCGCCGTTACGTTCCGGTCGTACTGGCAGCCGGTGATGATCTTGTGCGTCATCCCCTTCTCGATTGTCGGCGCGTTGCTCGGGCACCTGATGTTCGGCATCAGTTTCGCGCTGTTCTCGTGGCTTGGCATGATCGCGGCCATTGGCGTCGTCGTGAACGACAACGTCGTCCTGGTGGATCGCTGCAACCAGATACGCGGGTATTTCGGCCTGCGTCGCAAAGGGACGGGCCAGCCCCTGCCCGAGGAGCTGGGGCTGGAGCTGCATGAGTTCGCACTGCCTGACGGTCAGGTAGTGGAATATGTCGGCGTCGCTCCCGATCTGGAGCCGCACGAGGAGATGATCGCCGAGGGCGCCGCTTCAGGGTTCCAGAAGGGGCCAATCGAATTGCGTCATTCGTCGCAAATGCGCTTCGATGCGTCGGAATATCGTGAGCGGGCGCAGGACATCGAGGCGCTCGGATTCCAGGTCATGCGGGTCAAAGCCGAGCGCGGCATTACAGAAGCCTCGGTGTCGCGTTTCCGCCAGATTTTCTTGACTTCTGTGACGGAATTCATCGGCACCTCGCCGATGATCCTCGAGAACGCGGCCATCGTTCAGTTCCTCAAGCCGATGGTGATCAGTTTGGCTTTCGGGGTGCTCATCTGCATGCCAGCCACCTTGATCCTGACGCCCGCCTTCTACATGATCGGGATCGACTTCAAGCGCGCGATCGGGGGCCTGCTCGGCTTCTACGCGCGCCTTTATGGGGGCCGTCGCAGACTGGCCGCGGCGGAATAAGAGGCACTCGGAGGGAAGATATGATCAATTTGACCCGCCGCGCCATGGGCGCGTCGACCCTGGCGCTATTGGCTGGCTGCGCCACTGGCGCGCAGGAAGCTGCGGCGCCGGCGGCGGCGCGCACCCCAGCCGCAATCGGCGCTTGGGGCGTCGACCTGGCAGCGCGCGACCTCAGCGTAAAGCCAGGCGACGACTTTTTTCGATATGCCAATGGGACCTGGTTGGCGAACACGCAAATCCCAGCTGATCGCACCCGTTGGGGTACGTTCGACATGCTGCGCGAGAAGTCCGACAACGATCAACGGGTGATCATCGAGGAAGTCGCTCTCGCTGGCGGCGCACCCGGCTCAAACCAGCAGAAGATCGCCGACTTCTATAATTCTTTTCTGAACCAAGAGGCCATCGACGCAGCCGGATTGGGCCCCGTGCAAGATGAGCTCGCTCGCATTGATGCGCTGCGCACACACGAACAGGTCGTGCGCTTCATCGGCGAACCAGGTGTTGCGGTAAGCTCCCCGATCGCGATGTATGTCGGCCTCGATGACCGCAATCCCAACCGCTACGTCACCAATATGACGCAAGCGGGCCTTGGGTTGCCTGAGCGCGAGTATTATCGCCGCACGGACGGCGAGTTCCCGAATATCCGCAGTGCATATGTCGCACATATCGAACGGCTGCTGACGTTGGCGGGCCAGCCGAACGGCGGCGCAAAGGCGCGTGCTATCCTCGCCCTCGAAACGCAGATCGCCGAACGTCACTGGCCGATCGCGGAGCGGCGTGATCGTGACCGCACCTACAATCTGAAAACCCGCGCCGATATCCGCGCACTGGCGCCGAATTTCCCGTGGGATGCAGCTTTCGAATCCTCCGGGTTGGGGAACGTGCAGGAAGTGGTGATCGCAGAACTCTCTGCGATGGGGCCGCTGGCCGAGCTGTTCATGCGGACCCCGGTTTCCACCTGGCGCTCATATCTCGCCTATCACCTCATTCGTAACAATGCAGCAGTGCTGCCGAAGAACATCGATGACGAGGTGTTTGATTTTTATGGCCGTACGCTGAACGGTCAGCCGCAGCAGCGGGAACGCTGGAAGCGGGCTGTGCAGGCCACGAACGGCGCGCTTGGCGAAGCTGTCGGCCAACTCTATGTGCAGCGTCACTTCCCGCCGGAAGCGAAGGCGCAGATGACGGAGTTGGTCGAAAACCTGCGCCGCGCCTATGGTGAGCGCATCGATGCCGTGCCGTGGATGACGGCGGAGACGAAAGTCGCTGCACGTGAGAAGCTGGCGACATTCCGTCCGAAAATCGGATATCCCGACCGTTGGCGCGATTATTCGGGCTTTGAGGTGCGGGCGGGCGACGCCTATGGCAACGCCAAGCGCTTCTCGGTGTTCGACTGGAACTATGATCTCGCGCGTCTTGCTCGTCCGACCGATAAGGACGAGTGGTTCATGACCCCGCAGACCGTCAACGCCTATTACAATCCGACATTCAATGAGATCGTCTTCCCGGCCGCAATCCTACAACCGCCCTTCTTCGATCCGAATGCGGATCCAGCCGTAAATTACGGCGCCATAGGAGGCGTGATCGGCCACGAAATGGGGCACGGCTTCGACGATCAGGGCGCGAAGTCCGACGCACAAGGCGTGCTGCGCGATTGGTGGAGCCCGGCCGACGTCGAAGCCTTCACGCGCGTCACCGATCGTTTAGTGGAGCAGTACAATCAGTTCACGCCGCTCGAGGGCATCAGCGTGAACGGCCGGCTGACTCTCGGCGAAAACATCGGCGACAATGGCGGCTTGCAGGTCTCTTATCACGCCTACAATCTGTCGCGGAACGGCGCGCCGGCGCCGGAACTCGATGGCCTCAGTGGTGATCAGCGCTTCTTCCTCGGCTGGGCGCAGGCGTGGCGCGCGCTTATCCGCGATGCGGCGTTGCGCAATCAGGTCCTGACCGATCCGCACTCTCCATCCGTCTATCGGTGCAACGGCACAGTGCGGAACATGGACACCTGGTACGCCGCCTTCAATGTACAACCGGGCGATGCGCTCTATCTCGCGCCAGCCGATCGCGTCACCATCTGGTAGGCTCAAGAACACACGCATTGATTAAGGGGGAGCAGCAATGCTCCCCCTCTTTTTTCGCTCTTGTCGGCGCCCTTGCTGCACTGGGAGTTAACCGACAAGTGGCACTCTCGGGCGCGGGAGGAGCGCATGGGACCGCTTTTGCTTCTTGCGATCTTGGTGGTCGGCGGCAGCCTTGCAACGTTCTTCAGCCCGCGCCACGCCTATCGCAATGGAGCGCTAGCTCTCATCGCCGCCTTCGCCGCACCTTATTTGCTGGGATTTCTGATTCAGGGAGACCTCAATCTTGGGGGGCCCGTGCTCGCGTATGGTTCGTTCGCGGTCTTCGCACTCGTCGCCCTGTGCCTCTTCCTTGGGGCCACTGCGCGTCACGCATGGAACGCGCTGCGTCAGTGAGACGCCGCAACATTTACCCGCCCGACGACGCCAACGACTGCGATGCCGCCCGAGCCAAATGGCGTGCGATCTGTTCGCCGCTCAGGGCATCATCGCCCGAGCTACCAGACACCATCACAACATTACTGCCTTGGCGAAAGATGATCTGGGTTTGATAACCTGGCAAATCTGTCGCCATGCGCGCCTCGTCACCCAAACCCTCCACCGCCACGAGCGGCGCATCAGTCATTCCGTCCCAACTTTGCACTCGCTCCGCCATCTCCGCCTCAGGCGTGCGCGAGCCCAGGCTTTCGACGGTTGAGATGACAACCTCGCCGCTGCGCGCGCCATCAGCCGACTGGAATTGGCACGATGCCGCCATTGTCTCCAGCCGACCATAACCAACTTGCTCCACGCCCTCGCCAAAGATTGAAACCGGCTCTGCGACCAGAGCGCACGCTTGCGCGGAAGCCCCCGGGCCGCCCGGACGAGACGCGCCCTGCCCGCAGGCACAGAGCACTGCAAGGCAACCAAGACTCAGGAGATGACGGCTCACGGCGCAACTCGCAATGTTGGGCAGGGACGTTCTTTCAGGGCCAGCCCATGACAGGATTGCGACGCCGCGGCAAGGCTCGAGGCGTCAGCGGTATTCGTCAGCCAAGTGGATCAGCGTCCTGGCAAAGTCGAGCCGCGTGTCGCCTTCGGCGGCCGCGAAGCCGGCGCCGGAGGTAATGGCGTCCGGGCGCTTTGCTCATCATCGATTGTCGTTCTTGAAGACTATAAACCTTTGACGATCTCATCCGTCATCTTCTTGGCATCCCCAAACAGCATCATCGTGTTGTCGCGGAAGAAGAGCTCGTTTTCGACACCGGCGTAACCTGAGCCCATGCCGCGCTTCACGAAAAGAACAGTCTTCGCCTTCTCCACATCTAGGATCGGCATGCCGAAAATCGGCGATTTTGGGTCTGTTTTGGCGCTGGGATTGGTGACATCATTGGCGCCGATCACATAGGCGACGTCAGCCTGGCTGAACTCGTTGTTGATGTCTTCCAGTTCGAAAACTTCATCGTACGGCACGTTGGCTTCTGCGAGCAGGACGTTCATGTGCCCGGGCATGCGTCCGGCAACCGGGTGAATGGCGTACTTCACTTCAACGCCTTCCTTCTTCAGCAGGTCGGCCATCTCCCGCACGCTGTGCTGCGCCTGCGCGACCGCCATCCCGTAGCCAGGCACGATGATCACCTTCGAAGCATTCTTCATGATGAAAGCTGCATCGTCGGCGCTGCCCTGCTTCACTGGCCGCGTTTCCTTCGCGCCCGCGGCAGCCCCGCCATCGGCAGTTCCGAAGCCGCCTAGAATGACGGAGATGAAGCTGCGATTCATGCCCTTGCACATGATGTAGGAAAGGATCGCGCCGGACGAACCGACCAGCGCGCCCGTAATGATGAGAGCAATATTTTCCAGCGTGAATCCAAGCGCCGCCGCCGCCCACCCCGAATAGGAATTGAGCATCGAGACGACAACAGGCATGTCTGCGCCGCCGATGGGAATGATCAGCAGGATGCCGATGAGCAGCGAAAGGCCCGCTACCGCCCAGAAATGCCATTCCACAGCGCCGTGCGAACCTATCATCATCACAATCAGCGCGGCGATGGCCAGCGCGATGACGATGTTGATGAAATGACGCGCCGGCAGAATGATAGGCGCGCCGCTCATATTGCCATTGAGCTTGGCGAAGGCAATCACGGAGCCGGTGAAGGTGATAGCGCCGATCGCCGTGCCGAGCGACAACTCGATCAGTGACTGCGTATGAATGCCGCCTGCTTCAGCGATGCCGAAGCTTTCTGGCGCATAGAAGGCCGCGGCGGCGACAGCGACAGCAGCGAGGCCCACCAGGGAGTGGAAAGCGGCCACCAGTTGGGGCATCGCCGTCATTTTGATCGATCGCGCTATGAAAGCGCCGACAGCGCCACCGACGACTATGCCCCCGCCGATGATGGTCCAAGTGGTCTGATCAGGCGTCACCAGCCATAGTGTCGTGCCGATGGCTATGGCCATGCCGATCATGCCGTAGGTGTTGCCTTGGCGGCTCGTCTCAGGGCTGGAAAGGCCGCGCAGGGCCAGAATGAAAAGCACTCCCGACACCAGGTACAGCAGCGCAGCAAGATCAGCGTTCATGTTTGCCCCTTATCGCCCAAACCTGCGCCAGCGCAGCCAGCCTGTGATCCAGGTCATTACCGGCGCGGCGAAAAACACGATCGCGGCCGCCCATGTCGGCCAATTGCGGATTTCAGTGGCGTCGATGAACGCCAAAATGTTGCCGACGATAGGCACGAATGCGAGCACGAAGCCGACAGCCGCCGACGGCCACGCGCTCCAGCCAAGTTCATGCTGCACCCATTCGCTGACGAACACGATCTGCAGCAAGCAGAGGGCGAGCCACGCAAACGCGATAACACAGCCGGCGCCGGCGCAGCCGGCGACTTGGACACGAAAGCGGCGAAAATCCTCGCGCGCCCGCGTTCTGTCGTACGTTTGCGGATGATGAAGTTGTTCTTGGGACAGATTTGCTAGCGCACTCTGTGCGGCCTGTCGCAGCTCGTCATCATTGACGATCCCCTCCTCGCCAGCCTCCATCACATCGGCTTCGAAGGCCTCGACATGCGGCTGTAGCGCAGCAATTGCGTGCGGGATGGCTATGCTGGACGCGCGCCAGGCATCGGAAAAGCGGCGCATGAAGGCCTCGGCGGAGAGCCGGCCTTCAAGATACGCCTCAATCAGCGCACGCCATTCCGCGACGGTCATGGCGACGGCTTCGCCCTCGCGGCCGCGGTCACTTCTTTTCTTTCTTCTTGTACATGGCCAGCATGCGCTGTGTCACCAGGAAGCCGCCGAAGATGTTGACTGCGGCGAGCGCCGCAGCAAGCCCGCCTGCGCCTTTGGCAATCCAGCCGCTCTCGCTGTTCGCACTAGCGGCGGCGGCAATCAGCGCGCCGACAATGATCACGGAGGAAATCGCGTTTGTTACCGCCATCAGAGGCGTATGCAGAGCGGGCGTCACGGACCACACCACGTAATAGCCGACAAAGATCGCGAGCACGAAGATCGCAAAATAGAAGACGAACGGATCAACCATCAGCACTGCTCTCCACGACGCGGCTGCGCCCGTCTCAGGCCGTTTCGTACACAGCGTCGGCCCGCACGATCAGCCCGCTTGAATCGAGTTCATGGACTTCGGCGACCCGTTCGCCGCGATGATTGCGATAGAGTAGCGCGTGCCCCCGTGCGCCAACCAAAACGGCCTCGGGCGTGAACGTCAGCGCCGGCGAGCGATCAAGTGCGCGCTCGACATAAGCCCGCAACATCACTTTGCCGGCGATGACGCCATCCGGTGAAAAACCGAGAGCCGCAATATAGGGCGAAGAAAACTCAATGTCTTCCGCGTAGAGCGCCATGATCGAGTCGACATCGCGCGCATTCCAGGCGGCATAATAGCTCTTCGCGAAGTCGATATCGTTCATGCAGCGCTCGCTGGTGCGAAGTGCGGATGCACCAGGGCGCCGGCGCGGGTCAGCATCGCGCCCTTGATGATCTCGTCGTCCCAATGCG
Organism: uncultured Terricaulis sp.; assembly: GCA_964402795.1. Classification (GTDB taxonomy): domain Bacteria; phylum Pseudomonadota; class Alphaproteobacteria; order Caulobacterales; family Aquidulcibacteraceae; genus Vitreimonas. The sequence goes on along the minus strand of CAYODX010000002.1, from coordinate 126,390 downwards.
GTGCGAAGGCTTTGGTTTCCTTATCCGCAAGCAACGGCAACAACGCGAGCAGATTTCGGGCGTAAAGCGACGATGCATCTGCCGGCAGACGGGCCGGCAAATTCGTAAAGCCCATGATTTTAACACCACCGACTTCGACCAGCTCATCGGGCTTCGACAGCGGACAATTGCCGCCTTGAGCAACCGCGAGGTCAATGATGACGGAGCCCGGCCGCATCGATTTCGCCTGTGCTTCGGCGACTAGGACAGGCGCTGGGCGCCCCGGGATCAGGGCCGTGGTGATGACAATGTCCTGCTTGGCGATGTGCTCGGTGACCAGGGCGGCCTGCTTTGCCTGATACTCCGCGCTCATCGCCTTAGCGTAGCCGGCAGTGGTTTCAGCCTGCCTGAACTCCTCGTCTTCCACTGCGACGAATTTCGCCCCGAGCGATGCCACCTGCTCCTTCGTCGCCGGACGAACATCAGTGGCGCTGACGACTGCGCCTAATCGGCGCGCCGTCGCGATCGCCTGCAGGCCTGCGACGCCCACGCCCATTACGAACACCTTGGCCGCGGCGACCGTGCCGGCCGCGGTCATCATCATTGGAAAAGCGCGGCCATAGAGCGACGCCGCTTCAATAATGGCGCGATAGCCAGCGAGATTGGCTTGGCTCGACAGCGCGTCCATAGATTGAGCGCGGCTGATGCGCGGGATGAATTCCATCGCCAGCGCGTCTATTTTCGCCTTCGCCAGCGCATCGATCAGGCTGCGCTCGCCATAGGGCTCGAGCAACGATGCAAAGCCAGCGCCGGGCTTCATGGCGGCGACCTCGCCCGCCGTCGGCCGTCGAACCTTGACCACCAAATCGGCGTTCCCCACGCCGCCATCCGGCGCGAGCTCCGCGCCGACCGCCTTATAGGATTCATCCGGCGCGCTAGCGCTCTCACCGGCGCCCGACTGCACTACAACGTTGTGCCCCAGAGCGATGATCTTCTTCACTGTCTCCGGTGTTGCGGCCACACGGGTCTCGCCCGCAGCGCTTTCCTTGAGGACGGCGATGCGCAAGCGATTAGCTCATCATGCCGGAGAATGCCGGTACGATCAGGCCGCCCAGCGCCAGAACGATCCAACTGGCGATCTGCACCGCCCAGAAGACGCTGCCTTGCTTGAACATGAGGCCGACAAATAGTCCGATCGCCACGTAGGCGGCGAAACCGGCCCACCAACCCAATCCAATCGCAAATCCAAGCGTCAACAACGCGACGACCTGAGCAAGATGGGTGGACGCCCAGAGTGTCGCGACCAGGAATGAATGGAAGGTGCCGCGCTGGTCGGAGATGTCCATCTTCCCGTGCGCGTCACTCGTCGTCGCCGCCATTTCCTGCCTCTCCAGATCTGGTTGTCGGGGTTTAAACCGCGCCGCGGGAGCGAACAAGCGGCCAAGAGGCCGCGCCGCCTCCGCTAACGCCGTTGCGCCGACACGGAAAGGAAGCTGACCTCTGCGCCCTCGAAACGAGCTGCGGTGAGCACGCCCGTGGCGTAAGCGCCGGTGTCCACGGCGACACGGCGCGCGTCCGCGTAAGGCTGCTCGACCGGTGTGTGCCCATGCACGACACGGTGCGAGAACTGACGTTTGCTGGCGATGAACGACTGCCGGCTCCAATAGAGGTCATCATCGCTCTGCTGGTCCAGCGGGCGGCCGGGATCTACGCCAGCGTGGACGAATGCGTAGCCGCCGAGTTCGGCGTAGCGCTCGAGCCCGTGGAGGAACGCCATATGTGCGCTGGGCACGCGCGCTGTCAGCATTTGGGCGACAGCCCGCCAGTCCTGCTCCTGACCGGAAATAGCTGGCGGGGGCGTCACGCCATAGGAGATCAAAGTCTCAGCTCCGCCCTGCAACAGCCAGGCGCGGTTCGCCATCGGATCGTCCATGAAAGCAAGCATGGACTGCTCGTGGTTGCCCTTAAGGTAGCGCCGCTCGTAGCCCAGCGGGCGCCCCGTCAGCAGCAGGTCGAGCACCCCGGCGCTGTCTCGGCCGCGGTCCACGTAATCGCCCAGGAAGACGACAATCGGCGGTCCGCCATGGCGTTGCTCATGCGTGAAGCGCTGCTCCAGGAGCGATAGCATCGCGGCCAGCAAATCGGCGCGGCCATGAATGTCGCCGACGGCGAAGCCCACCCGACCGGGGGGGAAGAGAGAAGCGCTCGGCGGCGCGCGCTCGAACAGCCGCAGCAGGCCCATGAGCATCGATAAAGCGCGGCCCGGCGGCCGCCGCAACGGAGTTCCCTCACGAGAGCTGGCTCGGAGCGGAACTTGCAGCGAGATAAAGGAAGGGGCAGGCCAGATCGGCATGAACACAAACGCCACCGCGCCGCGGGTTTCGGTGATCATGGCGAACTATAACGGAGCGGCGCACATCGCCGCCGCCGTGCGCTCGGTCTTGCGCCAAACTGAGACAGACCTCGAACTGATCGTCAGCGATGATGGCTCCGCCGATGACAGCCTGGATGCGGCTAAACGGGCTGCCGCCGGCGACCCCCGCGTCAGGATTATCCATGCTCAAGCCCCCCGCTCCGGCCCCGCCGGCGCCCGCAACCGAGCTCTTACGCAGGCGCGCGGACGCTGGATTGCGATTGTGGATAATGACGATGTCATCCATCCAGAGCGGTTGGAGCAGCTTGTTGCGCAAGCGGAGGCTGATCGAGCCGACATCGTCGCGGATGACCTGCTCATCTTCTATGAAGATGAGTCCGTGGCCCCGCATGCCCATCTCAGGGGCGACTACTCCCGCGCGCCGCAATGGATCAGCGCATCCGCGTATGAGCGCAGCAATCGCCTACTCGGACGCCGGCCGGCGCTGGGGTACCTCAAACCGGTGTTTCGCCGCGCGTTAGGCGCCCGGTACGACGAGACGCTCCGCATTGGAGAGGATTCAGACCTGATCTTGCGTCTGTTAATCGGCGGAGCGCGGATGCGAGTTTATCCGCAGCTCACCTATTTCTATCGCAAACACGCAGCCTCCATCTCGCACCGCCTTGATCTGCAGGCAATCGACGCCATCGAGGCGGCCTACTCCAAGATCGAGCCGGGCAGCGATGCGGCGCTCGCAAGGGAACTGAAAGGCAGTCGCCGGGCGCGCGCCGATGCACGCGCTTTCACTGAATTTGTCGCTGCTCTGAAGCAGCGCCGCCTTGGCACGGCGGCCAAGATCGCGCTCGAGAGGCCTTCGACTGTAGCCTTGTTGCGCGACCCGATCGGCGCCCGTCTCCGCCGGCGGGCAAGGAAGAAGAGCCGGTTCGCTGCGAGGCGCGTGACACTGCTGTCGCGTCAGCGCATAGTTGGCGTCACCAATGGCAGCTCAGCCTATGTGTTGGCTTTGGCCGGAGCGCTGAAGCGCGCTGGTTACGCGGTCGACTACTTGGGAGCGTCCCCGAAGATCTTCGGCCGCTGGGCCGTGTTGCGACTGCGGCCGGAGATTGACGTTTTCGAACGCTATTTCGTACGCGGCGGACTCCGGGTGGGCAATCTCGTTGTCGCTCGCGATCCGCGTGTGTGGTTCAGTTCAGCCCTTGCAGTGCTCGACAGAGCACTGAACCTCGGCCTTTCGCAGCCGGCGGAGTATGCCCAAGGCGCGCCAGCGACCCGTGACGATGTGTTGTTTGTCGCGCGCAATGCCGCTCGCGATGCGCATGCAGTCCTGTGCGATTATGTGTTCCTCACCCCCCTGGCGCCCTACGCGCTAAATGACAGGGCGCCGTCTCTGGCCATCATGCATGACCTCATGTCCGCACGCGTTGCGGATGCGGCCGAAAAGAACACCGTCACGCTTCAGGCCGACCGCGAATATCGTCTGCTGGCTCTCGCGGATGCGGTGGTCGCAATCCAACAGGAGGAGGCCGCGCAGGTTCGCTCGCGCCTGCCCACATCCACCGTGATTACCGCACCCCATAGCGTAACCAAGGTTTCGGAGCCGCAGGTCGGAGCTGACGACACGTTGCTCTTCGTTGGCAGCAACACAGCGCCCAACATCGTCGGACTCGAACGCTTCTTCACCGCAAGCTGGCCTATCATCCGCTCCGAAAACCCCAATGCTCGGCTCAAAGTCGTCGGCTCCGTCTCCCGCAGCCTCGGCGATGCGCCGGCGGGCGTCACTTACTTGGGTGTGGTTTCTGATCTGGCGCCGCTCTACGCCGAAGCTGGCGTCGTGATCTCGCCGCTCTACACTGGCTCGGGCCTGAAGGTTAAGCTCGTGGAGGCGCTCGCCGCCGGCAAGGCGGTGGTCGGCACCACGATCACCACTCAAGGAGTCGAAGTGGAGGTTCGCGGCGCCATCGTGGTTGCCGATGACCCGCGCCAGTTCGGCGTCGAGGTGGTGGCGCTCCTGGCTGACCGTAGCCGGCGCGCCGCTCTGGCGGCCGCCGCCTCCGCATGCGCCCGCGAGCATTTCTCCGCGTCCGCCGCCTTTCGTGACCTGGTTGCCTATGTCGACGGCAAAGACGCTCAACAGCAGCAAAAGACCTTGCATGCGACCATCGTACAGCCCCAATAGGCGCGAAATTCTCCCAAGCGCCGCATAGGCTTGGAAAAGAGCCCCTACCCCTTCAGAAGCTGGCCCCGCGCGGCTCACGCGATGCAGCGGATGTGGGCCGATTAAGCATAACGCGGCAGGGAACTTGCGACGGGCGCTGGGTCAAGCGCGTGGGGTTTAGACTATGCCGATTTCGGACAATGTTCGCCTCGGCGAGGGTGTGACGATCCATCACCCCCAGCTGGTGAATCTCTATGGCTGCTCGGTCGGCGCTGGTTCGCGCGTGGGTGCTTTTGTCGAAATTCAGAAGAACGCGCACATCGGCGAGCGCTGCAAGATCAGTTCGCACACGTTCATCTGCGAAGGCGTGACGGTGGAGGACGAGGTGTTCGTCGGCCATGGCGTCATGTTCATCAACGACATTTTTCCGCAGGCGGCGAACGAGGACGGCTCGGCGCAGTCTGAGGCGGACTGGTCGGTGGTGCCCACGCGCATCAAGCGCAGAGCCTCGATCGGCTCGAACGCGACAATCCTGGGCGGAGTGACCGTTGGAGTGGGCGCGCTCATCGGCGCCGGCGCTGTGGTCACCAAGGATGTGCCCGATTTCGCAATTGCCGCCGGGGTGCCGGCCAAGATCGTCGGCGATGTGCGCGACAAACGTAAGGGTGTGATGGATACGCGCGAACAGGGTCCAGGGCAATGATCAGGATTGGCGTTATCGGCTACGGCTACTGGGGTCCAAACCTCGTTCGCAACTTCGCAGAGCTGAAAGGCGCTGAGTTGGCGGCGGTCGCCGACCTCGACGCGAAGAAGCTCGAACTCGTGAACAAGCGGTTCCCCGCGGTAACGACAACCACCGACTTTCAGGAAATGCTGCGCGATCCGTCAATTGATGCGGTCGCGATCGCAACGCCCGTCAGCACACACTTCGAGTTGGCCATGGCCGCACTCAAATCGGGCAAACACGTCTGGCTGGAAAAGCCGATGACCGAAACGTCGCTTCAGGCGCGTCAATTGGTTGATTGCGCCGAGAAGAAGAAGCTCGTTCTACATGTCGATCACACCTTCATCTACACGGGCGCTGTTCAGAAGATGAAGGAGCTGGTGGCGGCGGGCGAACTCGGCAAAATCCTTTATTATGACTCCACGCGTGTGAACTTGGGACTTTTTCAGCGCGACGTAAGCGTGATCAGCGACCTTGCTGTGCATGATTTCTCGATCTTGGATTATCTGCTGCAAGAACAACCCACCGCCGTTTCCGCTGGCGGAATAAACCACTTTCCCGGCACGCCGGAAAACCTCGCCTACATCACGATGTTTTATGACTCGGGCGCCATCGCACACGTGAACTGCTCGTGGCTAGCCCCGGTAAAGGTGCGCACCGTGCTCGTCGGCGGCGCCAAGAAGATGTTCGTCTATGATGACCTGCAGCCATCTGAAAAATTGAAAATCTACGACAAGGGCGTCTCGTTCACGGACGATCCGCACAAAATATATCAAATGCGGGTCGGATACCGCACCGGTGATATGTGGGCGCCGAAACTAGACGAGAGCGAAGCTCTGCGGGCCGGTGCGCTGGACTTCGTCGAAGCCATCGAGCGCAGAAGCCCAACGCTGTGCGATGGCCGCCTCGGCGCACGCGTCATTCAGATCATCGAAGCCGCGACGTCGTCGATGAAGGCGCGCGGCGAAACCATCCACCTTCCTCGTTCGGAGCGCGTACTTTGACCGTCCCTTTCGTCGACTTGAAGGCGCAATACCTCTCGATCAAACCTGAGGTAGACGCCGCGATTCAGCACATATTGGACAACACTCAATTCATTCTCGGCGCTGAAGTAGCCGCATTCGAGAACGAGTTTGCGGAGTATTGCGGGGCCAAGCACTGCATGGGCGTTAATAACGGCACCAGCGCGCTGCACCTGGCCATGCTCGCGGCGGATATCGGCGCCGGCGATGAGGTGATCACCACGCCATTCACGTTCGTCGCCTCGGTGGCGGCGATTTGGTACACCGGCGCAAAGCCGGTGTTCGTCGATATCGACCCCAAAACCTACTTAATCGATCCGGAGAGAATCGAAGCGGCGATCACGCCCAGAACCAAAGCGATCCTTCCGGTCCACCTCTATGGCCAAGCCTGCGACATGGACGCGATCATGACGATCGCCAAGAAGCACAAGCTGATCGTGATCGAAGATGCCTGCCAGGCGCACGGCTCGGAGTGGAACGGCAGGCGCGTCGGCGGCATCGGCGACCTCGCTGCTTTCAGCTTTTATCCCGGGAAAAACCTCGGCGCTTACGGCGAGGGGGGCGCCACGACGACCAACAACGACGAGTATGCTCGCAGAATTCGCATGCTGCGCGATTGGGGCGCAGAGAAGAAGTACCAGCACGTGCTGAAGGGCTACAACATGCGCCTTGAGGGCATGCAAGGCGCGATCTTGAGGGTGAAACTGAAATATCTCGAAAAGTGGACAGAAGCCCGTCGTGAAGCCGCCAAGCGCTACGATGCGCTGTTCGCTGGCTCGGGCGTCCCTACTCCCTTCGTTCAGGATAAATCACGCCACGTTTATCACATCTATTCCACGCGCACGACGAAGCGCCAGGAGTGGCAAGAGGCGCTCAGCGGGAGGGGCATTCAATCGGGAATCCACTATCCAATCGCTATCCATAATCTACCGGCCTACGCAGACCTTAACTATAGGAACGGCGACTTCCCGCATGCGGAGAAGGCCGCGGCGGAGCAGCTTTCGCTACCCATGTACCCAGAATTGACGGCGGAGATGCAGCAGCAGGTCGCTGCTGCTGTGATCGAACTGCACAAGAGGGATGCGGGGATTTCGCGATGAACCTCGAAGGCGCCAAAATCCTGGTTACCGGCGGGTGTGGCCTGATCGGGTCGACGACAATCGACCAGCTACTGCGTGAAGACGTCCAAAAGGTAGTGATCTTTGACAATCTCGTGCGCGGCTCCATGCACAATGTCGCTGAGATATTGAAAGATAGACGCGTCGAACTCGTTAAGGGCGACATCCGCGACATTGAGGCGACGCGGCGCGTCACTGAAGGCATGGACGCCGTTATTCACATGGCGGCGATCCGCATCACAGCGTGCGCGGAGCATCCACGCGAGGCGCTGGAAGTGATGTGCGACGGCACATTCAATGTCGTAGAAGCCGCGCACCTCGCGGGCGTCAAACGCATAGTGGCTGCCTCTTCCGCGTCAGTCTATGGTCTGGCGGACCATTTTCCGACGACAGAGAAAGAGCACCCTTACAACAACCGCACATGGTACGGCACCTCCAAGGTAATGCTCGAAGGCCTCCTGCGTTCGTTCAACGACATGTACGGCACTGAGTACTGCGCCTTCCGGTACTTCAATGTGTACGGGCCGCGCATGGACATCCACGGCAAGTACACCGAAGTTTTGATCCGCTGGATGGAACGCATAGAAGCAGGCGTGCCACCCCTGATTCTAGGCGATGGCAAGACCAGCATGGATTTCATCTATATCGACGACATCGCAGCGGCCAATGTTGCAGGCCTCAAGTCGGACGTTTCGGACGAGGTGTTCAACGTCGCATCGGGGGTGGAGACGAACCTGAACGAACTGGCTGAGGCGCTCATGCGAGTGATGGGCAGAATGCTTCGGCCGGAGTATGGCCCTGAGCGCAAGGTGAACGCCGTGCCGCGCCGGCTCGCCTCGATTGAAAAAACCAAGCGAATGTTGGGTTGGGCGCCGCGGGTGGATCTTGAAGAAGGCCTGCATCGGCTCGTCACCTGGTGGCGCGCCAATAAAGAGCACGTCGCATGATCCCGCTGATGAAGCCGTTGATGGATGAGCGTGAGGCGCAAGCGGCTTCGCGCGTCATCCTATCCGGGTGGGTCACGCAAGGCCCTGAAGTGGCGGCATTCGAACGCGAATTCGCGGATTTCGTCGGCGCGCCGCATGCGACCGCGGTTTCCAATTGCACGACAGCCCTGCACTTGGCGCTGTTGGCTGTGGGCGTCAGTGCCGGCGATGAGGTCATCACCGTGTCGCACAGCTACATCGCCACCGCCAATGCAGTGCGCTATTGCGGCGCCGAGCCTGTGTTCGTCGATATCGAACTGGACACCTACAATCTGGATGCGGCGAACATCGAAGCAGCGATCACGCCCAAGACCAAGGCCATCCTACTCGTACATCAAATCGGCATGCCGGCAGACCTTGAGGCGATCTGCGCGATAGGCGCCAAGCACGACCTTCCTGTCATCGAGGACGCGGCGTGCGCAATCGGTTCGGAGATTAACATCGACGGCGAATGGGAGCGCATAGGCGCTCCGCGCGGTGATATTGCCGCGTTCAGCTTTCATCCCCGCAAGATCGTCTCTACCGGAGACGGCGGCATGCTGACTACCCGCAATTCCAAGTACGACAAACAGTTCAAGCTGCTGCGGCAGCACGCAATGAGCGTGCCCGACACCGTTCGCCATGGGTCGAACCAGGTAATCTTCGAAACCCATCCTGTACTGGGCTACAATTATCGCATGACGGATATTCAAGCAGCAGTCGGCCGCGAGCAACTGAAGCGTGTGCCGGAGATTGTCGCTACGCGTCGACGACTGGCTGCACGCTATAACGAGCTGCTCCGAAACAACATAGGCTTGGCCACCCCAGCAGAGCCCGCCAACAAGCGATCGAACTGGCAGAGTTATTCGGTGACGCTGCCGGCGCACGTCGACCAGCGTACTGTGATGCAAGCCATGCTCGACGCGGGCATTGCAACACGCCGCGGCATCATGTGTGCTCACCGCGAAGATGGTTACAAGAGCACTCGAAATTGGTCATTGCCAAACTCTGAGTTTGCGCAGGACCGGCGCATCATCCTGCCTCTGTTCCATCAGATGACAGATGACGAACAGATCACCGTCGCTGAAACTCTCATGAAGGCCTGCGCTCAGTGAGTCTCGCAGAAGCGCCTCTCAAAGCTCCATCAGAGCGGGTGACCGAGATCAGGCCGGATCGCGGCTTGTTTGATCTCGATCTCGGCGCCGTGTGGCGCTACCGCGAACTGTTGCTCGTGCTCACCATGCGCGACATTCAAGTGCTTTATAAACAGGCCGCTCTCGGCGCGGCTTGGGCGATCCTGCAACCCTTGTTTGCAGTCGCGATCTTCACCATTATTTTCGGGTATTTCGCGCAGATGCCGTCGAACGGCATCGCGTACCCGGTGTTCGCTTTCGCCGGCGTGCTGCCGTGGACTTACTTCGCCGAAGCCGTTCGACGCGCCAGCACGGGCCTAGTCAATGACGCCGAGCTGATCCGGAAGATATACTTTCCGCGGTTGATCATGCCGTTGGCAAATGTCGTGTCCCCGCTCCTGGATTTTTGCATCGCCTTCATCGTGCTGCTGGTATTGATGGGTTTCTACGGCATTCCGGTGACTTGGAAACTCCTACTAGTGCCGCCACTCATGGTCGTAGCTGCACTGCTGGCGCTCTCGATCGGCCTGTGGCTGGGGCCGATAAATGTGCGCTTTCGCGATATCAAGCACACGCTCCCCTTCATTATTCAGGTCTGGATGTACGCCTCGCCGATTGTCTATCCGCTCACCATGGTTCCGGCCGAATGGCAGTGGGTTTACTCGCTCAACCCGATGGTCGGCGTCATTGAAGGATTTCGCTGGGCCGTGTTCGGCCAAGGCGAGCCGCACTTCACCTCGCTGCTAATGAGCGGCGCGATCATCGCGTTCCTGCTCGCTGGCGGTCTTGTCTTTTTCCGCCGCGCCGAGCGCACATTTGCTGACGTGATCTGATGAGCTGCCTCGCGATCTCTGCACGCCATCTGGGAAAGCGCTACCGGCGCTTGATCCGAAGTGAGCGCCACGACTCTCTGCGCGATGTAATTGGCGCCGGCGCCCGCGACTTGTTCGCTTCGAAAGACACACGCCGTGAGCGTGAAGTGCGCAACAGCTTTTGGGCGCTGAAGGACGCCAGCTTCGATATCGCCAAGGGCGAGAATGTGGGCATCATCGGCCTCAACGGCGCCGGCAAATCGACGCTCCTCAAGCTGTTGTCGCGCATTGTCACGCCGACGACTGGCACGGCTCGCATCACTGGGCGGCTTGGCGCCCTGCTCGAGGTCGGCACTGGATTCCACCACGAACTCACGGGACGCGAGAACGTTTTCCTGTATGGCTCAATTCTCGGCATGACCCGGGCGGAAGTGGCCGCGAAGTTCGATGCGATTGTGGAGTTCGCGGAGATCGGCGAGTTCATCGACACGCCAGTGAAGCGTTATTCGAGCGGCATGTACGTTCGGCTCGCGTTTGCCGTCGCTGCGCACCTTGATCCGGACATCCTTCTGCTCGATGAAGTGCTGGCGGTCGGCGATTTCGCCTTTCAGCGCAAATGCATGAACTTTGCTCGTCAGCTGGAGCGGCGAGGTGCGACGATCCTGTTCGTCTCGCACAACATGTTTTCGATCAAGAGCATGTGCCAGCGCGTGATCTACCTGAAGAAGGGCGAGATCGTTTACGATGGTCCGACCGCCGAGGGGCTTAAGCGCTATGAAGACGATAGCCGCCTTGCTGACGCACCTTGGTTCAAGGAGGCCGGAGAAGAGGGTCGAACCATCGTTTTCACCAAGGTCGAACTTTTGAACGGCAAGGGAATCGAGAGCAGCGTCATTGATCACGGCGACCACATGACATTCCGCCTGCACTACAAGACCAATGGTCGTGTAGAGCGCCCAGACTTCCGAATAGGCCTGGATCGCGAAGACCTTACGCACACGATGACGTTTTCCTCACAGCAGGACGGCGTCGATATCCCCTTCGTCGAAGGTGAAGGTGTTATCGAAGTGCGCACGCCGCCAGTGCGGCTCACGTCCAACTTTTACGTCGCCAACATCGTTGTGCGCGACCAGAAAGGAAGCATCCTCGCCGCCCAGATCGGCGGCCACTTCCACGTCCGTCATCCAACCCTCGCGTCCACATATGGCGTGTTCAACGAGGCCGCCGACTGGCGACTGCAACCTCAATGGGCGGAGCATTCTCTGAGCGAGGCAAATCGTGGCGTTGGGTGAGACGATGACGGACCTCGTAGAAGCAGATTTGGCGTCGACCCAGAGAATACGGCGCAACTTCGCCGAATTCGATCAGTACGTGAGGCGAGCTCAGGGTTACTTGGCGCAGGGCGAGTTGGCCGCCGCAGCAGCCCATTGCGCCATCGCGTCTCATGTCGCCACGCAGAATCACTGCGGCATATTCTGGAGTCCGCGCCTTGAGCTCGTGCTGAATGAGATCGGTCGGAAACTTGGCCCCACACGGCAAACCCGCGCGCGACCGAGCGAGATCAAGCGTATCCTGCAGGTATGCACGCAAGTCTCCGCCGTAGGCGGGCACACCAAGATGCTATGCCAATGGGTGAAGGCTGACGCCGAGCGCCAGCACGCGCTTGTCCTAACGCAACACCGCGGGCCGACGTCCACATTCGTGCATGAGACGTTCGAAGCGTCGAGCGGCATGCGCGTCGAGCATCTCAATCATCGGCCCGGCGGCCAGCTCGATTGGGCCATGCGCTTACGTGAAATATCCGAGGACTTCGACCTCGTCATTTTGCACACGCATTGCGAAGACATCCTGCCTGTGATCGCCTTCGCAGCGACCGAGGAGCATCCGCCGGTTCTGGTGCTCAATCACGCTGACCATCTGTTCTGGTACGGCCCGAGCGTCTGCCATCTTTCGATCAACCTGCGGGACGCAGCGCAGGATCTGGCTATCGCCCGCCGCGGCATTGCGCCAGATCGCAACATCCTGATGCCGACACTGGCGGAAGCAATAGTGCGCCAGCGTTCTCGTGAAGAAGCCAAGCGTGAGCTGGGCATCGATCCCGACATGATCGTGTTGATGTCGGCAGCGCGACGCCCGAAATATCGAACCATGCATGGCGTCACCTTCGCCGACATACACGCTCCGACATTGGAACAGCACCCCAACGCGATGCTGTTGATCGTCGGTGCTGGCGACCCCGAGGATTGGGCGCCGGCGAAAGCACGTTTCGGAGACCGCTTGCGATCACTGCCCGAGCAGCCGAATCCCAAGCTCTTCTTCGAGGCCGCTGACATTTATGTCGATTCCTATCCGTTCGTCTCATCCACTTCCTTGATGGAAGCGGCGGGTTACGGCCTTCCTCTCGTGACGATCTTCACCTATCCGGACGCCTCCCGCATTTTTGGCATCAACCACGTGGCGCTCGTCGGCAACACGATGCAAGCCAGGACGTTCGAACAGTATCGCGAAATGCTCTCGCAGCTTATCGACGATCCTGCGCTGCGCGATCAACTTGGCGCCTCGGCACGTGAGGCGGTGCGGCGCGAGCATAACCTGCCGGGCTGGAGACGCTGGCTGGAAGCCGTCTATACGCGCGCACTGGAGTTGCCATCTCTTGACAGCCACACAATGCTGCAAGCCATTGAGCAGCCTGAGTTCGGCGAGCCCGATTGCCGCCACGAGGACATTTTTGGCGGCAACTGGCCTACTGTTCGCGTCGTGATGAGCTATATGGGCATGCTGCCGCCGCATCAGCACTTGGCCCATTGGAATGAAGTGCGTCAGCAGGGCGCCTTCGAAAGTGCGCGCGAGGCGACGAGCTATCTGCTTCCTGAATGGCTGAAGCGATACGTGAAGGATGGTCTGCTTAGACTGCCGGAATAAGGCTAGCGCTGCAGCAGTATACGCGCGACAGTCTTCGGCAGCGCAGTCGGCGGCGCCAGCGTCAGCGCTTCATGCCATAAGCCCTTCCGAATCAGACGCGCGGCCGTCACGGAGACGTACCAGCCGATCTCATTTTGATTGGTCGCGGCAAGGCGCTTGGCCAACGGCAGAGCCGCGCGAATGAACGCGCAATCGCTGTGCTCCAGTTCATATGGGCGATAACGAGCCAGCTCCATCAGCTTCGCGGCCGCAGCGATGCGCAAATGATCGAACTCGTCCTGCTTGAGCAGCGGTGCGACGGACGCACACATCGCCTCTAGAGTCGTTGCCTCTTTCAGCGTCGCGGGAAGCGTTCTGTCAAAGGTGAGATCTACTTCACGGGCTCGGCGGCGCAGAGCCGAGAGCGCTCCGAGTTGCGAACCTATCGCCATCACACGCCCGGCTACGATAGAACTGGAGACGGACGCGGTATGCACCCGGTAACGGCCGAGAACCTCCGATAGGTTGACCAACCGCCCATGCTCCATCAGCCGCCAGTAGAGGTCGCTGTCTTCCGAATTGGGCACGTGACGATATCCGCCGGCAGCTTCGATGGCAGCGCGCCTGACCATAAGGAATGGGTGTATGATATAGGGCTCGAGCGCCGGCGCTTTTCCGGCGTCCGCCAGCATCGGATCGCCCGCCTGCGGCAGGCCGTGCAGAGGTTCGCCCTTCTCGTTCATATGCGCAACCGCGCCGCCGACAGCCACGCATCCAATGTTGGCTTCGAGGTAGGCCAGCTGTCGTTCGAGCCGATCTGGATAAGACACATCGTCGGCGTCGAAGCGCGCTATGAACTCTCCAGCGCAGAGCTTCAGCCCTTCGTTGAGCGCATCGACGATGCCGCCGTTCTCCTTCGTAATCAGGATGATGCGCGCGTCTCCGCGTGCGAGCTCCGCCAAAATGCGCGGAGTAGCATCGTTGGACCCATCATCGATGATGATGACGCGGATCTCGCGTTCTGTCTGCGTGAGGATACTATTGACCGCTTCCCGCACTGTCGCCGCCACGTTGTAGGCTGGGATCAAGACGTCAATGCGGGCTGTCATCAATTGGCGCTGCTCATCGTGGCCGGACTAACGCGGCGCGGACTGATCGATGCGATGAACGCGCGCCGCAGCGGTTTCGGCGCAACCAGATGATAACTGGCGCGCAGTGGAAAAGTGCGAAATGCGCCCCAGATCGCGCGCAGTATGTCCTTCCGCGGGGCGCCGGCTTCCGCGCGCTCAGCGGCTGCGCTCACGAAGTACTCGTAGTACTGCCAAAGCACGTTCTGATAGGATCGGAGCAGCCCCCTCGGCGACGGCCACAATCGCCACTCAGGCAGAGCGTGGCGCAAGAACACGCGCCGGCCGAAGCCTAACCGGCGCAGCCGCAGAGCATCGTAAGAGCCCGGCGGGCGTTGACGGAATAGCACGCATGGATGCGCGATGTAGCGCATGGTGCGACGGCGAGTCAGCCGCAGCTGCCAATCCCAATCCTGGTCGCCGAGCAGAGTCTCGTCGAACAGACCCACGGCTTTGACCGCTGACGATCGCACGATGGTCGCGCCGATCTGGGGATAATAGCCGCTCAGCATGGAGCGAACGAGGTCTTCGCCTTCATGCGGGGCTCGGAATGGCCACGGCTCGTCAAGCTGGCGCATTTCGTCGTCGATAGGAACAACTTGGGCGAAAACGCCCTCGACATCCGGATTTGCGTCTAGGAATTGGAGGTGCTGGCGCACGTGGTTGTCGAGCCAGATGTCATCGTCATCAAGAAAGGCGACATAGTCGCCGGTCGCCGCGACAAGGCCAGCGTTGCGCGCGGCGCCGGCTCCGGGGCGCGATACGGGAATATGAATGGCGCCGAATTCCTCCGCGACGACGCGGCTCAGAGGATCGCCGCCGTTGTCACCGACAATGATCTCGCATGTGACATCAGGCCCCTCGACGGCGCGAATGCTCGCCAACGCCTGGCGCAAAAGATCGGGCCGGTCGCGCGTGGGTACGACAACCGAAAGGCGTCGGGGAATCAATACGTCCACGTCCACTCTTCCCAGTGATCGAACGCACCACGCAACAGCGCTTTGAAAATGCGATCATCATCAAACCGCGTAACAAAGGTGCGCGGTATCGTGCCGGGCGGTCGCGTCTCTTCGGCTTGTGCGTAGATTGTGCTGAAACCGGCCTCGCGCGCCGCCTTGTCCGAGGCCTCGTTCCAGTTTCTCGACTGCCCAAAAGGTATGGCGAATATCTCAGGGGTGAATCCCAGACGTTCTTTGATAGTTCTGCGTGATTGATCGAACTCGCGTTTGGCGCGTTCGACGTCTATTTCACCAAAATCGCGGTGGGTGGCCGAGTGGCTGCCCAGTTCGACGCCGTTGGCGCGCATCATCTCCAACTCGCGCCAGCTAAGCACACCCGCCTTTTCCCAGTCGTGGTTCTGCTCTGACCATTCAGTGACGATGAACACGCTGTAAGGAATCTTGTACTCGCGCAGAATTGGGTCAGCCTCTGTGAGCACCGACTTCAGCGCATCGTCGAAGCTGATGGCGAGGTCCTTTGCGCCTCCCCCATTGGCGGCGATCTCCGCCGGCGCGACAAAACGGTAGCCTTGCTCCAGAGCCAGTTCGATGTGCCGGCGGAAGCGTGCTGGCGTCACATCATTTACGCCGAATTCCGGCTGCCCCACCGAATGATAGCAGAGAATGCGGCCGTGATTGCGCGCGCGACGCAGCGGCGCCGCGATCGCCAGTGCGTGCCGTTCGCCATACATGCGCGCGGCTTCGACGTGCTGGCGGCGCAGTCCGCTCCGCTGTACCAGCTTCTTCACCGCCCGAATCATGATGCCGAATCCAAGGTGCTCGTGCACGGCCGAGCCGTAACGCGCCATCGTTTTCGCTTGTGCGAAGAGCGTGCCGCCCGCCCCGTGTCTGGTCAATCCCCCGCGAGCGCTGCTCTTGAGCCGCGTCGGAGTGAAAGCCAACGCCTGAACGGAATGTCGTAGATTCTGTGCAAGACGGCCGCCGCCCCGAGGGCGCACGCGGCGGTGAGGAGCACATCGAGCGCCCCGGGCAACGCCAAGTGCAAGCGGGCGAGCAACAGCTGCAGCCAGCCCCAAATTGGCACGTGCAATACATAGACACCGTAGGAGAGAAGGCCGACGCCGCTACTGACCCGAGCAAGCATCCCGTCAACTTCCGAGCTGGCGCAGAGTGCGACCAGCGCTGGGAACACCACCAGGACGGCTGCAAGGTCATAGAGCGACCGCCAGACGCCCTCGGCCGGAACCATAAAGACCGCCGCCAAGGCCGCATACCCCGCCCAAGCCGGCAAAGCCGGGACGCGCCACTGCCTGCGCATCTGGTAAATGAATACGCCAGTGAAAAAGCTATACGTCACGCGAGGGAAGCCGGCGACGAAGTTCGACCAGGCGAAGCCGCCGTCGAGCTGGCCAAATGCGAACGCAGTCGGAATTAGGAACACTGCGCCCACCCCAGCCGCGAACAGGCAAAGCCGGGGTGTTAACCGTAGGGCCAATAGCGCGAAGACCAAATTGACGAACAACTCAAAGAACAGTGACCATGACGGCCCGTTCAGCGGATATGGCGCATTCGCCCATAAGGATGCGGGTTGCGGACATGGCAGCATCAGCAAAGCAAACACTGCCGACGCTGCAAACTGCGCGAGTGATGCGTCGTTCCACCCTTTAACGATCGCGATAAACGCGAGCACTGCCCCCGCACCCGCCCCAAACAAGTAGAGCGGGTAAAGGCGCACAATGCGGACTCGCATAAAGTCCAGTGTCGACAATCCGTGGATGAAACGCTGCGAATAAACGTGCGCGAGTACGAACCCGCTCAGGACAAAGAAGAAATCCACCGCCAGATACCGCCCGGGAAGCAGTGTGGTGAATAGAGTGGAAGGCACGTGATCGGTAATCACGGCGAGCGCCGCCAAGCCCCTCATGCCGTCAAGCAGCACGTAGCGCTTCCGCTCGGCGACATTGCTGCTGCTAACCATGAATCATTGGCCCGCGAGGTGCGAAACTTGCTTGCCTCCCAGGTCAGACTTTTTTCAGCTCTGGCGCCAGGAGAGTTGGAAGAAGCTACGAGAGCGCTAGTTCAATGCAAGCAAAGTCTGGCGGATGCGGTGCGGCGCCGAGGAGTGCGTGGTGAAAGCAGGCTACCAGCCGCTCCAATCGGGCGGCGCTGAACTCGGTTTCGGCACCGCCGTGTTCGACCGTCTGATGTCAAAGCGGCAGGCTCTGCGCCTGCTTGATGTCGCATACGAGAGCGGCATCCGCCATTTCGACACGGCGCGTATGTACGACCACGGCCGCACCGAGAGCCTGCTCGGCGCCATGGCGCGCGGAAAACGCGCCAGCATGAGTATCGTCAGCAAAGCCGGTATCGAACCGCCCAGTCTCGTTGGTCGAATGCTGCGCCGGGCCGCCCCGATCATCAAAGCGACGAGCCGTCTCGGCGAGGCCCGCTTCGGCCGCTTCAGCCCGAGCGCCGTCTCGATCAGTCTCAACAAGAGCCTGCGCGCGCTGGGTACAGATTACTTGGACGCGCTGCTGCTGCACGAAGTCACACGGGCGCAGATGACCGATGAGCTAGCGGCGCTGCTGCTCGAAATGAAACGGCAAGGGCGGGTCCGGCGAGTCGGCTTGGCCACCTCAGCTCCGCATGCGCACGCGATAATGAGCGAATACGGCGGACTATTCGAAATAGTGCAGATCCCGGCGGCGGATCTAATCGGACGTGAGCTGGAAACCTTTCAGCCTGTTCGCATCATTGTTCACTCAGTGCTCGGACCGCACCTTTCCAGCATGTTCGACCAAGTGGACGAGGATTTCGCAAGCCGACACGGCCTCGTCACCACCAACCCGTGCATCGAAGCCGCCCGGCGACGCCTCGCGGAATTACTGCTGCGCACAGCAATCGCCCGCAATCCTGGGGGCGTGGTGCTGTTCAGCTCCGCAAACGTGGATCACATCCGGCTCAATTCGAGCCTTCGCGGCGCTGACGAGACAGTAGTCCGTGACGTGGAGCGGTTAATGCGGCGCGCAACCGGCTGATTAGGCCGAGGTCAAAACACGTGAAGCGCTCTTTGTCTGGCGCTCGGCGCCCACGCTGTGGCACAAATGACCCATGCGCAATCCTTTCCTGATCTTACTTTCCGCTGGGGTGACAATCATCGCCGCCGCCTGCGGTCCGGGCGCCGGCGCGCAGCAGAACGCGCTCGATCCGGTGGCGCACCCCCCTTTCATCGACACGTTCGGCAGCATCGACGAAAGCCGCTGGCGCGTGTCGGATGGATGGACCAACGGCGACTGGACCGCGAACGATTGGCGCGCCACGCAGATCCGGCAATTGCCGCGCGGCATCGAAATCACACTCGCGCCATCTGCGGGCGGCGATAAGCCTTATTCCTCAGGTGAACTGCAATCGGAGGAAGTGTTCCGATACGGCTATTTTGAAACGCGCATGCAGGTTCCACGCGGCTCTGGGTTGGTGACCGGCTTTTTCACCTATACCCGGCCGAGCGGAGAAGACACGTGGGACGAAATCGACATCGAGATTCTTGGCCGAGACACACGCGCAATCCAGTTCACGCGCTATCGTGGTGGTCGGCGCCAGATCACCACCGTACCGCTTCCGTTTGACGCAGCCGACGGTCAACACAGATATGCGATCGAATGGACCCCAAATGCGATCCGTTGGTACGCTGACGGGCAATTGCTGCACGAGGCGACAGGGTCAGACGGTCCAATGCCGCGGCGCACTCAGCGCCTGTACCTGCACCTGTGGAACACTGAAACACTGAATGATTGGCTCGGACCGATCATCCCCAGCGAAGCGCCATGGCGGCTGCAGGTGACCTGCATTGCTTACGCGCCCGTATACGAGGGGCGCTCTCTTTGTGCTGAGTCGCAGTAACGCGTTGGTCATGACCGCAAGCACCGCCATACTGATTGCCGCCTATAACGCTGAAGCTACGCTCGAGCGTGCAGTGCGCTCTGCTCTGGCGCAGCCAGAAGCGGCGGAAGTCTGTATAATCGACGATGCGTCAAATGACGGCACGCTTGCCTTGGCGCGAGCACTCGCGAATAGCGATGCGCGCGTGATTGTGTTGTCGTCGGAGGTTAACGCCGGCCCAGCTTCGGCGCGCAACCGAGGCATCGCCGCAACCAGTGCGGCCTGGATAACCGTGCTTGACGCCGACGACTACATGATGCCGGGCCGCTTGGCTTTGCTTCACGCCATCGCAGGCGAATGTGATTTTTTGGCCGACGAGCTTATCCGTTCGACTGGCGCCGCGCCGAAGTTGGAACGCACTCATCTGCACCCACAGCCCTTGAGCTTCACGCGCTTTGTCCTCGGCAACGCGAGCGAACGAACGGGACTCCATTTGGGATTCATCAAGCCGCTGGTTCGGCGCGAGTTCGTGGAAGCCCACCACCTGCGATATCGAGAGGACATGCGGCTGGGCGAAGATTACGAATTGTATGCACGCGCACTTGCACTTGGAGCCCGGTTCTATTTGTGCGAACCGGCAGGATATGTCTCCGTGGAGCGGGCTGGCTCCTTGAGCAAGGCGCACGGTGAGGAAGAGCTTGAGGCGCTACGTGATTGCGACGATAGCCTGGCGGCGCTTCCGCTCTCGGCCCCAGAACTGCGCGCTCTTCGCCGGCACTGGCAGAGCGTCGATGAACGCTTGCAGTGGCGCCGGCTGATCTCCGCGGTCAAACAACGGGATGCGGCGCGCGCGCTTTCCGCATTCACCTCACCGGGAACAGCGGGCTACCTGGCCACGAAACTGCTGGAACAAGCCTGGCTGCGGGGCCGCGCCCGTTTCTTTCGCCGGCCGCTGCTTTCGCCCAGCCAGGCACATTGATCTGGTACAGGTTCGCGCCCGGAGCGCTCGGCGCAGAAATTTGTAGCGGCGCGCCCTAGATAGGTGTCGGCCGGTTCTTTGCGGCATACGTTGTTGGTCGTACCACGACCCGGGAGGTTCCAGGAATGTCTGAGCCGATTTGGCACAATCGCCGCGTCCTGTTGCGCGGCCTTCTGTTCGGCGCCGGCGCAACTGCGCTCGGCGCGTGTTCGACCATTCCAAGCACGCCGCCGGAGCAGGCGGAGACCACGGAGTATCGCCTCGGCCCAGGAGATCAGCTGCGCATCACAGTCTTCAATGAGACTGAGCTCACAGGTCAGTACTTGGTGGGATCCCAGGGTTCGATCGCTTACCCACTGGTAGGCGAAGTGCATGCTGCGGGTCTGACGATCCCTGAATTCACCACGTCGCTACAGCAGGCGCTGAGCCAATTCATCCGGCAGCCTAATGTCAGCGTTGAAGTGGCCAATTACCGCCCATTCTTCATCCTGGGGGAAGTGCAGCGGCCGGGCACATACCCCTACTCCGCCAGTCTGACCGTGCTAAACGCCGTGGCGACGGCGGGCGGGTTCACCTATCGCGCGAACCAAACACGAGTCTACATCCGTCACGCGAATGAAACAGAGGAACGTGTGGTTCAGCTCACCATCGCGACCCCGGTGCTGCCGGGCGACACCATTCGTATTGGCGAGCGTCTGTTCTGATTTTGTCGCACTAATGAACGGTCCGCAGACGACGATCAAAAAGTTCGGCGCGGACCGTGCATGGCGCTCGCCCGGAGGACGACGCCGGCCTAGGTGCTGTGCTAGCTTGCGCTTGTTTTCCGGCGTTAGCCCGCGCCTGCCAGGGGCCTCGTGTGCGCCATGAATATGATGAACAATGAAAACGCCGGTCCGCCCGGATATCCTTCCAACGCTGCCCCGCAAGGCCTAGCGGAGCTGTTCGGCGTGACTGCAGCGATGCAGATGCTGCGTCGACGCGCGGTGATCATGGCGATCGTGGGAGTCACCGCCATGGCGGTGGCTTTTGCGTTTCTGATGCTGCGGACGCCAAGCTATAGCGCGACGTCACTGCTCATTATTAATCCCCGCCAAGAGCGCGTGCTGAATTCAGAGGCGGTGATTGGCTCGCTGCCGCTGCAGTCGCAGGCGATCGACTCCGAAATCGAGTTGTTGCGCTCGCCCGCTCTGATGGGGGAGCTTGCGACCGCCCTAGGCATGCAGGCGCGCAGCCAGGGCTCTAATATTTCCCCCGAACAAATCGCCGGCAGCCTCGCTGGCGCCCTCGATGTGCGTCGCCGCGGCGCGACCTATGTGATCGAAATCGAGGCGCGTTCAACCGACCCGGCGCGAGCGCAGCTCATCGCCAATACCTATGCTGACGTCTATATCGCCAGCCAGGTCAATCAGCGCATCGACACCGCCCAACGGGCCAATTCGTGGCTGGCACGGCGTCTCGCCGAATTGCGCGAGGATGTTCAAGCGAAGGAAAGCGCAGCCGAGACATTCCGCGCGCAGTCTGGCCTCATCTCCGCGCAAGGCGCGCCGCTGGTCGAGCAGCAGATCAGCAATGTCCAGACGCAAGTGCTTCAGGCGCAGGCGGACTTGGCCGAACGCGAGGCGCGTTACCGCCAGCTGCAGGAGTTGCGTCAGTCGGGCGCCCCGCTTGAAACCATTGGCAACGCACTGAACTCCGAGACCATTCGCACCCTTCGGGATCGCGAATCCGAGATCGCACGTCGTCAGTCTGACTTGGAAAACCGCTACTTGCCGACGCACCCTGCGGTGCAGGCAGTGCGCGCCGAACGTCAGGATATCGAGCAACAGATTCAGCGTGAAATCCAGCGCATCAGCGTCAATCTCGGCAACGAGGTTCAGGTCGGCCGCGCGCGTCTGGAGACGCTGCAAGGGTCATTGCATAGCGCCACCGGGGAAGTATCGAGCAATTCCGGCGCGTCGGTGCGCCTGCGCGAACTCGAACGAGAAGCTGCCGCCAGCCGCCAGGTCTACGAGAGCTATCTGCAGCGGTATCAGGAGATCGCCGACCAGGATCAACTCAATACCTCAGATGCGCGCCTGCTGGCTTACGCCTCGCTGCCGACCTCGCCTTCTTCGCCGAAGCTGCGTGTAGCGCTGGCGCTTGCCATAGCGCTCGGGCTGCTGCTGGGAATCGGCGCCGGGGTGGTCGCCGAGATCCTGGACCAATCGGTGAAGAACGCCGACGACCTCGAGGCTCGTGTTGGCTACCCGGCTATCGCTTCCATTCCCATCATCTCCAAGAAAATGATGCGGCAGATGCCTCCTGCCGAGCGTCATCCCTCCGGTTATCTCGTCGGTCGGCCGATGTCCGCATTCACCGAGGCTCTCCGCGTTTTGCGCACGGTGATTGTTTATTCCAAACTCGACTTTTCAGTGAAGGTTGTCGCCGTCACATCAGCGCTGCCTGATGAAGGCAAGACGACGATATCTATGTGCCTAGCCCGCGTCGCAGCGATGTCGGGTCAGCGCGTGATCGTTGTGGACTGCGACCTGCGCAAACAATCGATCAACGACGTCATCGACATCGAAACAGACGTCGGCATTCTGCAGGTATTAGCCGGTGAGGCGCCTTGGCGGGCAGCGGTGGTGCGCGACCCTAACTCGGACGCGCACGTGCTGCCGGTCGCCACCTCAGGCTTCACGCCGCGCGACGTGTTCGGTTCTGACGCCATGGAAAGCCTGATCGGCGAGCTGCGTGCGCACTACGACCTGGTCATCCTCGATTGCGCGCCTATCCTCGCTGTCGCTGAGACTCGTATCTTGGCCAAGCATGCTGACAGCTGTGTGATCGTCGCCCGCGCGGGCCGCTCGGCCCTGGGTGCAGTACGGACCGCCGTGCAGCAGACGGAGGCTGCGGGCGGCAACGTCCTTGGCATCGCGCTCAATTGCGTGCAGCCACATTGGCAATCGTATGGGGATTCCCTCTACTTCTACCAATCAAAATCCTACTACAGCGTCTCCTGACGGGATCTCGCGCGCTCAACTGCGTCCACCATCGCATCGGCGACCGCTTCGCCAAAAGCCGGCGAGTGGACGCGCTCGAGATATGCCCGGGCGCGGGCAGCAAGCTGTTCCTTCATCCAGACGCGATGCCGCAGTGCGATTGCAGCGCGCAGCACTGCTTCGACGTCCGGCGCCGTAAGCACGTCGCGATTTGCGCGCGCCGAAAGACCTTCGAGCGCTTTGGGCGTGGCCACGACAGGACAGCCGAGGGCAAAGCCATCGAGCACCTTGAGTTTGACCCCGCTGCCGCCCATCACCGGCGCCAAAAAAATGCCTGCGCCCGCCAGCACGCTGAGATCAGCCACTCGACCCCAGAACCGAAAACGATTGGCGTCGAACTCCGCCGGGAGGTCCGGCGCATGTTCTCCAACCACGTCAATCTGAACATCCGATGCGAAGGCGGCCTTTCGCTCCAGTACAGAAGCGGCGTTCGCCAGCCCCCGCAGCATGACGATGTTCTCCGCATAGCGCAGATTACCCAAAAAAATAACCCGATCGCCGATGCTCTGAAACTCAGGATACGGCGCGAGCAGCGGCGGCGCCGCCAGAACGTGTGCAGCGTCTCCCGAGAGCGCTTCCGCCTCGCGCGGCGAGGTGAACAGCACAAGGTCTGCGCGTTGGAGCATCACGCGTTCATAAGTGGCGCACCTTCGCGCCTCCTCATGGAGCAGCGGCCTGGCAAGCGCACGAGCCAGCGGCGCGAGCGCGCCGACCCGCCCAGCTAGAAAGCCCATGACATCATAGCCTTGCGCCGAAGCTGCCAGCCGATAACGTTCTGAGAGCAAATCATCGTAGTCGATGATCAGCGCGACTTTGTCGGCAACATCTCTCGCCAAGGGGGCAAGCCGGAGCATGTCGACAAAAATCGCGACTGCCTTAAGTTCTCGCGTCAGCCGTGCGATTTCGCGCCGAGCAGCGGCGCTGTGATAAAGCCATGTCTGCAGCGGCAGCCCGGAAAGCAGCAACGCGTTGAGCGCGACAGATGTGGGATCTGCCAGGGGCAGAAACCTCAACTCGGCGTCCCTCGCGTCGCCTTCGGCGTGGCCGGCAACCACAATGTGCAGATCAAACCGCAGTCGCGCCTGTTCGATGCGCTGGCGCAGCATCGCCGCGCGTCCGCTGCGCTCAGCGTAAGGGTGCCGGCCGAGCAGCATAAGCATCACAGGCTTACTCACGCGATGCGCCCGGCGCGCGCCGCCTCCAGCACGCGTTTCATTTCATCCTCCGGCTGCACGAACACACTGGTCGGCGCCGCGAGCAGGCGCATGCGCGTCTCACTTACCTCCTCTGGTTGGAGGGCTGCGATGAAGCGGGGCAACGTGTCTTCCAGCGGCTCGGCCAGCGTGAAGCCGAAGCCGCGCTCGGCGATCCACCTCCCCGTTTCGCTGTTGGCGGGGGCGATCGGCGGCGTCGCGTAATAACCGCCTTCGTATAGTCGGTTCGGCAGCAACCATTTGGAGTTAGCGCCGGGATCGTGGAAGTCGCCGGCCCAGACCAGATCAACACTTTCATAAAGTGCTGGAAGATCGTCCGGCCACCCATAGCGTCCGGCGAAGCGAACGTTGGAGTGGCCCGCGATCTGGCGCTCAAAGTCATTCAGTTCAGTGCGAGCCGGCGTTCCGCGCATTTCTATGGCGACGCTGTTTGGGAAGCGTCGCGCCAACATCAGCAGAAGCGCTAAGCTGCGTCGACAGCGCAAATTGCCGAACCATCCCACACGAAGCGGGCTCCCCACCGAGCGTGACGCCGCAGGCCGCTGTCCATAGGCAAAACCACGCGCCAGCCTATTCTCCACCACCATGAACGGCGTATGGCCCGGCTGATATTTCTCGAAATAATCGCGCTTGAAGGCTGGCGAGCTGACCACCACAAGCGCCGCTGCGCCGAGGAGGTCCCGCTCCATCGCCCGCATCAACAGGCCTAGCGGACCTGCCCCGGTCATAAAGCGATGGATGTCCAGGCATTCGTACACGATGGCGGCGCGCGAACCACTCATCTTCTTCGCCCATCGGGCCAGCAGCGCCATGTCGAGGTTGCGGGCGTAAAAAATCTCCGCATCCGCCAGTTCAGCCTTGTGCGCTGACAAAATTGACCGCGCGCGAGACAGCACGAACAGCCGCTGCAGGAAAGCCGCGTCGCGCGTCTCTCCGAGGTCAACGTTGCGCCAAGCAGTAGTCAAGGGCGACCCGCGCCGCATTGTGCATGCAAGCACGTCTGCGCCGGCGTGCTCCAACGCTGCGATGCGGCGCTGCACCGCCGCGTCACGAGCGTCGTGACCGAAAAAGATCAGATTGGCCGACAAGCCCGCGCACCTTCAAGCCTTCTATCGGCAAGCCTTGCGAGTCTGGCAATGGCGCGCGCGCGTCGCGCTAATTGCTTCTATTGTGAAGCGCCGCGCCGACGGACCATGGAACTCTCAGCAACGGCTGCCGCTTTGCCGCGCGCCATGAGCTTCGCATTCGGCTTCCACAGCTCGCCGCGGCGGCGCAACGAATCGAGTCCATCCCACAAAATCAAGAGGTCAGTACTGAGCGACCACGACAGCGCGTACGCTTTATACTGGCTCGCCTCTTCCTCGTCCGCGTCGACGATGGCGCTCACGCCCACCACGCCGGGGCGGGCGCTTAAGTAATAGCGCCGCGCCGTCTTCAGCGGTTCAAGCTGCCTGAGCGAGAGCGGGGTTGGCCCAACCAGCGCCATCTCGCCGCGCAGCACGTTGATCAGCATCGGCAAGCGCGACAAGGCGCGACGCCATTTCGCAGCTGGATCGTCCGCCTGGCTGGCGATCAATGTCCAATCGTTCGCCGGCTGCGGCGAAGTCTCGCCCGGCAGACGCAGCACCTCTATTGTCGCCGATGGCGGATCAAGCCGCAGCGAAAAACACTTGAAAGCACGTCCGCCATATCCAATGGCCTCGCGCGCTAGAAACACCAGCGCCGGATGCCTCAGCTTGGCCCATAAGGCGCCGGCGAGCATCAAGGGCGCCCACAGCGGGAGCGAGACAATAACGAGCGTCAGATCGATGGCTCGTTTGGCCCAGCCTCCGAGAACAGAATCATACGAGACAATCGGCGCACTCGCCAAATCGCGCCGAAGCGCCGCCTCAAACGCAGTGCAGTTTTCCGCGTTCTGCGAACCCGGCGCTCCTGAAGAAGCGCGAGGCACTTGGATGAGCATGGCAAATCCCGAGCCTGACGCCTGGAAGTTAGGAAAATGGCAGGAAAGATCAACGCTTCTTGGCGATTTGCTAACGATATTTTTTTTCCGGCGCAGCGGGTTGCGCACACTTGCGCCCAGGATGGGAAATTAGCTCACCCAAGGCGCCTGTCACGGTCTCTTGCGGCTGGCCTCCCCCTATGAAGTATGTATTGCCTCAAGCTCTGCGGCGCCGCAAACAATCCCGCCCGGCACGCTGGGGCATGGAGCGAAAAGCACGTGAGCTCATCGAGCATCGGCGATCGTGTGGAGCGAGAAGCGCTACCGGCGACGCCCGCTCGGGCGAGACGAGAACCGGGCAAGTCTCTCGCCTTGGCGCGCTTGCATCGGGGGCTCCGGCGTCAGCTGCCATTGTTTCTCTTAGCTGTGGCAGTCGTTACCGCAGCCGGCATGACGTACGACGTCAGCGGCGGCGTGCCTTGGCGAGCGGCGTTGCCCTTCTGGCTGCTGATCTCCACTGCGGCGGCGTTTTTCGTGGCCCTCGTGCGCGAACTTAGCCGCAACACGGTCACGTCCATATCGAGCTTCGGCAAGCACCGCGGCTACACCGTGCTTGGCGCGGCGCCGGAGCTGACTGAAACCGTGCTACGCCAGCTGCCTCCGGACCAACGCTCGCCGCTAGGCTGCCTCGCCTACCAGCCTGCCTCCGCATTCGCCACCGCGTTTCGCGATCTGCAGGATACTCTGTCGCGCGAGCGCCTTGTTGCCTTCATCGGCTCCACTCCCGACGAGGGGGCCACGACCACGGCGCTCGGCGCCGCGGTCGCGGCAGCCCAGCAAGGGCGCAATGTCATAATCATTGATTGCGACCTGCGCCGGCGCACTCTGACGCGTGGCTTTGGGCTCGATCAGGCAGATGGGGTGCTGGAAGCAACCGAGCACCCGGATAACTGGCGCCAGTACGTTGAGCAGGAAGAGGAAACTGGGCTGCACGTCATGCCCGCTGCGCGCATGCGCAGTCCTTGGCGCACGTTGATCGGCGCGCGTGGGCTGCCGCTGCTGCTGCAACGGCTGTCCCAGGAATATGATCTTGTCGTGCTCGACTGTCCGCCGGTGCTCGGCAGCTCGGATGGCGCGCTGCTTGCGGGCCTCGCCAGCAAAACTGTGGTCGTAACCGGCTGGGATCGCACCCCCTTGCGGGCCTTACGCGCGGCCATGCGCACACTGCAGCGGCGCGAGCGCTCCCCGGCCGGGGTATGGGTCAATCGCGTGCCGTCCGGGTATCGCTTCGGGCGCCTGCGAGGCGCCTGACGCCGCCGCGCGCGGCGAGCATCTCTTCCGGCGCCAACGCGCCTCCGATCGATATCGCAAGCTGAGGAAATACTGGCGCGAGGTTTCCCTCGAAGGCTGGGGCCTGCGCCCACTCAGGGGTCGCTGGTCGAGCCGTAACGCGTGGCTTGCCGCGCCGTTTTTGTTTGATCAGCGCTTGGATGAACGGCGCCGCTGCGCCGCCTCCAACAGCCACGGCTTCAACTTCGCTTCGTCCGCGCACGAGCGCATCGCCACGCACTACCGCGATGCTGTGCTCAAAGGCGCTCTGCAACGTCTTCAAGAACGCCTTGAAGTCCCGATCACGTTCAATGTCGGCCATCGAAACGGTCACGCTGCGCCCCTGAACGCGAATGGTGACACGCCCGTCGGCGAACAAGGTGTCCTTCACGTCCGCCATCTGCCGCATCAGCATCGCCCAGAGTGCGGTTTGCGCCTCGGTGCTTCGCGCCCAGGACGCCTGATGCAGCACGCGGTCGGCGATGAGGCCATCAAGAAAATCGCCAGCGTGTTTGAGGGTAATGCGCGCATCGGCCAATTCCTGAATGCCATCTCGGTGGCGCACCAAACCCGCTATGTCGGTAGTGCCCGCGCCCATGTCGACGACGATAAAGTGCGAACCCGCATCCCGCAGCCCGATGGACGTATAGGCCGCAGCCGCGGTCGCTTCGAAGACGAGGCTCATCTGCAAGGGCTCGGGAGCCGCCATTGCTTTCGGCGTCGCCTTTGTCACTGCCGCCAGTGAAACCCCCTCGGGCGCAAGCAGTTTACGGCCGAGCACATTGCGTAGCGCCTCGGCCTCGCCAAAGAGGCGCACGATCGACTCGTGCATGCCGCCGCTGTCGGCATCTCGCCACGCCGGTGCGGCGTAGCGCACTGAAAGAGCGGAGGCGGCGCTGATATCGGGGTCATCGCCGGCCGCCCTGTTCACAGCGGCGAGCAGGTACGCCAAATAGAGCACGATCACGTCTCGCATTTGGAAGATACGGTGCGGATCGATTGAGCCTGGCACGTTGGTGGCAAGGGCGCGGTCGAGGTCACTGACACTGAGCAACGTCTTGAACGAGCGTAGCGCCCGTCGTTTGCCTCCTGCGAAAGAGTCAGCACGCCGCGCCGCAGCACCACCAAAAAGCACCTGCTCTTCGTCAATGAACACTGCGCTCTCGAGCAGGAACGGGTTCGTATGCGCCTCCGCGCCGCCCAACGTTAATGGACGCACCGTTGCCGGCTCGAACCGCGTCCAGGCGCCCGTCGGGGCGGCGGCGGCCTTAGAAAAGGCGGTGCCGAAATCAATGCAAAGCGTCCAGGCCGTCACAGCTTCTGCTTCCGCGCCGTCTTCTTGCTGGTGGCCAATGGCGTTACCCGCGGTTTCACCAGCACTGTCGCGCCACGCAATACGCCACGCGCGCGGACTATGACGCGCTTGGGCGGGTGCGAGACAGGCGCGACGAGGTCATGCTCGATCGCGCTATAGGATATCGTTGCACCTATCGCGCCCTGGCGGGTCAAGCCGCGCTTGCGCCTTGCTCGAGCGAGCGACTGAGCCAGCATTTCTAGCGCCGCGCGGCGGGCGGCTGGAGTTGAAGCAGTCTCGACTTCATCGAAATCAGCAAGCGCCTCAGCGAGCGCGGCGTCCGCTTCGACCCAGGCGGCCTCGGCGAGCGTCGCATTCAGCGCCGATCGCGCCCCCGCCTTGCGTACGGGGCGGCGCGATCGGCCAGACTTGCTGACGCGCTTGGCTTTGCTGGACGCTGCAGCCGGCATGGGCTCCCCGCTCTGAAAGGCGCGCGCCCACTCTAGCGGTCCGCGACGCCGCGCCCTAGAGGCGCAAAGTCACTCCGAGCGTGAAGGCGTTGACTTCGTAATCCCGATATTGATCTAGCCCGGACGAATCTACCTTGTCGAAATTGTATCGCGCGCGCAGGGCGACGCGACGGTTCAGCAGGTAGTCCGCGCCGACCTCCCCAAACACGAAATCATCGTCCCGGTCGATCACGTCATACTCGCGCTGGCCGGCCTGAACCCCAGCAGTCAAGATCACATTGCGCAGCAACTCGTGATCGACGCGAGCGCCGTACCGTGTTTCCACGAAGGGCGCGCCAGAGCTGGCGCCAACCACGGTCTCGACGTTTCGAGCAGCGTTGAAGTGGAGTGTGGTGAGGCGCGTGATGTACCAATCGAGATCAGCCGAAGCGGCCACGCCATCAACGGTGCCGATGAGCGGGTCATCATAATCGCGGCTGAACTGCCCGGCTGAAAATTCGCCGCGCATGAGGTCTGTGAAATTGATGGTGAGACCGGCCAGAATGGTGCGGCCTTCAGAGTCCAGATCGAACGGGATTTCGGCGTCATAGTCACGCTCGTCGGCAGTCGCCTGCAACAGGGCGCCGATGCGCGGCGTCAGTTCAGCATCTATACGGCCGCGTAGCACAGTCTCCTCATTATCACGGAAGCTCTGAGCGCCGTCGAATTCATATTGAGTGCGAGCCACCCCGCCGCTGACGCGAAAGCGATTAAACGTGTGCTGCGCGTTCAGCGAAGCTTCGGTTCGATCGTATTCGACCGGATCGGACGTCTGGTCGAGCGCATCGGGGTCCGTACGCGGCTCCACCTCGTGGGCAAAACCAGCTGTGGCCGAGATGTTCGTGCGCACACCGATATCCATGCGGCCGACGCCCCGCGCGTAGTAACTGCTTGCGTCTTCGCTGGAAAAATCCTGGTGACTGGTGAAGCGCCCGCCCGCCTGCACCTCTAGTGCGTGACGTGACCAGTCGGAGCGGAGCCGCACATTGGGGCTCGCCGCGAAGATCATATCGTCATCTTCGGCGCCGTCAGGCTCAGCGAACACATTGTCCGTGCTGGTTGCCGCAAGGTCCAGTGAAGCATTGGCGGTGAAGCTGCCGAAGCGAAGGCCGAGCGGATCGTACTCGGGTCGCGGGCGGTCGCGCACCGAGACGCTCTCGTCTTGGGTCTGCTGCGCGAGCGCGTGACAAGGCGCCAGCGCGATGAGAGACGCGGCGAACACGCTGATGAACGGATGAACCTGCACCTGGCACCCCCCTGGAACGGCCAACGCCGCCTGGATAGCCAGGCGGCCAGTTTGCGCTGATCGTTCCGTTAAATCGCCGGGCCCGGCAATTTGTTGCACGTGCGGCGGGAATGTATCGCCCATGTGCTTTCCAGGCACGCGCTCGCGCATCAGGTTGCTCCTGCAATTGAGAGTATGGAAATCGGTTTAGTGCCGGCCGGCGAACGCGGCCCGGACGATTTGAACGCCGAACGAACCGGCGCTCCAGATGAGGAGCCAGAAGGCCGCGCAGTAGAGAACCACGCCGCTGACCACGACCCAGCGGGGCGGCCCCGACGCAGCTCGCGTCTCGGGGGAAAGTTGCGGCCTTTCGGCGCTTTCCCGCTCAGGTTGCCGGTGTTGGCGTAGAGCCGCCACGGCGATCCTCCTTCATCGGCGAACACATTGCAGCACGCCCGGTGAACGAGCCTAATGGTGAAAAGGTTCCTGACAAGCGTAACGCTGCGTCCCGATGTCCTCAAACGCGTCTGGGATTGCATTGCACAATAAACGCGTGCCAAAGGTTACCGAGCCATTAGCGGAGGGAATGGCTCAGGGGTATCGGGCGTATGGCGAATCAAATGATCGAAACGGGGTCTGCCGTCCGCATCCCGTTTCGGGGCCGGCAGAACGCAGGCGAAAGATCACGGACAGCGGAAGCGCGTATTGCGCATCGCATCACCGATCGCCGTCTCATCCGCAAGGTAAGGGCCGCCAATGGGGCGGCGAAGCGCGCGTTCGACCTGCTTATTGCGTGGGCCGCGCTGCTCTTCCTCGCCCCGGCCTTCATCACCATCGCTCTGTTAATCAAGGCAAGCGACCGCGGTCCGGTGTTCTATCGCCATACGCGAGTCGGTCGCCAAGGGGCGCGGTTCGAGTGCCTGAAATTTCGCACCATGGCCATCGACAGCGAGGAGCGTCTTGCGCAAATCCTGCTTGCCGATCCGCAAGCCGCAGCCGAGTGGCAGGAAGGCCAAAAGCTCCGCCGGGATCCTCGCATCACGCGCATCGGCGCCTTCCTGCGAAAATCGAGCCTGGATGAGCTGCCGCAACTGTGGAACGTTGTGCGCGGCGATATGAGCATCATCGGTCCGCGTCCAATTACCCGCGCCGAACTGAACCGCTATGGTAAAGACCGCCGCTACTATTTGCTCGTGCGCCCTGGCATCACCGGCTTGTGGCAAGTGAGCGGACGCTCCAGCACCGGCTATGAGCGACGCATCCGCTATGATCGTGAGTATCTCGAGGAATGGTCCTGGCTCGGCGAGTTCTGGATTTTGCTGATGACGATCCCGGCCGTGCTCAACACTGACGACGCGTGCTGACGCAAGGCGGCAGTAACCTGATGTCGGCTGCTGGCGCGGATCGCCCGCCGCTCAGCCGCGGCCGTAGGCCTTTTCACCGGGCCGGGGATCGCGACTGGCGATCGGCTTGAATATGCCTGAACCTGTGATGAGCGTACGGTCGCCGGACCAGATGCGGCCACGGACGACGTAGAGATCGTCAGCAGTCGAAAGCACCTCGCTACTCCCTTCGACCCAATCTCCGACATGAGCGCTGGAGAGGAAATCCAAGGTGAGACGCACTGTCACCCAATAACACGAGGTCTCCACGGACACGATGTGTCCCCATGCCATATCGGCAAAGCTCATCAACATGCCGCCATGCGCATTCGACATGCCGTTGGTGTGGTGCTCCTCGACGCGGAAACCCATGCTGTAGCCGCTCTCGGTCGCACGCCGATAGAGCGGACCGATCTGCCGGCCGAAGCCGCGCCGCCAGTCTAGCGCCTCGTAACCGCTTGGAACCGTGAATCTGGCTGGTGCGCCGACGTCGTCAGACATGCGTCTCTCGTTCTTGCTGAATGAGGCAGCTTACACGAGCAACTTCACAAAAAGCGAAGGGCGCCGGTCCGCCCAGACCCGCGCCCTTCGCCGCACCAAAGGCCGCCCAAGGCCTATTCGAAGTCGATGTCGCCGTCGTTTGCCGCCTCGTCTTGGCCATTTGCGTCAAGCACTTGCGGCTTACGCACAGCGGCCATTCGCGGCATGCCATTGATCATGTCGCTGCGCACGTCGTACCGCGCCGCGCGGATGGCTGGATGGAAGCCCACATTGTGCAGAGCGATCATCACGTGCATGCCGCGTTCACGCCAATAAGCTTCGATCTTCTCTTTGAGCGCGTTCGCCCCTTCGCGGGAGCAATAATCGGCCGGTTCGCCATGGCAGGACGGCGCTTCCGGCAGTTCGCTCCAGGCCTCGTCAGCGAACTTAAGGCCGCGATTATACATCCTTAATTCTCCCGACCTGCGCATCATTGCGACAGTTCGAAAGATGCCTTCGAGACACAGTTGTGGAAATCGCACAGAAGGCAAGGTCGACGGCGTAGCCCTTCCCCAGCGGGGCCTATGTCGCACGGTCTATGCCCAGTGTTTTCTCTTTGTCGTGACGGATCGGTCGGTGTTCAGTGGAGCGGCTTGCCTTCAATACCAAGCGCCTTATTCGCAGCGCCGCTGGAGGGGTGATGCGCGCGAGCGACAGCCAGGTTTCCCCGGGTGGCGGTGTGGGCGCTGACATTGCCATGATGGCCGCGCTCGCAACGGCCATGCTGATGGCGGTCGTGCTTGCGGCAATGCTGTGGACCCAGGCCAGGATAAACGAGGCGGAATTGGAGGTGGTTTCCGCCGTTCGCCGCACGCGTGCGGAAATCTTCGCAGCCACGATCTTGCAGAGGGAGGCGGAAATTCTGTTTGCCGAGCACCAAAGCGGACAACCGCTTGCGCGGCAGCGGCTGGCGGCAGTCAGTGCTGAGGCTGATCAGCACATGGAGACGGCGCGGCGGCTCATGCGCGGCGACCCCGAATTCGGCGTTACGCTAGATCAATTCGAGGCCGCGATAGACCGGCGCTTCGCTGAGATCGAGTCAGATCTGCAGAACGCTGACGCATCCAATCGAGCCGCAGCGGATGATGTCCTTGCAATTGAACGAGAGCTACAGGCGCAGGTAAGCAGGACTATCGACGCTTCGCGGGCGCGTGAGCGCGATACAGACGGCCGCATCGCGCTCATCGCTGGTCTTCTCCTCTTGCTGACGATCGGCACCGCATCGACCGGTTTCGTGGCGCTGCGCCGCGCACGCATGCAATGGCGTATCGCCGATGAAGCAGCCGAGGAAGCGCGCGAACGGGCGCGCGCCTCCGACACGGCGAAATCGCGCTTTCTCGCTGTCGCCAGCCACGACATGCGCCAACCCTTGCATGCGTTGACACTCTATCTGAGCGCCCTCGAGCGGCGTGTCGAAGGCGGTGAAGCGCGCGAGATTATCAGCAAAATGGACCGCGCGGTTCAGTCTATGAGCGGCATGTTTGCGGCGCTGGTGGACCTCGCGCGCATGCAGGCCGGCGTCATCGCGCCGGATTGGCGCGAGGCCCCGGTCGCGGAGTTGATCTCGCGCGCAGCGGCGCGACATTCGGGCGTTCATTTGATCGAGCCGCTGCCGCAGGTCGCCATCCGCACCGACCCCTCGCTGTTCGACCAGGTTTTGTCTAATCTCATGGCCAATGCTGTCGGCCACGGCGGCGGCGTCGCCCGCGTTTCAGCGCGCTGCTCCGGTCAAGAGATCGAGATCACCATCTCCGATGATGGCCCAGGCATTCCGGTCGAGGAGCAGGAGCGCATCTTCGACGAGTTCGAGCGCTTGGATAAGCATAGTTCGGGGTTGGGTCTTGGCCTTACCATCGTCCGACACCTCACCCGGTTGCTTGGCTTAGCTCTTGAGCTTCAATCAACTCCTGGTAGCGGCGCCACTTTCACGCTGCGTTCGCCTCTTGCGTCGGGGGCAACTGATCCTGAAGGTGCTGCGCTCGACCAAGCAACAGCGCGGGGCGCGAAGGTGTTCGTTCTGGACGACGACGCGCTCGTGCGGGGTGCGATGGAGGCATGGTTAAGTGACCTCGGCGGCGACGTTGCCACCTTTGCAGATGAGGCGTCATTCGTCGCAGCGCTCCATGCCGACGCGCACCCGCGTCTGGTCATCATGGATCTGCGCATCGAAGGCGAGATTAAGGGCCTTCGCATAGCAAACGAGACGATCTCCAAACTTGATCCGCCACCGCGCGTGATCATCGTCACCGGAGACACCGAGGCGGGCACATTGGCAGACCTTCAGCGCTCCGGCCATGCCATACTGATCAAGCCGGTTTCTCCCGAAGCCCTGAAGCAGGCCGCGCTCAGGGAGCTCGCCTCCTGAGCTTGTGCCTCAACCGGCTCGGAACTTCGCTATCGCTTCGGCACGCGTGCGCACGCCCAGCGCCCGGTAGATAGCGGCAAGATGAATTTTCACCGTGCCCTCTGCGATGTCCAGAGTGCGCGCGATCTCCTTGCTCGCTTGCCCCTTGAGCAATTCGTTCAACACTTCCTTTTGCCGCAGAGTGAGTTTGTCAGGGGCGAGCGCGCCGCTCTGAGCGGGCGCTGCCGCTGTCGGCTCGCGCCTTCCAATCGCTGGCGGCACATAGATGCGTCCTTCAAGGACAGAGCGCAAAGCAGCAGTGATCTCAGATGACGGCAGCGATTTCGGCACATAACCATTCACGCCAGCACTCAGCGCCGCGAGAATATCCGCACGCTCCTCCCACGCAGAGACGACCGCGATCTTGGCTGCCGGAAAGCCGTCGCGCAGCGCTGCCAGTGATTCTGCGCCGTTCATGCCAGGCATGCGCAGGTCCACGAGAACGAGATCGCCGGCGCCTTCGAGGGTGAGCGTCTCGATCGCCTTGTCCAGGCTTTCCGCCTCGCGGACCTCGCTGGCGCCGAGCGCATCGACCACCAGCTGCTTCAGCCCGCTGCGGAACAGTTCGTGGTCGTCAGCAATCAGAACCTTGAGCGTCATTGCCATTCGCGTGCTTCGCCCAGTTGGCGCATGTGAGGCAGACCATAACGCTCAATGGCGAGGCGGCTCAACAACGAAGTTGTAGTCGCACATCCCTCAGTTGCCGCCGAAGCTAGTGGGAGTGGCGGCGGCTTGCTCCGGATTTTCGCGCGCGCGAACTTGGCGCAATGTGTCGATGCGATCACGTTCAATCATGAACAATTCGAGCGCGCGTCCTTCAAGGTTACGGCCGTTGGCGACACGCAACGTCATAGGATTCATCTGCCGCCCGCGTAACAGCACCTCGTAGTGCAGGTGCGGCCCGGTCGAGCGCCCGGTGGTGCCTACATACCCGATCACTTGCCCTTGCCGCACGCGGGTTCCAGCGCGAATGCCGGCGGCGAAGCGTGACATGTGCGCGTACGCCGTTTCGTAGCCATTGGCATGGCGAATGCGCACATAATTGCCGAAACTGCTAAACGGCCCCGCGCGAACCACGGCGCCGTCGCCAGCGGCGAGAATCGGCGTTCCTATCGGCGCGGCGAAATCGGCGCCGCGGTGCATCGCTGAATAGCCCAGCACGGGGTGGCGCCGCACGCCAAATCCGGATGACAGCCGTGCGCCATTGATGGGCGTCTTCATGAGGAAGCGGCGCGCGCTGCGCCCCTGCGCGTCATACCAATCGGGACGAGAATCTCCCGGCGCAAGAAACTGATAAAACGCTCGCGAGCCACGACTCGATTCCAGTCCCACAAACAGCAGGTCACCAGTGCGAACGGTGTTGCCCTCGTCGTCGAAGTAGCGCTCGAACACCAGTTCGAAATTGTCACCCGGGCGCACGTCACGCTGGAAGTCGACATCATACGCGAACGCGTCGGCAAGCGCCGCGACCTCTCGATCAGTCGCGCCTAAACGCAGTGCAGTGCCGTAGAGAGTGCTCTCTACCGGCGCTGCGATGCGCGCCATTTCGAACGTCACCGGCATCAACACTTCACGCGCTGCAAAGCCGGATTGCGTTCGGTTGGCGGTCACTGATGCGCCCGGCTCGGAGCGGAATGCGACGCCTGTAAGACGCGCGTCGCCACTGCTGCGATCGAAAAAGACGCTAACCGGCTGGCCCGGCCGGATCGCGCGCGGATTGTAGACGTCGCTGATCGAGGCAAGCGCCGCGTGCGTTTCCGAGGGAGAGGCCCCGGCGCGGACAAGCAATCCGGCCAAGGTTTCCCCGTTTCCGACACGCACTTCACGCGCCTCGTGAGCAAGGTAAACTTCTGTAAAGGCCTGCAGCTCGGCCCTTTTTGCCGCCGCTTCACGGACGGTGGCGGTTTCCGTAGCGGCAGCTCTGGCGGAGCCGGAGAACAGCCCGGCATTCCAAGCCAGCGCCAGCCCAATCACAGCGCTGGCAGCCATCGCGCCAAAAGCGGTCACGCTTGCCCTGGCCTTGATGAGCCGATGAGCCGATTCTGCTCTCAATCTCGTGCTCCCAGTGTCGATCAACGCCGAAAAGGTTGAACCGACAAGCGTTTTCGCCGGTTGGTTATCCAGCCGGAAACTGAAAAGGCGCCATCTCTAGCGCCGTGAAGCGGCCCTATTGGGCTCCCACACCACGAGCAAGGGCCGCGCCAAGCGGAGGATCATGGCACATAGGTCTGACCAGGCCGTTGAGAGTCAAGATCGACCACCCCCCAGCGTCGATCAACCGCCCCCGCCTCGCCGATTTTTAATCGGTTGGGCGACGGCGCTGGCGGCGCTTGGCGTCAGCACAGTGCTGGTTGGCCTGTCGCTGTGGCTAGCCCGGCTACCGCTAGCTGACCTGGTCTTGAGCGCGGCCCTCTCCGAACGTGGCCTTGATGCCGATTTTCGGGTCGTTGAACTCGATTTCGAAAAAGTGGTGCTTTCCGACGTCCGCTTTGGTTCACGAGAATCGCCTGACGCCTCGGTCGAACGGGTCGATGTTCATTGGCGCTGGTCCGGGGCGGCGCCTCGCATCACGCTTCTCCGGCTGAGTGAACCGCACCTGCGCCTTCGGCTGGAGCCGAACGGGCGCATCAGCGCAGGCAGTCTCAGCCGTCTGGAACCTGGCCCCCCCGGCCGTCGCAGACCGAGCCTGCCTCGCTTCAATTTGGAGATCGTCGGCGGCCAAGCTGAGATCGAGGCGCCTTTCGGCTCACTTGTGGCCGCGTTCAATGGCGCGGGCCGGCTTGGGGAAGATTTCTCGGGGGTCGCCCGGCTTCCGGTAACATCCTATTCAGGCCAAGCATACGCGCTCGATCGGGGCGCCGCCGAACTCATCGCTGTCTCGCAGGATGATGCTCTGTCCCTCAGATTGAGCGCGACCGCCGAAGCCGTCCTCTGGAACGGCGCGCGCATTGAGGCCGCTTCGCTGCGCGCATTTGGGGAAGCTCCGCTCGATCTGTCGCGCTTCAACTTCAATAGCGCGTTCCGAATCGGCCGGCTCGATACGCCTGACACGAATGCAACCGTGCTCAGCGGCGTCTTCGACGCTGAAGTGCGCATGCGCGAAGATGCGCTTGAGATCGAGACCTGGACTGGCGAGGGTCGCGCCGCCGTTCAAGGTCTCACGCGCACGGATGCGCGGCTCCGCGATGCGCGACTCGGAGCGCGATTTGAAGGCGAAGCCACTCGCATGCGCGGACGCTGGACAATTGGCGCGGACCGGTTCGAAGGCTTTGCGCTCGTGTCCGCGCAACCGGCCGCTGCTGGGCGCATCTTCGCTGACGCGCAAATCGGGCTTAACGGCGACGCGATGCTGACGCTGGCGCATACGTCCATTACGCACGGCGGTCAGCGTCGCCTTCGTGAAGCAATACCAAACATGGGCGGCACGCCCCTGGGCCCGACGTTCTCCTCGGCCGAACACGCGCTCGACCGGGCCGCGGACAACTTCACGCTCGCCTTGCCCCTGCTCTTCGCAGCAGGCGAGCAGGGCCTCCGGCTATCGATGATCGAACCCGGCGAAGCACGCGCGGCCACCGGCGCGCGGCTGCGCCTCAGCCCGCTGCGGCAGGACACGCCATCTCTACTGCTCAGTTGGCCTGGGCCCACCATGCAAGGCGCGGTCGCGCTCGATTTAAGTGGCGGCGGCGCGCCAACCGCATCATTGCTGCTCGACAGCGTGCTCTGGTCCCGTGGGGATCCCTTCGAAGCCGACGGCACTCTCTCCCTGTCGAACTGGCGCGCCGGCGGCGCCAGCATCGCTGCAGACGAACTCGGCCTTGGCATTGCTATTCAACCCAGTGGTGTTGGCCGCATTGATTTACGTGGGCCAGCCCAGATAACCGGTCCTCTTGGCGACGGCGAAGTCCGCGACCTCGTCGCCTCGCTCGACCTCGGGATCACCTGGGGCAGCGGTTGGCGAATAGCGCCAAACGGGTGTTTGCCTGTTCGCCTGGGCGGGCTCGACGCGGCTGGGCTCTCCTTCACAGAAGGCGCTTTTTCTGTTTGCCCGGTTGGGACAGCTTTGATCGCAGCCGATGCGCACAACAATTTCTCGGGCGGCTTTAGCGTAGAGCGCCTCGCGTTGGGTGGGCGCATGGCAGGCCCAGACGCGCGACCCGCGCGGCTGGCGGCCCGCAATCTAATAGGCCGCTTCAGCGGGCGCTCAGAACACATGAGCTTGGCGCTCGAGGCGCAGGGCCCCGCCCTCAGCATCGCCATGGAGGAAAGCCGGACGTTGAATCTCTCGCTGCGCCGAATCCTCGCCAATGCAGTTTTCGACGACAGCTGGCGCATCGACGGCAGGTTTGAACACGGAGCGCTTCAAGATCCGACACTCCCTGGCTCAGTGTCGGCCATTGCTGGGCGATGGAGCGCGGCTCCTGATGAAGAGGGCAAGGCCGTGATCCAGGTCCGGGCTGGCGAGGCATTGCTCACCGCAAACAGACCGGCGAGCGAAGCGGAGCGGCCATTGTTCAATCCGCTGCGGCTCATGAACGTTGATGCGCTGCTGGTCGAAGGTCACGTCGCCGCCAGCGGCGACATCGTCCTAGCTGAAGACGCCACTCAGCTCGCGCACTTCACAGCCGAGCACGCGCTGGAGGAAGGCATAGGCCACGCGCAAGTCGTCGCCAGCGATCTTTCGTTCGGCCCTGAGCTGCAGCCGTATGATATCACAGAGCGCGCGCGCGGCATGGTCGAAGGCGTGCGCGGTCCGGTCAATATTACCGCCTATATCGACTGGACGCGGCATGCCATTACGAGTAGCGGGCGCCTGCAACTCAACGGCGTCTCACTCGCCACCGCCACCATCCCAATCGTGCAGGACGTGCGCGGCGAGGTGTTCTTCGACGATCTCTTCACGCTGACGACACCGCCGGGGCAAAGCCTCAGAGTCGGGGTGCTGAATCCCGGCGTCGCCGTCAGCAATGGACGCGTGCGTTTTCAATTACTCGCAGATCAACGTGTCGCCATCGAGGACGCGCAGTTCGACTTTGCAGCAGGTACTCTGGCGATGCCGCCCACGACGATCACATTGGGAGCCGACGAAACCCGTATCGAACTTACGCTGCGCGACGTCAACGCCACCGCGCTGCTTCAGCAACTCAACGTCCCGGATGTGGAAGCTACGGGGCAGCTGGAAGGTTCGTTCCCGCTTCGCCTCACGCGGCGCAGCGCGTACGTCGAGCATGGTGTATTGCGCGCCGCGTCGGATGGCGGAATGCTGTCTTACACGGGCGAAGCCGGTCAGAACGCAACTGGCATGGCCCGCATCGCCTTCGACGCGTTGCGAAGCTTTCGCTATGACGTACTGTCGCTGACGCTCGACGGCGACATCAACGGTGATGTGATCACAGCTATCGAGTTCAGCGGCCATAATAGTGGCCGTCCTGTCGATCTAGGCGCGATCGCGCCAGTTCCTGGCCTCGGCAACGTGCAGGTCCGCGGCGTGCCGTTCGATTTCAACGTGCGCATTACCGCGCCTTTCCGGCGTCTGGCGCAGACCGCTGCCTCGATTACAGATCCAGGCGCCCTGCTCAACAGGGCCAGGCAGGAGCAGGAGCAGGGTGAACCCGAGACCCAAATTGAGGTAGTTGACCCGGAACAGCAGCAGCCGAGATAAGGAGACTTCAGCCCCGGTTCAGGGTGAAGCGGGTAGGACAGCAGCCAGGAGTTTTACCAACCATGCCAAACAGAGCCACGGTGCTTGCAGGCTTGGGCGCGGCCGTCGCGGTCGCCGGTTGCATCCCTGTTCAAATTCAAGCGCCGGACGAGCCCATCGAAATCAACCTCAATGTCAACATCCGGCAAGAAGTGATCGTGCGGCTCGAACGAGACGCGCAGGAGCTGCTGGAACAGAACTCCAATCTCTTCTGAGGCGCACCGACATGAAACGCACCCTCGCTTTTGCTTCCGGCGCTCTGGTCGCGGCCGCACTAACCCTGAGCGCACAAGCCTTCGCGCAAGCGAACGACGCTGTCATCAGCCAGGCGCGCGCAAATGGCGCCATTGGTGAAATGGCGGACGGATATCTCGGCTTCGTACCTGGGGCCTCGATCTCCGCCGATTTGCGCGGCCGAGTCGAGCAGATCAACATCCAGCGCCGCCAGCTCTATACGCGCCGCGCTGCCGAGCGGAACGTCGCCGTCAACGAAATGGCCGCCGCCGTCGCTTGCGAAGTGTTTGACCATCGCATTTCAGTAGGCGAGCGCTACCGCGATGAACAAGGTCAGTGGCGGCAGCGCACTGCGACACAGCCGGTGGTGAAGCCGAGCTTCTGCCCTTAACAAGCTCGTGCAGCGGCGATGTGACGGATGGTCCTGCCGAGTTGGCAGTACCACATTATCGGCATGAAAGTCTTCCTCCTCACAGTGACGCTCGGCGGCATCCTCGCCGTCGTCATGTTCGGCGCTCTCACAGGCTGGGACGCCTCCGCTATGAGCATTCACGGCTGGGTGGCGCTCGCGCTCGGCACCCTCTTCTCGCTTGCGGTCGGCGGGGGCCTGATGGCGCTCGTGTTCTATTCTTCGCGCAAGGGCTATGACGAGCGCGCCGACATTGACCACGAACGGCATTAACCCTGATTATGGTCACCCTGAGCATAATTGTGTAGGGTGACGCATGGCCTCGCGAAAAAGCCAGCCGCCGCCGACAGCGCATCAGTTCCGGTCACTTTACGCGCACGGCTTCGTGCGCCTGGCCGCTTGCGCGCCTGTCGTGGTCCCAGCCGAACCTCTGCGCAACGCCGAAGCCATCCTCGGCTTCTGGCGGGAAGCCGACGCCGCCAAGGCGGCGCTGCTGCTAACACCGGAGCTTTCGCTCTCCGGGTACGCCATCGACGATCTCTTGCTGCAGGATGCGCTTCTCGACAGCGTTGAGTCTGCGATCGCCTCGCTCAAAGCCGCAAGTACGAACCTGATGCCTGTGCTAGTCGCCGGCGCGCCTTTGCGTCTGCGGGGCATGCTTTTCAATTGCGCGGTGGCAATTCACCGCGGCGCTATCTTGGGCGTCACCCCAAAGAGCTTCCTGCCCAATTACCGGGAGTTCTATGAGAAGCGCTATTTCGCTGTCGCCGGAGACGTCGCCGACGAGTGCATGCGCCTTTGTGGCGAGGACGTCCCATTCGGCGAAAGCATCCTCTACGCAGCCCGCGATGTGCGCGATTTCGTCTTCCATACGGAAATCTGCGAAGACTTTTGGGCGCCGACGCCGCCTTCCTCCACAGCCGCGTTGGCCGGCGCTTCGGTGCTGCTCAATCTCTCCGCCTCCAATATCGTGATCGGCAAGGCTACTGATCGGGCCATCCTCTGCGACGCCCAATCGCGCCGCTGCGCCGCTGCCTATGTGTTCGCCGCTTGTGGCCGCGGTGAAAGCACCACTGACTTGGCGTGGGATGGGCAGGTCATGGCCTATGAGATGGGCGAGCTGATCGCAGAGGGCGAGCGATTCGCGCGCGATCCAAAGCTGTTGATCGCTGACATTGACGTCGGCCGCATCGCCCAGGAGCGGCGCCGCCTGTCCAATTTCCGCGACGCCGCCGCCCGCGAGAAGCAGCGCATCGCCAATTGGCGCCGCGTCGGCTTCGACCTCGGCGCGCCGACCACGTCGCTGCCGCTGCAGCGCCGCATCGATCGATTTCCGTTCGTGCCCGATGAATCGCCGCGACGCGATCGAGACTGCTACGAAGCGTACAACATACAAGTGGCTGGCCTCGCCAAACGACTTGAGGCAACCCGCTCCAAACGCATCGTAATCGGAGTGTCAGGCGGTCTCGATTCCACACACGCATTGATCGTGGCCGCGCGCGCGTTCGATCTTCTCAACCTGCCCCGCACCGACATTGTCGGCGTCACCATGCCGGGCTTCGCCACCAGCGACACAACCAAAGAAAGCGCCTGGGCTTTGATGCGTGCGCTCGGCATCGACGCTCGTGAAGTGTCGATCGCCCCGTTGGCTCAGCGCATGCTCGAGGACCTTAATCACCCTGCCGCGCGCGGCGAGCCTGTTTACGACGTCGCATTCGAAAACGTTCAAGCCGGACTGCGCACTGACTACTTGTTCCGCCTCGCCAACACGGAGGGCGGCTTCGTGCTGGGTACTGGCGATCTGTCGGAGCTAGCGCTTGGCTGGTGCACTTACGGCGTCGGCGATCAGATGTCGCATTACAATGTCAATGGCGGCGCACCGAAGACTTTAATCCAGCATCTGATCCGCTGGGTGGCGGAACAGCAACTCTTTGGCGCAAACACAAGCGCGACGCTGCTCGCAATACTCGACGCGGAAATCAGTCCGGAGCTCATACCGGGCGATGCGCCGCAGAGCACGCAGGCAGTTGTCGGGCCCTATGAGCTGCAGGACTTCAATCTTTATTGGCTTACCCGCTACGGGCTTGCGCCGAGCAAGGTTCTCTTCCTTGCTTGGACTGCTTGGCGGGAAAAATACGATTACGCGACGCTCAGGCGGTGGCTAGAGCTTTTCATCACGCGATTCTTCGCCAATCAGTACAAGCGCTCCGCCATGCCAAACGGCCCCAAGATCGTATCCGGCGGCGCACTGTCACCGCGTGGCGACTGGCGCGCCCCAAGCGATGTCTCTGCCGCCGCCTGGCTTGCGGAACTTGCCGCAAATACGCCCGATCGGCTGGACTAGGGGCCGTCAACGTGCGAGCCCGCAACTATGTCATTCATGCACGGACAAGGTTCGCCCCGTCTCCTGGCGCTCATTGATCTCGCCCTTCGAGCTGGGCGAGAAATCATGACCGTGCGCGCAGCCGGTTTCGAATCTCAGACGAAGCTCGACGGCTCGATCGTCACCATTGCCGACCAGCGCGCAGAAGCGATCATAGAGTCTGGTTTGCAGCGCCTCGCGCCTGACGTTCCGATGCTCGGCGAGGAAGCCTACGCGGAGGGTCGCATCCCTGAATGTGGTGCGCGCTTCTTTTGCGTAGACCCGCTCGACGGAACGCGCGGATTTGCCAAGGGCGGCGACGAATTCACTGTAAACATAGCACTCGTAGAGAACGCAGAACCAGAAATGGGCGTGATCTATGCGCCAGCGACTGGCGAACTCTACGCCGGCGAACCGGGAGGCGCTTTTGTCGGCCGCTGCGAGACCGCCACCGCAACGTTGCTCGGCGAACTCGCGTCGAT
The DNA here is from genome assembly GCA_964402795.1 of uncultured Terricaulis sp. Taxonomy (GTDB): domain Bacteria; phylum Pseudomonadota; class Alphaproteobacteria; order Caulobacterales; family Aquidulcibacteraceae; genus Vitreimonas. The sequence continues at coordinate 82,198 of CAYODX010000002.1, read as the reverse complement.
CCGCGCACAAGCCGAGCCGCCGGCGCAATGGCGCATCGTCGCTTCTGATTTTTCAGGGCGCAACGATTCCACTCAAATTTTTATCGCCAAGCTCGGCGGCGTCCCAAGCCATGCTAGCTCATCAATTAAGTTCTGCCGCTTGGCGGAGGGCGCAGCTGATCTTTATCCGCGCTTCGGCGAGGTCAGCGAGTGGGACGCCGCCGCTGGCCATGCCATCCTATCTGCCGCGGGCGGCGGCATCATGCGTCTGGATGGGACGCCGCTAAGGTACGGAGATGCTGCCGGGCGATTCCTGATCAAAGGCTTTGTCGCATACGCCAGCGCCGCCGCCGCAGCGGCCGCGCGAAGGGCGCTGACCTGATCGCCCTGTCAACTCGGCGCGCTCAAACGCGCGATCAAACGCAGCATAAAAGCGGACGCCTCTTCAACTTGCGTGCGCTCGATCCACTCGTCCGGCTGGTGCGCCTGCTCAATCGAACCGGGCCCGCAAATAATCGCCGGCATGCCTGCTCGCTGAAACAAACCCGCTTCGGCAGCGTAAGAAACGGCCCGCGTTTCGTTGTCGCCAGTGAGCGCGCGCGCCAGCATCTCTGCGGTGCTTCCAGGAGCGAATGACAGGCCAGCTGTGGCCGAGCGCCGTGTGACAGTGACGCCGCCTTCCGGCGCCCTTTGTTTGATCTCAGCGTCGAGCTTAGCCGCCGCGCTGCGAAAGCGCGTCTCGATTATATCTGCTTCCTCGGTTTCGGGCGTGCGCAAGTCCCAGATGAAGGCGCACCGGCGCGCGAGGATGTTCGCCGCCGTGCCCCCTTCGACTCGGCCAATGGTCAATGTCGGGCCCGGGGGCGAGAAATGAGGATGCGAAATTGCGGCGCTCGCTTCAGCGCCAATATCGATGACCAATTGCATCAGCTTCATCGCTTCAGCGATCGCTGAAACGCCAGCCTCAGGCAGGCTGGAATGCGCTTCCCGCCCGATTACTTCGACAACAAAGGATCGCACCCCCTTGTGCGCCGAGACAACTTTCATGCTGGTGGGCTCGCCGACAATCACCACGGCAGGCCTCTCCTCCAGCGCCGCCAACTCGGCGATCATTGAGGGCGCGCCTAAGCAGCCGATCTCTTCATCATAGGAGAACGCCAATATGAGCGGCGCTTGAAGCGGCGCAGCCAGCGCTTCGTCGACGTGGGCGAGCGCCACCGCCAGGAAGCTCTTCATGTCGGCGGTTCCGCGCCCGTAGAGCTTTCCGCCCCGCTCGCTCAATGTCCAGGGATCGGAGCTCCAGGGCTGACCGTCGACCGGCACTACGTCGGTGTGGCCCGAGAGAACTACTCCGCCGGCAACACGAGGGCCGACCAGGGCATAAAGGTTGGCCTTAGTTCCGTCTGCATTCGCCACGCGTTGCGCAGTAACACCGCGCGCGTCCAAGAACGCTTCTATCCAATCGATCAGCGCCAGATTGGAGTTACGCGAAGTCGTATCGAATGAGATGAGGCGTGCGAGGATATCTAGGGTTTGCGCGACCTTGCTCACGTCAACGCGGCGCTTGCACGGGTTGTCCGCCGGGCTCCTGGAACGCCAGGAGCTGAATTCGGAACTGCAGCGGCGCCGCAGGCGGAATCACCGGCGGGCGACCTTCGGGCCCATAGCCGAGCTCCATCGGGAACGTGGCGATGATTTCGTCGCCGGGACGCATCTGCTGGATCGCTTCCGAAAACCCCGGCACCACGGCCGCAAGGGGGAACTCGGCCGGCTCGTTGCGCTCGAACGACGAGTCAAACACGCTGCCGTCCGCGAGCTTGCCTTCATAGTGCACGAGCACGGTGGCGTTGGCACTCGGACGTGGCAATGACTGATTTGCGCCGCGTGTTCGCTGTTCGATCAGCAGGCCGCTTGGACGCGCCTCGACGCCAGGTTGCGCGCGCACCCGCGTCAGGAAGTCAGCGCTCTGAGCCGTGGCTTGCTGCGCACTTTCGGCATCGGACTTCTCGGCGCGCTCGATTTCTTGCATCACGCCACTCGAATCATTGCTTTGTCCGCAGGCCGACAGCGCGACTGCGGCGGCGATAAACGCGAATTTGATCATCTGTAAAGCGCTTCCGTTTGTTCAATGCTCATGGGTTCAGCCTCGGCAGCACGCTCCCATTCTTGGAATGCGGCGTCAGCGAAGATTGCGGCGCAATATGCCTGGGCCTCATCCGGCGCTTCCACCGCGTATGTGCGCAGGCGCGTTGCAACAGGCGCGAACATCGCATCGGCGATGGTGCGTTGACCGAACAGAAATTGCCCCTCCGCTCCAAACCGGGTGCGTAGGCCGCTCCACACCTGATAGAGCCGCGTGAGATCAGCGCGCGTGTCCTCGTTCAACGTCGGTGAATGGTGCAACCGGCGGCGAATGTTCATTGAGAAATCGCGTCGGATTGCGGCGAACCCGGCATGCATTTCGCATGCGATTGCCCGCGCTTCGGCGCGGACGAGGCGATCCGCCGGCCACAAAGAGGGTGTCTGTTCGGCAGCCCATTCGCAGATGGCGAGGCTTTCGTGAATCACGGTGTCACCCACATGCAGCGCCGGCACACGCCCGCTCGGCGAGACTGCGCGCACTGCTTGGATCTCGGACTTGCCGTAGCCCTCCCCGCCAAGCGCGATCACATGCTCCTCGAAAGGAATGCCGCCCCATTTTAGCGCCAGCCACGGGCGAAGCGACCAGGAGGAGTAATTCTTGTTGCCGATGTGGAGGACGGGTGCGGCCATGGCGGGGCTTGTCCCAGAGCGAGGGGCCAAGATCAAGCCGCGGCAACCGCGCTTTGCGATGAACGCGGCTTGCCGCTAGGCTGCTGCTTCGGGTGGAGGTGCGTATGCGTGCTTTGGCGGCCGTGGCGACGATAGCCGCGTGCATTTTGGTTAGCGTGGTGAGCGGTCAGGCCGAACGGCTGTCGGCGAACCTTGGGCCCCCCGGCGCTATTCATTTCGACAAGCAACGCGCCGCGGCCAAGCCACCGAGAGCGGCCGGCGGCGGGAACGACAGCTGCCGCTGGGCCCATGACAATGAGTGCGACGAGCCGGACATTGGCACCGGCGCTTGCCGGATAGGCACTGACTATTCGGACTGCCGAGCGATACGCGCTGGCGACGATGACAGCTGCCGGTGGGCTCGGGATGGCGAATGCGACGAACCGAATTTCGGCACGGGCGCTTGTGTGCAGGGCACCGATCGCACCGACTGCGGCGCCATCGCCTGGATGCGCAATCAAAACGACAGCTGCGCCACAGCATTCAACAACGTTTGCGAGGAACCCGGACGCGGCAGCGGCAGATGCGCGGCGCGCACTGACCGCAGCGATTGCCATGGCCGCGACCGTCCTCTTTCGATCAACGACCACTTCTTTGGACACGACGATCGCGTGCTGGTGAACGTCAACGATGCGCCATGGCGCTACATGGGCCAGCTCGTGAATGAAGCGGGCGAAGCATGCTCTGCGACACTGGTGGGACGCAATGTGATCGCCACTGCTGCGCACTGCATCCACACGGATAACGGCGTGCTCGCCGCCGCGACCTTCACCACCGCGACAGGAGGACATACGGCGCGGACAATCGCCTATCTGGTGGATTCTCGCTTCAATTATCGCCGCTTCACCACGACTGACGAAATCGATGGCACGGACTGGGCGCTCCTTCGTCTCGATCAGCCGTTGGGGGACACTGTCGGGTTCGCCGGCGTGTACAGCCTGACAGGCCAAGGCGCAGCGCGCGCGCTGGCGACCGACATCATGCAGGCAGGCTATTCGTGGGACACCGGTGAGCACCTTTCCGGAAATCTGCGTTGCCGCATGGTGCAGGTGAACGCCGATAACACCTTCGCGCACGAGTGCGACACAACGCGCGGAGACTCCGGATCCGGCTTTCTGATGCGCAATGCACGCGGCGGCTTCGATCTGGTCGGAGTTGATTCGAATTTCCGCAGCAATCCGAGCGGACCATTCATCTACATTGCCGTGAGCGCTGCCGCGTTCGCTCCGCAGGTGGCCGATTTCGTCGCCGGCCGCACCCCCGGCATACCTGTTCGGGGCGGCGCCCCCAGCAAGCCGAGATGACGAGGGCGCCGAGCTTGCTTCGCCCAGGGCGCGAAAACGGCAAGGCGAACGCGTGCGTCTCGAAACGATACACCCCAAAGAGCTGGGCGAAGCTCAGGTCGAGCAATGGCGCGGCCTGTTGGCTCCTGGCGCAGATAGCCCTTACCTGACGCCCGAATGGGCGCAGGTTATCGGCGAAGTGCGCAAGGACGCGCGTATCGTCTTGATCAACGACGGGGATGGCTTCTTTGGCGCCCAAATCCTGTCGCGGTTTTCGGCGATGGGGCTCGGCGCACCGATTTCAGATTGCCAGGGCGTCATTGCCCGCCCTGAACTCGCTATCAGTGGCTCTGCCCTGTGCCGGGCGTTGAACGTCGGCCGGATTGATCTGACGCATGTCGTCCACACGCACGGCGCTTTCGTTCCGGCCCATTGCGAGGGCTCGTGGATTGCGGAGACCCACGGCGGGCGTGAGCTTTACGATGCGGCGCTCAAATCCCGCCGCAGCGAATTCGTGCGTCAACTCGATAAGAAAGCAAGAAAGCTCGAACGCGATTTCGGGCCGACATTCTTCCGTGCTGTTTCGGCCGAATCCACTGATTTCGAGATGCTGCTGACTTGGAAGAACGCCCAGCTCGCGCATTCGGGGCAACCGCAAGTCTGGGCGCAGCCGTGGGTGCGGCGCGTCCTGGATCGCTGCTTTCAAACGCGCGACAGCCGATTTGGTGGAGCGCTCTTCACACTACATGTGCGTGATGACTTAGCGGCGGCGGCGTTCTGCCTGCGCAGTGCGCGCGTGCTGCATTTTTGGGTTCTCGCGCACGACACTGCGTTCGACCAATTTTCGCCGGGCGTGCTGCTGGCGAGGCGCGCAATTGGTTGGGCGGCGGAAAACGGCATAGCCGAGGTCGATTTCGGGCCGGGCGAGTACCAATTCAAGCGCCAGCTCTCAACAACCCAGCGCGCGCTGCACTGGGGCGTCGCCAGTCGCCTCTCCCTTTCGGGCGCAGTGCGTCGAAGCGAATATGCAATGCGTCGTCAGATCGAACGGGTTCCCGCCCCTCGCATAGCCACATTACCCGGAAAAGCCATGCGCCGGCTCGATTTGATGCGGGCGCTGAAGACCTGAGATTGAACAGCGGCGCGTTCACCTTTAGATTCGCGCTCACCCTCATGCTCAGTCCTGAATCCGCCGCGCCATCCGTTACGCTTGAGACCATTCGCGCAGCCGCCGAGCGGCTGAAAGGACGCATCGATCGAACGCCGATGCACCATTCGCGCACGCTCTCGAAAGCGACCGGCGCAGACGTTTGGGTCAAGTACGAAAATCAGCATCTCACTGGCGCCTTTAAGGAGCGAGGCGCGCTCAACAAGCTGCTGCAGATGTCCCAAACCGAGCGTGAACGCGGCGTGATCGCCGCCTCCGCCGGCAACCATGCACAAGCACTTGCTCATCACGCACAGACACTCGGCGTGCCGACAACAATTGTGATGCCCAAGGCGACGCCGAACGTAAAGATCGAGCAAACCCGCGCGCGCGGCGCCGTTATCGTGCTGGAAGGCGATACATTCGATGACGCCTATGCGCACGCCATGAGGCTGCGAGATGAAAACGGGTTTGTATTCATACACCCGTTCGACGATCCGGATATCATTGCCGGCCAAGGCACCGTCGCGCTCGAAATGCTGGAAGACAAGCCTGACCTCGATATCCTTGTGGCGCCCATCGGCGGCGGAGGTCTGATCGCTGGCATGGCAATCGCCGCGAGAGGGTTGAAGCCTGATCTGCAAATCGTTGGCGTGGAAGCGGCGATGTATCCTTCGTTCGACAGCCGCACGCATGGTAAGAAGTGCAGCGCCAGCGGCCAAACCATCGCCGAAGGTATTGCAGTAAAAAAGGTCGGCGACTTGCCGTTTGCGCTCGCGAGGCCGCTCGTCGACGATATCGTTCTGATCGACGAACCGGGGTTCGAGCGCGCAATTGCTCTCTACGTCACTGCGGAGAAGACCGTCGCTGAAGGCGCAGGCGCAGCAACGTTGGCTGCCTTGCTTGTGGCGCCGGAAAAGTTCGAAGGCCGCCGCGTTGGCTTGGTGCTTTCCGGCGGCAATATCGATGTGCGCCTGCTTGCCTCCGTCCTTGAGCGCTCGCTCGTACGCGAAGGGCGCATCGCCATCCTGCGCTTCATTGGCGACGACCGCCCTGGCATCCTCGCAACTGTGACCCGCATCATTGGCGACATGGGGGCCAATATATTGCAGGTCGAACATCATCGCATGACGCTCGATGCGCCGATCAAAGGCGTCGAATTCGATATCGAAATCGAGACGCGTGACGTCCAGCACACGTCGGACATCATCGCCGCTCTCAAGGGCGCCGGTTACAACGCGCGCTGCCTTTGAAACCGAACGGTCCGTGATGACCTGCCGGTAGGCCTATGCTATGCCCGCGACCGAGGGATCTGCGACGGCCAAGCGCGGCCGCGCCGCGGTTTGGATGGAGGGTAGTAATGCGCCGCATAATCAAGGCATTGGCTATAGCCGTCGCGTTGGGCGCCGGGTTTGCCGTACAGGCATACGCGCAGCCGCGCGCCACCGCGAGCACAACGCCACAAGTGCCCCGCTGCACGCGCAATATGGGCACGATCTCAATTCAGAATGGGGACACAGCGGGCTGGACCTATTATCGCCTGCAGCCCCCGGCGGGCTTGCTGCGCGTGGTCATCCAACAATCGGGCTGCTTCACAGTGGTTGAACGCGGTGCTGGTCTCGATGCGGCGATGCGCGAGCGCGAACTCGCTGGCGGCGGGCAATTGCAGCGCGGCTCGAATGTCGGCGCTGGTCAGATTCGCGCGGCCGATTACGTCCTGCTCGCCGATGTAGTCGCGCAAGACAACAATGCCTCCGGCGGTGCGGTCGGCGCAGCGCTTGGCGGGGTGATTGGCGGTCGATTGGGCGGTGTAATCGGCGGCGTCGGAATGCGCAGCCAGACCGCGCAAACGACATTGGCGCTCACGAACGTGCGCACGACAGAATCGTTTGCAACGGAGGGCAACGCGCAGAACCGCAATTTCACATGGGGCGGCGTGGGCTTCTTGGGGGGCGGCGGCGCCGGCCTCGGCGGCTACACGGACACCGAAATCGGCCGCGTTGTGACAATCGCTTTCATCGACGCTTATACGCAGATGGTAAGCCAGCTGGGCGTACTTGACACCAGCAGCATCGGCGCAGCCGCGGCCCCTCAACGCGCGTATCGGACAACACAAGCGACGCAGCTGCGCTCGCGCGCGAACGGGGGCCAAGTCTTGCGCAACTTGCCAGCGGGGGCGATGGTCTATCCTTCGGGTGACCGCGAGGGCATGTGGTGGCGCGTGACCGACGAAAATGACAACGAAGGCTGGGTCAACAACGACTTCCTGCAGCCAGCCGAATAGGTGCTGCACAGCATCCATCAGGGGCCGCGCCTTGGTAAGGGCGCGGCCCTTATGTTTTCCGCTGATCTAGATCAAGGCGGAACGAGCAGGAAGCGGCAGCGTTGCGACCGGACGAGGGAGAAATGCATGCTTGCAGATGGTTCCACTTGGTTCCTAGTGGCCGATGGCCGCCGCGCGAAAGTGCTGGTCGAGCAGCGGCGCGGCGCGGCGCTGGAAGAACCGGCGGGCTGGGCAATGGAAATCAGCGAAGAAGAACTTTACGAGCCACAAGACGAAAAGCCACGCAGCGCACAGCGAGCTGGCCAAGGCCGCCACACTGTAGGCAACCGTCGCAATCTGCACGAGGCAGAAGAAGAAAACTTCCTGAAACGAGTCGCCGAACGCATCGGTGAAGCGGAAAAGCACCAGCAATTCGAGCACTTGGTGATCGCCGCCCCGCCCCGCGCGCTCGGCCTTCTACGCACGCTTCTGTCGGACGGCGCGCAGAATCGAATCTGCGCGACACTGCCGAAAGACCTACTTGATGAGCCGGTCCCGAAACTGCGCGAACGCCTGCAGGAAGCGCTGCGCCACTGATCAAGCAGCGGAGGCGACTTCGACAGGATCATGCTCGGCTACAAAATGGCCTGGCGCAATCTCCAGCCAGCGCGGGCGATATTGCACTACATCGGGATCGTCGATGATGCGCGACTTCAAGAAGCGCAGTGAGGCGCGCGTGTCCAGCGGGCTTGGTAGATCGCCGACCAGGCGGACGCGCGGGCGATTGCGCGCCGCTTTCGGCTCAGGCGTCAGCGCCGCGGCGAGCAGCGCCCGCGTGTAAGGGTGGCGGGGGTCGCGCAGAATCACTTCCGCCGGGCCATATTCCACCGCACGCCCGAGATAGAGCACCAGTACGTTGTGTGAAATCTCGCGGACGACAGCCAGATCGTGGCTTATGAACAGATAGCTGGTGTGCAAGTCGCGCTGCAGATCCGCAAGGAGCTTCAGGATCTGGGCTTGGATGGACACATCCAATGCTGACACGGCTTCGTCGCAAACGACAAGCTTCGGCTTCATGATCATAGCGCGCGCGACGCCGACACGTTGGTTTTGCCCGCCGGAGAGTTCGTGCGGATAGCGGTTGATCAACTCCGGATCGAGGCCAACCTGCTCCATGATGCCCCTTACCCGCTCTTCGCGCTGCATACGATCGAGTAGCGGCTCGAATGCGAGCAACGGCTCGCCGATAGAAGCGCCGAGCGTCATGCGCGGATCGAGGCTGGCAAGAGGATCCTGAAACACGATTTGCAAATCGCGCCGCGCCTTGCGTATGGCTTCACGCTCGCTGGGCAACAGATTCCGACCAAGGAACGTAACGTTTCCGGCGTTGCGCGGCAGCAATTGCACCACTGTCCTTGCCAGCGTGGACTTTCCGCAGCCGCTCTCGCCGACAATGCCGAGCGTCTCCCCGGGGCGGACTTTGAAGCTCACGCCATCGACCGCCCTCAGCTGCTTGGTCTTTCCCAATACGGAGCTTTCTTTGACTCGTACTGGGTAACTCACTCGAACATCATCAACATCGAGGATAGGCGCGCCCGTCTCATACGGCGCGAGATCAACGTAGCGCTCGCCGTCGACGCTTGGCGCCGCCCTAAGCAGCATGCGCGTGTAGTCCGCCTTCGGTGCAGCGTAGATCTGCTCGACGGCGCCTGTTTCCACTATCTCACCGCGACGCATGACGACAACGCGCTGAGCCATGCGCGCGATCACGCCCATGTCATGGGTGATCAGCGCCACGGCTGCTTGAGTGTCGTGGCGAAGATCTTCGATTAGATCGAGCACCTGGGCTTGCACCGTCGCGTCGAGCGCCGTTGTGGGTTCGTCCGCGACCAGCAATTCAGGCTCCGCCATCATTGCCATGGCGATCATCACGCGTTGACGCATCCCGCCGGAGAGTTCGTGCGGATATTGCGACAAGCGGCGTGACGCCTCGGGGATACGCACGCGCTCGAGCCATTGCATCGAACGCCTGCGCGCCGCCTCTCCGCGCAGTCTGAAGTGATGGGCAAGCACCTCCTCCATTTGTGCAGAGATGGTCATATGCGGGGTCAGCGCTGTCAGCGGATCTTGGAATACGAACGCCACGTGTCGGCCGCGCACGCCGTCCAAATCTCGCCGCTCGAGACCCAGCACTTCGCGCCCTTGGAACTTGACCGAGCCTGAAACGATGGCGTTTTCTGATGTGAGACCGAACGCCGAGAGCACGGTTTGACTCTTGCCGGAGCCGCTTTCCCCGACGATGCCGAGGCATTCGCCCTTCGCGATCGCCAGTGAGACTCCCTTAACCGCCTCTACGTCGCCATCCGGCGTATCGAAGGTGACAGCGAGGTTGGCAATCTCCAGCACGGGAGCGGCGGCGGCCGCTTGCGCCTGCGCGGCGGCTGTCTGTTCGGTCATACGGCAAGACTACCCACGAAGGGTTTCAAGTCTACCAAGTGACGCCAGCCGATCTGCCGCTTCGACAACCGGTTAAGCGTCCGCTAATGCCGAATGGCAAGGAGCGACCGCATGGCTCAGATGAATTTCCTCACCCAATGTACCTTTGATTTCGGCGCGCTGGCGCAACTGCCGAAAGTGCTGAAGGCGCAGGCGGTCACGCGGCCCTTCGTGGTCAGCGATGCTGGTTTGAGGGCCAGCGGCCTGTTGGATCGCCTGCTGTCCGCGCTCGAAACGCCACCGGCCAGCATCTTCACCGATACTCCCGCCAATCCGACGGAATGCGCCTCCGCCACCGCCGCCTCCGCGTACCGCGCCTCGGGCGCGGACGGGATCATCGCTTTTGGCGGGGGCTCGTCGATGGACCTCGCAAAGGCAATGGGGTTGATGGTCACCCATGAAGGTCCGTTCGAGCGCTTTGGCGGCTCCAAACGCGGCATGCGTTTGATTGGCAAGATCCCACCACTCGTCGCTGTCCCAACGACGGCCGGCACAGGCAGCGAGGTCTCCCCCGGCGCCGTGGTTATCCTCGACAACGGCATGAAAGAGACGTTCGTCTCACCCTATCTCGTGCCAAGCGCGGCGATCTGCGATCCTGAACTGACGCTCGGTTTGCCCCCAGCCTTGACCGCCGCCACCGGCATGGACGCAATGACCCACTGTGTCGAAGCTGTCCTGACCCCGGTCGTGCATCCGCCAGCCGAAGCGATCGGCGTCGACGGAATCGAGCGCATCGCCAGATATATCGAGCGAGCAGTGAAGGATGGCGGCGACCGGGAAGCGCGCTGGCACATGATGATGGGCTCGTTCGAAGGCGCGCTCGCGTTCGCCAAGGGACTGGGCGCGGTGCATGGTCTTAGCCATGCCCTCGGCCGCATCCACGAACTCAAATTGCATCATGGCACGCTCAATGCGCTTATCCTGCCCCACTCGCTCGCCATGATCGAAGCCGAGGGCGGCGCAGGCGCGCAGGAAAAGCTCGGGCGTATCCGCAAAGCACTCGGGGTCGAAGCGGGCGCAGACCTTTGCGCGTACTTTCGCGGTCTCAACAGCCGCATAGGCCTGCCGGCTTCGCTCTCCGCCATTGGCGTTACCGAAGCGCACTGGGAAGGCACGGGTGAGTTCGCGCTGAGCGACATCGCCACGCTCTCGAATGCAATTGCCTTCGATGGCGACAAATACTTCGAATTGTTCAAACGGGCGCTTTAAAACAATGCCGCTCAGGCACCTCTTCGACCGCAACGTCGCGTGGGCGCAGCAGAAGACGCGCGATGATCCGGCATTCTTCGTGCGCATGGCCGAACAGCAGGCCCCAAAGCTGCTCTGGATCGGCTGCTCCGATAGCCGCGTGACTGCCAATGACGTGCTCGGACTTGATCCAGGCGAAGTGTTTGTCCAGCGCAACGTCGGCAATGTCGTGCACACGAGCGACATGAACCTGCTGACCGTGCTCGAATACGCCATCGATGTACTTAGAGTCGAGGACGTCATCGTTTGCGGGCACTATGGCTGCGGCGGCGTCCGACGTGCTCTCGGCCAAGAGCGCACGGCGCTGGTCGATCACTGGCTGCAACCAATCGTCATGTTGTACCGGAAGCACCGCAAGGTATTCGATGCGATTGAAAATCCTGAACAGCGCGTTAGCCGCATGTGCGAGATCAACGTGCAGATGCAGGTGCGCCGCGTCGCCTCGATACCGACAGTGGAGAGCGCCTGGGCGCGAGGTCAGCGCCTATGTCTGCATGGCTGGATCTACGGCATGGATGATGGCCTGTTGCGTGACGTCGGACCAACGATCACCTCTGCGGCGGACAGGGATGCATTGATCAGCATCGACGAATGCGTGCACCAGCCGGTTGAACCGCTGAGCGGGGTGCGCGAACAAGCGATCGACGCGTTCAGCAAGCTTGGCGAAAGCGGTTGCTGCTGAAACGCGCGGCAAGGCACGCATTGTTGCGTCAGCGCCTTTTCCCCTAAGACTTTTATGGTTATGATTCCTCGCCAGCTCCCGGTTCGGTGCTGGCGGCAGCTGCACGACAGAGGCGGCGCGGGGAGGAGAAGCATGGAGCAGGCCTTCGCCATGCCGGCGGTGCGTGCCGTCGGCATTGACGCGCCTTTTCGTTGGCTGGCTGGCGCGTGGTCCGATTTGGGGCGGGCGATGGTCCCGTGCCTTGCTTACGGCGCAGCACTAGCGCTTGTCAGCTACGGGCTGATCGCCGCCCTCATCGCGAGCAATGCCGCCTTCTGGGCGCTGACGCTGACCTGCGGTTTCGTCTTCCTGGCGCCGCTGTTGGCGATGGGTCTTTACGAAGCCGGTCGGCGGATGGAGGGCGGCGAGCAGCCGACGCTCGCCGATATGGTGCTAGTGCGCGGCGCACTGCGGCAGGACGTGCTTTATCTTGGTCTTGCGCTGCTGCTGATCTATCTGCTTTGGGGCCGCATTGCACAAATCGTTTATGGATTGTCCACGTACCGGCTCCACCGCACCATTGATGAGTTCGTCGCCTTCGCACTGAACACTGGCGAGGGTCACGCCATGTTGATATCTGGCGCCATCGTTGGCGGCGTGATCGCTTTCTTCACCTATTGCCTCGTCGTCGTTGCGGCCCCAATGCTGCTCAATCAGAACGCCAACGTCTTCGCTGCAACGTTCACAAGCTTGCGGGCGGTGAGCAAGAACTTCACACCGCTCCTGCTCTGGGCGCTCATCATCGCAGCGTTCGTGCTTGCGAGCGCTGCGACTTGGTTCGCCGCCTTCGTGGTGGTGTTTCCATGGCTCGGATTAGCCAGCTGGCGCGCCTACAGGGATTTGATCGAAGAAACGCCTTCGAAGACCGAAGAACAACAAGCGCCCGTTACGGTTTCAATCGGCTAGGCACTCTATCAAGGACTGTACATGGCTCCTCGGACAGCCACATGCAGTTGTGGACAGCTTCGCGTTGTGTGCGATGGCGAACCTGTGCGCATCTCCATTTGTCATTGCCTTGAGTGCCAGAAGCGCACCGGCAGCGTATTCGCCGTGCAGGCGCGTTTTCCGCGCGCGGCAGTCTCCGTTGAAGGCAATGCGAGCCGCTGGAAACGTGCCGGCGACAGCGGCGCGCATGCGATTTTCAACTTCTGCCCGTTGTGCGGGTCGACAGTCTCATGGGAGTTCAGCGGCGCGCCTGATTGCATCTACGTGACGGTAGGGGCTTTCGCTGACCCGAGCTTTCCCCCGCCGCGTGTGTCCGTCTACGAGGAGCGCCAACACCCCTGGGCGATGATGGCGAACGCTTTGCCGCTGGAGCATCAGTTTTAGCCGGAGCGGCTCACTCGCGCCGCTTCCAGCGCCGCTTCCAGCGCCTCGATCCGTGTCCGCAAGGCATCCGCTTCGGCGCGGGCTTCCGCGGCCATCTGTTTGACCGCGTCAAATTCGTCGCGGCTGACCAAGTCCATTTCGGCGACGAAGCGGTCCGCCTGCGCCCGCATGAAACTTTTGGCCTCGTCGCCGACGCCCTGCGCCATGCCCATGGCGCCGGTCATCAAACGGGCGAGATCATCGAACACCGAACTTGTCGTTTGCATGTGGCCGATCCTTTGGCCATGGCTTAGAAGCCCACGTTTGACGGGGCAATGCGGCCAAACAGCTAAACCACAAGGTACGCCCAGAGAATGATCGAGGCAGCCATCCACTTTCCCGACCTCAATCCCGCCGCTCTGACCGTTCCTGCGTTCGACCTGCTCGGCATGGTCATTGGCCCCTTGCAGCTGCGTTGGTACGCGCTGGCCTACATCGCGGGGCTGGTGCTGGGCTGGCGGTGGATGGTGTGGCTGATCCGGCGCGACCGCTTGTGGACGCCCGGCCGGCCCGCGCTGACCCCCATGCAGGCGGATGACTTTCTCTTCTGGGCAACCCTGGGCGTCATCCTCGGCGGCCGCATCGGCTACGTGCTTTTCTACAAGCCTGACATGATCTGGCTGCACCCCGCGGAAGTGTTTCAGATCTGGCAGGGCGGCATGAGCTTCCATGGCGGTCTGATTGGAGTGGCGTTGGCGGCGCTCTGGTTCTCGCGTCAAACACACGTCAACGAGACGCAATTTGACGCGTTGGCGAAGAGGCACGCGCTCACAGCGCCGCCGGCTGATGGACGCGGCGACTATACCCGCGTCAGCAATGTCGGTTGGCTGAGGAAAAAAGATGCCGACGACGCGCGCTCAAAGGCTAAGACCGACAAGATCGACCTCCTGCGGCTCGGTGACCTCGCCGCGGCGGCGGCGCCGATCGGACTGTTCTTCGGCAGGCTAGCCAATTTCATCAATGGCGAACTCTGGGGCCGTCACACGGACGCGCCGTGGGGCATCGTCTTTCCTGAAGGCGGTTATAATTGGACGGCGCGCGAGTGGGTTTGGCTCGGCGACGAGACCGCGCGTCATCCGAGCCAGCTCTACGAAGCCACGCTCGAAGGACTGCTGCTGTTCGTGATCATCAACACTGCCACACTGCGCTTTGACTCGCTTCGGCGGCCTGGGCTGAATTCCGGCATTTTCCTCGTCTGCTACGGCCTCTTCCGCGCTGTTCTCGAGCAGGTTCGCGAACCCGATGCGCACATGCCCGAGGCGCTGCGCGGTTACATCACGATGGGCATGCTGCTCTCGATTCCCATGATCTTGTTCGGCTTCTGGCTCATCCGCCGGGCGCTGGCGCAGCCGAAACTGGCGGCGGCGTGAGGCTCAAGGACAAACTGATCGAACAGATTCGAGACGTCGGCCCGTTGACGGTCGCCGAATTCATGGCGGCATGCCTCTACGACCCCTCCCATGGCTATTATGCGACACGGCCCTCGATTGGCGGAGAGAACGCTGATTTCCTGACAGCGCCGGAAGTCAGCCAGATGTTTGGCGAACTGATTGGACTTTGGTGCGCGCACGAATGGCAGGCGCTCGGCAAGCCAGCGCTCAACTTGATCGAACTCGGCCCCGGCCGCGGCGTGCTGATGCAGGATGCCTGGCGAGCCACACAGCGCATCGAGGGCTTCCATGACGCCGCGCGGATCGTGTTCGTTGAAATGAGCGCGCCACTGATCAGTGAACAAGGCAAGCGCTCGCCCGATGCGGACTGGGTCGCGCGTCTTGAAGACGCACCGCCCGGGCCTTGCCTTATCATCGCCAACGAATTCCTGGATTGCCTGCCGATTAGGCAATTCGCGCTTGGCGAAGACGGATGGCGCGAAAAACTGGTCGGTCTCGATGAAGCCAATCAGCTGACGTTCGGTCTTTCCGCAGTGTTGACGGCGCCGCAGAGCGAAGATGAGCCCGGCGCCGTGCGCGAGATTGCGCCAAGCTTGCCGAGCCTCATTTATGAGGTGGAGCAGCGACTCCACGATTGCCCCGGCCGCGCTCTCTTCATGGATTACGGTTATATTCGTCCTGACGGCGCCGACACGCTGCAAGCACTGAAGAGCCACACCAAAGTCGATCCGCTCGAAAGCCCCGGCGAAGCCGATCTTACCGCGCATGTCGATTTTGCGCGGGTCGCGCACTTGGCGAGAGAAGCCGGTCTTGGGGTGCACGGCCCGGTTACCCAAGGCGCTTTCTTACGCGGTCTTGGCGTCGAAGTGCGCGCCGACGCGCTTATCCGCGCTAATCCGAGTCACGCCGAGCGGGTTATGCGTGAGTTGCGCCGCTTGACGCATGATGAGGAAATGGGGGCGCTATTCAAAGTGATATGTTTGTCGAGCCCCAACCTTCCACCGCCGCCGGGATTTTGAGCGACGGTCCGCCCTCCTGGAGCGCCGGCGTGCTCGCCTGCGTGCGGCACGGCTTTTTTGGCCGGCGTGGCGGCTTCTCAGGCGGCATTTACGAGAGCCTCAATGCAGGGCTGGGCTCGAACGACGACGCCGCCTGCGTGCGCGAAAACAGACGGCGAATCGCCGCTGCTTTTGGGGCGCGTCCCGATCACTTGCTTGGCGTTCACCAGGTGCATTCGTCGAACGCCATTTTCGTCAGCGAGCCGTGGCGCGGGGATCGCCCCCATGCGGACGCGCTGGTGACGACGAGTCCGGGCCTCGTCATCTCTGTACTCACGGCCGACTGCGCGCCGGTGCTGTTCGTTGACGCCCAGGTTGGGGTGATCGGCGCAGCGCACGCGGGCTGGAAAGGCGCGCTCGGCGGCGTGCTGGAATCGACGCTGACCCTGATGGAGGAGCACGGCGCCGAACGCTCACGGATCGCCGCAGCCGTCGGTCCCTGCATTCATCAGGGCTCCTACGAAGTCGGTCCGGAATTCAAACAACGCTTTGTCGAATCGGATGCGAGCTATGCGTCCTTCTTCGTCAGCCCGGAAGGGGACCGCCTCTGCTTCGATCTCCCCGGCTTTTGCGCAGCGCGCTTGCAAAGCCTTGGTCTCGACCGCGTGGACGTCCTGCCGCTCGATACCTATACGCGCCCCTACGATTTCTTCAGCCATCGCCGCTCGGTGCATGCGAAAGAGAGCGACTACGGCCGCAATTGCGCAGCCATCGCGCTTGTCTGACGCGTGACTTTCATGCAACGGACATGGCCCTGACCCGCTCCTGCAGCGAATCTCTTTTCCGCCGCCCGACTCGGAGAGTAGAGGAACGCGTCCGGACCTCGCGCGGAGCGCCCTATCCATGAAGCTGTTGGCCGCCAACTCGAACGCCACACTCGCGCAAGCGATCGCCGACCATCTGGACACGCCGCTGGCCAAGGCAGAGTTCAAACGCTTCAAGGACAACGAGATCTTTGTTGAGATCCAGGAAAATGTCCGTGGCGAGGACGTCTTCATTATCCAGTCCACGTCATTCCCAGCCAACGATCATCTGATGGAATTACTGATCGGCATCGATGCCTTGCGGCGCGCGAGCGCCCGACGGATAACGGCCGTCATTCCTTATTACGGATACGGACGTCAGGACCGCAAAGTAGGCGGTCGTACCCCAATCTCCGCTAAGCTCGTCGCCAATCTCATCGTCACTGCCGGCGCAAGCCGCGTTCTCACCCTGGAGTTGCACGCCGGCCAGATTCAGGGTTTCTTCGATATCCCGACCGACAATCTCTTTTCCACGCCCGTGCTCGAGCGCGATATTCGCGAGCACTACAAGAACGTGTCAAACCTGATGATCGTCTCGCCCGACGTTGGCGGCGTCATCCGCGCGCGCGCGCTCGCCAATCGCATCGGCGCCGATCTCGCAATCGTCGACAAACGCCGGCCGAAGGCCGGCGAAAGCGAAGTGATGAACATCATCGGCGACGTGAAGGACCGCGAGTGCATATTGGTCGATGACATAGTCGACAGCGGCGGCACGCTCTGTAACGCGGCCGAGGCGCTCCTGAACGACGGCGCCACGTCCGTGTCCGCTTATATCACTCACGGCGTGCTCTCGAATGGCGCGGTCAAGCGCATCGATGACAGCAAACTCAAGGAGTTGGTCGTCACCAACTCCATCGATCCAAACGGGCGCTCGTCTGCGTGTGGCAAGCTGCGGATAGTTTCAGTTGCACCGCTTATGGGTGACGCGATCTGGCGCATCGCCAATGAAGAAAGCGTCAGCTCGCTGTTCGAATAGGCGCCCAGCGCGCGCGACTGCAGGACCGGCGCATGGGGCTCACCTTCCGATCCGCCACGTCATCCGATATTCCGGCGCTGCACGCGCTGATCGAAAGCGCATATCGTGGCGAGAGCGCCAAACGGGGCTGGACACACGAAGCAGATCTGCTCGGCGGCCAACGGACGGATGCAGAGACGCTTTCCGCGATCCTCGCCGACGCCGAACAGACGCTGATCGTGGCGCAAGCCGAAAACGGCGCCATGCATGGTTGCGTGCTCGTGGTCGATGAAGGCGAACATGCCGGGAGACGAGTGGCCTATCTTGGCATGCTCACCGTACGCCCCGATCTGCAAAGCGCCGGACTTGGCCGCCAGCTCATCGCGGCCGCCGAAGACTATGCCCGCAGTTTTGGCGCCGCCGTCATGGAGATGACCGTCATCAAGCAGCGGCGCGAGCTGATCGAGTGGTACATCCGCCGCGGCTATCGCGTGACGGGGCGCGAGGAGCCGTTTCCCCTGGACGATCCACGCTTTGGTTTGCCGAAGCGGCGAGATCTCGCTTTTGCGGTATTGGATAAGCCGCTGCGATGACGTGGCAATCTTTTGTTCACAATCACAATGCGGGTCGTGAACGGTTCCGCAATCAAAAGCTCCTAACCTCCCTCTAATTGCGCCGAGAGTGCGCAAAGCCTGGGGCACCTGGTGGCGCGCTTGCCGAAGATCAACTGGACAGCCTTGTCGACCCGCGCTTGGCTGAGCGCCGGCGAGCCGATCGTGTTGCTGGTCCTGATCGTGACCGCGCTGTGCTTCTCTATTGTCCTCAATTTCGCTCATACCCAGGATCGGGAATTCGAGCGCAACAGCAGCCGGCTCATCGAAAGCGCGCTCGGCGAGCGGATGCGCGCCGTGGAAAATCAAGTTTGGGATTATGCGGCGTGGGACACGGCCTACGATCACATCAGCCGAAGCTGGGACCAGCCCTGGATCGACGACAACTTCTATACCGACATCGCCGACGGCGTGATGATATTCGGCCTTACCGGTCGTCACCCTCGCAACCTTTGGCTGGGCGAACACTATGCCGTTGCGAGTGAAGCCGTAGCGCGCGTGCTGTTGCCGGCTGCGCGCGACGCGATCCGTTCTCGGCCTATGAGGCGGCCTGATGAGCGCGGCATCTTCTCGGGGTATGTCGTCATCGGCGATCAATTGGCGGCGTTTGCGGTCTCGCCGATTCAACCGACCGAGGCACGGCCAGACCGCAGCCTCAAGGTGGATTACGTCGCCATCGTCGAAATCTTCGATGCGCGAGAGTTGGCTGACATCGGCGGCGCGCGAAATCTCTCCAATGTGCACTTCGTTCAAGGCCTGGCGCTCCCTACCGACGATTTGATCGGGCTGCCTGTGGCTAGTGCTGATGGCCAAGAGCTCGGTTATGTCGTCTGGACTGACGCTCGCCCCGGCAGCGTCGCTTTCGGCAGCCAGATGTGGCCGATCGTGCTGATCCTCTTCGTCATCGGCGCCATTACAATTGCGGTCGTGCGCCGCCTGGTGCGGGCGCAGATCGCCGCCGCCACGCGGGTGGAAACGGCTTTGGAATCGAGCCGCATGCGCTCTGAATTCATCGCGGCAATGAGCCACGAGCTGCGCACCCCGCTCAACACCATCATTGGCTACAGTGAACTCATCAAGGAGGAGATCGACGCATCGGGCGACCCGGTGGTCATACGCAGCGATGCCGAGAGCGTGCTCAATTCGGCGAGACACCTGCTGCAACTGGTCAACGACGTTATCGATCACTCACGTTTGGATGCCGGGCGCCTGCAGCTGACGCTCGAAAACTTGCCCGTTGCCGGCGTTCTCGCCGCGGTCGAGGAACATGCCGCCGCGCTTGCTCGCGCCGCCGGCAACACGCTGACCATCGCAGATGGGACACGAGGACGCCGGGTCAGAGCCGACGAGGTGCGGCTTAATCAATGCCTGATGAACCTCGTCTCTAATGCTCTGAAATTCACCAGCAATGGAATGGTCTCAGTGTCGGCGCGGATTGAACTGCGCGAAGCCGGAGACGTCATCATCTTCGATGTAGCGGACACTGGCATAGGGATGTCGGATCTGCAGCTGCGCGATCTTTTTCAGCCGTTTGCGCAATTGCGCTCTGGCGCAGAAAGGAACGCCGGCGCCGGGCTGGGCCTTTCGATCACGCACAAATTGGCGCACGCCATGGGCGGGACCATCGCAGTCGAGAGCGAGCCAAACAAAGGTTCAGTGTTCAGCCTCGTTCTGCCCGCTGCACCGGCGACAGTAAGCCCCGACCCGGCGCAGAGCCCCACCCTACTTTACGCGTAGACAAAAGGCCGGGCGCTGTCGTCAGCGCCCGGCCGAGTATGAAGTGTGTATTATTCGGCCGCGACGCCAGCCGCCGCCAGATTCTCCTTCGTCGGCAACGGCCTTTCCAGCTGCGCCCAATCGATCAGGACGTCGCCCGCGAGATCTTCGTACTTCAAGGCGCCGAGCGCCTCGTATTTCGGCCTGACCTTGTCCGTGAGCAGGCCGACGCGCTTCAGATTCGGCATAATGCGTTCGAACAATAATTCGCGGAATAGGCCTATGACCATGGAATCCATGATGTACTTCTTGGCCGCCTCTTCATCGAAACCATACTCGCGCATCACGTCCATGCCAAACAGACGATCGCGCATGATCGCGCAGGCCTGATAAGCGAACTCGGCCCTGTCCTCGATCTCGTTTTCAGGCAGCGCCTTGATCCAGTCTTCGAGGTAGTTCACGCCGAAGGCGACATGGCGACCTTCGTCGCGCATCACCAGTTCGACCACTTGTTTCAACACTGGATCCTTGGTCGTGCGCACCGTTGTGCCGAATGCCGCGAGCGCGAGCCCTTCGATGATCAATTGCATGCCGATGAACTTGAGATCCCACCGCTCGTCGGCGAGCACCTTGTCGATCAAGGCCTTCAGGTTCTTGTTGATCGGATAGATACGGCCGCAGCGTTGGCGCAGATAATGGTTGAAAACTTCCACGTGGCGGGCTTCGTCGAAGGTTTGGGAGGCGGCGTAAAGCTTGGCGTCAGCTGTCGGCGCGCAGGAAACCAGTTGCGAAGCCACCAGCAGCGCGCCCTGCTCGCCGTGAAGGAACTGACTCATCGTTTGCGCGTGGCTCTTCCACGAAAAGGCGACCCTCTGCTCGTGGCTCAAAGCCTCGTACTCAGGATAACCGTTCAGTGCGCTTAAGGAGGCTTCGGACGGGAAGTCGGTCATGTCGCAGGCGGCGTCCCAGTCGATGTCGTCGGTGGGATTCCAGTTGAACTTCTTGCCCAGTTCGTAGAGCCGACGAATTTTCGCGTTGGCGCTGTCGTAGTCCCAGTTGAACGAACCCGTCAGCGGCGTATGGAAAATTTCGCGGATTGTTTCGACGTCTTCCATGCTGAGCTTGTCGGCCAGATCG
The DNA here is from genome assembly GCA_964402795.1 of uncultured Terricaulis sp. Taxonomy (GTDB): domain Bacteria; phylum Pseudomonadota; class Alphaproteobacteria; order Caulobacterales; family Aquidulcibacteraceae; genus Vitreimonas. The sequence continues at coordinate 61,211 of CAYODX010000002.1, read as the reverse complement.
TCGGGACCGAACTTTCGCACCTCTTGCGGGGGCTGGTTCACGACAGTGACGCGCATAGATGTGTCCTCCCTAGAAAAAATGACGCATGCGTCAAGTTTTCAGGATGGGAGGGCGCCGCATTGATCTGGATCAAATCCGTCGCGCAATCGCCCGCCCGGGCGTAGAGGCGAAGGCGATGCGTACTCTTCAAACTCTCCTTCTCGCCATTTGCCTTTTGACAATATCAGGCTGCTCGATCGGAACAGCCGGCGATAACAACAGCCGCTTTCCCACTTCCTCCTCTTATCCGTCAGGCACGATGGAGCGCTTCACGTTCACCGGCGGCGGCGCTGCGCGCTGGCGCATTTCTGCGCTGCGCACGCCTTCCCGGCCCGATGCCGCCTGGAAGGTGGTGATCATCACCGGCACGCCATCGTGGAGTGAGTATTGGGCGCCCTTGCTCGCAGCGGCCCCAGCGAACTGGGAGGTGGTCGTCGCCGACCGACCCGGATTTCGAGATTCTGAGCCAGATCAGGCGGTTGGTGAGCTCGGACAGCAGGTCGAGGCACTAGCGCCCATGCTCCAGGCGCGGGCTGGACAGCGCGTGCTGCTGGTTGGGCAAAGCTTTGGAGCGCCCATCGCAACTTTGATGGCTCGGAACTACCCAAGCCAAGTCGATGCGATGGTGTTGGTCTCAGCCTTCTTCGGCGACCGCGGCCCGGCAGCCCGGCGTTTGATCGGCGCGGGCGGCTTCATCAAGGGCGTTCTTCCGCGCGATCTGCGCAACTCGATCATCGAGATTTCGGCCCAAGAGGCGCAGTTGCCATCAGTTTGGACAGCCCTGGGTGGCCTGCGTCAGCCTATTGTGTTCATTCATGGCGACGCCGACAGCTTCGTGCCCCTGTCTGCGGATCAACGGATCGCCGCGGAGTACGGTCACACGTTGATTCCGGTGGCCGGGGGTGACCATTTCCTTAACGCCTGTTGTGTGCCGGCGCTGATTGCCGCGATCGAGCAGGCGATGGCAGAGGCGGACGACGACGCCGACGCTCCGGCCGCCGGGGCGGATGATCCTAGCCCAGCTGGCCACCCCGCCTTGCAGTAAACGGGCCCTTCGGCTAGAAGCCCCGCTTCCATTTTTCCCAGCATCTTGCAAAGGGGCGTGTGGGCCCATGGCCGGCATTGTTTTGAACGTCGAAAAGCGCGAACGCACCGGCACGGGGGGGGCGCGCGCGACCCGCAATTCCGGCCTGATACCAGGGGTCCTTTACGGCGGAGCGCGCGGCGCTGTGCCGATTGAGATCGCAAAGGCCGACGTGCTGCAGGCGCTCCGCTCGGGCAAATTCCTCTCGCACATGGTCGAACTCAACCATCAGGGCGAGCGACAGCCCGTCATCCCGCGCGACATCCAATTCCACCCGGTCACGGATCAGCCGATTCACATCGACCTCTACCGTGTGGAAGAAAATTCCGAGATCGACATCGACGTTGTCGTTCGCTTCAAGAACCACGAAGCTTCGCCCGGTCTTAAGCGTGGCGGCGCACTCAACATCGTGCGTCACACGATCAAGCTGCGCTGCAAAGCGAACAAGATTCCCGAGGAGATCGTCATCGACCTCGCCGGCAAGGACATCGGCGACTCGATTCACATCTCGAGCGTAGCGTTGCCGGAAGGAGCGCGACCGGTGATCCGAGACCGCGACTTCACCATCGCCACTATCGCCGGTCGCAAAGCCGAGGCTGAGCCCGCCGCTGTAACTGAAGCTGCAGCTGCCCCGGCTGAAGGCGAGAAGAAGGAAGGCTGACCTCGAACGCCGGCGCACCGTCGGCGTTCTTGCGCTTTCAGTTGCCGGCGAGAGGCCGGCGGTCCATAGGGCGCTATGCTGCTCCTCGTTGGCCTCGGCAATCCGGGCGCGAAATATGCAGGTAACCGGCACAATCTCGGCTTCCTGGCGGCCGAGGCGATCGCGCGCGCCCACCATTTTGGTCCTTGGAAAAAGAAGTTCCGCAGCGAAGTGGCCGAGGGCGTGATCGCAGGCGTGCGCACGCTGCTGATGAAGCCGCAGACATTCTACAACGACAGCGGCCATGCCGTCGCCGAAGCTGCGCGCTTCTACAAGATCACGCCATCCGAGATCGTGGTCTTCTATGACGAGATCGACCTTGCTCCCGGCCGCTTCCGCATGAAGACGGGCGGCGGCGCAGCCGGCAATAACGGCGTGCGTTCAATCGCGGCTTGGCTCGATGATGACAGCTTCCGCCGTGCGCGCATGGGCACTGGCCATCCCGGTCATGCCGACAAGGTGCATAGTTACGTGCTAAGCGACTTTCCAAAGGCTGACGCCGAATGGGTCGCGAGACTCATCGCCGCTGTCGCTCAAGCTGCGCCGATGCTGGCGCGCGGGGAAGACGAGAAGTATCAGGCTGAGGTGATGCGACTGGCCCCCGCTGCGAAGTCCGATCCGCGCAAACCACCAAGCGAAGCGAGCTGAATTCAAGAATATCAGCCCGAGCCACGTTCATGTGTTTGGGCGCACAAACTTACGCGAGAAGGATCGATCGAATGGGTTTTAAATGCGGCATTGTGGGTCTGCCGAATGTCGGCAAGTCAACGCTGTTCAACGCGTTGACCAAGACCGCCGCGGCGCAGGCGGCGAATTATCCGTTCTGCACAATCGAGCCAAACGTCGGCGAAGTAGCAATGCCCGAGCCACGCCTGAAGGCGCTCGCCAAAATTGCCGGCTCCAAGGAAATCATCCCGACGCGGATGAACTTCGTCGATATCGCCGGGCTCGTGCGCGGCGCGTCGAAGGGCGAAGGGCTGGGCAACCAGTTCCTGGCCAACATTCGCGAGTGCGACGCGATCGCCTACGTCCTGCGCTGTTTTGAAAACGACGACATCACGCACGTCGAAGGCAGCGTGGATCCGATCCGCGATCTCGAGACAGTAGAAACCGAACTGATGCTTGCAGATCTCGAGAGCCTGGAAAAGCGTGTCACGAACCTCGAGAAGAAAGCCAAGGGCGGCGACAAAGACGCCAAGCTGACCCTTGATCTCGTGCTTCGCGCGAAGCTGTTGCTCGAAGCCGGGAAGCCCGCCCGCCTTGTCCAACAGGCGCCAGAAGAGGAAAAAACCTTTCATCTGTTGCAGCTCTTGACTGCGTTGCCGGTGCTCTATGTCTGTAACGTAGCCGAGCACGACGCCGTCGCCGGCAATGCGCAGACGGCGCGCGTCGAGGAACGGGCGAGACAGGAACACGCCGCCTGCGTCATCATTTGCGCACAGCTGGAAGCAGAGATCGCAGCGCTCTCCGAAGAGGAGCAGAGCGAATTTTTGGAAACCGTCGGCCTTCAAGAACCCGGCCTCACCAAGTTGATCCACGCGGGATATGACCTGCTTGGACTGCAAACCTATTTCACCGTGGGCCCCAAGGAGGCGCGCGCCTGGACCATCGAAAAAGGCTGGACAGCGCCGCAGGCCGCCGGCGTCATCCACGGTGATTTCGAGAAAGGTTTCATCCGCGCGGAAACCATCTCGTATGACGACTTCATCACCTATGGCGGCGAGCAAGGCGCCAAGGAGGCTGGCAAAATGCGCCTTGAAGGCAAAGACTACGTGGTGCGCGAAGGTGATGTGATGCACTTCCGATTCAATGCGTGACGCCGCTGCGCCTCGGCAGCGAGAGATCCGTTCTCTTTCGCAGCCTGAGCTCGTGGCGATGGTGGCGGCGCTTTCTGCGCTGAATGCGCTCGCCATCGACATCATGCTGCCGGCGTTGCCGGACATCGGGGCGAGCTTTTCGCTGAGCAATGACAATGACCGTCAACTCGTGGTGGTCGCCTACGTGGCGCTGTTCGGCGTCAGCCAGCTGGTTTATGGCCCCCTCGCAGATGCTTTTGGACGCCGCAGCGTGCTCGTTTGGGCGCTCGGTATCTTCATTCTTGGCAGCGTGCTCTCGGTCATCGCGCCGAGCTTTGGCCTCTTCCTTGCGGCGCGCGCACTGCAGGGCGTCGGCGCCGCCGCGACCCGCGTGATCGCCACTTCGGTCGTTCGAGATTTAATGGAGGGCCGCCGCATGGCGCAGGTCATGTCTATGGCGATGACCGTTTTCATGATCGTGCCGATCGCAGCGCCCAGTCTAGGTCAGCTGGTGTTGTTTGTAGCGCCGTGGCGCTGGATCTTCGCCACGCTCCTGCTCTACGCAGCACTCGTGCTCGGCTGGACGCTGCTGCGCCTGCCCGAGACGCTGGTCCCTGAGAAGCGACGCACGTTCAGCGTTCCCGCCATTGTTGGCGGGTTCGCCGAAGTGATCCGCTCACGCCAGACCATTGGCTACACACTCTCCACAGTGTTCATGACTGCATGCCTCTTCGGTTACATCACGTGCTCGGAGCAGATCTTCGTCGACGTGTTCGGCCTCGGTGACGCCTTCCCGCTGGCATTTGGCTCGATAGCCATAGCAATTTCCGTCGGCACATTCCTCAATTCGCGTTTCGTGGTGCGGTTCGGCATGCGCCGAATCTCGCATCTGATGGTCACACTCTTCACTGTGTCCGCGCTAATGATGGCCATTGTAGGCACATTGGGCGGTGCGAGCTTCTGGCTGTTCACAGGTCAGCTCGCGCTCACCTTTGCGATGTTCGGTCTCATCACAGGTAATTTCAACGCGCTGGCGATGCAGCCGGCGGCGCATGTGGCGGGCTCGGCCTCGGCGCTCTTCGGCGCCATTACGGCGACAGGCGGGGCCATCATCGGCGGCCTCATTGCCCGCAGCTTCGATGGCACCGTCGCGCCATTCGCCACGGGACTGGCCCTTTCAGGCGCTGCGACGATCCTTTGCGTGTTGTGGACGGAGCGCGGCCGACTGATGCAAGAAGGCGAACGGCTGACCTCCACCTAGCGCGTTGGCGAGTCGATGCGGGTCACATTCTGCAGCATGGAAATACTTGGCATCGCCGAGGGCGAAAAGCGAAACTCCACCAGCGCGCGCTCATAATCGATCGCCAGTTCGCGTACTTGCGACAGCACGTCCATGCCGATCAGCATCGAGGGCTGGTCCTGCAGCCCCCAGAGTTCGAAGATGTGAAACGGACCGACATAAGCAGTCACGTTACGCAACATGACCTCATTGCGCGCGCCAATCCGCATGCGTGGCACGAGGATGGCGTTGTCGAGTAGGACAGGATGGCCCGCTGTATAGGCAACAACACGTTCTTCTATCGTCTGAACGCGACGGACACTGTTGACCAGGGCTCGCTGCAGCGCAGAGTTGCCCAATGTTTGGTTGGAGCCCGTGTCGAGGAAGAGAGTTACGTCCACGTCATCGATACGACCGGGCACGACGACCAAATGTCCAAAACGTAAACGGCCGCGGACCACCGCCCAGTCGCGTCGATGGCGTGGCGCGTTTCTCGCTTGAGCAATCTCGATGCAGTTGTGTACAAAGTCGATGCGCAATCGTCGTCCGCGAAGACTGTCAGCACCAAGCACGCCCTCCTCACCGGCAAGAAAGTTGCCTTGCAGAACCGGCATCGGCGCTGCTGACAGAGGCAAATCTCGGTAACGCAGCGCTTGCGCGTCGACAAACGGCGCAGTGGCTACCTCCAGCACTGAGTGGACCTCGCCAACCGAGCCTGACGTCAGCCCCAGCCGCTCTGCCAGTTGTTGTGAGAGCACAGAGCGGTTAGCGCCAGTGTCCACAATAAAGCGAAACGGACCAAATCCATTGACGGTGATCGGAGCGACCACTCGGCCGATGCGGTCGGAACTTGATATGCCCTGGGCGTAATCGACCTCCTGAACGGCTCCAAGCGTCGGCTCTGGCGGCCGCGTGCATTCAGCCCCAGCTGTGGAGACGAAGAGCCACGCAAGGCTGATCGCAAGCGCCAGAAGCTGAGCAAATCCACCCATCGCACGCAAGCATGGGACGGCTCTTGACCTCGCGCCAGTGACGCCTTGCTCACTTACGCGCGATCCCGCGCATGCTCGACGAGCGCGCTACTGCGTGCGACGAATGGCGGATGGCAAACCGCACCTCTTTGACTAGCCGGATCGACGGCTTCTCACTCACCGCACTGCAGCAGGAGCCGAAAGGAACGCCCGTTGGCGGGGTGGTGGTGATCCAGGAAATCTTCGGCCTCACCGCCCATATCGCTGATATGTGCAGCGTGTTCGCTGAGGCGGGCTATGCCGCGATCGCCCCGGGCTTGTTCGACCGCATCGAGCGGAACTTCCAGGCAGGGCTCGACCAGCAAGGCATCCAGAAGGGCATCAAAGGGGTCATGTCGTCGCCCTGGTCCCAGGTCGTGTCGGACGTTCAGGCGGCGATCGATGCGCTACCGAAGCCCTGCTATGTGACTGGCTTCTGTTATGGCGGCGCTGTCGCCTGGATGGCGGCATCCGAGTGTAGCGGCCTCAATGCGGCCGCCTGCTTCTATGGCAGGCTGATAGCAGATCTGTTGCACAACACCCCTAAAGTGCCGGTCATGTTGCACTACGGCGCGCACGATTCCTCAATCCCTGCTGAAAACTACGAGCGCGTGCGTCTGGCAGCGCCGGATTCCCCTCTCTATCTTTACGACGCAGGACACGGCTTCTGCCGCGATGGCAGTCATGATTTTGACGCTGCCGCGCGTGATCTCGCCCTCGAGCGGACGCTCGACTGGTTCGCGCGCTGGCCCTGAGGAGGCTTTATGTCCATCGATCACGTCTCGGTCGGCGTCACCAACATGAAGCGCTCAAAAGCGTTCTACGACGCGGTGCTGGCGCCGCTTGGCATGGCGCCCATCTTTCCGGTCGAGATTGAGGGCCGGCTCGTCGCCGTTGGTTACGGCGTCGCGGGAAAGCCGAGTTTTTGGGTTCAACTGCCAATTAACGGCCGCACCGCAAGCATGGGCAACGGCGTTCACATCGCCTTCACTGCAGCGAGCCGCGTCGCGGTCGACGATTTCTTCCTCGCAGCCATAGACCAGGGCGGAGTTGAAGACGGTCGCCCCGGGCTACGCACCGAGTATCACCCGAATTATTACGGAGCCTTCGTTCGCGATCCTGACGGCAACAAGATCGAGGCGGTAAGCCACGCGCATGAGTGAGACAACGCCGGTTGCAATCATCGGCGCGGGTCCAGCAGGGCTGATTGCAGCAGACGTGCTGAGCGCGGCAGGCCAGCGCGTCATCTTGTTCGAGCGCATGCCCAGCGTCGCGCGCAAATTTCTGATGGCGGGACGCGGCGGGCTCAATCTCACACACACCGAGCCCTTCGAAGGCTTTCTCGCGCGTTACGGCGATGCGGCGCTAGAACTTCGACCAATGCTGGAAACATTCAGCCCAAGTGATTTGATCGCTTGGGTCGAAGGGTTGGGTCAGGAAACATTCGTCGGCTCGAGCGGTCGGGTGTTTCCGAAAGCGATGAAGGCGTCTCCACTGCTGCGCGCATTGCTGAAGCGTCTCGCCGATCGCGGCGTTACGATCCGAACCAGCGCGAACTGGACCGGCTGGAGTGACACTGGCGCCTTGCGCTTCCAGGAACGAGACATAGCGCCCGTGGCGCCACGGAGCACGCTGCTGGCGCTCGGCGGTGCAAGCTGGCCGCGACTGGGCTCAAATGGAGCTTGGGCAGACACATTGCGTCGTCACGGCGTGGCGGTGAAGCCGTTCCGTCCTTCCAATGTCGGATTCCGCGTCGCGTGGAGCGAACGCTTCCGCGTCCGCTTTGCTGGGCGCCCGCTTAAGACCATCGCCATTCGTTGCGATGACGCCGAAGCACGCGGCGAAGCAATGATCTCCCAATACGGCATCGAGGGCGGCGCCATCTACGCGCTTTCCTCCGCCCTGCGCGAACGAGCGCCCGTCACAATCCACATCGATTTAAAGCCCGCGTTGAGCACATCAATGATCGCGGCCAAGCTTGAAAGGGCGAAACACAGCGACACTCTGGCTTCGAGGCTGCGCAAAACGTTGGGTCTCAACCCGCTTGCGATCAGCCTGCTGCACGAGGCGGGCGAGCCACCACGCCGATTGGCTTCGCTGGCGGCGCTGATCAAGGCTGTTCCGCTTCAACTCGAAGCTCCCCATGGCCTGGAGCGCGCGATTTCCAGTGCAGGCGGTGTGGCCTGGAGCGCGGTGGACGCGCAACTGCAGCTAAGGGCGTTGCCGGGCGTCTATGTGGCTGGCGAAATGCTCGACTGGGAGGCGCCCACCGGCGGCTACCTATTGCAAGCCTCGTTCGCAACCGGCGTCTGGGCGGCGCGCTCCATCTTGGCCCACTTACCGGCTGGAACAGCGCCCGCACTTGCCGCTGGGGAGCGCCGCTGCTAGCTACCCCTCCCTCCCAAGCAGGTCGCCGATGCCGCAAGTCTCCGCCACGCTCAACGTGATGATCGCCGCCGCTCGCAAAGCGGCCCGCGCGCTGGCGCGTGACTTCGGCGAGGTCGAAAACCTGCAGGTTTCGCGAAAAGGACCGAGCGACTTTGTCTCCAACGCCGATCTCAAAGCCGAGCAGACCGTGTTCGAGGAATTGTCGAAGGCCCGCCCCGGCTACGGATTCCTGATGGAGGAGCGCGGCGCTGTCGAAGGTAGTGACAAGACGCACCGCTGGATTATCGATCCACTCGACGGCACCACCAATTTCCTTCATGGCATTCCTCACTTTGCGATTTCCATTGCCCTAGAACGCGAAGGCGTGTTGGTCGCCGGCGTCATCTACAATGTTGTTCGCGACGAGCTGTTCTGGGCTGAGAAAGGCGCCGGCGCATTTCTGAACGATCGTCGTTTGCGCGTGGCTGCGCGCAAGGACTTGCGCGATGCGCTCTTTGCCACCGGCACGCCATTCAATGGCACGCCCGGTCATGCGGTCTTCATCCGCGAAATAGAACGCGTGATCGCCAAGACGGCTGGCGTCCGTCGGTGGGGCGCTGCTTCTCTTGATTTGGCTTACGTAGCGTCGGGACGCTTCGACGGTTATTGGGAGCGAGGGCTCTCGCCTTGGGACATCGCCGCCGGCGCTGTCATCGTTCGGGAGGCTGGCGGCGTCGTCACCGAACTGGATGACGAGGACTTTATGAAGACGGGCGCCGTCCTTGCGGCAAACACGGCGCTCGCGCCGCTGCTTGCGCAAACGCTGCGCAGCGGTTGATCCGCGCCAAACTCTCGTAGACAGTCATTCCAGAGCTCCACCTCCCCGCGGAGGAAACAGAGAGCGGGGAGGATGCGGGTGGCGCATAACGGCGGGCGCAAGATTTCTGCGTGGGAAGTTGCTGCATTCGCCGCGCCGGCCGCGCCGCTCTTGGCGCTCTCCCTGCCGCCGATCATCTTTCTGCCGCCCTATTTCGCTTCACATCTCGGTCTGCCGCTCTACGCAGTGTCGGCGATCTTTCTCGGCGTGCGAATCGCTGACATCGTCATCGACCCATCTCTCGGCGGGATACAGGACCGAACAGAACACCCCTGGGGCCGTCGCCGCATCTGGATGTCGGCCGCCTGCGCTCCGCTGATGGCGCTGGTCTGGTTCACGTTTATTGGCCTTTGGCCTGGCGTTTCAGTTTGGATCGCCGCTGCCACCGTCTTTCTGCTGTACCTGGCCTACGCGGCGATGGTGCTCGCGCATCTGAGCTGGGCGGGGGAACTCGTGCCCACCTATCACGGCCGCACGCACGTGCTCGGCGCCGTGCAGGTGGCGAGCATGATCGGTCAGGTTATGATGCTCGTCATCGCAGGCTTTGTCGCGCAATCGAGCGGCGGCTCGGACGCAGCCGCGGTTTGGGCGATGGGCTGGACGCTAGTCTTCCTGCTGCCGGCCATGACCCTCCTCACGGTAGCCTTCGTGCGCGAGGAAAAAGGGCCGCCCCAGCCACATATGACGCTGAAGCAGGCGCTGAAAACACTGCTTCAGAACAAGCTGGTGCAGCGTGTGCTCTTGCCGGACTTCCTGCTCGGCGTCGCCCAAGGCGTGTCGGGCGGACTCTTCCTTTTCTTCTTTCAGATGATCCTCGGCTTTGAGCGGGAATCACAAACCCTGCTGGCGATATATTTCATCGCCGGCCTCCTCGGGGTGCCGATCTGGTGGTTCGCTGCGCGACGCTGGGGCAAGCATCGGGCATTGCAGGGCGCGATGATCTACACCGCCGTCACCACGGCGTTGCTGATTGTGCTGCCGCCCGGGCAGTTCTGGATTGTCGCGCCGTTCATGGTGGTTGCCGGCCTCGCGCAAGGGGGCGGCGTCTTGTTGACGCGGTCGTTGATGGCCGACGTTGTCGATGACGACGAACTGAACACCGGCGCCCGACGCTCAGGCCTGTTCTTCGGCTTGTTGCTGACGACATCGAAGGTCGGAGTCGCCGCGGGCCCGCTGACTTATGCGATCCTGGGAATGGCTGGCTTCGATGCAACGGCAGGCGCAGCCAATTCTCCCGCCGCCCTGGCCACGCTTCAGGCGCTCTTCATCGCCGTTCCAATCGCGCTCTGCTTGTTGGCGGCGCTATCGCTGCACAAATACCCGCTCGATGAGGCGCGCCAAGCCGAGCTTCACGCCGCCATCGCCGCCCGCCACGACGCGAACAACGAAAACACTTTGGGCCCCGTCACCAAGTAGCGTCGCCACAGGCGGCGCGGCTCGGTCGCCAAACGATGCAGCCATTCCAGTCCAGCCGTCCGCATCCATTTCGGCGCCCGCCTGCTCTTCCCCGAAAGGAAATCGAGCGCTGCGCCGACGCACAGCCCCACGCCGTGCGCATCGCCTCGCTGTTTGATTGCGTAGGCGATCAATTCCTGCTGCGGCGCCCCGACGCAGATAAATGTGAAGCGCGACGGCTGCGCTGCTGCAAAAGCGGCGGCACGCACTACGGCCTGCGGATTCCGTCTGAGGTGCATCGGCGGCTGATGCCAGCGCACATTGGTGAGGAGATAGCGCCGCTTCAGCGCCTCGATGCTCTCGCGTTCGCCGCCAATGATGGTGATCGGCTCATCGCGATCGATGATGTCTGCAAACAGGCGGGCCGCCAGATCCGAGCCTGTCGCTACCGGGAGCGCGAGGCCAGCCCGACGCGCTAACTTCTGCAAAATTCGACTGTCGTTCAGCAGCATCCAAGCATTGTCGTAAAGCGGGCGTCGCGCAGGATCGGACGCAAGGCTGACAACATGGTCGACATTCGGGGTCGCTACATAGGCAAACGGCAGACCCAAGCTGGCGCGAACACTGACTGCGTCGACAGCCGCCTCAAGGTCTTTGCCGCTGAACTCGAGATCGAGAAACTGCACCCCGCATACATCGCGGACCCCAATGTCGAATGCCATTCCTGTTAACCCAAACGTTGCTTAACGCCGTTTGAGCGCCCGATGCAGGAAGCGGGCCGGATGCAGCGCATCGCGCGCGATCTGCGGCAACAAGGGCGGTTCGTCGAACATTTCCGCAGCGATGATTTCGCCCAGAATGGGTGCAAGCGTCAGCCCGCGCGCGCCGAGACCGCCGATAACGTAAACGCCTTGATGGGCCGGCGGGGGCGCGCTCGTGTCGACACGTGCGCCATGGGAAAGTGCGCTGTATTGACGAAGCCAAGCTTCGGCATCCGGCAGCAAGCCAGCGATCGGAGCGCGGTCCAGCGTTGTGGCGCGCAGACCTGCGCGCGAAGTGAGCGATGCGGGATCGACAGTTGAGGCGATCTCCGGCGCAAGCGCCGCCAACGCCGTCAGGTTGCGCCGGCGTGAGACGTCATCAGGACCAGTCGGCGTATCGCTGTCCACCGCGTCGAACGTCGAACCGAACAACACTCCCTGTTCGTAAGGCGCGACATAGGAGCCCCGCGTGATGACATGCGCGGGGCTCTTGCCTTCGCCCCACTCGATCTGGCCGCGCGAGAGTTCAATCGGCAAGAAGCGCGCTGCTTCGAAGCGCGTCAGCGCTGGGCCGCACGCGATCACTACCGCGTCTGCTTTGAGCAAGGCTCGCTTGTCTGCCGCGCGCATCACCCACCCATATCCAGCGCGCTCAAGGGAGTCGACCGGCGACTCGTAGATGACCTGAGCCCCCGCCAACATCGCCTCGACCGCGCTGCGCGGGCGCACGAGACCTGCGCGAACGTGCAACGCTGAAGCTGGACCGGCGCCTCTGAACCAATCCTCCGGCAGGGGCGGATCGGCGATCAAATCGGCCAGCGCTTCGGCTTCGCGCTGCCCCGCCGCATGCTGCTCGACCCCAGTGCGCGCGAAGACTCCGAGCGCTTCATAAGCCCTGACTGCATGCAGGTAGGCGGCGATTTGAAACTGGCTGAGCACGCCGCCGCGGTCGAGCCGCGGCATGACGATGCTGATTGGATTGCCGCTGGCCCCCGCGCCGGGCGCTAACTCCGCCTCGAGCACAATTGTCTCAACCCCCCGCCGAGCCAGCGCATGCGCGCAGGCCGCGCCCGCGATCCCCGCCCCAAGCACCGCGACGCGACGGGGGTGGCGCGCTGCATACGGATAGATCGTCCTCTTCGCGATGGCGGTGGCCGGCGCACGTGCTTCCAGGCGCTCGCGCTTGCTGCCAAAGCCTAGCTTCTTCTCCACTGCAAAGCCGGCCGCCTCAAGTCCGCGGCGAACATCCCCCGCCACCGTGTAGGTGGCGAGTCGTGCGCCCGGCGCGCTCAGGCGAGCAACATGGTTGAAGACTTCCGGCGACCACATGGCTGGATTTCGCGCCGGTGCGAAACCATCGAGCAGCCAAGCGTCGAAGCGCGCCTCCAGGCCCCCCAAGATCGCCGCTGCTTCTCCTGTGAACAGAGTGAGCGACACGTCGTCCGCCTCGAACCACAGCCGCTGGGGCGCATACGCGCGCACAGGCCAGTGGTTCAGCAGTTGGCCAGCGAGATCCGCAACCTCTGGAAACTGGCTCAGCGCTCGTTGCGCATCCGTTGCGCCAAGCGGGTATGCCTCAATGCTGCAGATATGCAATTGCGCATGGGGTAATCGTGTCTTTTTCCAGGCGCGCCAGAGCGCCAGCACGTTAAGTCCAGCACCGAAACCCAGTTCGCAAATCGAAAACCGCGATCGATCGCGCCACCTGTCCGGCAATCCGCAGCCAGTCAAAAAGACAGCGTCAGATTCCGCCAAGCCGCCTTCGCGTGAGAAATACACATCACCGAAAGCGCACGCCCGCGGCGCGTTTTCATCGGTCCAGTCGAGCACGGGGCGCGGCGGTAAGCGCATGGCGTTTCCAACGCACAAAAGCAAACGAGCCGCCCTTTCGGACGGCCCGCCGCAAAAAACAACCTACCGCGTAGATTACGGGGTGGTCGTGGTCGCACCGGTGGCCGGCGCCGTGGTGGTCGCGCCGTCCGTCGTGGTGGTCGCGCCATCGGTCGGAGCTTCGGCCGGAGCGGCCGGCTCGGTCGTGGTCGCTTCCACCGTGGTTTCTTCGGTGGTCGTCGTCGTTTGGCCGCAGGCCGCGACGCCGAAGGCGAGAACGGCAGCGGCAGCCGCCGCCATGCCCAACTTGAACTTCGTCATAGGTTCTACCCCTCGTCTCAGCGTCGGGGTCTACCCCCAACGCGGGAGGCGACTCCATGCCAAGGATTAACCGCATTGGCAAGCGCCGCGCGTTGGCAGGGCCATGCAAATACGCATAGCCAGACGCATGGAACACAAGCCTGGCGTCAGCCTTCCGTAGCGGCTGCCAACGCCTCTTCGAGCTGCGTGAAGGTCGGTTGTAGTTCCGAGGGCACAGAACCCCGGCCAATTTCCACGGAAACCTGTGCAGCGTTGCCGTGCAAGTGCGCGACCAGCACATCGCGGATGATGCGATAGAATTGCGCATCGTGCTCGATGATGCCCGCCAAGCGCGAGGCAAGCGGTCCGACGATCCCATACGCCAGCAAAACGCCGAGAAACGTCCCGACCAGCGCTTTGCCGATCATCAGTCCAAGCACTTCCGGCGGTTCGTTGATGTGACCCATCGTCTTCACAATGCCAAGCACCGCCGCGACGATGCCAAGCGCGGGCAAGCTGTCGGCCATGTTCTGCAACGCGTGTGCAGGATGAAGCGCTTCGTGGTGGTGCTTCTCTAGCTGCTTCTCCATCGCGTCCTCGACCTGGTGCGGATCATCGAGGTTCATCGTCATCATGCGTAGCGTGTCGCAGATGAAAGGCGTGACGTGATGGTCTTTCAAGATCTTTGGATATTTCTGAAAAATCGCACTTTCCTCGGGCTTCTCGATATGCGCTTCGAGCGCGACGACACCCTTGGTCTTCATCAGCTTGGTCAGCTGGAATAAGAGCGCCAGCAGATCTTGATAGTCCTGCTTCTTCCACTTCGGCCCAGACATGACGGTCATCACGCCGCCGCCCATTTTCATGAGGCCGCCGAGATCGTTCGCGACCAGTTGGGCCGCGACCGCCGAACCGAAAATCATCGCGAATTCCATCGGCGCGGCTTCGGCCAGCACTTCCATGCTGCCGCCTTCGACAAGGAAAATGCCGAAGACGATGCCAAGAACAGCAACAAGGCCGATGATCGAGAACATGGAGCTTAGCGCGCGTTAACCGAAGGCCTTCTGCCAACACAGCCTTATGGCCGATCGCGCTTAACGCGCCGTTGCGGACATTAGCCTTTCCGCGTTGTTTGCCAGTTTCCTTTTCGTCAACCACTTGGAGGCGGCGCCGCTTCGGGGCTAGCAAGGGCGCGCTCCATGCCGGATTCCCCCGCTCCTGACCCGTACGCGGCGCCCCCTGCTGCGGACACAGCGCCGATCGGCCGCAACCGGCAATTCCGCTTGGTGTGGAGCTGCATGCTCGTCATTGGCGCGGGCAATTCGATGCTGCTCGCAGTCGCCCCGCCTCTGGTGCGGGAGCTGCGTTTGGGCGATTCCAGCGTCGGCTGGATCTTCTCGCTGTCCGCCCTGCTTTGGGTTTTCGCCAGCCCCTACTGGGGTCGACTGTCCGATAGCATCGGGCGCAAACCGACCATTGCTTTGGGGCTATTTGCCTACGCCGTGTCGATGGGCTCATTCGGCATGGCCGTGATGCTCGGCCAGTCGGGATACCTGAGCGGCTTTGCCCTCTTCCTTTCGCTGGTGCTGGCGCGCTCGATCTTCGGCGCTTTCGGCTCCGCCTCTTCGCCGTCAGCGCAAGCGTACATTGCTGACCGAACCAGTGCGCTCGAACGAACTGCGCAGTTGGCCGGCCTCAGCTCAGCTTTCGCAGTTGGGCAGGCGTTTGGCCCAGGCATTTGCGCCTGGCTTGCGGCGCGATACGGCTCGGTCTTTCCGATATGGCTCGTCGGCGTTTTCGCTCTCCTCGCCTCAATCGCCATCGTCATGTTTTTGCCGGAGCGGACCGCGCCCCAGGGCGCTCGTCAGCGCGCGAGCTTCAGGGATTCTTTGGCCCTGATTACAGACCGTCGCCTCTCCGGCTATCTCGTCTACGGCTTCGCGCTTTCCGTCGTGTCCGGCGTGACGGTGCAGGTGCTCGGGCTTTTCACTATGGATCGACTGGGAGTCGCCGGCGCGCTCGGCACGCAGATGACGTCCTATCTTTTCATGGCCAACGCGTTGGCTCTGTTGGCGACGCAATTGATCGTTTTGCCGAAGCTCAGCTTGGGGCCGCGAGCGCTGATGATTTGGGGCGCGGCGCTGATGTGTGTTTCCATCGTGCTGCAGATTCTAGCGCCTAACCTGGAGGTACTCTTGGTTTCGCAAGCGTTGCAGGGGCTAGGCGCGGGCCTCGCACGACCCGGTTTCACTGGCGGCTCCTCGGTCGCAGTTGAGCCGCACGAGCAAGGCGCGGCCGCCGGCCTAGTGGTCGCTGTCAACGGCGCGGGCTTCATCTTCTCCCCGCTCGTCGGCGGCGTGGTTTATGAGCATTTCGGCATGAATGCGCCGCTCTTGATCGTGGTGGGCGTGCTCTCGGGGATGACAGCTTTCGCAGTATTGAGCCGGCGTCTGCGCCATATCTCCCCGTGACCAGACGGGCCTTATTAACCTCGCCCCGCGCTTCAAGCCCGCCAGCAATTTACGTCAAATATGAGCAATAAAACGGTAATACTTGCTTCACTATAAGGGCGTGCTGGAGACCGCCCTGAGTGCAAACGACGCCAAACTTAATCTCGCCAAGGCGAGCGTGCTGATTGTCGAAAGCAGTCAGCAATCGCTCGAACTCATGGTGCAGCTTTTCAACGGCTTCGGGACGGGCGCGATCCACCCGGCCGAGAGCATTGCGACGGCCGACCGGCTCCTAAAATTCAAGAAGATCGACCTGCTCCTGATCGACCCGACGCTCGGCGGCGGCCTCGGCTTCGAGCTAATTCAAACGGTCCGGCGTGGAGGCGGCATGAACGCCGATGCGCCAATTTTTCTTATCATGGGCCATGTCCGCAAATCAGATGTCGCGCGCTGCCGGGACTCCGGAGCCAATTACCTCATCACCAAGCCGATCTCGGCCGCTCGCATCGCCGAGCGAATACTTTGGGTGCAGCGCGACAGTCGCAGCTTCATCGATTGCGCGACCTATTGCGGACCCGACCGCCGCTTCAAGTTCGAAGGTCCGCCTCCGGGCATGGATGGGCGCCGCTCGACGGATCTAAAATCGGCGCTCGGTGACCCCGGTGAGCCTAACCTCTCGGCAGACGAAGTCGCGACCATGCTAAAACCGCAGCGCGTTTCATTCGAACTCTAGCGGCGGCGCACCGCCGCGCGCGCCGCCTCTAGCACAACATCGGTTGCGCGGCCGCGCACTTCCATCCCGCGTGCGCGCTCGAATGCGCGGATCGCCGTGCGCGTACGCGGGCCGATCTCGCCATCCGCCCTGCCGGCATTATATCCGAGCCGATTCAGCAGCCGCTGCAGCTCGCGCACGCCGCTACGGCCAAGTCCATGCGGTTCTCGCACCGGCTCAGTTGAGACGCCGGCTCGCTCGCGGATGCGGTTCAGAAGCGATGCGGTTGGAAAACCATCTGCGGGTAGATTTTGATCAACCTGAAATGCTCGCACAGCGCGGCGCGTCGCCGAGCCAAACAGGCCGTCAGCGGCGCCCGCATCGTAACCGAGGCCATTCAGCAAGGTCTGCAACTCGAGCGTCTGATCGCGATTGAGCGAGCCCGCTGCGCGCGGCCAATCCCGCTCTAGCGTGTAATCGCGACCTTCGAAGGCCCGCGCCAGCAGCGCAACCACCAGCGCATATCGATCTGACGTATTATAGCGGCGGATCACTCCAAAATTGTGGTGCAACAAGAGCGCCGGACCTTGCGCGCCAGCCGGCAACCAGAGCTGCGCCTGTAGATCAGTTTCCTCTGCGCGCCACGGCGCGCCGTCGACCCGCACCGCGCCGCGCTCGCGCCATTCCGACACGGGGCGCATCGTGCCATCGGCAAGCGCGTAATCGAAGTCATTCGGCAGGCGCACTTCGTCGAACACGGGCTCGCCGCGACGCCAGCCACGGTCAGCGAGGTAGTTGGCGATCGAAGCCGCCACGTCGCCCCGATTGCTCCAGATGTCGCGGTGACCGTCATTGTCCCAGTCCACCGCGGTGGTGAGATAGACATCCGGCATGAATTGCGGCTGTCCAAGCGCGCCGGCCCATGAGGAACGCAATTGCCCCTGATCGGCTAGACCACGCTCAACCATCTGCGCGAGCGCCAACAAATATCCTTCGAATTGTGCGCGCCGCCGTCCCTCATACGCCAAGGTCGAAAGCGCGACTTGCGCATCCCAATTGAGCGGTGCTTCCCCGTAATTGCTCTCGAGCCCCCAGATGCCGAGGATGATTCCTGGAGGGACGCCATAACGCTCCGCGATGGCATCGAGCGTCGGCCCGAGCGTCTGCTTCAATGTCAGTCCGCTGGAGATACGGTTTTCGGTGACCCGATTGGTCACGTAATCCCAGACGGGGCTAACGAACTCAGGCTGGCGCTGGTCCAGTTCGATTACGCGCTCGTCCGGCTCGATGCCTGAGAGCAGGCGCGCCAGCACGTCCGGGTCCCGGCCCGCGGCGACGGCGCGGCGGGCGAAGTCGTCGCGCCAAGCGTCAAATTCGGGGTTGCCGGAAGTGGAAAAGGCGGGGGGCTGGCGCGACTGCGCGACCACCGTGGTCGGGCCGCAGGCGATCGCCAGCGATACCGCTGCAGCGAGAAAAAGAGCCCGCGCCATTCCAATCCCCTCCATCCGCCGCTCAACGCCTCCTAGGTTGCGTCGCCTGCAGCATCAATGTCCCTGCCGTGCGGACCCGGTCCGCATTGACTTCGGCGAGCCCGGCCCTTATTAGCCCCCGCTTCCCTTCCGACCCGGAAATCTCGGCCATGAAAGTCAAGTCGTCGCTCAAATCCTTGAAAGCCCGCCACCGGGCCTGCCGGGTCGTGCGCCGCAAGGGCCGGGTTTACGTGATCAACAAGGTCGACCCGCGTTATAAGGCCAAGCAGGGCTGAAATAGGCCGCAAATAGCGCGCCAAAGCGGCGCCGAAGCGGCTCGCGGGAGTGCTTCGCTTCTGTTAGGCTCAGCGCGATTCAACTCGCGATGCGCTCCTTCGTACTAGCCCTTGCCGCTGTCCTGACCCTCGCCGCCTGCGGCGCGCGAACCGACGCTGCGCGCAGCGATCCCGAACTGGATGCGCTGTTCACTCAACTGGAGCAGGCCCCTGACGTGGCGTCGGCCACGCCAGTGGAGCAGGAAATTCTGGCCCGGTGGTCCGACAGCGGCTCGCCAACAGTGAACATCCTGCTTGAGCGCGCCGACGCCGCAGTGGCAGCCGGCGAGACTGAACTCGCGGAAGGGTTTTTGGACCAGGCAAGCGCGCTCGCTCCGGATTACGCAGAGCCCTGGACCCGCCGGGCAGGCATGGCGTACCGCGCGGAGGATTATGCGGGCGCAATCGCCGCGATCCAGGAAACACTGAAGCGCGAACCCCGCCATTTCGTGGCGATGACGGATCTCGGTCATATCTACGAAGGATTGGGTCAGGACCGCGCAGCGCTCGAAGCGTTCCGAGCAGCCCTGGCCGTGCATCCGCATTACGATCCTGCGCTGCAGGGGGTTAGACGCCTCGAGCCGCGCGTCGACGGCAGGGACGCGTGATCTAGCATGATGATGTGGCTTGCAGCCGCCGCGCTGGCGGTTGCGCTTGGCCTTGCTGCGCTCGCGGCCCACGCCCGCGCTTATACGCGCCGAGTCGAAGCGCGCTTCCCGGCGCAGGGAAGTTTCCTTGCCCTCGGCGATGCGCGCATCCATTGGCGGCAAGCAGGCGCCAACAATGGCGCGCCCCTGCTGCTCATCCACGGCGCCAGTTCAAATCTGCGCGAACTCTGGGGCCCGCTCGCCGACGAATTTTCACCCTTGCATCACGTCATCGCTTACGATCGCCCGGGTATGGGACATTCGACGCGCGTGCGTCAGGGAGCTGAGGCGCTGGCGCATCAAGCACGCTGCGCAGCGGCAGTGTTGAAGGCGGCGACCGCGGAGCCTGCCATCATAGTGGGTCACTCGCTAGGCGCGGCGGTGGCGCTCCGGTTGGCGCTCGATTATCCAACCTTGGTGCGCGGCCTCGTTCTTGTTGCGCCAGCGAGCCATCCTTACCCGGGCCAGCCCGCTTGGTGGGCGCGGCTTTCGGCGACCTCAGTTCTCGGTGATCTTTTTTGCGGTCTGCTGGCGCCTTGGCTCGGTCCGGTGATGGCGAGCGCGAGCATAGCCAACAATTTCTGGCCGGCGCCGACCCCTGTGGATTATGCGGAACAAGCCGGCGTGCCGCTCATCTTTCGGCCGCGCGCGTTCCGCGCCAGCGCATGCGACGTGGTTGCTGCAAAAGCGGAATTTGCGGCGCAGCAGCCGCGCTACGGCGATTTATACACACCTGCCGTCGTCATCACGGCTGAGAAAGATCGCATCGTCAGCCCCAAGCGCCATGCTCGTGCTCTGGCGGCTGATTTGCCCGCCGCAGAATTAGTAATCGCGCCGGCCGCGGGACACATGCCGCACCGCCTGCGGACGGATCTGGTCATCGCCGCGATTCGGCGTGTCAACGAGATGACGACAGCGCGGGCGGACCGCTAACCTTTCTCAACGATTCGATTCTCGAAACGATTGGGGCAGGCGATGGCGGACTTTGGCGGAACGGAAACGGTTGCAACGCAATCATTGACTCAGAGCGCGCAAGAAAAACTGCGCCAGCTCGTCGCGCGCATAGAGAAGCTTGAAGAAGAGAAGAAGTCGATCGCCGATGACGTGAAAGAAACCTACGCTGAAGCCAAAGCCATGGGCTTCGACACCAAGGTGCTCCGCCAAGTCGTCCGCATCCGCAAACTCGATCGCCAAGAGCGCGAAGAACAGGAGATGGTTCGCGACCTCTACCTGCACGCGCTGGGTGAGATTTGATTTGTGCGCGGGACTGAGTGAATCTCGTCCCGCAATGCCTCGCGAGGTCGATCCAAAGCAGACACGCAAAGCTTTGCGGATCATCCGCAAGCTCGCCGCCAAAGGCGCGGCCGCAGAAACGATCGATCCCGAAACAGGCGAAGTGAAGCCTGGCGAAGGCGCGGTCGATTATTCTCATTGGGAAAGCGAGTTCTTGACCGAAGTGGATCAAAGGCTGGAGAAATACGGCTCCGCCTTCCACGATCTCAGCAAAGGCCGCAAGGAAGACGCACTCTCTTCACTGCAGACCGTGAAGCTGAAGGAGATTGCCGCCAAAGCGCGAGGGAAAAAACGCAAAGGCCTCACAACGAAGAAGCCGCTCGGCTGGAAGAAGCGCGAGCGGCCCAGTTCGACTGACAAAGAGAGCTAAGGCTAACCTTCGGCCGCCGCTTTTTCTTCCAACCCGTACTCACGCAACTTGCGATAGAGCGTGGAACGGCCGATGCCCAGGCGGCGCGCAATCTCCGACATGTGGCCGGAATAATGGTCGATCGCCAGCTCAATCAGGTCGCGCTCTATCTGTTCGAGCTGACGCAAATGCCCGCTATTGTCGAACACGGCGACGGGGGCGGTCGACGTTTCGGCCGCGTCGGCCATTGCGGCGGTGAAGGCAGCATGTGCGGCCGTCACGTGATGATCATTCGCGGGGGCCGGCACGTCCGCCGGCAGCGCATCATTTGCTGCTACGAGCGGCTTCATGCCCGAAATCTGCGGAAAATCCTCCGGCTGCAACAATTCGCCTTCACATAGGATCACCGCACGAAAGACGCTGTTTTCCAGCTGCCGCACATTACCTGGCCAGTCATATTCGAGCAGCATCTGCATCGTGGTTTGGGAGCAACCGCGCACATTGCGGCCCTCTTCGGCGTTAAAGCGGGCGATGAAGCGCTGCACTAGCGCCGCCAGGTCCTCTTTGCGCTCACGCAGCGGCGGCGCTTCGATCGGGAATACGTTCAACCGGTAATAGAGGTCCTCGCGGAAAGCGCCGTCCGCAACCAGTTTGGCCAGATTCTTATTGGTGGCGCTGATGATGCGCACATCGACCTTCACCGGGCGTTTGGCGCCGACAGGGTCAACTTCGCCTTCCTGCAGCACGCGCAACAGCTTTACCTGCATATCGAGCGGCAGCTCGCCAACCTCGTCGAGGAAAAGGGTGCCGCCATTGGCTTCAACGAACTTGCCAGCGTGGTTGTCCGTTGCGCCAGTGAAGCTCCCCTTTACGTGCCCGAACAGAATACTTTCGACGAGATTCTCAGGGATCGCACCGCAATTCACTGTAACGAAGGGACGACCGGCGCGCTCGGATGCGCCTTGGATCGCGCGCGCCAGCAATTCCTTGCCGACACCGCTTTCACCCGTAATCAGCACCGGTATGTTGGATGCTGCGGCGCGTTTTCCCATACGCACGACCGGCGCCATTACGGGCGCGTTCGCGACCATGTCGTCGAAACCCATCTGACCTGTCGCACGCTTTTTCATGCGCACGACTTCCGTCTTCAGATTGGACATCTCGAGCGCGTTGCGGATCGAGACCATGATCCGCTCAGGGCTTGCGGGTTTGACGAAGAAATCCGAAGCCCCCGCCTGCATCGCTTGCACAACCGTGTCGATGCCGCCGGATGCAGTGAGCACGATGCACGGCAGATCGCCGCGGCGCTGACGTATCTCCTTCAGCGCCTCGATTCCGCTCATGCCCGGCATGACGAGGTCAAGCAGCACAATGTCGATGTCGGCGTGCGTCTCCACTGCGGCCACGGCCGCCGCCCCATGCTCTGCTGCACGCGTCAGGAAACCATTGCGCTCGACAGCCGCCTGCAACAGGCGGCGCTGCGCCGGATCGTCGTCGACGATCAGGATCGTCTTGCCCATATACCCACCAATTCGTTTGCCGCGTTTCTCTGACGGAAGCGCTGGTCATGGGCCGACCATACGGAGCGGAAGTTCAGGTCGCGTTAAAATGGCACACATCACGGCGATTTTCGTAAGCGTATGGTGACATTAGATGAACGCGATGTTCACCATCAGCCTTCCTGCATGACCGACGAGCGCGACCCGGAACGAAACCGCATCACCGCGCGCATCGGGCGCGTGGCCAAGGTCGGCGCGAACATGTCAGGAGCGGTCGCTGCCCGTGTGACGGGCGCCGACCAAGCGGCGCTGGCGAAAGCGCTGCGCAAGGCGCTGGGGCAATCCAAGGGGCCGCTTATGAAAGTGGCGCAATTACTCGCCACGGTGCCTGACTTGCTGCCCGAAGCGTACGCGGAGGAGTTCCGCAAGCTGCAGGCGCAGGCGCCGCCAATGGGCTGGCCCTTCGTGCAGCGGCGCATGCGCGCTGAACTTGGCGAGGACTGGCAATCAAAGTTCTCGGCCTTTGAACCGGCGGCTGCGGCCGCCGCTTCGCTCGGACAAGTGCATCGCGCCACCGCCCACGATGGGCGCCCCCTCGCTTGCAAGCTGCAATATCCCGACATGGCCAGCGCAGTTGAAGCCGACCTCGGTCAGCTGCGCGTCCTCCTTTCACTCTTCAAGTCAATGGACAGGACCATCGACAGCACAGAAGCGATTCAGGAAGTCGGCGCGCGCCTGCGCGAGGAATTGGACTATGCGCGCGAACTGAAGCACATGCGCCTCTTCGCGCTGATGTTGGCCGACGAGCCGCGCATAAAAATCCCTGAACCACTCGAAGATCTTTCTACCCGACGCCTTCTCACCATGACGTGGCTTGAGGGCCGTGGCCTGATGCATTGGCTAGAAGAGCCGCAACAGACACGCAACCGCATCGCCGAACTGTTGTTCAAGGCTTGGTGGGGGCCGATGACGCACTATGGCGTTATTCATGGCGATCCTCATCTCGGTAATTATGCTCTGACCGAAAACGCCGAACGGCTGCACCTATTGGATTTCGGCTGCGTGCGCATCTTTCCTGCGCGCTTTCTCGACGGCGTCGTCGGCCTCTATCGCGGACTCAAGGCCGGCGACCCAGATCAGGTGGCGCACGCCTATGAGGTGTGGGGCTTCAAGAACCTCAACGCTCCCCTCATCGAGGCGCTGACGCTCTGGGCGCGATTCATTTACGGACCGCTGTTGGATGACCGCGTGCGCACCATCGCGGACGACGTGCCGCCATCGCAATACGGCCGCCGCGAGGCCTTCGAAGTGAGGAAGCGCCTGAGGACGCTCGGTCCGGTGCTCATCCCGCGGGAGTTCGTCTTCATGGACCGCGCCGCCATCGGCCTCGGCGCCGCGTTCCTGCACCTGCGCGCAGAGTTGAACTTTGGCGCGATGTTCGCGGAGAGCGTAGAGGGCTTTTCGACCCAAACGCTGCGCCAGCGCCAAATGGATGCAGTGACGGCCGTCGGCCTCAGCCCAACAGAATGAGCGCGCCTTGCTGCGCTGCGAGCGCCGCTATCAGAGCGCCTTGGACACTGGTGCGGTAGACAGTTCGTTTGGCGCCATTCCAGCAGGAGGCGAGGAGGACAAGGCTTGAGATCGCAGTTGCTGGCGCCAGCCAGTAGATGCCGCCTTCGAATGGTATGAGCATCGGCCAAGCCAGCAGCGCGCCGACGTGCAGCATCGCCGCTGTAGCGCACCCGCGGGCGTGACGCTTGAGAGCCTCGCTCAGTGTCGCCGCCGCGGGATAGAGCGCAAAAGCGATGACGATTCCCGTGACTATAAAGACCGTCCACATATCGAGGCGGCCCACCGAGACGCTGGCAGTGAAACCCAATAGCGCACCTAGCGCAGCCGCGCCGACAAGAAGAATGAGCCGTTCAGAGCGAGCAACACATTTGCCGTGGGCGCGCTCAAGCGCTCCAACAGAACCATCGCCAAGCGCAACATAAGACATCGTCAGCCCACTTTCCGTCGCATAAACGGACGCAGACCGCCTCTAGTTCCCGAAGTCCTTGTGGAGCAGCGCCGCGATGTGCGTTATGGGCCGACAGGGAGAGCAGAGCGGAATGGATAGTCACCAACCACTGATCACGACGCTGGTTGCGGCGATTGTCCTTGCCTTCCTGCTGGGCTCGTTAGCGCAACGCTTTCGCCTTTCTCCGATCGTTGGTTACCTGCTCGCCGGTGTTGCTGTGGGGCCTTATACGCCCGGCTTCGAGGCTGATAGCGGGCTTGCTCTGCAACTCTCCGAAATCGGCGTGATCCTGCTGATGTTCGGGGTCGGTCTCAAAATATCCGTCGATGACATCTGGTCAGTGCGCTGGATCGCGGTGCCGAGTTCACTCGGAAAGACGGTGCTCGCGTCGCTCGTGGGCGCTGGCTCGGCGCTGGCGCTCGGCATGCCGCTGGTCGAAGCAGCGATCCTCGGCCTCTCCCTTTCGATCGCCAGCACCATCGTCTTCTTGCGCGCATTGGAGGACCGGCGGCTGATGAAAAGCGAGCTGGCGCGGATTGGCATCTCATGGCTGCTGGTGGAAGACCTCGTCATCGTCATCGCCATCGTCGTGCTGCCGGCTTTGGCGGCTATCGCGAACGGGGCCAGCGGCGCGGTTTCCGGCGCCAGCATCCTCGCTGCACTCGGCGCAACGTTCCTCAAGATCGCAGTGTTCGTGGCGCTCATTCTTATCGTGGGCGCGCGCATTTTCCCGTGGATGATCATTCAGGTCGCACACTTGAAGTCACGCGAACTGTTGTCGCTTGGCACGCTCGCCCTCGCCTTGGGCGTGGCGTGGATGGCCTATTATTGGTTCGACGCCAGCTTCGCGCTCGGCGCTTTCCTTGGCGGCCTCGCCCTCAATGGCACCAAGTTCAGCCACAAGGTGGCAGAGGATTCGCTGCCCCTTCGTGACACTTTCGCAGTGCTGTTCTTCGTTGCGGTCGGGATGCTGTTCGACCCCGGTGTATTGCTGCGCCAACCGTGGGCGCTCGCAGCGCTGGTTGGCGTGGTCATCGTCGCCAAGTTCGCGTTGGCTTACGCGCCGCTCCGGCTGCTCGGCCAGCCGCGGCACAACAGCCTCTTTATCGCTCTGGGAGTCGCGCAGGCGGGCGAGTTCACGTTCCTGCTGGCGGGACTCGGCGTCCAATTTCAATTGGTGGGCGCTGAGACCTACAATCTCATTTTGGCAGCCGCGTTGATGTCGATCGCACTCAACCCATTCCTCTTGCGCCTCGCCCCTGAAGCGCCTGCCCCGGCTCAGGCGCGTGCTGCGTCCTGATAGGCGGACCTGTCCGGCCCTGCTATCCCGGTTCGCAACTTCGGCCGCAAACCAAACAAGAAACGCAGCGGTGGGACGCGCCGGATCAGCAGGTGATAAAGCGCGATTGGAATCAAGGTTGCTGAAGCAAGCAGCGAGACAAGCTCGAGCCCGAACGGCCAGTGTTGGGGAATGACCCAATCGCCAACGATAATGAGCATGGTCTGATGCAGCAGATAAACGGGCAGGATCGCGTCGGAGACATACGTCAGCGCGGGCGAGGGCCGGTTCAGCGCCCACGCCCCGAAAGCCACAACGCTGAACAGCATCGCCCCGCCGTACAATCCGCGCGCGAGGCGCCAGGCAATGGTGAGTGCGTCGGCGCCATGCAGCATCGCATATTCGAGCCCGATGCTGAGCAGCATCATCGCGCCGGCAGCAAGCCACAGCCGCACCTTCGCTGCGCCTAAGCGCTGTTGGAAGGCGACGCTCTTGCCGAGCATCACCCCCAGCACGAACATGGGAAAGAATTTGAGGTGACCGACGAAATCGGTGAACACGACGCGTTGTTCAGGGCGCATGGGCAGGATCAACCACTCATGCACAGCGAACCACGCCATCACCCATATCGGCAGCTTCTGCACCGCGCCTTCAACCGCAACAAAGCGCTTTGGCGCAAACCACCAGAGCGCCGCCAGCAATACCGAATAGACGAACAGATACGGCAAGAACCACGCGTGCGCGAATTGCGGCAAGCGCAGCTGAAAGTACGATGTGGCGAACGGCGCTTCCTGGACCCAGTACTGCAGGTAGCTCTCCGCCACGCCCGCTTCGTCGAGGCGGACATAGGCTTGCGGCGGCACCAGCACGGTGATTGCGAACACAAACGCAGTCAGCAGTCGCGCCGCCCGTTCGCGGACGAAAGCGCCGAAGCTCGGCCGCGACAGCATGAAACGAACCGCGACGCCACCGATGAAGAACACCAGCGCCATCCGCCACGGCGAAACCAGTGCTATCAAATAGTCGGCCCAATAGCCATGATAGGCGCTGTTGACGCGCCAGAACTCGCGCCCGGTGTAAACCAGTAGGACATGGTAAATGATGAGGAGCGCAAGGGCGAGCGCACGGAGACTGTCCATGTCCGCGCGCCGGCTGGTGAGGACGCCCTGCGCAGTGCTCGACATAGCCCGCGGTGTTGGCGGCAAAACGCCGAAGGGTAAAATCAAATCGCGCATTCGGCGCGCTGCTTGAGCCTCGCGTCCACGGAGGCGCAAAGGCGGTCGCCCTACCGGCTGTTTTAGGCGGCTCCTCGCAAAAGCAAGGAAGCCATCTCCCCGGCTTGCGGTCCGGACGCCTTTCCGCTATCAGCGCCGCTTCGATTTTCCCCCAAAAACCCCACAGGGAATCCGGTCATGAAATCCGAAGGCCATCCCGAATACCATATGATCACGGTCCAAATGACCGACGGCACCACCTTCAAGACCCGGTCGACCTACGGCGAAGAGGGTGCGACGCTGGCGCTCGACATCGATCCGAAGTCGCACCCAGCCTGGACCGGCGGCAGCCAACAGCTGGTGGACCGCGGCGGCCGTGTCTCGCGATTCAACGATAAGTTCGGCGGCTTCATGAAGAAGAAGTGAGCCGCTTCCACTGCGCGACGCCGAAAGCGCCGGAGCGATCCGGCGCTTTTTCTTTGCATCGCCCCTGAGCCTCTACTGCGCCGCCCTCGCCCGCTCCGCTTCGATGAAGCGCCCGATCTGCTCTTCCAGCACTGGCAGCGGCGTCGAACCCAAAGCCAGGATCGCATCGTGAAAGCGGCGCTCGTCGAAGCGGTCGCCAAGCTCGGTTTCAGCCTCGCGACGCAACCGACGGATGGTGAGCTCGCCCAGCTTGTAGGCTAGCGCCTGACCTGGCCAAGAAATGTAGCGGTCAACCTCCGTTTCCACCTCGCGTTGCGACAACGCCGTGTGCGAGGCCAGATACTCGATGGCGCGCTGACGCGACCAGCCATAGCGATGGATGCCAGTGTCGATCACGAGCCTCGCCGCGCGCCACATCTCATAGGAGAGCCGGCCAAACCGTTCGTACGGCGTGCGATAGATGCCCATTTCCTCCCCGAGCCATTCGCTATAGAGCCCCCACCCTTCGCCGAAGCCGGAAAAGTAGGTTTGGCGGCGGAAGGCAGGCAGTGTCTGCCCCTCCTCGCTGAGCGCCGCCTGCAGGCTGTGACCGGGTGAGCATTCGTGCAACGTCAACGCCGGGATATTGTAAAGTGGACGACTCGGCAGGTCGTATGTGTTCATCAGGCAGCTTTCCAGTCCGCCGCGCCCCGCAGTGTAATAAGGCGCGATTGCGTCCGGCACCGGCAGCACAGTGAAGCGCCGGCGCGGCAAGGTGCCGATCACATCGCCTAGCTTGGCGTTGACGCGGTTCACCACATATGCCGACACCATCAGCAGCTCTTCTGGTGTGCGCGCATAGAATTGCGGATCTGTGCGCAGAAAGGTCAGAAATTCCGGCATCGTGCCCTGAAAGCCGCTGTCGCGCATCGTCTGCTGCATCTCAGCGTCGATCCGCGCGACTTCGCGCAGGCCAAGCTGGTGAATTTCCTCCGCGCCCATCTCGAGCGTGGTGTATTTACGGATTTGCGCTGCGTAATAATCACGGCCGTTCGGCAACCGCGTCGCCGCCAGAGTCGTGCGCGCGTGCGGCGCGTATTCGTCGCGGAAGAAGCGCAGCAGGTCGTTGAATGCCGGCACGATCGCTTCGGTGATCGCCGCGCGTGCATCGCCGCGCAATTGCTCGCGTTGTTCTGCCGGTATGATTGCAGGCATGTCGCTGAATGGCGCGTAGAATGGGTTTTGCTCAGCGTCGGCCACCGCGTAAGCGGCTATCGCACTGTCGCGCCCTGCAAGCGTCGTCCGCGGCGGGGTGAAACCGCGCGCCAGGCCTGCCCTCATATTCGTGATATTTTCGGCAAAATAGCGCGGAATGTCGCGCATACGGCCGATATAGCGGCGATACTCTTCTGCTGTGCGGAAGCCTTGCCGCGGCGCCAGATACTGCCAGAACGCGGAATCACTGTTGACCGGCATCTCCCACTCTCGAAATCGAGCATCGGTCAGCGCGTCGTTAAGAACGGTGCGGAAGACTTCGGCGTTGATCCGCTCCGCCGCCGAGAGTTCGCTTGCCGGAATGCGGTCGAGCATCGCGAGCGTTTCGCGCCAGTGAGCGGCGCGACGCTGCTGGCTCTCAGCATCGACGCGCGGCAAGCGCGCGGTAGGCTCGACGCCGCCTTCGCCGTCGTCCTGCTGTTCGTATTCGCTGAGGCTCCAGGCCCAATCCGCTTCGTACAGCGCGCGCAGCCGTTCATCCGCGCTGTCTTGCGCCCGGACCGACGCCGTCTGCGCCAGCGCAGGAGCTGCAATTGCAGACATTACGAGGGCAAGCGCTGCCGCCGCGGCAATGCGCGACGCGTTGGTTCTGATGGTCATGCCCGATCTGAACGATAGCCCTAGGCCGACGCAAGCCCCGCGCGATCAGCGTCCGAACGCCTGCTGCAGCTTGGCGAGTTGGTCCGACACTGGATTGGCGGCCTCGTCCCCGCCTTCGTACATGGTTTCATCGAGGCGCCGCACGCGTTCGTAGATGCCGCCGCCGCGCGCGATCAGGGTGCGCAGAGCCTCCGGCAGTTCGGCGCTGCCGACGAACGGCGCCGCAGCGGATGGCTCGCGCGAGATCAAACGATACTTCTCACTCGCCGCTTCTTCGAGGGCGATCTCGCCGTCGCGAACCGCACGCTGCACCAAAAGCCAGGACGCCACCTGCATCAGCCGCGTCGTGAGGCGCATGCTCTCGCCGGCATAGGCCAGCGCGGCTGCCCTCGACAGTCGCTTGGAGGCCGCTCGGCCGGGCCCATCCAGATAGGCAGCCGTTTCCTCGACCAACGCCATCCCCTCCTTGAAGGTGCGCTCGAACACCTCCGATCGGGCGAAATCGGCCACCCGTTTGGCGTCATAAGTTCCTCTTTGAGGAGAAGTTCGGTTCGTATCGGTCATGAGCCTGCGTGGTTCGCAAACGGCGGGCCGTTTTCCGCGCAGGACCTCACGAGGAGCGCGCGCCGAAAACGGAATCCGCCGCTGCCCGCTGGGCGCGCTTGGAGGCGATTGCGTTCTCGCAAAGTTGAATTTCCGCCTTGAGCCGTTCGATGCGAGCTTCCAGATCGCCGATGGAGGCGTTCTCGAGTTGGATCTCGAGCGACATCGGCTTCTTCACCGGCGGTGCGAAGGGATCATCATCGAACATCGGGCCTGACCTCCTGCCAACATGCTAACCTGAAACCCCCAAAACTTTAAGGGAGCCGCGCGTGCTGAAACCGCAGACCATACGGAAAGTCGCCCATGCCCCCGATCGGCCGCTGACCCTGGTGCAAGACGAGGTTCCCACGGTTGGAAGCGGCGAAATTCTGATCAGGGTTGAGGCCGCCGGCGTGAACCGGCCTGACTTGATGCAGCGCGCCGGGCTCTACCCGCCTCCGGCGGGGGCGTCGCCAACGCTGGGGTTGGAAGCGGCCGGGGAGGTCGTTGAGGTCGGCGCGGGCGTCAGCCGCTGGCGCGTGGGGGACAAGGTGACAGCCCTGCTGCCGGGCGGCGGCTACGCCGAGTACGCACTCGTCCATGAAGGCTGCGCGCTGCCGATCCCAAAAGGTCTCTCGATGGTTGAGGCGGCGGCGCTGCCGGAAACCGTTTTCACAGTGTGGGCGAACGTCTTCGAGTCCGGCGCGCTCAAACCTGGCGAACATTTTCTTGTCCACGGCGGCGCTTCAGGCATCGGCACGATGGCGATCCAGATGGCGAAAACGCATGGCGCGCGCGTGTTCGCTACTGCTGGCGACGCTGCCAAGTGCAAGCTGTGCGTACAACTCGGCGCGGAGCAAGCGATCAATTATCGCGAGGAAGACTTTGAAATGATCATGCGCGACCTGCCAGGAGCGGACCTTATCCTGGACATGGTCGGAGGGCCGTACGTGCAGAAGAACCTCAACATCCTTAACGAGGGTGGTCGCCTCGTCATGATCGCTTTTTTGAAAGGGCCGCAGGTTGAACTCAATTTGATGCGCTTGATGCTAAAGCGGTTGACCTTGACCGGCTCTACGCTGCGCTCGCGCCCCGTCGCGGAGAAGGCGCGCATCGCCGCCGAGGTGGAGCGCCATGTCTGGCCTTGGATCGAAGCAGGCAGGGTCAAGCCGGTGATCGACAGCACCTTCCCCCTGGCAGAGGCCGAAGCTGCACATGCGCGCCTCCAAAGCGGGGCGCATGCTGGCAAGATCGTGTTGACGGCCGACTCTTGCTAGCCGCTTCAGGCGAGAAATCTCGAACGCACTCGCCTTGCAGAGGAGGCGGTTGGTCGACGCTGCGGCCCGGCCCTAGAGGTTAACGCACGCGCATTTCGCGCGCACTCTGGAGACATCATCTTATGCGCAAGCATCTTTGCATGCTGGCGCTGACGGCCCTGATCGCGGGTGTGGCCACCGGCGCGCAAGCGCAGAGCGGCTGGTACATCCGCGGCGATCTTGGCTACAGCGTCGACGGCCAGCTCGACACGAGCTTCGAAGTTGATGAGGAAACCGAGAGCCTTGCTGCACCGGGCGAGGGTGGTCCGCAGGCGCTCACCATCAACCAATCGTTCGACTTCGACGACGATTGGATGTTCGATGTCGGAGTCGGTCACGCCTATGACAACGGCTTCCGCACCGAAGCCGAAGTGGCGCGTCGCAACAACGACATTTCGGGCACATCTTCGGACGTGGAAGCGACCACGTTCATGATCAACGTGCTCTATGACTTCAATCGTGGCGGTCGTTTCCAACCCTACATCGGCGTCGGCGCAGGTTATGCGAAGGTCGAACTGGGCGATGACGACGACAGCAACTGGGCGTGGCAGGCTACTGCCGGCGTCGGCGTGCCAGTGAACGAGCGCCTCGTTTTTGATCTGGGCTACCGCTTCCTGTCCGTGGACGATCTCGACTTCAACGGCGTCGACGCAGAATACGAGCATCAGGCCGTGACGGTCGGCCTGCGCTACATGCTCGGCGCTCCAGCGGCGCCGCCGCCGCCCCCGCCTCCGCCGCAGCCGCCAGCACCACCTCCGCCGCCGCCGGCGGCCGTGTGCCCGACCTCGGATTTTACGGTCTATTTTGAGTGGGACCGCTCCAATCTGAACCAAGCAGCGCTGGAAACGATCGATGCAGCGGTGACGCGAGCGCGTGAGTGCAACGTCTCGACCGTCTCAGTTGTCGGCCATACCGACACGTCCGGTTCGACCCAGTACAATCAAGGCCTATCCGAGCGGCGCGCAGCTGTCGTGCGCGATGCATTGATTGCGCGGGGCGTCGGGGCGGGCGCGATCAACACCCAAGCCCGGGGTGAAACCGAGCTCGCTCGGGCAACCGCAGACGGCGTGCGGGAGCCGCTCAATCGTCGCACGGCGGTGACGATCAGCTTCCGCTGATCCAAGAGTAGGCGACACATTGCGGGCTCGGCTT
Organism: uncultured Terricaulis sp.; assembly: GCA_964402795.1. Lineage (GTDB taxonomy): Bacteria > Pseudomonadota > Alphaproteobacteria > Caulobacterales > Aquidulcibacteraceae > Vitreimonas. The sequence continues at coordinate 29,176 of CAYODX010000002.1, read as the reverse complement.
TACCGCCGAGCCCGCAATTCTTTATGGCTTGACGTGTTCGGACTTGACGTTCGCCTGACGTTGATCGTGCGTCCGCTCAGCGCCGCCGAAGACATCTTCCTCATCAATCGGACGTTCGCCGTTCTGGCGCGGCCCCGCTCCAGGCGTCGTGCCTTCGACCACGCCAGATTGCGAGCCTTTTGCCATCTGCGGCGGTTTCTGTTTTGGACGTTTCATCCTGCGCCAACACGGGCGCTGCAGACCGGTTCCGACTCGGAACGTCAGCGTGTGCATGCCGTTGAAACGCAGGAGACCGCCCATGCCTCGCAGCACCCCTGACCAAACCGCTGAAAAGCAGCGTCGCGTTCAAGCCAACGTCGACAGCCGGGAGAAGCCGAAATCAAAAGAGAGCAATGACGGCGGTGCGGCGAAGAAAAGCGTCAAGGGGAAAAACGGCAAGCCGCAGCAGAAAGGCAAAAGCCAGCAGCAGAAGAGCACCGCGGTTCAAGCCGGAGCGCGGCGCTATCCTGAGCCGCCCTTGCCCGCGCAACACCTCAAGAAGCCCGGCAAAGAAGCAGACCTTGCACTGAAGCCAATGTACGACGCGCCCTTCTACTTAGGCAGCGGCAAGCTCGCCGATAAAGTCGCGATCGTCACCGGCGGCGACAGCGGCATCGGCCGCTCCGTCTGCGTCTTCTATGCGCGCGAAGGCGCCGACATCGCCTGCATCTATCTCGACGAGCACGAGGATGCGGAGGAGACCAAGCGCGCGGTGGAAGCGGAAGGCCGCCGCTGCATTCTCATCGCCGGTGATGTCGCCGATCGCGGCTTCTGCTTCGAAGCCGTCGAAAAAGTGCTTGATGCCTTCCGTCGCATCGACATTCTTGTCAACAATGCCGCGTTCCAGATTCACACTACGAAATTCGAAGACCTCACCGAAGAGCAATTTGATCTTACGCTGAAGACCAATCTCTACGGCTATTTCCACATGGCTCAGGCATGCGCTCCGCACATGCCCCAAGGCGGCGCCATCGTGAACACGGGCTCTGTTACGGGCATCGAAGGCAACAAGGATCTGATCGATTATTCGATGACCAAGGGCGGCATTCACGCCTTCACGCGCTCGCTCGCCGGTCAGCTCATGGATCGTGGCATCCGTGTTAATTGCGTTGCACCAGGACCGGTCTGGACGCCGCTCAATCCTGCCGACAAACAAGCCGAGCAGGTGGCGCAATTCGGCGCGCATGCGAAGATGAAACGCCCGGCGCAGCCCGAAGAGATCGCACCAGCTTATGTGTTTCTCGCCAGCCCACAAATGTCGAGCTACATAACCGGCGAGATCCTGCCGATCATCGGCGGCTACTGACGACCACGAACCGAAGGCACCTACGCTGGCCCGCCCTCGCCGACGTGCGCGACGGCATTCCGGAGGAGGCCAGGCCATCATGGCGCCCACGCCATGCTCTACAGCCGCGACGCTGCGGCGGATCGCGCTTTCCTGCGGCTGGGACGTCGTTAGCGCCGTCGATCTGCCAGGCGGTGGCAAGCTCAGGTTTTGTCAACCCCGCCACCCGATGGCGCACGCGACAACTGACGGCGCGCCGCTTCCCTTCGGCCTCGCAGCGCGCTATATCGCCCGCAACTGAGTGTCCCGCGTCCGGGGCGTCAGCCCGTTGCTCCATCTGGCGCTCGCGCCTGGCGACGACGCCGGGCGCTTTTGCTTATCTGGAGCCCTCCCATGACCTCGAACGTGCTGATGCCAAAGGCTACCGCCGTCTGGCTGATCGAGAACACCTCGCTCGCGTTCAAGCAGATCGCGGAATTCACCGGTTTGCACCCGCTCGAAGTGCAGGGCATCGCCAATGAAGACGTCGCCAAGGGCATTCGCGGGGTTGATCCGATTGCGGGCGGCTTTCTGTCGCGCGAGGAAATCGCGAAGGGTGAAGCCGATGAGAGTTACGTGCTGAAGCCGCTCGAGCAGAAGCGCATCGATCTGCCTCAGGTCAAGAAACGGGGCGCCCGCTACACCCCGATCGCACGGCGCCAAGATCGCCCAGATGCAATCGCCTGGTTCCTCAAGAATCACCCAGAAGTTCCAGACTCAAAGGTCGTGAAACTGATCGGCACCACCAAGGCGACGATCGACCAGGTGCGCAACCGAACGCACTGGAATTCGTCTCAAATTAAGCCAGTCGATCCGGTGACGATCGGTCTCTGCACGCAGATCGAACTCGATGCCGTCGTGAAGGACGCCGGCGAAGCCAAAGCGCGGGCGGACGCCCGTCGCGCCAAGGAAGAAGCGCGGACTCTTAAGCCGACGCAGGAAACGGTGCCGCCGGAAACCTACGAGGAATAGCGGCCACGCCGCCTCGATCGTCCGAGCGTGTGCGACAATCACTCTATTGCGAGTCATTCGCATAATCATTAGCGCTGTGCCCGCAACATCGGGGGTGCAGCATGGAAGTCTGGACGATGCGAGCCGCGCTGCTTCTCGGCTCGGCTTTGGCGGCGGCTTTTCCGGCGGCGGCGGAAGAAACATCCGACGCCCCAGAGGCCGAAGTCGTCGTAATCGGCCAGCGCGCGAACTTACTGCACATCCCGGGCTCCGGCGCGACCATCGAGAACGAGGATCTTGAACGGGCGCGCGTCTTCACAGTGAACGAAGCGCTGCGCCAAGTGCCGGGAATCTATCCCCGCGATGAAGAAGGCCTAGGGCTACGTCCCAACATCGGCGTGCGCGGGCTCTCGCCGACACGTTCCAGCGAAGTGCTGCTGCTCGAAGATGGCCTGCCGCTCACCTACGGTCCGTACGGCGACAACGCCACCTACTCGCACCCGCCGTTGCGGCGCTTCGAGCGCATTGAAGTGCTGAAGGGCGCGAGCCAAGTGCGCTTCGGCCCGCATACAGTGGGCGGCGTCGTCAATTACATCTCACCGGCTGCGCCAAGCGCATCCGGCGGAAGTCTTTTCATAGCTGGTGGCGCTCGCGGCTATGCCGAAGCCGCGGCTTCGCTCGGTGGCGAAGTGCTCGGCGTCCGAGTGCTCGGCCATGCCAGCGGCGTCCACTTCGACGGCGTGCGTGCGAACCACGATCTGGAGTTCACCGATTATAGCCTGCGGCTCGAACGCACACTCGCACCCGGCCACGAACTCATCGCGCGCGTCGCGCTGAACAGGGAAAACAGTCAGGTGTCGTATTCCGGCCTCACCCAGGCCGAGTTCGAGGCTGACCCGTTCGCCAATCCGTTCCCAAACGACCGCTTTGACACGCAGCGTTATACGAGTGCGCTAACACATGGATGGGAGATTACGCCCGATCTGGCGCTGACGACGTCGGCCTACAGCCTCTATTTCAATCGTGATTGGTGGCGCCAATCCTCGAACTCAGGGCAGCGGCCGAACGATGCATCCGATCCTGCCTGCGCCAGCATGGTCAATCTCGACACCACGTGCGGAACCGAAGGTCGCTTGCGCGAATACCATGTTTATGGCGTCGAAACTCGTCTGGCCTGGGAAACGCAAATGCTCGGCGCCTCCGCGGATGTTGAAGCCGGCTGGCGTTGGCAGAACGAGCGGCAGGCTCGTCAACAGATCAATGCCGATACGCCGAGCGGGCGCACGCCTGGCGTGTCGATCAATGCAGGCGTGCTCGAAAACAATATTCGTCACGTTGAAGCTCTCTCGGGCTTCGTGCTCGCGACGCTGGATTATGGCCGCTTCGCCATCAGCCCCGGGGCGCGCATTGAATCAATCGAGTTCGATCGCATCAATAGGTTGAGCGGTGCCTCCGGCGCGAGCGAGCTAACGGAGGTCATACCGGGACTGGGCCTCACCTTCGATCTGAGCGAGGCGCTCGTGCTCTACGCCGGGGTTCACCGCGGCTTCTCGCCTCCGCGCGTGGAGGACATCATCAGCAACAGCGGCGGCACGATCGATCTTGACGCAGAAGAAAGCACGAATTGGGAGTTTGGCGTGCGTGGCCGGCCGGCGCCAGGCGCTGACCTCGACATCAGCCTCTTCCACATGGATTTTGCCAACCAGATTGTCCCGGCTTCTGTTGCGGGCGGCGCGGGCGCGACGCTGACGAGCGCCGGCGAGACGCAGCACACCGGTGCTGAAGCGAACCTCAGCTACTCACTGCGCGATGCGGGGCTGATGCAGGCCGATGATTTCTATGTCCGCACCGCGCTGACTTGGCTGCCAACAGCTGAGTTTAGCGGGGCCCGCTTCTCCAACATCTCTGGTTTCGGCGCCGTTTCTGTTTCGGGCAACCGCCTTCCCTACGCTCCGGAATGGATTGCCTCGATTGCGGCCGGCTACACCCGAGGCGAGTGGCTGAACCTGCAGGTGGAAGTGCAGCACACGGGCGAAATGTTCGCCGATGACCTGAACACAATGTTACCGACCGCGAATGGCCAACGCGGACTGATCGCAGGGGCGACAATTGTGAACCTTGCCGCCAATTTCACGCCGAGCGGCGGGGCCGCAACGTTCTTCGCAACAGTAAAGAACGCCACCGATGAAGTTTACATCGTGGACCGCGCGCGCGGCGTGCTGCCGGGTGCGCCACGCATGTGGCAGGCAGGCGTCAGCTTCACATTTTGAAGGTGACAACCACTGCTTCGCCGACCGCCCGAGGCTGCACGTCGGTTCGGGCGGCTGACAGGCTGCTGGTGCGACAGCTAGCTAGTGATGATCGAGCCGCTGTCGGATCGACTCGATTTCTTCCTTAAGCTTCAATTTTTGGCGTTTCATCGCCGTGAGCCGCATCATATCCACGGCCGGGCTTTTAGCCTCATTTTCGATGATCAGGTCCAGATCCCGATGCCGAGCGTCGAGTTCGCGTAAACGCTGCTCGATAGCCATCGAAGGCGCCTCCTTTAGCTTTGGGCTCTTGAAGCATGCCCCGCTTTGCCGGTGTTGTCTCGTTACATCGTGCATAAAAAATTAACCATTGTTACCGCCCCGCCGCGCTTGTTCCTGCAAGGCGAACGGCGGACGCTTTACAGCGCCTGATAAGCGTGGCTTAGGTGCTGAACTTGGCCGGCGGGGGCCGTGCCCCAGAACGGCGGAAACGAGCGCATGAGCGCTGGCGACGACGAAACCTTCGATATCAGCGACACGCCCGAAAAGCGCGCGCTTAGGGCGCGTCTCGGGGAACTGCGCGAGGAACATCGCGCGCTCGACAACGCCATCTTCGCACTGCAGGAACAGAACGCCGGGGACGCGCTGCAATTGGCGCGACTGAAAAAGCGCAAATTAGTGCTGAGGGACCAGATCCAATGGATCGAAGACAGGCTGACGCCCGACATCATCGCCTAAGGCGGTGGACGACGGGCGCAGCTTTGTTAATCGCGCTGCCTGGCGTTGCGTACGCATCAGACCGCCCGGCCGAGCAGAAAGGCGTGCTCTCGATCGCTGTCGAGAACGACAGTCTCTCTTCCGGCGCCGATCGCAATTACACCTCTGGGGTCAAGCTTGCCTGGGTTTCGCCGTCCGAAGGCGTGCCTGACTGGCTGCGCAGCGCTGGCGGCTTCACGCGGCGTTTCTCTAATTCCGAGCCGGATTTCTGGGGCTTCGCCATCGGACAGTCGATCTTCACGCCCGAAGACATCCAGGCCAATCCCGCCCCGCCCAACCAGCACCCGTATGCGGGCTGGCTTTACATGCAGATCATGGTCGGGGCCGAGGAAGACCGCAGCGGCGGCGGCGCGCCGCGCTTTCTCGACACCTATGAACTCGAGTTCGGCATGACTGGCCCCGCTGCGCTGGGAGAGCAGGCGCAGCGCGGCATCCACAGCTGGCTCGGCGCCCCCGACCCGCAAGGCTGGGACAGCCAGTTGCACGATGAGTTCGCGTTCGCCGCCTCCTTCGATCGACGTTGGCGCGCCTTGCGCGTCTCCAGCGACGTCGTGCCCGGCGGCCTGGAAGCAGACCTCACTCCGAGTGCAGGCGCGACGCTCGGCACGCTGCGTACGGAGGCTCGCGTGGGGCTCGCCGCGCGTGTCGGCCAGCGCATCGACAGCGATTATGGTCCCCCGCGCGTGCGCCCGTCATTGGCCGGTGTCGAGCACTTCTCCGGCGGCCATCTCTCCTGGTCGATTTTCGCCGGCATGCAAGCGCGCGCTGTGGCGCATAATTTGTTCTTGGACGGCAACACCTACCGCGACAGCGTCAGCGTCGACCGAACGCCCTGGGTCGGCGACTTCCAGACCGGCTTCTCGGTCAGCGCCGGCGACTGGCGCCTCGCCTACACCTACGTCTGGCGCACGGAAGAGTTCGCGACACAGCCGACGCGGCAAGATTTCGGCGCCTTGGCCCTGAGCTGGCGGCTCTGACGTCCCACGGGCTGACTTAATCTAAATCATTTGGACTGACCGCAACTCAAGCGCTAGTACCGGCGCGGAAGCTTCGCTCACCCTTGCGGAGGCCATAACGTCAATGCCTTCAGACGAGAGCGTGCTGAGTGAGATGCGCGCGCTCACCCATGTCATGGCGTGTGTGGCCGATCCGGTCACCGTGGTGGGCGCCAACGCCGAAACGCTACTGCAGAACCCAGCCTCAGTAGCCGCATTGCCTAAGCCGCCGCCACGCAGCTTCGCCGAATGGGAGGCTGGGTTCGTCCTGCACAGCGCTGATGGCGCCCGCCAGTTGCCCATCGAGGAATGGCCGCTCGCGCGCGCTCTGCGCGGCGAGGACGTGGTCGATTTCGAAGCCGCCGTGCTGATGCCGGAGGATCCAACTCAGCCGCGGCTTCTGCTCGCCAGCGCGCGCCCGATTCGGGAGCCGGACGGCCGCGTCAGCGGCGCCGTGCTCATCAGCCGAGACGTCAGCGCACAACGTCGCATCGAACGTGAGCTGGCTCAAGCGACGCGCCTTGAAGCCGTTGGCCAGCTCGCTGCAGGGGTCGCGCATGATTTCAACAACATTCTCACCGCCATAGGAGTCTTGGCCGAAAGCCTCTCGCAAGGTGCGGTGGAGGAAAAGCAAGTAATGATCGCCAATAAGATCGAGCAGGCTTGCGATCATGGCGGCGATCTGGTGCGGCGGCTGCTCGCGTTTGCACGCAAACAACCGCTCGCTCCGCTGCATGTCGAAGTCAACGCGCTGATCGACGAGCTGATAGCACTGCTGAAACCCACGCTCGGGCGAAATATCCAGATCGGCGCCGATCTCGGCGCAGGCCCATTGACCACCATGGTCGATCCGGCCCAGCTTTCCAGCGCGCTGTTGAACATCGCCGTCAATGCGCGCGATGCGATGCCGGAGGGGGGACATCTGCGTTTCCGCACGGCGCGCGACGAGACCAACGTGCTAATCGAAGTCTCTGATACCGGGTTCGGCATCCCGTTCGACCAACAGGCGCGCGTGTTCGAGCCATTCTACACCACCAAGGACAGCAAGGGGACCGGTCTGGGCTTGTCCATGGTGTATGGCTTCGTCACCCAATCCGGCGGCGCAATCGAACTCCGAAGCGCGCCTGGCGTGGGCACTACAATTCAGCTGCGGCTGCCGAAAGTCTGAGCCGCCCGCAGCGCGTTTGCTTTGTGCAAAGCCGGCAGTGACCAAAGATGGCGATCGCTGGCGCGTGCTCAGAACGCGGCGAACGCCTGCGTCTGGGCCCGGCGCGCGAACTTGTCCGCGTACATCGCCTCATCAGCGCGTGCTATAGCCGCTTCGGGATCCTCTACTATCGCGATCGCGTGAACGCCGAAAGAAGCGCGGATGCGGTGGGCCACGCCGGCGTGGATTATGGCCGAAGAATTGATCGCCTCGCTCAGCGCGCTCGCTTTAACGCGCGCCTCGTCAGCGCTGGCGCGATTCAGGATGATCCCGAATTCGTCGCCGCCCAAACGCCCGACAACATCGCTTTCGCGCACGCTATCGAGCAGCATTCGACCGACATGAGCAAGTACGGAGTCCCCCGCGGCGTGGCCAAAGCCATCGTTCAAGGCTTTGAAGCCGTCGAGATCGATATAGATGACAGCCGCTGGCGTCCTATAGCGTTCGACCTCGGACATTGTGCGGTGCAGTTCGCGCAGGAAGGCGCGGCGGTTGAACACGGGCGCCAAGCTATCCCGGTCGGCCAGCGCCTCCGCCGCCTCCAGCTTCGCTTTTAGCGCATCCCGCTCCGCCGCGAGTCGTTCTAACGCCTCCACAGCAGCTGGCGAAAGCGCGCGCCGGCTCAGCCCCAGCTCGGACAAGAGCCGGCTCGTTTCGGGTGCGACCTTGCCAAATCCGAACGCCATCGGAATGCGCCTTTGCCGCAAGGGATGCGCCCTTGGAGTAAAGGCGGTGTTAACTGACGCCGTCATTGGGCTGGACGACCGCGCCGGCTTCCTTTATCGGGCCGTTTTTTAGGAGCAGCCGAAAACATGGCTATCCCAGGCACGCGGCCCTTCGGATGACGGCGAACTCCGAATCCGGCGCACTGGTCGGTCTCATCATGGGCTCGCAGTCCGATTGGGAGACGCTGAAGGCCGCCGCTGACGTGCTCGATGCACTCGGCGTCCCCTATGAAGCCAAGATTGTGTCCGCCCACCGCACCCCCAAACGCCTTTATGAATACGCAACGAGCGCGCGCCAGCGCGGGCTCAAGGTCATTATCGCCGGCGCCGGCGGCGCTGCGCACCTGCCCGGCATGACCGCCTCGCTGACGGCCCTGCCTGTGCTCGGGGTGCCCGTGAAGAGCCGCGAACTGAAAGGGCTCGATAGCCTGCTGTCGATCGTCCAGATGCCAAAAGGCGTGCCCGTCGGCGCCCTCGCGATCGGCGAAGCCGGGGCGGCTAATGCTGGCATTTTGGCTGCTTCGATCCTGGCGCTGAATGACACCGCACTCTCCGCACGCCTCGATGCATTCCGCCAAGCCAACACCGACGCCGTAGGCGACACGCCAAAATGAAGCCGCTCCCGCCGGGCTCGACCATCGGCATTTTGGGCGGCGGTCAACTCGGCCGCATGCTTTCAATCGCAGCCGCCCAGCTTGGTTTCGACGTGGCGATCTACACCGATGAGCTCGATAGTCCGGCCGGACGCGTCGCGGCGAAAACCATCACCGGTAATTACCTCGACACAGCCGCGCTGGCCGAATTCGCGCAACAGGTCGATGTCGTCACCACAGAGTTCGAGAACGTGCCGGCGCAAACGGCCGAGGCGCTAATCGCCGCCGGCGCCCGCGTTGCGCCCAATGCGCGCGCGCTCGCGGTCGCGCAGGACCGATTCGAGGAGAAATCATTCTTCGCCTCCATGGGTGTCGCCACGCCACCCTTCCGCGCCATTGCTTCGCAAGCCGATCTTGACGCAGCCATCGCGCAAATCGGCGCGCCGGCGATCCTAAAGACGCGTCGGCTCGGTTATGACGGACGCGGGCAAATCCGCTTCAATAGCGCTGCCGACGCACGGGGAGCATTTGAGAAGCTTGGCGCGCCTGGCATCCTCGAAGGGTTCTGCGCATTCGAGCGCGAGGTCTCGATCATCGCCGCGCGTGGCTGGGACGGCGCTATCGCATGTTACGATCTCTGCGAAAATGAGCACGCCGGCGGCATCCTCTCGCGCACGACGCTGCCCGCGCGCGTGAGCGCCAAGGTGATGCAATCCGCGCATGATGCCGTGACGCAAGTGCTGACCGCGTTCGACTATGTCGGCGTGCTGACGATCGAGTTCTTCGTCATGCCGGACGGCGGTTTGATCGCGAACGAGATGGCGTCGCGCGTGCATAATTCCGGCCACTGGACTATCGAAGGCGCGCTCACTTCGCAGTTCGAGCAACACATACGCGCTGTGGCCGGTTGGCCGCTGGGACCCGCCGCCCGCATTGCCGGCATCGAAATGCTAAACCTCATTGGCGAAGAGGCCAACGCTTGGGAGGCGCTCGCCGCAAATCCCGACGTGAGGCTCCATCTTTACGGCAAGCGCGATACGCGCGCCGGACGCAAGATGGGGCACGTGACGAAGCTGATCTTCTAGCCAAATCCGCCGACAATGCGCTCCACCGCGAGCCGCACCGCCGCTTCCGCTCGTGTGGGCGACAGCCGCTGATCCTGGCGCAGGCGCCGCCAGCTTTCGAAGCTCAGCACAAGGTCGAGCGCAGCGAGCGTGTCGCCGGCATTGAGGACCGTTTTCGGCAGGATGGCTCTGAGCGCGGCCTGCTCCAGCGCTACGGCACGCTTGTAATCCTGCATCAGGTATTCGGACTGGAAACGCCGCGCCGCGCCCGCCACACGATACGGCATGATCCGTTCGAACACGCGCGCGCGGCGCTTGACCATTTCGCCGAGCTTGCCGCGCCAATCCTTGGCCACGAACGAGGCCGTCACCTCAGGCATCACCTCGTCTTCGATCTGCGCAGTCATCTGACGGTAGAGCGTATCCATCTCCTCAAAGTGACGGAATACGCTGCGCAGGCCAACGCCCGCCTCTTCCGCCACTTGCGCCGCGCTCGGGTTCATCTCGCCGCGCGCGATCAGTTTCAGGAGGGCGTCGACGATCTCGCGCCGGCTGCGCTCCGAGCGCTGATGGCGCCCGTCGGTCTTGGCCGCGCGCGCCATAGCGGTCAGCGCACCGCTCGCGTGACACTGATTTCGCGAGAACCCGCCGGCAAGCTCACCAGCATGCCGTCTTCCCCGATCCGTATGCGTCCGCTGAAAGCGCGCGGCGCATCGCCGAGATAAGCGTCATAAAGAATCCTGCCCGGCATCGGCGGGATGACATGATAGAGAATGAGTTCACGCGCATGCGCCGCTTCGGCGGCGCGCGCCGCATCGCGGGGCGGCGTGTGATAGCCCGGAATATCTGACATGATCTTGGCCAACGCGCGCTGGCCACTCGCGTCGGCCTGTGCGCCGATTTGCGCTACCATTTCCTCGTTCAGCGCCTCGTGAAACATGACGTCGACGCGATCGGCGGCTGCGACGAAATTGTCGTCGTAGGTGGTGTCGCCGCTGATGGCGACAGCGCGGTCTTTGTAGCGAACGATATAGGCGTAGGCGTGTTCGACAGGCGCATGCGAGACCGGCACGGCGGTAATGCTCAGTGCGCCTTCTTGGAACACAACTTGCCCGGATGGCTGCGGCGGCGCGATCTCTTCGCCCACGCCGCCATAGCCCGCCGGATTGGCGATCTCCGCGCCGTGATGGGCAATGCGGTAGGTGCTGTCTATGCGGTAGGCGCGATTGAAGCCGTCCACCACCTCGCCGACACCCGGCGGGCCGGCGATCGTCAGGGGCGTATCGCGCCCACCGCCGACCCAGGCCTGCAGCATCAGTTCGCCGAGTCCGTCGAAATGGTCGGAGTGCAGGTGCGTTAGATAGACACGCTCGAGCCGCTGCATCGGAAAGCCCATACGCCCCAACACACGGACGCTGCCGGAGCCGACATCGAACACAAAGCCGCGCTGACCGGCGAGCACGGCTAGGCACGCGCCGGCGCGGCTCGGATCGGGCATGGGCGCGCCCGTGCCGCACATATAGACGTGCAGGCCGTCCGGCAATTCAGCGGCCCGGTCGCGGCCAACGTTCTCCTCCACCGCGTGCGCGAACAACGCCTCGCCGATACGACGCTTAAACAACACGAACGCGCCGCCCGCGACGAGCGCCAGCACCATCAGCGCGAGGAAGATGCGACCAAGCCATTTCACGCGCTGGCGAGCCCTGCGCGCCAAGCGGACGAAAGCCCGTTCTTCGGCATAACGGTCTCGATATTGAGTTGCCCTTCGAGACCGGCGCTGCGGTGAACTGCGATCGCGCGCCACTCTTCGGACATCGACATGCGCACCATGTCGGCGCGGCGCGGATACATCGCGATCGCGATCTCGTCCCAGAGTTTTTCAACGCGCCCCAGCGAGAGGAAAGTCACATCCCCCGCGAACACGCCGCGGCCGCCGAACTTCGGCAACAGCTCCGTCACTGCCCGCGCATAGAGCATGTACGCTTCGCGTCCCGTCAGCGCGGTAGGCCGCCCATCCTCGTATTCGGCGCGCTCTTTGAACTTCAGGAGATTGACCATGAAGATCGGCCCCTCAGGGCCGTCCTGCATTAGTGCGCTAATCTGCTTCGGATCGCTCGGAAAAACCTCGTTGATAACCTGCATTCGCCCGCTCCACCACGCTAACGGGCCCAGCCCTATCTTATGACACTACGAGTGTCAATTTATCTCACAATGGCGGCGCTGCGATGAGTTTATTGGTCGATCAGCTCTGATAGATTTCCTGCCGCTTGGCGAACAGCCACAGGCCGATCACGTAGAGCGCCGGCAGAAAGAACCACAGCACGCTGGAGACGCCGTCCGCCCAGCGTGGCGTAAAGCGGGCGACTATGTCGCTGCCGCCGTCGCCGAGAGAGACATTGGCGACTCCGCCCTGAACCAGCATGGCCATCATCAGCCCGACGCAGACCCAGAAGCCGATCGCCGTCGCCACGATGGGAAATGTGCGTTCGACGTAATCGTCGGCGCCGTGCTTTTCGAACTGAAGCAAGCTTGGCCATATCGACAGCGGCCACAGCACAGCGGCCAGATAGCGTGCAGGAGCAGCGTGCATAACCGCCTCCATCGCGAACAGGCGGGCACTCTATCACGCCTTTGTGAAGGCGCAGCTCAATTCGCGCTAAGCTTTGCTGTCAGCGTCCGCCATAGCGCAGGCGCGCCGCTATGCCGACTGCGTCCTGCACGCGTTCCGAGATCGGCTTCAACCGCGCCTTGAACTTCTCGAACTGCATCACGTTTTCGATGCGCGCATCGAGGAAAGCCCACGTCGCTTGGTGATCCTCGCTGTCATCGGCAAACCAGCGCGCATAAGTGCTCGCAAGGACCCCGGTCAGAATCGCGCGCTTGGAATAGAAGTTCGCGTCGGTGGAGGCGTCACCCAGGGCGCGCCAGATGCGGTCGGCAGTGCGCCACAAGATGCGCGCGCCTTGCGGCGAGCGCAGGGGGTGGGCGAGTGCGCGCGACATGGCGCGGGCCGCGTCCTTGTAGGGCGCCTGCGCTTCGAGCCGGAGTTGCACCGCCGCCTTCACCCGCTCGCGGATCTTCATTTTGCCGAGTTCTAGGGACTCAAGCGCCTCGAGCATGGCTTGGTCCGCACGGTCGGCGAACGCCTCCAGCAGGTCGTAGGCGCCGCGCGGGCATGCCAGCATGGCCTGCCCTTCCGTGAGCTGCACTTCTTCATAGGCTTCTCGGAATGCAGCCTCTGTCCAGCCAAGACGTGCGGCATGGACCGGGAAGGCCTCAAGAATACGTGCTCGGAACCTGGCGGAAGGGGTGTCGATCATGCCGCCAAGCTAGGCTGAAATAGCCCATCCGTCATCGCTGGCGGCATGGACAGGGGCGCGGCGTTTTGCTATGGCCGCGCCTTCGAATTGACGCCCCCGCGCAAGCACGCGCGCCGGGTGCAGGCAGCTTTGGTTACGGAGAACGGCCCTGGTACAGATTTTCGTCCGCGATAACAACGTCGACCAGGCGTTGAAGGCGCTCAAAAAGAAGATGCAGCGGGAAGGCACCTTCCGCGAAATGAAGCGTCGCAATCACTACGAGAAGCCGTCGGAAAAGCGCGCCCGCGAGAGGGCGGAAGCGGTGCGCCGGGCCCGCAAACTGGCCCGCAAGCGCGCCCAGCGCGAGGGCCTGTTGCCCCGCCCGCAGCCGAAGCGCTAAGCGCCTCCAGAACAACAGGGGAAGACAGCGCCGTCCGGCAAGGAAGCCGGGCGGCGCTTTCCTTGTGTGAGCGATCAGGGTTCGACCAGCCTCATCATCAGCTTGGCCGCCGCGGCGAGCTGATCGCGCTCGCCTTTGTTGAGCCGGCTCAGCCTAGCTTGCAGCAGCGTCAACCGCCGTCGCCGCCCAGCCTCCATCACAGCCCGTCCCTTGGCCGTCACCTGAATGACGACGCTGCGCTTGTCGTCCGGGTCCGTACGCTTGGCGGCGAGCCCTGCCGCATCCAGATCGGCCACCAGCTTGGACATGGTCGCGGCCGTGACGTGCTCGGCGCGCGCGAGCGCCTTGAGGTTTTGCGGCCCGGAAAACGCCAGCACTGACAAGGCTGAGAGCTTTGGCGGCGACAGCCCAGTCTCGTCGTCGGCGACTCTGACGGTGCGCAATAGGCGTATGGCCGCCGCATGCAGCTGCGTGGCCAGTTCCAGAGAATCATCCTTGCTCACGCACGAGACAGTGCTTGACATTATTTAGTTAGTCAAACTAACTATCGGCGCAGGAGGACAAGCCATGGATGCGCCCCCGCTCCTTTCCGGCATTTGCCAGATCGCGCTCGCCAGCGCTGATCCGCGCTCGCTGGTCGCCTTTTATCGCGACACGTTGGGTATTCCCGTTCTGTTTGAGGCAGGAGGGATGACTTTTTTCCAATCTGGCGCGACGCGGCTGATGATCGGGCCTAAGCACTCAGGCCAAGGCATCGGTGGAGACGCCGTGATCTATTTCGAACCGCTTGATTGGAGCGCCGCTGAAAGCGCGCTCGAAAGCAGGGGTGTCAAGTTCGCCCAGGCTGCACAAATTGTGCAGCGCGCCCCCGGCCGTGAACTGGCTCTGCGCGCCTTCGAGGACCCCGAAGGCCATCGCCTGGCGCTGCTCGGTTGGCGTCCGAGCTGACAAGGATCGGCGGTTTCGCTCCGGGCATTTGCTGATAGGCTTGGCCTTCAGCAGCAGACGAGCGAGGAGCGGCGCGATGCATGATCTGGTTATCCGCGGCGGGACTGTAGTCGACGGCACGGGCAACGCGCGTTTTGTGGCTGATGTCGCCGTCGATGGCGGGCTAATCACCAAGGTTGGCGGCGCGGTGGCGCCGGGGCGCGAAGAGATCGACGCTGCCGGCAAGATCGTCGCGCCGGGCTGGGTCGACATTCATACGCACTATGACGGCCAAGCGACGTGGGATCAGGAAATGGCGCCCTCCTCGTGGCACGGCGTCACCACCGTGATCATGGGCAATTGCGGCGTCGGTTTTGCGCCGGCCAAGCCTGACAAGCACGACTGGCTAATCGGCTTGATGGAAGGCGTTGAGGACATTCCGGGCACGGCGTTGGCCGAAGGCATGACGTGGAACTGGGAGACGTTCCCCGAATATCTCGATGAATTGGAGCGTCTGCCGCGTACGGTCGATATCGGCACGCACGTGCCGCACGGCGCCGTGCGCGCCTATGTGATGGACGAACGCGGCGCGCGCAGCGAAGAGCCGACAGAGGATGAGATCGCGCGCATGTCGCGCATTGTCGAGGACGGATTGCGCGCAGGCGCGCTCGGGTTCTCGACCTCACGCACCATCCTGCACAAATCGATCGATGGCGAGCTTGTGCCCGGCACTAGCGCGACCAAGAAAGAGCTGATCGGCATCGGTCGCGCCATGGGCCGCGTCGGCTACGGCGTGTTCGAGATGGCGTCGGACATGAAGCGCGACTGGGACGAGTTCGGCTGGATGGGCGAACTCTCGCGCGAAACGGGCCTGCCGGTGACGTTCGCGGCGCTGCAATCCATCGCCAAGGAAATGCCGCTCGACGAGCAGATTGCCGCGATGCGCGCGGCGAACGCAAAGGGCGCCAACATCGTCGCGCAGATCGCGTTGCGCGGCAACGGCATCATCATGGCCTGGCAAGGCACCGTGCATCCGTTCCGCTTCAAGCCGGCATGGGCCGAGATCGCCAACTTGCCTTGGAACGAACAACTGAAACGGCTGAACGACCCTGCCTTCAAGCAGCGCATGATCAGCGAAGGCAACGTCTTCCCACAGAGCGATCTGCTCGGTTTGATGATGGTGGTCGCTGGCGGCTGGTCGGTACAATACGAGATGGCGCCGGACTTTAATTACGAGCCGACGCAGGACGACACCATCTTGGCGCGGGCGAGAGCGGCGCGCGTCGCGCCGGAAGAATATGCCTACGATCTCTTGATGAAGGACGAGGGCAAGGGTTTCATCTATTTCCCCATCCTCAATTACCAAGACGGCAATCTCAACTTCCTCGAAGCACTGCAGCAGGCAGACGATACGGTCAATTCACTCTCGGACGGCGGCGCGCATTGCGGCACGATCTGCGATGCCGCGTCGCCAACGTTCATGCTGCAGCACTGGGTGCGCGAGCGCCAAGACGGACGCATCAGCCTTGAGCACGCGGTCAAGCGCCAATGCCGCGACACCGCCCTGCTCTATGGCCTCGGCGATCGCGGCTTGATCGCGCCTGGTTATCTCGCCGACGTCAATGTGATTGATATGGACGCCTTGAAACTCGGCAAGCCCTGGCTGGCGTTCGATCTGCCTGCAGGCGGCAAGCGCCTGCTGCAGAAGGCTGACGGCTATGTCTGCACCATCAAGTCGGGAGAAGTGACCTTCCGCAACGGCGAATACCTGCACGTACATCCCGGCCGCCTCATCCGCGGCCCGCAACGCGCGCCGGTAACGCTGGCGGCGGAATGAAGTCGCGGGAGCGACGGCTGTCGCTTGTCCAGTTTCAATCGGCGTCAGCCTGAGCTTGCCGAAGCGCACGTCAGCGAACCTATGCTCAGTCTAACCCTTCCCCTTGCGTCCGCGCCAGCTGGCCATACTGACCTGATCCACGACTCCAGCCCGGAAAACGCGTGCGGCCAGCATCAAGATCACCAGCACGGTCAGCAGCGTCAGCGCGCCCTGGCCGGCGATCTCGGTCCAAGCCAAGCCGGTCGGCGCCCGGATCAGCAGCAGGAACGGGGTGAACAGCGGCACCCACGATGCGATTTCAATGATCGGAGCGTTTGGATTATCGATCGCTGGCGTAATCATCAGCATCGGAATGGCGAGCACCATCGCCACCGGCCCGAGCAATGTCTGCGCCTCCTGCAGTGAGTCGCACAATGATCCCAGCGCCAGGAAGATTGCGCCATACATCAAGTAACCAGCGATGAAGCCGATCAGAAAAGCGGCGATCAAACGCGGCTCGAGGAACGCCGCCGCGATCTGGCCGAACATGGAAGATCCGAGCTGTGTCGCTGCGCTCGATAAAAGGAAGCCGCCGAGGGCGCCCCAGAACAAGAACAGGGTCGCACTGACAGCGGCCACCCCGAGAAGCTTGCCGATCAGCATCTCCAGCGGCGTGACGCTGGTCAGCAGCGTGTCCAGAATCTTGTTCGACTTCTCCTCGATCACGCCCGTGAGCAGCATATTGGCGACCGAGAAGACGACGCTCCACAGCACGAATGAAAGCGCCAGCGCGGCGAAGAATGGCGCGCGCTGACGCAGCGTGACTTCGCCCCCGGATGCGCTTGGGCGGGGATCGTAGGCGGCGACTTGCGGCCTTAGCTCTTGCAACCGGTCCGCCTCACTCGCCGCTAGGCCCTGCGCCGCCAGCGCCTCGCGTTGCATTTCGAGTCGCATCGCGCGTTCCGCGATATCCGACGGATCACTATGGTTGAGATTGACGCTCCAATACTCGATGACTGGCGCGCCGCTTTCATCACGGCGGATGTTGAGTGCGCCGTAGAGAGGCGCCTCTCCGTCCAATCTGCGCTGGCCGGAGAGATAGGACTTGACCGCATCGATGGTCTCAGCCGGCGGCGCGACGAGGAGGTAACGCGGCAGCGCGTTCGGAAATGCAGCCAGGGCGCCGGGAGCGCGCGCCTGCACAATGTGGCGAGCGGCTTCGACGGCCTCTGTTCTGCCGTTGGCGGCATCGAACGCGGCCAGCGCTTCTTCCTCTATATGCGGCGCCGTCGCGGCGATGTAGGCGCGCACGATCGCGCGGACCTCGTGACGCGATTGTTCGGCGAAGGCGGCGCGGACCGTCTCAGCATCGACCGCGCGCTCTGCGAGAACGGTGATCACGCGCGGCGGCTCGGCACGCGCCAGCAGCACCGGCGCAAACAGCAGCACGGCCATGATGACCGGCGCAGTAATCAGGCCGAGCCAAAACCCCCATGAGCCAACATAAGCGAAATAGTCGCGCCGGGCGACAAGCAGGATAGGCGCGATCATTCCGCCGCCCTCACCGCCGCCTTGTCGCCGACTAAGGCGACGAACGCCTCGTGCAAGCTCGCCCGCGCCGGCTCGAACAGAGTGAGCGGCGCACCGGCCTCAACACAGGCCTGCAGCAATTGGCGCGAGCCATGGCCATTCTCCAACCGCGCCCGCCAGCGCCTATTGCCATGCTCCTCGCCGTCGAAACTGATATTGAATCCCCGCGCGCCGAGGACGGCGGCGAGATCGAACTCTCCTTCAGTCTCCAGCACAGCAAGGCTCGGCGCCAGCGTCAGAGCCTCTTGCACAGTCCCCTCGAACGCCTTCACGCCTTGAGCAATCAACAGAATGCGATCGCACAGCCGCTCGGCGTGCTCCATGACGTGCGTGGAAAAGATGATCGTCCGGCCTGCGGCCGCCTGGGCGCGCACTGTGTCTTCGAGAACGCGCTGGTTGACCGGATCGAGACCGGAAAAAGGCTCGTCGAAGATGATGAGATCCGGTTCGTGTGCGATGGCGCCGAGCACCTGCACCTTTTGCGCCATGCCTTTCGACAGAGTCTTGATCTTCTTGCGTTTGAGCTTGCCCAGGCCGTGGTCGGTCAGCAATTGATCGGCGCGCTTGTACGCGATGCGCGATGGGGCGCCCTTGAGTCTCGCAAGATAGGCGATCGCGGCGCGGGCGCTCATCGATCGATAAAGCCCGCGCTCTTCGGGCAGATAACCAACACGGCGCAGTGTCTCACGCGAGACAGGACCGCCCATCAGCGCTATGCGTCCCGCGGTTGGGCGTAGCACGCCCACCAGCATGCGCAGTGTTGTCGACTTGCCGGCTCCATTGGGACCGAGCACGCCATAGATCGATCCCCGCGGCACCTGGAAGCTCAGATCCTCCACCGCGGTGCGTGCGCCGTAGCGCTTCACCAGGCCTTCTGCTTCAAGCGCTGCGTCCATGCCGGGGCATGGTTTACGGGGCTTTCCGGTTAGATCAAGCGCTGCACGCTGATGCGCGTTGACGAGGACGCAGAAGCATACAATCCTGCCAGGCGAATACCGTGGGGGCGGACATGGCTTTTCTTCGCATCGTTCTGGGGATTGTAGTCGGCCTCGCGTTAGGGATCGGCATTGTCATGATCGGCGACGCCCTCACCCACCGGTTTTTCCCGCCGCCGCCAGAGGTCGAAGTCACCAACCCGGCATCGTTGCGCGACTACATGCAAAACGCGCCAGTGCTTTCGCTGCTCGGCTTGCCGGTGACATGGACCTTGGCGGCGTTGATCGGAGCTTTCGCGGCCGCAAAGATTGCCGGCCGCACGTGGGCGGGCTGGCTCGTCGGCGCACTTCTCTTTGCGGCGACCGCACTCAATCTGGCGCTGATCCCGCACCCGCTCTGGATGTTGGTTGCTGCGATCATTTTCGTCCCTGCTGCGGCATATCTTGGACCAAGGCTCGCCGCGCCCAAACCAGCGCCAGGGTGAAGTTTACTTAAATCGTTCGGGCATCGCTTGCGATCGTTGCGCGACGGGCGTTAGCTCGCCCCGTTCTCGCATAGGGGTGAGCGATGAAGGCGCCTGACCAGGAAAAACTGAACACGCTTCTCGGCAAACTCGTCGGCGACATGGGCGCCGTCGCCAGTGCGGCGTTGGTGTTGCTTGGCGACAAGCTCGGCATCTACAAGGCCATGGCAGATGGCAAACCGGTTACGCCCGAGGAATTGGCTGAGAAAACCAAGCTCAATGCGCGTTATCTGCGGGAGTGGCTCTCGGCCCAGGCGGCGGCCGGTTACGTGGAGTACAACCCTAAGAACAAGAAGTTCAAACTGAGCCCCGAGCAGATTTGCGCGTTTGCGGATGAAGGAGGTCCCGCGTTCTTTGCCGGCGCCTTCGAGGTCGCCCAAGCGATGTGGCTGGACGAACCAAAGGTCGCTGAAGCCTTCAAAACAGGCAGAGGCGTCGGTTGGCATGAACATTCGACCTGCCTGTTCCGCGGCACCGAGCGGTTTTTTCGCCCGGGCTACAACGCGCACCTGGTGTCGCAATGGATCCCTGCGCTCAAAGGCGTGAAAAACAAGCTGGAGCACGGCGCGAAGGTTGCGGACGTGGGTTGCGGTCATGGCGCATCCACAATCCTGATGGCGCTGGCTTATCCGAACTCGAAATTCTACGGCTATGATTATCATGCTCCGTCGATCGCACGGGCTAAGCAACTCGCGAAAGAGGCCGGCGTTTCGCGCCGCATCACGTTCGAGCAGGCGAGTGCGAAAGACTACCCCGCGCTTGGCTACGACTTGATCGCGTTCTTCGACTGCCTGCACGACATGGGCGATCCTGTCGGCGCCGGCAAACATGCGCGCGAAGCGCTGGCGGACGACGGCGCGTGGATGGTGGTCGAGCCTTATGCGCACGACGATCTGAAGGATAATCTCAATCCCGTCGGCCGCATCTATTATGCCGCCTCAACGATGATCTGTACGCCCGCCTCGCTCAGTCAGGAAGTAGGCATGGCGCTCGGCGCGCAGGCGGGGGAGAAACGCTTGAGGCAAGTGGCGAAGGAAGCTGGATTCAGCAAGTTTCGACGCGCCGCGGAAACGCCGTTCAATCTGGTGTTCGAGGCGCGCGCCTGAAGAGTGGTGATGACGCATGGCGTATTGGCTGGTGAAGAGCGAACCTGGGACGTGGTCCTGGGAGCAGCATGTGAAGAAAGGCGCTGATGCCTGGACAGGCGTACGCAACCACCAGGCCAAGGCGCACCTCAACGCCATGAAGAAAGGCGACAAGGCCTTTTTCTACCATTCCGGCGAGGGCAAGCAGATCGTCGGCGTCACGGAAGTGGTGAAGGAGGCCTATGCCGATCCGACCGACAAGACCAGCGCCTTTGTCTGTGTAGATCTGAGAGCGGTTGAACCTTTGAAGGCCCCGGTGACGCTCGCACAGATCAAGGGCGACACCAGACTCGCTGGCATGGTGCTGGTGAAGAATTCGCGCCTCTCCGTGCAGCCGGTGACCGCGGCGGAATGGAAAGCAATCTGGAAAATGGGTGGTATGAAGTGAGCTATCTTGATCCCGCGCTTTTCAGCGAACAGGCGATTTCCGACGACACGCGTGCTGTCAACGAAGGCGTCAAGAAGGCGATGGCCAATCTCAAGGATTGGTGGGAGGTCGGCGCACAGCATGCACGCGACGCCCGCCGCAGCGGCGCCGGCGTGTTTCCGGCGCCGGTGTTTTCCGATCGGGCGCGCTGGATCGACATCAAGAGTCTGACCGGAGTGCTGAAGCTACGAGTGGTGGCGCCGCAACAATCCCGCGGCGTTTACCTTCACATGCACGGCGGCGGCCATGTCCTTGGCGGCGCCGACATGCAAGATCGCCTGCTCGAGGTGTTCGCAGACTCCACAAGGCTCACAGCGATCAGCGTGGAATATCGGCTGGCGCCTGAGCATCCCTTTCCCGCGGCGCCAGACGATTGCGAAGCCGCGGCGATTTGGGTGAGCGATCACCTCTCCGACTTCGGCGGCGACGCGATGGCGATCGGCGGCGAGAGCGCAGGCGCGCACCTTGCAGCGCTGACCATGCTGCGTCTGCGCGACAAGCATGGGCGCACGCCATTTATGGCGGCCAACCTGGTGTTCGGCGTTTTCGATCTCGCACTTACCCCGAGCGCACGCGCGTTCGGCAATGAGCGCCTCGTGCTGCGAACTATGGATATAGAGAGATTCAGCGCCGCCTTCCTGCCCGGCATGAGCGAAGCGGAGCGGCGCTCGCCGGCCGTCTCGCCACTTTTCGCAGATCTGCGCGGGCTTTGCCCCGCCCTCTTCACCATCGGGACGCGCGATGCGCTGCTCGACGACAGCCTGTTCATGCATGCGCGCTGGATCGCCGCTGGCAATCAAGGCGAACTCGATGCCTATCCCGGCGCAATACACGGCTTCACCGCGTTTCCCTGCGCTCAGGCATCCGCCTCTCTGAAAAAGCAGGTCGCTTTCGTGAACGCCGCGCTCGGTTGAAGGTCACTCCGCTTCCAGCTCTGCAACCAACGCATCCATGCCATAGACCTGCTGCAGCGACAGCTTGATCGCAGTAGCGGCCACGGTGACGGTGCGGTTGAGGGCGATATCATAGAAGTAGGTTCCGCCGGTGGCGTGACTATTGCCGTCGAACGACGCGCCGACAACGCGGCCCTCCTGATCGAGCAATGGACTGCCGGAAGCGCCGCCCACGGATTCAGTAGTGCTGACCAAATTGTAGATCGCGTTCGGGTCAAGGTTCGATCGCGCGTCGAGCCAGCGTTGCGTCAACTGGAACGGCGCTGCGCCGGTGGCGCGCTCGTAAAGTCCGCTTACACGCGTGAAGGCGGGGACCTCGGCGCCGTTCTCGGTCCAGCCCCGCACGCGGCCATAAGTGAGGCGTGGCGTGCCGGTTGCATCCGGATAGGTGTTGACGCCGAAGGCGCGGAAGCGGGCGCGGGCGATGCGTTCGTGCGCGGCGGCGACAGGCCCCGCCACCTCGCGCTCGTACCGCTCGCGTACAGCGCGCGCCTGGCTGTCCCACGAGCGCACCCACACGATCATTGGATCGTCCGACGCAGCAACCGCCTCAGCGCCGCCGCGCCAGAGCTGTTCGCGAAGCGCGGGATCGCCGAGCCGCGACTGTGACAGGCGCGCGGCCAACGCCTCAGGGCTCTCGTTGCCGAGCAGCGCACGCGTGGCCGGATCGTCGACAGTCAGGTATTCGCGCAGCTTGATTAGCCAGATGTGCAGATTGAGTTCTTCAAAGCTCGGATAGAGGGGCTGGCGCCCCAGCACGTACCGTTCGGCCGCAGCGATGCGCGCGTCGGTATAGCGCGGCATGCGCTCGGCGTCAGGCTTCTGCCGCTCTTCAGCTGCGCGAACGAGATCGCGAGCCCAGCCGAACAGCAGCGAACGCTGGCCAGCCGATGCTTCGAGCATCTGGTACCGGTCGAACATGACGCGATAGCTTTGCTGCGCGCGTGCAATCTCGCCCCAGGCATCGCCTACTTCGCGTGCAGCCGCGGCGTTACGGCGGACACGGGTTTGAAGGTCCGTTTCAGCCGCGATGATGCGCGAAAGGCCGTCGCCTTCGACCAGCGCGCGCCGTTGACCGCTATAGCGCTTCACGAGGTTCTCAACACCTTGCAGGGCGTTCGATGCGATCCGCGCCTGCTCCGGCCCCTGCATCGAATACGCCAGCAGCCGTCCGCGCGTCTCGGCCAGCAAACCAAGCGTCCAGGGCAATTGCACATCCCGCGCAAACGCGATTTCGGCGCTCGTGCGCGTGCGCGAAGTAGTGCCCGGATTGCCGACCGCGAGCACGATCTCGTCCTCTTGCAGCGGCGAAAAGCGCATGCGCAGGTGTGCCGGCGTCGCCGCCGGCCGGCCTTCGCGATAAACGCGCAGGAATGCAAAATCGAGGCAATAGCGCGGGAAGTTGTAGTTGTCCGGGTCTCCGCCAAAGGCCGCGATCTGGTGCTCTGGCGCGAAGACGATGCGCACATCGTCATAGCGGTTGTATTCGTAAAGGCCGTAGCGGCCGCCCTGGTAGAGCGTCACCACCTCGCACCGATGATCGCCGCTCGAGCACTCCGCTTCGATCCGCGCAATGACGCCGTCCCGCGTGCGTGCGAACGCTTCCGGAGCGGACCCGCGCGTGGCCTCGTCGATGCGCTGCGTGACGTCCGATATGCGCGTCAGCACCTGCACCTGCATGTTCGGACAACGCAGCTCCTCTTCACGTGAACGAGCCATGAAGCCGTCATCGAGGTAATTGGCCTCGTCGCTCGATAGCGCGCTCACGCAACTGATCACGCAATGATGGTTGGTGAGCACGAGCCCCTCGCCGCTCACGTTGGAAGCGGAGCAGCCCGGCAGGCGCGCCGCGCCGGCCATGACCCGGTCGAGCCAAGCTTGATCCGGCGCCCACCCCATTTCGCGCTGCATGCGCGCAGCAGGGAAGTTGTCGAACGTCCACATCCCCTCCTCGGCCCTCGCCGTCGTCCCGGCAAGCGCGAGGAGGCAAAGAGCGGCGGTGGCCGCACGCGTCGTGTGCTGCATGATTCCTCTCGAGTCTTTCCGCATGCAAATGGCGTGGACGCGGCGCTGTGTGCAACCGTTTCGCGTCGAAGCGAGGTTATTGCAGGGCGAGTGCGCTGCGCATTTGCGCCTTCACTTCGGGAGATAAGTGATCTGCCTCGTCAATGAAGCTGCGCACCGCTTCCTCGTCCGCGCCGGTGATGCGCACATAGGCGCGATCGTCAGCCTCCCCCGGCCCGCCCTCATCCGCATGCACGGTTACGTGCTCGCCACGGTCGCCTCCTACAGAGATCGCCACGCGGCCTTGCTCGCCATCAGGATTTTCCTCGTCGCCGCTGGCGCTCAGCGAAAAGCCTGGCAATCGGATCGACACCTCCCCGCCCTCGCGTTCAGCTTCGGCGAACTGGGGCGGGTCGGCCACCAATGCGGCGGCGCGGGTCGCATCCATCAACGCCGACGCCCCCTCCGCTGCGCGCGCCCCAACGACGCGTCCGTCCGGGGCGGTGATCAGGTAGGTCTGGTCGGCGCCGCTGGCGCGGATCTCCATCGTATAGCCGGAGGCCGTAGCCGGGGGCTGCGATTTCGTCTCCACTGCACCGTCACATGCCGCCAGAGCGAACGCTAAGCCAGCGATAATCCAACGCATTCCCACTCCTCCAGCAGCGCGTCATCCTGTCTACGCACCGCTGCTTTGACAAGCCTCGGGAAAGTTGCGCAGACCTTGTTTCGCCCGCAGAGCATCCATGCGAGCACGAGGGGCAAGCGCAAGTATCAGCAATCTTGAGGCGGCTCGAGGTCGAACGCCTTGGCGTGCTCAGCGAAATGAGCCTAACCCTACGCGGCGGTAAGAATGCTCCGAGAGAAGCGCGCAAGGCAGGCCGCTCCGAGCCGTGTTGCACGAAAACAGCGCCCGCCGTTACACTTACAGAGTCCGCTGATTGAACGGGCCAGCGCGCTGCACATGCGGTAACTTTCGAGCGCGAGGACTAAAAGCGGGGTTGTCATGAAAAAGCATCTCGGAATTGCCGGTCTGGCTGCACTAATGGCGAGTCTGCCGATGGCGGCGCAGGCGCAGATGTACGTCGAGGGCAGTGTCGGCGTCACAACGCAGGATGAACTCGACTGGAATTCGGGCACGTACGAAGTCGACGACGGTTGGAACGCGGCGCTCGCGCTTGGCCACACGATGTGGACCAATTGGGATGTCGAGGCCGAGTTCTCTTACGATGAAATGGAGTACTCCTGCTGCAATCCGAACAACACGCACGAGTACCGGCTGATGGTCAACGCCACGCGCAACTTCACGCTGGGCGGACTGACCCCCTATCTCGGCGCCGGCTTGGGCGCGGCCTGGGTCACTTATGAAAATCACGGCGTCAGCCCCTATGAATATGAGGCGACCGAAGCGGCGTACCAGCTGATCGGCGGCGTGCGCGTGCCGCTCGGCGATCAATGGAGCCTGTTTGGCGAGTACCGCTATCAGGACCTATTTGGCGAAGCTGAAGGCGACGGCGGCGAGTGGGAGCACTCGGGTCACAATTTCGCATTCGGCGCACGCATGAACTTGCACTGACGCGCAGCGTTCGCGCGCGAACGGGCCCTGCGTTGCGGGGCCCGTTTTGCGTCAGCGCGTCCGCTCGAAGCGTACGACTTTCTCGTCCCGATCGACATAAGCGACGCGATAGCCGGCCTTCATCCAGGCGCGGGCGTGACTGTGGTGGTCCTGATTGTCGTTGGCCCAGAACGAACGGTGCCGCTGCGCGCTCTGCGGCAGCGGCTTGCCTATGATTTCCTCGATGTCTTCGAAAGTGAGCATTTCTGGCCGGCCATTGCGCCGGTTGAGATGAGCATGCAGCGCAGCGTATTTGCGCATGTCTGGTCTCCCGCTCGCGTCCGGGCGTATCGATGGCGCCACGACGTTGACGGCGATTCAGCCTGCTGATTTGCAGTAAACGAATCCTTACCGCACTATCCAGCGCATGATCGACGCGCAGAGATGGGATTTCGGGCGCAACCTCGCCGGTTACCGATGGGGCGCCGTCGATGGGCGTGCGAGCCTGCTGCTGACCCACGGCTTCGCCGAATACGCCGAGCGGTACTGCGCGCGCTATCATGGGCTGGTTGGCAAGCTCAACGGCATCGGCTTTGACGTCTATGGCTGGGACATGCGTGGTCACGGCCGCTCGCCGGGGCCACGCGGTGTGACCGATCTGCGCGAGGCGCTCGCGGACCATCGCGCTGCCCGCCGCGCCATAGAGCCAGCGGGCAAGCCGCTCTTCCTGTTTGGCCATTCGCTCGGCGGGCTGGTGACAGCCGCCAGCGTCGCCGAAGATCAAAGCGGCGTCGCCGGCGTGGTGTTGAGCGCGCCGGCTCTGCTGATCAACGCCCCTCCTCATTTGCGCGCCATCGCCGGGCTCGTTTCAGCGTTCGCGCCCGCCGCGCGACTGGCGCCGCCGATCGAGACCGAGGGGCTCTCACGCATCGACGAGGAAGTCGCCGCCTACCGCGCCGATCCGATGGTCAGCGACCCGCGCGTGCCGGCGCGCACGGGCGCCAGTGCGATCGCGCTCGCGGAGCGGGCCTGGACGCACTATCGCAACTGGCGCGTTCCGGTCCTGGTCATGCACGGCGAGCAAGACCGCGCCACCGATCCCGAAGGCAGCAAGCGCTTCACGCAATTGGCGCCATCCGCCGACAAACGGCTCGTGCTTTATCCAGAAGGGCGGCACGAGCTTCTGAACGATCTCGATCGCGATGCAGCCATGGCGGTGATCCTCGATTGGCTAGAGGAGCGCGCAAGCCGCGGCTCTTCGCACTTGACCCGAAGCGCTGCTGGCTCTTGATCACAGCGACGCTTTCGCCGGGAGAAATCGATGCTGCTCAATCGCCGCGCCATGCTGTATGGGGGCGCGGCCGCGCTCGCACTCCAGACATTGCCAGCGCGCGCGGCGCTCTCGCCCGATGCGCGCGCCGACGCCTTGCTTTCGCGCATTACCGAAGACGTGCTGCGCGATTATCCGGAGAGCGCCACCTCCGCCGGCGTGGACAAGGACTCGCGCGCCGGACTGCGTTCCCGGCTCACAGATCGCTCGGGCGCAGGTCAGGATAGAATCAAGCGCCATGTGCATGAGACCCTGTCGCGATTACGCCGGCTCGGCAGCGACGGCTTGAGCCCCGGCAAAGTGATCGACGTCGATGTCGCGCGCACTGCCTATGAGCTCGCCGCCGAGGGCTTCGCCTTTCCGTATGGCGATGTCGCAGTGCTCGACGGGCCGTGGTCATATCGCAATACGCCTTATGTAGTGGCGCAAAATGTCGGCGCCTTCGTTGAAATCCCCTCGTTTCTCGACTCCAGCCATTCGATCAGCACAGCGGCGGATGCGGACGCTTATCTGATGCGTATGCGCGCCTATGCGCGCCAACTCGATGGCGAGACGCATCGCCTGCGCGCCGACGCGGCGCGCGGCGTCATGTTGCCGGATTTCCTGCTCGCCAAGACCTTGACGCAGCTGCGCGCCAGCCGCGCCCAGCCTATCGAGCAATGGAGCGTCGTCACTTCGCTCGCCACGCGCGCCGCCGCTGCGCAGCTTACGCCGCGCTACGCAACCGATGCTGTTCGCCTTGCGCAACAGCATATCGCGCCGGCGCTCGACCGTCAGATTGCGGTTCTTGAATCGCTGCAGCCGCGCGCGACCAGCGACGCCGGTGTGTGGAAACTGCCGCGCGGAGATGAATATTATGCGTGGGCGCTGCGTGCGGGCACGACCACGACGATGAGCGCGGACGAGGTTCACCAGATGGGTCTCGATGAATTGCGCACCTTGCATGGCCGCATGGACGCGATCTTGCGTTCGATCGGCTACACGCAAGGCAGCGTCGGCGCGCGCATGACGGCGCTTGCCGACGATCCGCGCTACAAATTCGCCGATGGCGACGCTGGCCGCGCCGAGATCATGACTTTCATCGAGGACCGGATCACCGACATCCGCGCCCGACTTCCGCGCGCGTTCAACACTTTGGTGCGCGGCTATCTCGAAGTGGTGCGCATTTCGCCGGACGTGGAAGCGGGCGCGCCGGGCGCCTATGGCGGGGCAGGCACGATCGACGGCCGCGAGCCGGGGCATTTCTGGATCAATTTGCGCACTCCCGATCTGCACCGGAAGTTCGATCTCGCTGACCTCACCTATCACGAGGCCATCCCCGGCCACGTCTGGCAAGGGGAATACACCTTCCGTCAGCCGCTGATCCGCTCCTTGCTCGCGTTCAACGCCTATTCCGAAGGCTGGGCGCTCTATGCGCAGCAGATCGCCGACGAGCTCGGTGTCTATGACGACTTCCCGGTCGGCCGGCTTGGTTATCTGCAATCGCTGGCCTTCCGCGCCTGCCGCCTGGTGGTCGACACCGGTCTGCACTCCAAGCGCTGGACTCGGGAGCAAGGCGTCGACTTCTTCGTGCGCGAGAACGGCTCGAATCCGAACGAAGTGCAGAGCGAAGTCGATCGCTATTGCTCCTGGCCGGGCCAGGCCTGCGGCTACAAGGTCGGGCACTCCACCATCAACCGCCTGCGCGAAAGCGCGCAGCAAGCACTCGGCCCCCGCTACGATTTCCGCGCTTTCAACGACTCGGTCGTCACCGGCGGCAATGTGCCGATGACCGTGCTGGGACGCGTGATTGATGCGTATGTTGCGGGCGCTCGCGACTGATCGCCTGGAATAGGTCATTGCAGACGGCCAGAGGCCGATCCGGAATCCCGGCGATCGTAGAGCGCATCGTTTGCCCTTGGCTTCCAAATCACGTCTCCGTTTTCCGGTATGACTCGTCTGCATCCACCGCCGTCAGCCGGCGCGGCGTCGCGCTTCGACAAGCTCAGCGTGACGCTTTCAGGCTCAGCGTGACGCTTTTTCATCCGCCGGCGTCATCCACCGGCGTCAGCCTGAGCCTGTCGAAGGCGGACCGGAGACGCCGCGCTTCGACGGGCTCAGCGTGACGCTTTCAGGCTCAGCGTGACGCTTTCTCATCCACCGGCGTCATCCACCGGCGTCAGCCTGAGCCTGTCGAAGGCGGGCCGGAGACGCCGCGCTTCGACGGGCTCAGCGTGACGCTTTTCATGCACCGGCGTGGCGCGAGGCGTGCGTCGTCCTTGTTGATCCGAGGATCGGAAATCGCAGCTCCCGAAACGGGAGGCGGGGCGCGTCGGACGCGCCGAGGTAGTCTCTTGGGTGCGCACTGCGA
>CAYODX010000001.1:0-404345 GCA_964402795.1 uncultured Terricaulis sp. | reverse complement strand
CGCGCTTCGACAGGCTCAGCGTGACGCCAATGTCAGAGTCCGT
The DNA here is from genome assembly GCA_964402795.1 of uncultured Terricaulis sp. Taxonomy (GTDB): domain Bacteria; phylum Pseudomonadota; class Alphaproteobacteria; order Caulobacterales; family Aquidulcibacteraceae; genus Vitreimonas. Next base: position 404,302 of record CAYODX010000001.1, on the reverse strand, counting down.
GTCAGCGAAGCAACGGGAAGCGGCGCGGCGTCCGCATTTCATATCGTCATTCCGGACGCGCGCAGCGCGATCCGGAATCCAGGGGATCAAAGGGCTTGCCCCCATGGATTCCGGGTTCGGCCTTCGGCCGTCCCGGAATGACGAAGCTGCGTAAGCGCGTCGCGCTTCGACGGGCTCAGCGTGACGCTTTTCATGCACCGGCGTAAGCTCCACGGGCGTCAGCCTGAGCCTGTCGAAGGCGGGCCGGCGACGCGTCGCGCTTCAGCAAGCGACGCATCATTTCCGCCCCGACCGCTCACAACACGCCCAACATCGACGCGACGAGCGGGTGCCTGACGATGTCCGCTTCTCCGAGCCGCACCACGGCGACGTTGTCCAGCTCATCCAACTTGTCGGCGACGGCGGAAAGGCCAGAGAGTTCGGGGAGAAGGTCCGTCTGGGCCGGGTCTCCGGTCACGACCATAGTCGAACTCCAACCGAGCCGCGTCAGCAGCATCTTGATCTGCCCATAGGTGCAATTCTGGGCCTCGTCGATCACGACAAAAGCGTTATTCAGCGTCCGCCCGCGCATGAAGCCTACTGGCGCGATCTCGATCAAGCCTTCCGCCATAAGCGCTTTCAGCCGCTTGGGTGAAAGGCGATCCTGCAATGCATCGTAGAGTGGCCGCAGATACGGCGCCAATTTGTCTTCCATCGCCCCGGGCAGAAAACCAAGCGACTCGCCCGCCTCCACGGCCGGGCGCGAGAGCACGATGCGGCCGACCTTGCCGTTTTCCAGCGCTTCGACAGCTTTGGTTATGGCCAGATACGTCTTGCCTGTTCCGGCAGGCCCGAGCGCGAGCACCAGTGGATTATTATCGATCGCCTCCATCAGAATGGTCTGGCCTTTCGACTTCGGCCGTACGTTCTTCACGAAGCGCTGCTCGCGCGCGTCATTGGCGGGCTGAAAGCCCCCGTCGAGCACCTGCAGTTTCCGCGCGCGCGGCTCATCGCGCTGGAATTCTTGAACGTTGAGCACGCCTTGTGCGTGCCGACGCTTCACACTGCGCTTCGCCATCGAGGTCTCCTTCCTGGAGCGGGCGGACGAAAAAGCCGCAGACCTTTCGGTTGCGGCTGGCGGATCGAAGAAAATGTCGGTGGCGGATTCGCTGCTGCGTGCGCCGGGCGGCGATAGGACGGTGGTGCTCTTCCCTGACCGTGCGCCCACGCTCTCCCCCACATACGGGCCGAGGCCCAGGAGACGGTCGAGCAGAGGCTTCCGCTCGAACGGTTCCATCAAGCCGCTGAACCGGTTAATGACGCGTTGAAGAGCCGGGCCGTCACACACATTTCACGTTGGCGACGGCGCTCGAAGGAGCAGAAGCCATGCCGATCTATGCGCTCGCCGACGCCGATCTCGAGGTCGAAGACGAGAGCGCATATTGGGTCGCGCCAGGAGCGGTGCTGATCGGCAAGGTGGTGCTGAAGCGCAACGCTAGCGTCTGGTTCGGCGCAGTGCTGCGCGGCGATAACGAACCGATTGTCATTGGCGAAAACTCGAACGTGCAAGACGGCAGCGTCTTGCACACGGACATGGGCGCACCGCTCACCATCGGAAAGGACGTGACCATCGGCCATCAGGTGATGCTGCACGGCTGCACCATCGCCGACACCTCTCTCATCGGCATCAAGGCGACGGTGCTCAATCATGCTCATATCCCGAGCTTTTGTCTTGTCGGAGCGCACGCGCTCGTGACGGAGCGGAAGACCTTCGACGAGGGTTCGCTCGTGACGGGAGCGCCTGCACGCGTTGCGCGACATATCGAAGAACAGCAGCGCCAGATCATCCAAATGTCGGCCGCACATTATGTCGAGAATTGGAAGCGGTATAAGCGCGATCTGAAGCCCGGCCGCCTTTCCTGAAGCAGCGCGATGCTGGAACCGGCGCGTCGTTAGACGATTGAGAGTCCCGAGGGATGTGCTCATTTCGGGATGCTGATGCGACTTGCCGTACTTGCCGCCGTGCCATGTCTAATGTTCGCTGCGTGCTCACCGCCGCAAGGCGCCGAGCGCGCACAGCAGCAACAGCGAGTCATCGCGCCCTTGAGCGAACACGCGCGCCTGACCATGCAGCGTGTGAACGGCGCGCGCTTCACGGCGCAAATGCCCGAGGCTTACACCGAGCCGGCCAGGCGCGCTGATCCAACTCAAGCGACGGCCGCGCCAGCATATGACGATGGTCTCGTGCGCATCCAGGTGCTGCTCGATCGCGCGCATTTTTCGCCCGGCGTGATCGACGGGCATGACGGCGAGAACGTGCGCAAGGCGGTCGCCGCCTACCAAGACGCGAACGGATTGCCGGCAACCGGACGCGCTGACGATGCGCTGCTGCGACGCCTGGAGCAGGCGGATGGCGCTGATGCGCTCATCCCCTATGTGCTGACCGAGGCCGATGTCGCTGGTCCATTCGTCGACGTGCCGCAGAGCATGCAGGCGCAATCACGGCTCGACTCTTTGAGCTATGAAAGCGCCGCAGAAGCCCTCGCGGAACGATTCCATATGGACGTCGATCTCCTGCACGCGCTCAACACGGGAGCAGACTTCCAGACCGCGGGCGTTGAGATCCTGGTGGCGAACGCCGGCGGCGAACTTGGCGCCGCGGTGGCGCGAGTGGACATCGACAAGAGCGCCTTGACGCTGCGCGCTTACGATGCATCGGACCGCCTGCTCGCCTTTTATCCCATCACGATCAGCGATACGAACACGCCAAGCGGCGAGCTGGAAGTGACCGCTGTCGCCTTCGATCCGACTTACAACTACGACGCGGACGAGCTTCCGGCGTTCAATGATGACTCAGGACGTGAATTCACCATCCAGCCAGGGCCGAACAATCCTGTAGGCCTCGTTTGGATCGCGCTCAATCGCGACGGCTATGGCATCCACGGCACACCCGAGCCGAGTCTCATCAGCAAGACCTCTTCGCATGGCTGTGTGCGCTTGACGAACTGGGATGCAGTCGAACTCGGCCGCGCCGTGCAGCAGGGCGTGCCCGTGCATTTCAGTGATGGAACTGACACAGCGCAGCGCGAAGCGGGCAGTGGTTAACGTTCCACTGCAGAATGCGCTTGCAATGGCAGCATGAATTTTGCCCGTTGCGCGCCGTATGCGAATGCCGCGCACCATATTCGGACCGTTCGTCGCGGGAGCCGTTCTCATCGTGAGCGCCGGCATGATGGCTGTCGACAGCGCTTCGGAGCCAGCTCATGGCGTCAAGACGGCGAAAGCGGTCAGCGTGCCGGAGAAGGTGTTGCCAAGCGGCCGTAGTCTGATCGTGCCAGTGGCCGGGGTCGAGCCAAGCCAGCTTAACGACAGTTACGGCGCCCCGCGCAGCGAAGGGCGCTCGCATCAGGGCATCGATATCATGGCGCCGCTGGGCACGGCCGTTCTGGCGGCCAGCGATGGCCGCATCGCCCGCTTCCAAGACAGCGAACGCGGCGGCGTCGGCATCTATCAGTTCGACGCCACCGGCCGCACCATCTTCTATTACGCGCATCTGAATGCGCGCGCGACCGGCCTGCGCGAGGGCCAGCCCGTGCGGCAGGGCGAGATCATCGGCTATGTCGGCATGACCGGAAACGCGCCAGTGCCGCACCTCCATTTCGAAATCCAGCGCGTGCGTAGCGCGAACCGCTGGTGGACCGCGAGTGCGATTGATCCTTACCCTCACCTGAGGTCAGGCGAGACGCCGCGCTGATCTCGCAATAGCATCGGCGCGAGGAGCATCTCGCGCATGATGAACAGCCGCCTCTGCCAAAACCTTGGCATCGAATTTCCTTTGTTCGCGTTCTCGCATTGCCGCGATGTCGTTGTCGCGGTGTCGAAGGCCGGCGGCATGGGCGTGCTGGGCGTCGCCGGCTATTCGCCTGAAAGACTGCGCGAAGAACTCGACTGGATCGAGGCGCATGCGGGCGGCAAACCCTATGGCGTCGATCTCATCGTGCCCAACAAATACGAAGGCAAGGGCGAGAGCGCGAGCGTCGATCAATTGCTTGAGCTGTTGCCGCGCGAACACCGGGACTTCGCTGCGGCCGTTCTCGCTCGGCACGGCGTTGACGCCGCAGCGCTCGACGAATTGCGCAAGGGTGCGGGCGGCTTTGCCCGAAACCTCGCCGACGCGGGCGCATCTACGCTCGACATCGCCTTTCATTATCCAATCAAGCTCATCGCCAACGCGCTGGGCACCCCGCCGCCGCTCATGATCGAGCTCGGCAAGAAGCACGGCGTAGCCGTCGCCGCTCTGGTGGGCGCGCGCGAACACGCATTGGCGCAGGCCCAGGCCGGCGTTGACATCATCATCGCGGCCGGGACGGAAGCGGGCGGTCATTGCGGCGAGGTCTCCACCATGGTGCTGGTGCCCGAGGTGGTCGAGACGCTACGCGCCGCAGGCGTCGACACGCCGGTGCTCGCCGCCGGCGGCATCGTCACCGGCGGACAAATGGCGGCGGCCATGGCGATGGGCGCTGACGGCGCCTGGTGCGGCTCAGTGTGGCTGACGACCCCGGAAGCTGAAACGAGTCCAGCCGTAAAGGAGAAGCTGCTCGCAGCCACATCGCGCGACACCGTGCGCTCGCGCTCGCGCACTGGAAAGCCGTCGCGGCAATTGCGCTCCGCGTGGACCGATGCATGGGAAGCTGAGGGCGCCCCGAAGCCGTTGCCGATGCCGCTCCAGACCTTCATTTCCGAACCGCCGCTCCGGCTGATCGACAAGCTCGCCGAAGGCGGACATCCGGGCGCAAAGGCGCTCGCCACCTACTGGGTCGGTCAAGGCGTGGGCCTTATGAACGAGCCGCTCTCAGCAGGCGCTGTGGTGCAGCAGTTCAAGCAAGATTTCCTGCGCGCATACGAGCGGCTTGGCGCCTTCTTGGAGGCGTGACGTCGCGCTTCGACAAGCTCAGCGTGACGCTTCCTCATCCACCTGCGTCAGCCTGAGCCTGTCGAAGGCGGGCTGGTGACGTCGCGCTTCGACGGGCTCAGCGTGACGCCAATGTCAAAGTCCGTGTCAGCAGTCGCGTGAAGAAGCAACGGCAAGCGGGGCGGCGTCACATTTCATTTCGTCATTCCGGACGCGCGCAGCGCGATCCGGAATCCAAGGGCTGGCCCATGGGTTCCGGGTTCGGCCTTCGGCCGCCCCGGAATGACGAAGCTGCGGCAAGCGGCTGTAAACGAGGCGCCTATGGGTGACGTCGCGCTTCGACAAGTTCAGCGTGACGCAATGTGAGCGACCCTCCCCTCAAGGGGAGGGAACCAGCGTCAGCGCTGCTCCGGTCGCAGCGCGGTATTCCAGACCTTCGTGATCTTCACGTCGACTTCGGGGCCCAGATTGAACCAGGCCAGACGATCGCGCGTGGCGTCGATCACGACGAAGCGGTCGCCGCGTTCGAGCGTTTGCGACAGCGTGTTGCGTATCACCCCGGCCGAAAAGCGCGTGCGCACGAGCCATAGCCCCGGCGCCAGTTCGCAGACAGCGCCCATGCTTTCGAGCGCGGCCATGAAGGATTGCCAGGAGCCGGAAAAGATTTCGGCGTGTACGAACACGTTGGCGGCTTCGGCGGCGTCATTGGCCGCGTCGTGGCGGAACGCTTGTGACAGGCCGATCACGCGCCGCGCTTCGATCCAAACGCCGTCCTCGGCGTCGGAAACCTGCGTATTCGGTCGCACGCGGCCCTCGCTGATGAAGCTGCTGAGCTGTTCTGTGGTGTAGGGGCCGTAAGCTTTGCCGCGCACTTGCACCCACCACCGCTTTGCGGCCGGGAGATGAATGGGGGCTGCGTCACTCACGGTCTGCTCCGTTCCGAGACGGGGCGCTGCTCGCGCCGCCGGCGAAACGGACGGCGTGCAATCGCCGTGCCGGTGTCTTTCACTCCGGGCTGGGGCGATTGCGGGGCTCCAGATCGATCGCAAAGCCGCCGTCGATGATGCGCGCGACCCGCCCGTAAACGTTACCGACCCTTACCCACATGCCGATGAGGGGGGCAGGTCGATTGGTGCGGATGGTGATGCCGGCGAGCGAGAAATCCAGCACTTCGCCTTCGAACGTTTCTCCGGTTTCGAATTCCAGGCGCACGTATTGGGCGCCTTCGCTGATCGATCTGTGCGGCCGCTCCACGCCAAGATGTTCGTTCATCGCCAGCGTCAATTGTTCGGCGAGTTTCTCGCGTTTGTGAGTGCTGAAGTCGAAAATGACCGCGACCTCGCCTTCGCCGCATCGGCGCGCCACGCAGCCCGAAAGGCGCCCCAAGCCTTCGAGATAAAGGACGATCCGGTCGCCGACACGCGGTTCGACTTCCGCGAGAATGCGCACATCCCCGGGGGAGATGTCGGCGGTCCGGCACTCATGCTCGCGGCCAAGCGGGTCGAGCATGCGTCCGCCCACACGCAGCGGCGTGCGGCGGAAGCGCCGGCGTTCGCGCAGCTTCACCTGCGCGGCTGTGAGCCGTCGGGCCGCGGCGGCGAAATCCTGATTCTGGGCAGGCAGCACCATGGGAGCCCTAATGCCCGCTCAGCGTAAACTTTCGCTTAAGCATTGGCGCCAGGCGCCGGGGCGTCAGGCTCGACCGAGCCGGGGCTGGTCTGTTACGCCTTGGCAGCTGCTTAACCAAAACAATCAGGCGGGAGCGGAGACGTGGCCGAGATCCAGAGCGGGACGAAGTTCGATTACGTCATCGTTGGCGCGGGTAGCGCAGGCTGCGTCTTGGCGAGCCGGCTTAGTGAAGACCCAAATGTAACGGTGGCGCTGCTGGAGGCTGGCGGAAAGAACACCTCGCTCCTGGTGCGCATGCCGGCAGGGGTCGGCAACCTGATCAGCAGCAAGGGGCAGTCGAATTGGGGCTTCGAGACCGTCCCGCAGCAATTCATGGACAATCGTCGGCTTTATCAGCCGCGCGGCCGTGGCTGGGGAGGTTCGTCCGCCATCAACGGCATGATCTACATTCGCGGTCACGCGCGCGACTATGATCAGTGGCGGCAGACGGGGCTGACCGGCTGGGGCTACGCCGACGTGCTGCCCTACTTCAAACGCGCGCAGCATCACGAAGACGGGGGCGACGCTTGGAACGGCGAAGGAGGTCCGCTTTGGGTTTCGCGCGGCCCGCCGGGCGACCCGGTCTACAAAGCCTTCATTCGTGCCGGCGCACAGGCCGGCTATCCGGTGACGCGCGATTTCAATGGTTACCAGCAGGAAGGCGTCGGTCCATATCACCTTACCATTCGCGACGGGGAACGTTGGAGCGCGGCGGCGGCGTACCTGGCGCCGGTGGTGGCCACACGCTCCAACCTCAAAGTAATCTCGAACGCCTACGCACACCGTGTGCTGATCGAGAACGGGCAGGCGGTGGGCGTCGAGTTCTCGGGCGGTCCCAGCAAGCCGGTGCAGAAACTCTACGCCAATGCTGAGGTGCTGGTGTGCGGCGGCGCATTCCAGTCGCCGCAGGTATTGCTGCTCTCGGGCATTGGGCCGGCCGATGAATTGAAGCAGGCCGGCGTTGCTGTGGTCGTGGATTCGCCCGAGGTCGGGCGCAATTTGCAGGACCACCTCGATGTGAGCGTTATCTACGAGATGACGCAGCCGATCTCGATGTATTCCAAGACCAAGGGCTTGAAGCAGCCGATGGTTGGTCTGCAATACCTGTTTACGAAGCAGGGTCACGGCCGCACCAACCACCTCCATGCCGGCGCTTTCCTCAAGACCCGCGGCGAATTGGATCGGCCGGACATCCAGCTTCATCTCGTCAACGCGGTGATGATCGACCATGCGCGGGTGAAGCCTGATCGGGACGGCTTCACCATCCATGCGTGTCAGTTGCGGCCGGAGAGCCGCGGCACGGTGAAGCTCGCCTCAACCAATCCGTTCGACGCGCCGCTGATCGATCCTCGCTATCTGGCCGAGGAAACCGATCGGCGCACCATGCGCGATTCCGTGCGCGTTATTCGTGACATCGTCAGCCAGGATGCAATGAAGTTCTTGCGCGGACCGGAGATGCGCCCCGGCACTGAAGTGCGCACCGACGCAGAGATCGACGCATGGATTCGACGCTACGCCGAGACCATCTACCATCCGGTCGGCACGGTGCGCATGGGCGTGGACGAGAAAGCGCCGGTGGACGAACAATTGCGCGTGCGCGGAGTCAGAGGCTTGCGCGTGATCGACGCTTCCGTGATGCCGACTTTAATCGGCGGCAACACCAACGCGCCCACCATCATGATCGCTGAAAAGCTTTCCGACCTGCTGCGCGGCAAGCCGCCTTTGCCGCAAGATCACGCGCCTGTGGCCGAGGACGCCAAGCTGGCCGTCTGACGGTGTTCAGGCTCAGACCAGGCGGCGCCGGCGGTGGACGCCGTGGCTCGCACTTGAGGTCGCCGGTCGAGAGCGGCGGCGCAGTTCGGCGGCCATCGCGTGAATGCGCGCAGCGAGTGCGGCAGAGTCTGCGTCTGCATCAGGGTCCGAGCAAAACGAAACTGCAGACTGCGCCTTGTGCGCGACTGATCCCGTGAGGATCACCTGGACGTGTCGCCGGTAGCGCCGCACCCATTGCGCCAGCGCGAAGCCGCTGTCCGGCCCAGCCAGCTCGGCGTCGCTGAACAGGACATCAACGTCGAAGCCGGCTTGCAGCACAGCTTTCGCTTCTGCGCCGGATGTCGCTTCCAGCACCTTGAGGCCGCATCCGCGCAAATACTCCGCCAACGCCAAGCGGGTGACGACTTCCGATTCGGCAAGCAATATCGTTTTGCGTTTGGTGTCCGGCATGGATCTCTCAGTACGGGGTTACCCCGCGCCGTGTTTTCAACAGTCGTCAGCGACGCGAAGTTCCGGAGCGGGGCTCGGCAGGCGCTAGAAAATCGTACCATAATTTCGCCGCCGTCGCGGAACCGAGTCCTGTATTCAACATTATCAACGCAATAGCGGTGGGAGCACGCATGAGTCCGGCGGAAGACCCGATGCCGACGACCGAAGAGGGCAAGCACCTCACGGTGTTGGTGGTGGAGGACGAGGTGCTGCTCCGGCTCGCGCTCGCCGAAACCCTGCGGGCAAGCGGGATGCGCGTGATCGAGGCGGCGTCCGGCGAAGAGGCGCGCGATCTGCTCCTCGCCGGCGTCGACGTGAACATCGTCTTCTCGGATATCAACATGCCTGGAGGCATGGATGGCGCAGCGCTCGCCTCCTGGGTCATGGCGGCCGGCGCGCCAGCGCACGTGGTGTTGACGTCAGGCGAGCGTCATATGCTGGAGGCGGCGCGTGACGCCTGCCCCGAGGTCAAGGCTTTCATTGACAAGCCGTACGATCATCAGGCGATCGCCGCCTTGTTGCGAGGCTTGGCCGCGCCGCGCGACGTTTAGGAATTGATCACCACGAGCCGCATGCTTTTTGGCGTTTTCGCGGTTGGTGGATGCAGCGAACCCAAACGCAGCAATCGAAGGCTTTGTCCGTTCAGAAACCGTTCTCCGCCGAGCGGCTGAAACATTCCGAGCAGGCGATTGCTGGGCGAGCCGTCGATCCGCAACGGAGTGAGCAGCATCTCGACGCCGAGTTTGCCGCCTTCATTGGTTTCCCCCGTCAGGCGCGCGACCCCCGGTTCGCCAGCCGCCGTGGTGGCCTCTAGCAGGGCATTCAGCAGTACCAGATCCGGCGGCAGGAACAGGTGCGCAAGATTATGCTCGCGCAGGTCGCGGCCGAACAGCTTGATCAAATCGGCGCCGAAGGTGCGGATAGGCAGACGTCCGTCAGCGGTCCGCTCAAGGACGAAGAGACGCTCCAACACGTGATCGGCGCCGCCTTTCTTCGGCGGCGCGGCCGCGCCAGCGAGCGCTCGCCCGTAAGCGAGCAGCGCCCGGGTGTCGGGATGAAACGTCTCTTCCCCCATCATGGTCGCGGCGATCTGATCCTTGAGTCGGCGCTGTCCACGCAAAGCCCGCGCCTCTCCTTAACGTGCTGCGCCGGGATCGTTTCTTGCGCCAAGCGAGGGCTGGCCCCGTGATTGCAGCACGGCAGGCGAGTTTCAGGAGCTGACGCGCATGAACGTCCCAGCGCGATACATTGTGGCCGCCTTCGCCTTCATGACGATCGGCCTGGTCATGGCGCCGACCCCCGCCGCGGCGGATTGCGACACATGCGTGCGGCCCCCGCCGTGCCGTCAGCATTGTACGCCAACCCCTCCGCCGACCCCATGTTGCCGGCCGCCGACCGTCATCGTGCCGCCGCCCAACGTGCCCCCGCCGAACATCGTCGTGGTGAATGCCGGCGCTCGCGCGCAAGCCGCTGCGAGCGCGACTGCAATCGCCATCGCCAGTGTTCGCACCGGCGACACCATCATTCGTTCAAATACGATCGTCGACGCCGGCGCCTCCGCGGGGGCGAGTTCGGCCGCATTCGCAGTCACCGAAGCCAGCGTCGCCGCCCAGAGCGTGTCGCGCGAGCGTGACCTCTTGGTGCAGGCGATCTGCATCGACGCCGGCAACAATCCGCATCCAGCTTCGCAAACCTTCGGCGGCCGCGATGTCGCACGCGAGTATCGCGGGGAAATCTACCGCTGCATCGCCGGCACGCGCATGCGCTATACTGTTGAGGGCCGTTCGTACGATTGCGCGCAAGGAGAGGCGCTATGGTATGAGAACGGGCAAGTGACCTGCCGCACCCAAATTGCGCGCCGTCCCTGTAACGAACGTTCGCTGCTGCGACGCTTCGGCCCGGGCGACAAGGTCATTCATATCCGCGAAACCGAAACGCGTGCGGCGCAGACCGAAACCAACTTCAATGGCGCTATGGTTATGGATGGCGGCGTCGGCCAAGGAGTCTGGTGATAAGGGTCTGCACACTTCTCCCACCTTGACTCAAGGCCAACCCCCTAGGCCTGCCCCCGCCAAGCGCGGGGGTTTTCATATCGGCGCGGAACGCGTGCTCGCGCAGGCGGTTCAGTTCTCGAAGGAGGACCAAATCCATGAACCTGCCGCTGAAAATGTCAGCAGAAATGTTCGCGATCATGATGATCGGAGACGGCATGCTCGCGCTCACGCAGCCACGCCGGCATATGCGTCTGTGGAACGCCGGCCCCGAGCCATGGCGCAAACTCTGCAGCTATTTCGAGCAGCGGCCCGCGCAAACGATGGCCGTTGGCGCTGCGTCCATCGGACTGGGGCTCTGGCTCGCCAGCGCGTTGCGCAGAGACAGCGCAGAGGCGCAGAGAGGACGCCTCCGCGCCGCCCCCGAAGATAATGATGATGTTGTCGAACGGGTCGCATACTCCAGAAGCATCACCGAAACCGCGCAGGTGACGCCGGGTCTGTGAACTTGGCTTGTCTCATCCACCAGCGTCAACCTGAGCCTGTCGAAGGCCGGAGCCGTCGCGCTTCGACGGGCTCAGCAGAGTCCGTGTCAGCGAAGCAACGGCAAGCGGCTCGGGTCAGCATTTCATATCGTCATTCCGGACGCGCGCAGCGCGATCCTGAATCCAAGGGATCAAAGGGCTTGCCCCTGGGTTCCGGGTTCGGCCTTCGGCCGCCCCGGAATGACGAAGCTGCGGCAAGCGCGTCGCGCTTCGACAAGCTCAGCGTGACGCTTCTTTCCCTTCCCTCCAGAGATGAAGCGCGAGGCGGCTGTTTGCCTCTATCCCCAGGCGACACTGTTTTTTCCGGACTATTCAGGCGGGCGGACGCAAACAATCCGACTGCACGCACAGCGCCTTACAGTGAGGCGCATGAACCCGCATCGATCCAAACCCACAGCAGAGAGGAAGCTCGCCAGGCTCACGGCCATGGCGTGGCTGACGCTCGCCTGGATCGGCGCGGCCCTCTTTACCGATCAAGCGACGATAAAGCGACGCTACATTCGCCAACGCTATTACTGGCTCAACCTCGATCGCATCGCGCGTGTGATCGCATGTTTGGTGGTCGCAAGGGCCGCCAAGCTGATGCCCAGGCGCAGGGCAGCGCGACCTAAGCTCGATTATGCTCGGCCGGGTTTTCGGCGGCGCGTTCGGCGCGCACACATGCTGCGCACGCTATTCGGCGGCGAATTGCGCAGAAGACTGAAGCATGGCGACCTCGCGCAGCGCTACGCGCGCCTCGTGCGCGCGCTCGCCAGCATCGACACACTGGCGCGGCGCATGGTGCGGCGGCTGAAAAGCGGAGCCACCCGGCTGTCGCCGATCTTGCCTGTGCGTCCCCCGCATGAGCGCGTCCACCTACTTGCTCTCGATTGCTCCGTCTCGAACCTCGATTCGTCCTGAGCAGGCGCACTATCCGCCGCCAGCCCGATCCGCGCCGAACAGGACGTTCGCCGCGGCCGCTGGCGCGCGCCCTGCGCCACGCCCAGGCCGCTTCGCCGATCCACGGGGTGACGACACGGGCGAGACCCCTTAGATAGCCCTCATGACTCAGCTCGATGTTCGCTCCGCCCGCCCTGACCAACTCGTCGAAGGCGACAAGGGGCAATGGGAAATTATCGTCGGCCTGGAAGTCCATGCGCAGGTGAGTTCGAACGCGAAGTTGTTTTCCGGAGCCAGCGCGGCCTATGGCGGCGAACCCAACGCACATGTTTCGCTGGTGGATGCGGCGATGCCCGGCATGCTGCCCGTGATCAACAAGTACTGCGTGGAGCAGGCGATCCGCACTGGTCTGGGCCTCAATGCCCAGATCAATCGCAAGAGCCGCTTCGATCGCAAGAATTACTTCTACCCTGACCTGCCGCAAGGCTATCAAATCAGCCAATACAAGGAGCCGATCGTTGGCGAGGGCGCGATCGAGGTGGAGCCAGACGGCGAAGAGCCGATCACGATCCGCATCGAGCGGCTGCACTTGGAGCAGGATGCCGGCAAATCGATCCACGATCTTTCGCCCTCCGAGACATTCGTCGATCTGAACCGCGCCGGCGTCGCCTTGATGGAGATCGTCTCGCGTCCCGATATGCGATCAGCCAAGGAAGCGGCGGCCTATTTCAATAAGCTGCGCGCGATCGTGCGTGCTTTGGGCACGTGCGACGGCAACATGGAGGAAGGCTCCATGCGCGCGGACGTGAATGTCTCGGTGCGCCGGCCCGGCGAAGAATTCGGCACCCGCTGCGAAATCAAGAACGTCAACTCGACGCGTTTCATGATGCAGGCCATCGAATACGAAGCGCGCCGGCAGATCGAGATCCTGGAAAGCGGCGGCGTCATTGATCAGGAGACGCGTCTGTTTGATCCAAACGCGGGAGAAACGCGCACCATGCGGTCGAAGGAAGATGCGCATGATTACCGCTACTTCCCCGATCCGGATTTGTTGCCGCTGGTGCTGGAGGAGCAATGGATCGAGCAGATTCGCGCCTCGCTGCCCGAACTGCCGGACGCAAAAAAGAAGCGTTTCATCCGCGACTATGGCTTGAGCGCGTATGACGCCGGAGTGCTCTCGGGCGATGCTGAAGCTGCTTCATATTTCGAGACCGTCGCGCAGGGGCGTGACGGCAAACAGGCGGCGAACTGGGTGACGCAAGAATTGTTCGGGGCTCTCAACAAGAAGGGCCTCGCATTGGCGCAGTCGCCGGTGAAGGCCGAGGCGCTCGGCGATTTGCTCGATCTGGTGAGGGATGGCACGATCAATGGCAAAATCGCCAAGGATGTGTTCGCCAAGATGATCGAGACTGGCGATGCGCCAGGCGCCATCGTCGAGCGCGAAGGCTTGAGACAGGTCACCGACACGGGCGCCATCGAAAGAGCCATCGACGAACTGATGGCCGCGAACGCCGACAAAGTGGCCGACGTGCGGAAGAATCCGAAGGCGTTTGGCTGGTGGGTCGGTCAAACCATGAAGGCGACGGGCGGGAAGGCGAACCCGGCGGTGGTGAACGAGATTCTTAAGAAGAAGCTCGGCGTGTAACGCGGGTCGCCAGAGACTGGGCGCCAGCAGCCTGCCTCGCGGTGGTGTGACGCCGTCTCTCTATTACCGGGCCCGCGCCGCTAACGGCGTGTAGCGAGCCACGTGACTGGCGGCTCCGATCAACGGCGCGGCGTCCAGTTCGCAGTGCAGACGCGCCTCGAACGAAGAGGCGGCGCGGTCGAAGCCAGGCATGAAGGCTTGCGCTATCACGGCGAGCCAGATGTACAGCACCATCACGCACCTCCTCGGTGCGCGAACATGGAAGCGCTATGGTTTCCGCCCGCTTAACGCGTTGCGCCCCGAAGCTGGGGAGGGCTCCGGGGCGCACGAGCGCAATCGCACGGTCGCTCTAATTGCCGAGGATCACGCCGAGGATGATGCCGGTCGCGATTCCGACCAGCAGGTAATCGCCGCGGTCGTCGCGGACATAGTGATAACCGCGCGGCGGCTCCCGCAGCCGGTAATAGCGCCAGTCCACCGGGGCGTAGTAATCGCGATAGTAGCGCGGCAGGCGATCGCCGCGACGCCACGCGCGATAGCCATAATGGACGTCGTCGTAACCGTAATAACGCGGCGGCGGACCATAATACCACTGGCCGCGATAGCTGTAGCCATTGTAGCGGCTGCGGTCCCACTGCCTATGGTCGCGACGGTCATCGCGCCAATCGCGCCGGTCTTCGCGGCGATGATCGCGGTAATCACGTCTGTCTTCGCGACGGTGGTCGCGATAGTCGCGCCGATCTTCCCGGCGGTGATCGCGGTAATCGCGGCGGTCATGATCGCCGCGATGTCGTTCATGGGCGGCGGCGTCGTTCGCAACGGCGAGCGGCGCCGCGAACATTGCGGCCGTCAGTGCCGCAAGTGCGATGCGCTTCATCTGAGGTCTCCTTCCTGCTTCCCGTGAACAGCGCTGTTCAAGGAAAGGTCCCTCTCTGCGCGCCAGTGTTCGGGCGGCCAACTGAACCGCGCCTGAATGAACGGGGAACCGCCTGCATTTGGTGAACCGCGGATAAATCCAAAGACGGCTGACGCCGCTTAAGCTTATCGCAATTAAAGCATGGCATTGGTCGGCTCTGGCGGCGCGAAAAATGCACGCCAGTGGGGTGGAGCGTACACGGGCCAAATCCGGGCGCTCCCAAATGAGCCAAGGGAGCGGCCGATATGGCGTTTACAGATTCTGAAATCGCGGAAGTGCGCGAAGCCGTGCGCCGTCAGGGCGATTGCGACAATCTCTACAAGTTGGGCCTCATCTATTCGACCGGCCAAGGCGGCCCCGTCGATCTTGTTCAGGCGCACATGTGGTTCAATCTGGCGGCCGTGCGCGGCTCGGAGGCGGCGAAGGAATGCCGCCGCGAACTCGCCGACATGATGTCCAAGGACGAGATCGCACAGGCGCAACGGGCTGCGCGCGAATGGATGGTAGTCAAGCACCACTGACGAACGGACGCGCCGAGCGATCAATAATTCCGGTCGCCGCGCAGATCGTAATAGAAGCTGAACTGCACTGGCAGCGCATCACGCACATATTGCTGCATGAACAGGTTCACCTGGGAGATGGGCGAACGCGGCACATAGACCACATCGTAACGCTGTAAAGGCTGCGCGTTCGGCAATCCGGCTCGCATCGCGCGCGGTGAAAGGTCGACCTCGGACACCTGCGTTTGTCCGCTCGCGCGCGACAGGATCAGCACGTCGCCGCGCCGCGCGCTGGGCAGAAATCCACCCGCCATCGCCACCGCCTGCAGTGCGTCGATCTGCGCCGGCATCTGGTAGATGCCGGGGCGCGCCACTTCGCCGCCGACAAATACTTGCCGCGAGCCATACGTTTTCGGCGTCACACTGAGTTCGGGCGCGCGCAACTGGCCGGAATATGCTTCGACGAGAGAGTCCTGCAATTCGCTGGCGGTGAGGTCGGCCGCGCGCACGGCGCCGATCATAGGCAGCGCGATGCGCCCGTCGGGGGCGACAGTGACGGTGCGCGATAATTCCGGCGCCGAAAACACCGTGACCTCGATCTCGTCTCCAGGAAAAAAGCGATATTCCGGTGTTTCGCTCGAGTACGAAAGCGGGGCTGCGGAACTGGTCTCCTGACTGCGCGCAATGCTGGCGCAACCGGCGAAGCCCATCGCGATCATGAGCGCCCAAATCGTCACCGCACTGCGCATGCATGCCTCCGCCAGCGCAAAGAATCCTCGCTTGGCGCGAGAATGCCCGCGTGGTGGTGAATGATCGTTTACCAAATGCGACGAAGCTGCGCGCGCCAGAAGGTCCGGGAGCAATGATGACGAGCGCGGCGGAATCCGCAGATCAGAGCGCCTGGAGCGCGCTGATGGGGGTGACGAAAGCAACTTGGGTCGACATCGCGGCGATGCTTTGGCGCGAGCGTTGGCTCGTGCTTGCAGTCGCCGGCGCCGTGTGCGCTCTGGGCTTGGCTGCAGCGCTGGCGGCGCCGCGCACCTATACTGCGCGCGCGGAACTCCTGGTCCGGCTGGGCGAGGAATACGTGTACCAGCCAATGAGCGGCAACGCTGCGGCCGGCGCGACGCCGGACATGCAAGCTGTCGTCAACGCCGAAATGCGCATGATCGGCTCCGGCGCCGTGGTTCGCCATGCGATCGAAACGGTCGGTCTTGAGCGGCTCTACCCCGACATTGCTGCAAGCGGCGGTTCGCAGGCGCGCAAAATCGCGGCGGCGGAGCGCGCCTTCGCCCGAGCGCTGAGCGTCGAGACCGCGCCGCAGACGCCGGCGATCGGGCTTTCTTATCAGCACAAGAACGCCGAAATCGCAGCAGCTGCGCTCAATGCTTTGATCGAAAGCTATTTCCAGCATCGGCGCGAGGTGCTTGTTGGCGGCGAATATGAGGCGCTCGCCAACCAGACGCAGGATCTCGGTCAACGTGCGGCGAGGGCGAATGCTGCGCTAGCCGCTTTTCTGACCGAGAACGGCATTGGGGATTTTGAGAGCGAGATGGCCGCCTTGGCTGCGCGCGCAGGCGACATAGAGACCCAATTGCTTGACGCGCAAACACGGCGCGGTGAAGCCGAGGCCCGCGCTGCGGCGCTGCGCACTCGGCTGAGCCAGGAGCCGGAGCAGATTGAACTCTACTCGGAATCTGACGCGCGCCGCGAACTCGTGCAGGCGCAGGTGGAGCGCGAGCAGCTGCTCTCCCGCTATCAGGACGACGCCATGCCCGTGCGCGAGGTCGATCGCCGCATCGCGCAATTACAGGCATTCCTTGCCGGCGGCGATCCGCCGACGATCACGCGCCGCGGCGTCAATCCGGTGCGACAGGAGATAGCAGGCCAGCTCTATGGAATGGAGGCTGAGGCGCGCGCGCAACGTGGCCGGGAGGCGGCGCTGATTCAGCAACGGCAGGACGTCCATGCGCGCTTACGGTCTATGCAGCAGCTCGAACCCACATTCCGGCAGCTGCAGCGTGAGAAGACGATCCTAGAAAGCAGCACGCAGAGCTTTGCGACACGGGCTGAAGAAGCGCGCGTTCGCAGCCGGATGTTGGGCGAGTCCTCCGACACCATCAGCACGGTGCAGCGCGCTGATGTGCCCACGCAGGGAAAGAGCCTGCGTTGGCCGATCATGATTGTGACTCTGCTCATTGCCGCGATCGTTTCGTGTGCGGCTGGATTATCACGCGGCCTGTTGCGGCGTAATTATCCCACGCCATCGAGCGCAGCACGCGCGCTGGGCGCGCCCGTTCTGGCGGTGATGCCGCGTGTGCGCACAGCGGGCGCAAAACGCGCTGGACGATCGGCATCGCGCGCTAAGCCATCGCTGACGCTTGTGAAGGGCGACGCATGAGGAGCAGTAGTTTTTCGGCGGCGGGCGTTCTCGACGCATTGGCCGCGCAACCATTCCGTAGTCACGGCGCTGGTCGCGCCTTGATGCTTGTCACGGCAAGAGGCGGTGAGGACGATGCGATTGCGGCGGCGTGCGCTCTTGCTTTGGCCTGCACGAGCACGAACGTCTATGCGATCGACCTTAACCTGAAGCGGAACGGCCTGGCCGCGGCCTTGAGTAAGCATTCGCCCCTCGGGCCAAAACAGAGCGGCGATATTCAAGGCGTATCGCTGTTCACGCCGGGCAGCGCCGCCCGTCCGGCATTTGGCTTTCATCGTGTCGGCGCCACGCGCATCCGTGCGGGCGTGTTCGATACGGGGATCGTGCCCGCGCACGCGCGGGTGACGATCTCTGCGGCGGCAGATTTTTGGGACGCCATTCGTGCGGAGGGATCGACCGCGATCGTCAATGCGCTTTCGCTTGAACGAAGCGCCGTCGCCGCAAGAGTTGCTCGGCACATGGATGGCGTCGTGCTCGTTGTCAGCGATGATGCGGGCGCTGCGCCGGCGGCGACGCATACTAGGCAGAAACTGGCGGAGGCCGGCGCCAACCTGTTGGGCCTGATTTATGCCGGCGCGGATGCCTCCGGGGTGCTGGTCGAGCGCGCGCTGCGGCGGGCGGGCTGAGCGACCAGCGCCGCGCCGTAGAATTTCTGCTCGAAGAACCACAAGACCTTGCCCGCCCCGCGAATGGCTCGACCGATGAGCTCGAGTCCGGACGCACGCGAGAGCGGCAGCGCAAGGGCGCCAGCGGCGCCAAACGCCAGCGCTTGTGCAAATCCAGTAGCGGCATGACGAGCAAGTGATGGGTAGTCGCGTTTGCCCCAGGCTGTTTCGCTCGGACCTTGGCCATAGGCGAAAGCGCGCTTGAATGCGTGCCGCAGCCGAAGGCGCTCTGGCGCAAGGTGCTCGACCACGAGCGCGTCCGCAGCCCAGGCGAAGAGAGCGCCTGCGTCGGCCCAGGCGGAAAACAGAGCATCGTCTTCACCGCCGCGCTGGTTGGCGCCAGGGTCGAAGGGCGCGCCGTCCCCGAACATGCTGCGCGGTTGCAGGGAATTGCCTATTCCATAGGGTTTGGCGACGATGCCGCTCTCGCGCGGACCAGTGCGCGTGTAGAGGCGCTCGTGAAATAGCGCATCGGCGGCGCCACTCGCGGTCTTTGCTTGCACTGGGCCGAATACGCTTTGCGCGCCGGTTGCCTTGCGCACTGAAATCAGCGCCGCCAACCAGCCCGGGCATGCTTCTTCATCGTCATCCAGCCAGGCGATGAGTTCGCCGCGCGCCAGCATCAAAGCGGCGTTGCGCGCGCTCGCCACGCCGGGCTCCGGAGCATGCGTCCAATGAAACGGCAGCGGCGATTCCAGGGCGAGTTTTGCGAACAGGTCGAGCGCTGACCCTTCAGGCGAATTGTCCACCGCAATGAGCTCCACATCGCTCACCGCTTGTTGCGCGAATACGCTGCGCGCCGCGCGGGCGAAACTCTCTGGTCGACGGAACGTCGGAATGAGAACGCTGACCTTGATCACGTGATCCTCCGGTCCAGGGCTTCACTGATGGTGACGATAGAAAAGCCAAGCGCCTTCGCTTCAGTGATCAACTGGTCGAACTCGTCCGCGCGCGTCCCCCAGGCAGAAGGAGAATCGGTGACATCGTGGGTGAATCCGATCAGCCACGCCTTTTTTCTTGCAGCCATTTTGAGCGCCTGCTTCACACGCGCGCGCCAGCCGGAACCGAACAAGGCATGGGCGCGCAATTGCGCGAGGTCGGCAGGCCCAACGTTGAGCCCTGGGAGCACGCCGCGGGCGCAGCGATATCGGGGAGGAAGGCTGTGCTTCAGCGCGACTGTGGTTTCGCCATAAGGGAATGCGAGTGTTTCAGCGGCTCTTGGCGCGCCCATGCCCGCCAGGGCGTACCGATTGCGCGCCAGGTCCTTCAGCGTCTCTAGCGGCGCACGCCGCGCGCAGTCATCGTGGCCGAAAGTGTGGCAGCCAATTTCGTGACCGCGTTCTGAGAGACGCACCAAGTCTCGTCCACTGAAGTTGCGCCCGCACGGGCCCACGGTGTCGGCCAGGCCGGCCGAAGCGTAATAGGTGCCGCGTCCGCCATGCCGCTCGAGAATGTCGGCCCCGGCCTGGGCCGCGCTGACAGGAAAATCGTCGAAGCTGATCGATAGCAAGGGTTGCGCAAAGCGCAGCAAAGCTGGTCGCGCAGCGTGCTCTTGCGTCATCCGTCGCTGAAGTTTCGCCGCAAAGTGGCGCGGAGGTGAATAGGCGCCTGACGTCATGCGAGATGCTCCGCAAAGCAGCTCGCGCGGTAAAGCTTCAGCGCGATGCGCCTCACGGTGAGGGGCGCATGTAGTTGCCGCGCGAGCCCGGCGGAAGCAGCGCGCAACGCTTGCTTAAGCGGCAGGCGGCGGAGCGCGCGCGCGACGCGATAAGCAGCAAAGCGTGATGCCGCCGGATGAATCTGGCTCAAGCGGGCAAAGTTGGGGCCAGCCTGCTTCGCCTTGCGCAGCAACGTCTCGACGTCGTCAAGCCCGATATGTGTGGCGGGATTGTCGATGTGGACAATGGGTGAATGGGCGCTTGCCCGCAGCGCCCATTCAGTGTCTTCAAAGCCCCAGCCGACGAAACCGCGGTCGAACGGATTGGCCAAGAGGAAATCGCGGCGGACGAGTAGGTTGGCGCTGGCCGTATGCTGAGCCGGCGAGCGTGCGCGATCGATCGCGCGACGGCAATCGGAGCGATCGAACAGATGATGGTGTAGCGCCGTGGCCGGCGTCGACTTCGCGTGTCGGAGCGAGAGACCGCCGAATGCCGCATTCGGCGCCGATATCGATGCAGTATGGAGCCACCGCTGCAAGAAGTCAGGTTCATCGGGAAGCATGTCTGCATCGAGGAGCAAGACGTACTCGCCGCGCGCCTCGGCGACGAGGCGATTTCGCGCTTCAGCGCGGCCGCAATTGCGCTCGCGAACGATGATCGTCGCGGGCGCGCCGAGCTTCAACGCAGCGCCAACGACATTGGACAGCAGCGCGGCGGAGCCCGAGCCGTCGTCGAGCAGGATGAATTCGACCCCAGCGGGCGCGTTCCGCATGCGCGTGAGCAGCCGCGTTGGGTCGTCTTTATGGAAAGGCGTCAGCACGCTGAGATGGATTGCTTTTGTGCTGTCGCCGAGGCGGATGATCCGTTCGCGCATTGCCTCAGCCCTCCGCCCCGGCCGCCGCCGAGCGGACCGAACGCAGCAATGCACCGGCGAGCGCTGTTAGTCGGTCGCGAACGCCGAGGACGTTGAGCGCTACGATCGCGAGCCCATAAGCAGCGCCGCCGATCGCCATCTGCAGCGCCAGCGACGCCGGGCCATCCGCGGCAGAGAGAGAGACGAGCACGATCGCCATGACGCTCGTGGCGGCGCTTATGCGGATCAGCACCCCAAGCGGCGCCGGCAAGGGGAAGAGCAAGCGTCCGCGCACCGCCAGCAAAAATACGGCGAGTGCGGCGCCCGCGGCTGAGGCGACCGCCGAGCCCACCGCGCCGAAGCGTGCTGCGAGAGCGAGCGTCAGCGCCAGTTGAACCGCGCCCGGCGCCAGCATCAGCAGTGCGCGCTGACCGGTTCGATGAGCAATCTGGAACGCTTCGGACCAGTAATGCAGCGCGAACCCGGAGCAAAGCGCCGCCAGAGCAAGCCATGGCATCGCTGCAGCGGCTTCGGCGCTGAGCGCTGGACCGATCAGCAAAGCCGCCAGTGGTTTTGCAAGCAACACCAGCCCAGCGCAGGCGGGCGCAGTCAGCGCGCAGAACCAGGTGAATGCGCGGGCGGCGACCTCACGCCCGGCGTCGGCGCCCTCCTTTTCATACGCGGCGAAGAGCATTGGCGCGAACGCAGCCGCTATTCCGGTGAAGATAAGGTCGAGCGGGCGAGTCAGTCCAAATGCGGCCGCGTATGCGCCGAGCGAAGCTTCGTCCGCTTGCGTCGCCAGCACCGTGCGCGCCATCGCCTGCACCCCGAGGTCAGCGACCAAAGCGAGCGCAAGCGGCGCGCCGTATTGGGCATAGAGGCGCGCGCGCATGAGTGTCACGTAGCCGCCGCGGGCCTGCGCGAATAGGCGGGGCGCGTCGACCAAGGCGATCAGCGCTCCGCCCAGCATGAGACCAGCGAATGGCGCGGCTGCGCCCAGATCGAAGAAGATCAGCAGTCCAACGCCGGCGGCAAAACCCAGTGTCAGATATGCAGTTTCGAAAACGGCGTAGCGCGTGAAAGAAAGTGCTGCGCGATCCGTCTCGCGCGCAATGCGCGTCAGAAAGCGCAGCGAGGCCGCGCCGGCGGCGAAGGCGGCGATCGAAGCGGCGTGGGATTCAAGACCCGCGTGCGAGAGAATGAAGGCCGTGGCCAAGAGTACGGCGGCGCCGAGGAGGAAGGCGATGCCGAGCAACGTGGCGAAATGATCCGCGAGGCGTCGTGCTGCCTGGGCCGTGGCGAAAAAGCGGAATGCGGCTGCTTCCGCCCAAGTGAACAGAAGCGTGTGCGCCGCCATGGAGATCGACAAGGCGAGTGCGTAGCGGCCGAATTCCTCGGCGCTCATCAACCGTGTGAAGATGATGATCGAGCCGAAGCCGACGAGTGCCTGTGCGACCTGCAATGGCGCAACGGCGAGAAAGCGAGAAGCGCTCACCGTGTCGCCTTGCGGTCGCCGAACAGCGATGGAATTGTGCGCAATAATATCTGCAGGTCGAACCATAGCGAAGCGCGCGCGACGTACTCGAGATCGAGTTTGAGACGAGTCCGAACCGCAGCCGGCGTCTCGATCGGTCCGCGCGACCCATTGACCTGGGCCCACCCGGTGATGCCTGGTTTGACACGGTGACGATGCGCATATTCGGCGACGATATCCTGAAGGTCGCGCTCAGCCGCCTTCATGCCAATCGCGTGCGGACGCGGGCCTACAAGGCTCATCTCTCCCTTGAGCACGTTGAACAGTTGCGGCAACTCGTCGAGGCTGGTCCGGCGCAGGAAGCGGCCAAGACGCGTAACGCGCGGATCGTTGGCCGTTACCTGACGCAGCGGGGCGCCTGGCTCGTGTTTCATGGTGCGGAACTTCAGCACCGTTATGACGCGGTTGTTGAAGCCGTGACGACGCTGCCGATAGAGCACGGGGCCGCGGCTATCGAACTTGATCGCAAGTGCGATCGCGAGCATAGGCAGCGCGAATGCGAGTGCGAGAGCCGACCCGAGAGCGACATCTTGCGCGCGCTTCAGGAGCATGCGGGCGGTGCTGCGCGGCCGGCCGGAAACGCAGGCGAGTGCGGCGCCGCTGAGCTTGTCGAAGCCGCGCCCGCTGATGCTGGTGGCGTCGTAATCAAGCAGCAGGTCGACGCGATTGGGCAACGTTCGCATGCGCTCGATGATGCCGCGCACGCGCGCTTCCGCCTTTTGCGGGACTGCGATGACGATACGGTCCACGTGAGGCAAATCCGCCCAGGCCAGCAGGTCGTCTACGTTGCCAGTCACTGGGATCGAGTGAAGTCGCGAAGGAGCGCGCGCGAGCCGATCATCTACGACTGCTACGATGTGTGCTTCGCCGCCGCGGCCAAGCCGTTTTGCCAGCCGCTCTGCGGAATTGGTGGCGCCGACCAGAACGATCGTCTCCGAGAACACTCCATTGCGGTGTGCAGCGGCGATCCAGAGCGCAAGCGCTGCCTGAACGCCGGCCAGCAACATTGCAGCGAACGGCAACGTCGCGGCCAGCGCCGCGGCGCTGCGGGCGTCTGGGGCTGATGTGTTGGCGACCAGAATGCCGATGATAGCGCCCAACGCGAGGCCGCCGAGTCCGCGTCCTGGACGAATGCGTGCGGGTCCGGCTCGATAGGATTCAGTGAGCCAGAGGCCTACCTTCAAAGAGAGTGCGCCGAGCAAGAAAGTCATGGCCTGCCCGATCGCCAGATCGAGCAGACTAGCGCCGGCGCCCCACAAGGCTGCGACTTGCGCCGCCAGCGCGACAACCACCCAGTCTGTGGCGGGGATCAAGCCCAATGCGAGGCGAGGGTCCATCCGCCACCGCGCAGCGGGAATAGCCGGGAATGGCGCGCGCGGTGAGGTATCGTTCGCGGGCTCGGCCATTCCCTCGTCGATGCGGTAAGGCGCCTCGGCCGACCCTTCCCACGCCTCGTTCCAGTCGAGCACAAGGTTAAGGCCGAACAAACCAAACTGGCCCGCGAGCGCCGCGAGCGCCGCCGCTTCGCGGGCGCTCTGCGTTGCCGCTGTGTCGGCACGATCGTGCGACACTCGCTCCTCGCCGGCCGGCTGATCCAGATTGGGGCTTGGCAGCCGCAAGGCCCTTTGTGACATGGTTTTTTCGCCCTCGGCGTGAGTGAGTTCGGCGCCTTTCGCGCAAAGGCGGCGCCAGTTAACCAGTGCATGACTGGTTGCGCGGGGCTTGCCGGGGCGGCGCAGTGCAGGCTAAGCGGGTGGCCCGCTGGAGACGTGGCCGAGTGGCTGAAGGCGGCGCCTTGCTAAGGCGTTATACTCGAACAGGGTATCGAGGGTTCGAATCCCTCCGTCTCCGCCAGCCGCTGAAATAAAACTCCTTAACCACGGAACGCTGTCCGCGGGCGAGCCTTGTCCGCACAGCCGTTCAACTCGTGCGATAGGAGCCCCGATCGATGAAAGCCCTGGTCTGGCATGGCCCCAAGGATATCCGCTGCGACACCGTTCCCGATCCCGAAATCGAGGATGGTCGGGACGCCATCATCAAGGTGACGAGTTGCGCCATCTGCGGTTCCGATCTGCATCTCTTCCACAACTACATCCCTTTCATGCGATCCGGCGACATCGTTGGACATGAAACAATGGGCGAGGTGGTAGCGGTTGGGCGCGACAACCATGCGCTCAAGGTGGGCGACCGGGTCGTCATCCCATTCACCATCTTCTGCGGTGAGTGCGAGCAATGCGTGCGCGGCAACTATTCGTGCTGCGAACGCACGAACCGAAACAAGCAGTTGGCAGACAAGGTCTTGGGCCATGCCGCCTGCGGCGCGTTTGGTTATTCAGCGCTGACCGGCGCTTATCCCGGCGGCCAAGCTGAATACCTGCGCGTGCCATTCGCCGATCGCACACACATAAAAGTGCCGGAGGGAATCCCAGATGATCAGCTTCTATTCCTCAGCGACATTCTACCGACCGGCTGGCAGGCGGCGCTACAATGCGACATCGAGCCGACGGACACAGTCGCCATCTGGGGCTGCGGCCCAGTGGGACAGATGGCTATTCGCAGCGCCGTGCTTCTCGGTGCTGAACAGGTTATCGCCATCGACCGCTTCCCCGAACGACTCAGTATGGCGCAAGCGGGAGGCGCTACGACCATCAACTACGCAGAAGAAAACGTTATTGAGCGGCTGAACGATCTCACCGGCGGCAAAGGGCCGGAGAAGTGCATCGATGCGGTCGGCATGGAGGCGCATACAACCGTGCTGCCCATGCATCTCCTCGATCGCACCAAGCAAGCCATGATGCTCGAGACCGATCGGCCTTACGTGCTGCGCGAGATGATTTACGCCTGTCGTCCCGCAGGCGTGCTGTCGATCCCCGGCGTCTACGGGGGCCTCGATGACATGATTCCGATGGGGCAGCTGATGAACAAGGGGCTAACTGTTCGTACGGGCCAGACACATGTTTGTCGTTGGACCGACGAATTGCTGCGGCTGATCGAGGACGGCGAACTCGATCCGTCTTTCGTCATCACGCACACCCGTCCGCTCGAAAGCGGCCCGGAGATGTATCGCATCTTCGAGAACAAACAGGACAGCTGCATCAAGGTTGTCTTGAAGCCGGATTTCCTGGCGTCGGCGGCTTCGAACGTGCGCCACTGATCGGAGGACATGATGATGCATGCTCAATCGCAATCGAGCTTCCGCACAAGTTCAATGACCGTGATGGATCGCGCTGCGCGGGCGCTTGGATTGTTTTCGTTGGCCCTCGGCGTTGCCGAAATGGCATTTCCCGGCGCGATCGCGCGCGCGATCGGCTTGGAGAACAGGAAAAGTCTGCTGCGCGCCTACGGCGCGCGCGAGATTGTTTCTGGACTGGGTGCAATGCAGCCGAATGCAATCCCTGCAATGTGGGCGCGTGTGGCCGGCGATGTGGTCGACCTGGCGACAATCGCTCCCGCGTTGCGCCAGCAGGACGAGCGCCGCCGCAATGCGCAGGGCGCGCTGGCGCTGGTAGCCGCAATAACGCTGGTGGATCTCGTAGTCGCAGCATCGCTGATGCAGCAGAACGCCCGTGGGGCGCCCCGGGACTTCAGCGATCGTTCCGGTTTCCCGAAAGGCCTCGCTGCAGCACGAGGGGCGGCCCCTCAGCGCACGGCTTTGCCGGGGATTCGCGCTGCGCCACACGAAACGGTCGAATCACCCGCACGCCCGCTTTGACCCCGTGTGCGCTCCCTCTTGCAACGCGAGGCCGGCCCGCGGGGACGGCCTGGCGTCGCATTGCATGACAGGAGCGTTAGTCGTCGTCCGCCGATTGCCGAACTGACTAGTTCTAACTAGGTTTGCGCCGCAGGTGGCGGTGGCGCGTGTCAGACAAAACGGATCTCCTAAAATCTTTGCGGATCGAACGCGAAGCTGGCGACGAGGCCGAAGCGCGTTTGCCGAATTGGATAACCACCGCCGGGGTCGGTGTGGGCGCGCTTCTGATTGGCGCGGTGGCAGGATGGTTGCTGAAGCCCGCGCCGCCGCCGCCGCCTCCTGTCGAGGAAGCCGCCACCGGTTCAAGGCCCACTGCATCTGGTAATCTGGTCGCGTCGGGATATGTGGTGGCGCGCCGACAGGCAACCGTGGCTGCCGAGGTCACGGGGCGCTTGCTCGAAGTGCGCGTCGAGGAAGGCCAACGCGTCCGCGCAGGTCAGGTGCTGGCTGTACTTGAGCCCACACTGGCGCGTGCGGATGCGGGGGCCGCGCGTTCTCGCGCCGCCGCCGCGGAAGCGGACCTCGCCGAATCCGAGCGAGCGCTTGCGCGCACGCGCTCGTTATCCGAGCAGGGTTTTGCCAGCAACGCTGCTTTGACCGCTGCGCAAGCACGTTACGATTCGGCGCTCGCGCAGCGCAATGCCGCTCGCAGCGACGCGGCGCGCGCTTCGGCGCAACTGGCGCGCTATGAGATCAGGGCGCCTTTTGCAGGTGTCGTCATCAATAAGGCGGCGCAACCGGGAGAAATCATTTCGCCGGTCTCCGCCGGCGGCGGGTTCACACGCACAGGCATATGCACCATCGTCGACATGTCGAGCCTCGAGATCGAGGTCGATGTAAGCGAAGCCTATATCGCGCGCGTTTCGGAAGGCCAGCGGGTCGAGGCGACGCTCGACGCCTATCCGAGTGAGACATTCCCTGCGCATGTCATCGCTGCGATCCCAGCGGCGGATCGGAGTCGCGCAACGGTGCGGGTCAGGATCGGATTCGACCAACTCGACCCTCGCATTTTACCGGAGATGGCGATTAGCGTCCGCTTTCTAGACCGGTAAGCGGCAACATAGAAGTTTGGGGGCAAAGCGATGGCTGGTTTGATTCAGCTCACCGACGTGCAGAAGAGTTACAAGCGCGGCAAAGAGAAGATCGCCATATTCAACAAACTGACGATGCAGATCGATCAGGGCGACTTCGTCGCGATCATGGGACCGTCTGGTTCAGGCAAGACGACCCTGCTCAACCTGCTTGGGGGCACGGACCGGCCAGACGGCGGCGCAATTGAGTTTGACGGCAAGCACATCGAAAAGCTCAGCGAAGGACAGCTGACGGCGTGGCGCGCCGCAAACGTCGGCTTCATATTCCAATTCTACAATTTGATGCCGATTTTGACGGCCGCACAGAACGTCGAGCTGCCGCTGCTGCTCACCAGGCTGTCGCCGAAGCAAAGACGCGCGAATGTAGCGACGGCGCTGAAGATCGTTGGCCTCGAGGACCGCGCCAAGCACCGGCCGCGCGAACTTTCGGGCGGGCAGCAGCAACGTGTCGCCATCGCACGCGCCATCGTCTCCGATCCCAAGCTTCTGCTCGCTGACGAACCAACCGGCGACCTTGATCGCGGCACTGCCGACGAGATTTTGACAACGCTGCAGACGCTCAATCGGGAACTCGGAAAGACGATCGTGATGGTCACCCACGATGCCGAGGCGGCCAAATTCGCGAAGCGGACGTTGCATCTCGATAAGGGGCGCTTCGACGAGCGGGAGCTCGCTGCATGAATGATCTCAGTCTTATGAGCAAGAATCTGTGGCGCAAACCCGTGCGCACGATTTTGCTCATTATCTCAATAACGGTCGCGTTCCTGATCTTGGCGCTGATGCTGAGCTTCAATCATGCGCTGAACGCGGTGAACACGTTGCCGACGCGAATGATTACACTCTCCAAGATCAATTTCACCGAGACTCTGCCGATTGCTTATTACGACCGTATCGCAAACACGGAGGGCGTGGCGGCGGCGACCCACATGAACTGGTTCGGCGGCTACTATCAGGAAATGCCACGCGGGTTCCTGCCTGTTTTCGCTATCGACCCACAAAGCTATTTCCGCGTCTATGCCGAAGACTTGCAAGTCCCAGAAAATGTGCGCGAGGCATTCTTCGACGATCGCACCGCGATGCTTGCAGCCGAACCAGTCGCGCAGCGTTTTGGCTGGCTCATTGGCCAGCGCATCCCGCTGAAGAGCAACATTTTCACCAATTCGACCACGGGCGACTCCACCTGGTCGTTCACCTTGGTGGGGACAATTCCGACTCCGCCCGGTTCATCACAGACCGGCAGCGTGTTGATCCACTATGATTACTTCAACGAGACCATAACGTTCGGCCGTGATCGCATCGGCTGGGTTCCGTTCCTGACGACATCCGCCGCGATCAATGACCAAGTGGCCGAACGCATCGACACGCGGTTCGCCAATTCCCAAGACGAGACCTCCACGCAGGACGAAGCTGCCTTCAATCGGTCTTTTGCGGCGCAGTTGGGCAATATTGGGCTTGTCGTTACGCTGGTGGTGGGCGCGGCCTTCATCGCCATTCTGTTGATCGTCGGCACCACGATGGCGCTGGCCGTTCGCGAGCGGACGAAGGAAGTAGGCGTGATGAAGACGTTGGGATTTTCATCCGCCCGCGTGCTTCGTCTGGTGCTGGGCGAGTCCTTCCTACTCTCTTTCTTAGGCGCCGCGCTCGGCACCGGGTTGGCCGCCTTGCTGCTGGGGGCGCTCGCCAGCAGCGGCGGCGGCGGACCCCAGATCAGCTTCGCGCCGATCGTACTGGTTTGGGCCGTGGTGGTTGCAGCTGCATTGGGTGCGGCAACTGGCTTGCCGCCGGCGCTCCAGGCATATCGGATGCGCATCGTCGACGCTTTCGCCAGACGTTGAGAGGTAATCGTGGCTAGGCTCTTCGACCAAATTGGCGCAGTCACTGCGCTCAACGTTCGCTCGATCCCTCAACGGGGCTGGATGTCGGCCGCCAGCGTCATCGCGGTTGCACTCACAATCACCGTGCTGTTGTTCTTTCTTGCGCTAGCGAATGGCCTTCGCGCGACAGTCCAGGGGTCTGGCGCCGAGGACGTAGCCATCATCATTCGCGAAGGGTCGAACGCGGAACTGAACAGCGTGGTGACACGCGATCAAATGGCCATACTCGGCAGCGGTCCAGGTGTGGCTCAGCGGGAAGGCGCCCCGCTGATTTCCGGGGAGCTCTTGGTCATCGTTGACGGCATAAAGCGCTCCACCGGTACGAACGCAAATATGCCGTTCCGCGGCATTGGCCCGGAAGGCTTGGCGCTCCGTCGCGGCGTGACCATCACGCAAGGACGGATGTTCACACCCGGCACAAACGAAATCGTAGTGGGCGCGGGATTGCTGCGCGAGTTCACCGGTTTCGAGTTCGGCCAAAGCGTACGCATCCGCGGGGGGGAATGGCGCGTGGTCGGTGTCTTCGAGGCGCCGGGCACGGTTTTCGAATCAGAGTTGTGGGCGGATGTCGCTGTCACGCAGAGCCTGTTCAACCGCCCGAACGTCTTTCAGACGATGCGGGTCAAGCTCACGTCTCCAGGAGCAATGGACGCATATGTTCGCTGGGCGCGCGATGATCCGAGACTGAATGGGCTCGAGATCTTGAGCGAGCGCGCCTATTATGCGCGCCAAGCGTCGCAATCGACACAAGGCTTCGTCGCTATTGCGTGGATCCTTGGGATCATGATGGCGATTGGCGCGCTCGCAGGCGCGCTGAACACCATGTATTCGTCAGTGCAGGCGCGCTCAGCAGAGATCGCCACGCTCCGCATTATTGGCTTTTCGGGCCTGGCCGCCTTCTTTGGCACTATGGTTGAAGCGCTTGCATTGTCTGCGCTCGGCGGACTGCTTGGCGTCGCGATCGCATTCGTTGCTTTCAATGGCCGAACCACCTCGACGCTATCATCCGGCTTCACCCAACTGGTATTCAGGTTCGATCTCTCCGTCGGCTTGCTCATAGCGGCTTTGACCGTCTCGGTCGCAATCGGCCTCATCGGCGGCTTTTTCCCGGGAATTCGGGCCGCCCGCCAGAAGCCGCAATTGGAGTTGGCCTCGACATAAGCCGCGGCCAAAGCGGCCCTCATGTCACTGAAAAAGCACGAGATTGTCGATCGCAGCCGGCAATCTGCAGCCAGGCGCGACGTCAAACTTGAATGGCCTCAACCCAGTTGGGCGAAACGTTGGCGCCAACATTTGATCCCTGTAACCTTGCTGCTTCGGTCGTTCCGCAGATCGGGACGCGAGGGGAGGACTACATGATCGTTCGCTGGATGGTCGTTGGATTTGTAATTTGGATCGCTATTGCGGTGGCGTTCCGCTTTGTTGGTGAAACCTTTCTCACCGCGGGCAGTGGCGTGTCGTGGCTGTTCATGATCATGCCGGTGGCGTTGCTGGGGGTGACCTATCTTTGCCTCAAGCTGCTCAACGTCGCGGCCACAGATCGCGCCGAAGCGGCGTCAATCATGGCGGTGCCGGGCCTGCTCGTTGGCATCTACGAGATCAACAGCTTCTCGATGGTTTTCCCGAATCTGGACGCAAACCTTTTCCCGCAATTCGCGGCGCTGATGTTCGCGTGTTATGCGGCGGTTATCATCGCCGGGATTGTCACATCGAGACTCGAGAGCATTTGATGATTGAGGCGGGCCCGGCGGCGCGCCGCCGGGCCATGCCCGCGGGATCGGCATGAACAAGCTCGATCGCGATTCCTACCGTCGTTTTGCGCTGCAAGCAGCGATCTTGGCCTGGGCCGCGCTGGCGGTCTTCTGGGGCTTCTACACAGCAGACTTCTTCTTGTCGCATCCGCCAGGCAATCGGTCCTGGCCGGGAGCGCTGTTCTATGCATTCGACCCAGAGGCGACCACGAACGCGCTGTCGACGCTGGTCGGGGTCAATGCCGCAGTGTTCGGCATCGTCATCACCGTCGTCAGCATCATCGTACAGCTTTCGTCGGAGCGCTATACTGGCGTAGCGCGCATGTTTTTGCGCGACCGGCTCAACATCTATGTCGCCGCTTATTACGTAATCGCCAGCGCCACGAGCGTGTGGCTGTCTGCCGCTGGTCACTCCGATTTCGTGCCAGCCATTACCCTCGTCGTGCTGCTTTCACTAACCATGGGCGGCCTCATCATCACGATGCCGTATTTCGGCTATGTGTTCTGGTTCCTGGCGCCGCAAAATCTCGTCCGCCACATACATCAGGAAGCAATCCGAACGGCTCAGAAGGGCGCGCTCGGTCAGGCGCAAGAGGAATGCTTTGCGGCGCAAGCAGAAATGCTGTTTGCGCTCGAAGAACTGACCGACATCGCCAACAATTCCATCTCCGGCAAGGACAAGATCATCGCCAGTGCATCCGTGGATGCGCTGAAGGATTTTGCTGTCGCGTATGTGGACGTGAAGCACCAGGCGAGCCCGGCTTGGTTCACGATCGGACCCGCGATCCGGCAAAACCCCGATTTCGTCGCGATGGACGCGGAATCGTTGACAGACCTTGAGGAGCGCAAGACCTGGGTCGAATGGAAGGTCATGCGCCAGTACCTCAGCATCTACAACGAGGCGCTCGCCTCGATGCGCGACGTGACCTACGTGATCGCCATAGACACGCGCTATATCGGTGAGGTAGCGGCACGCGTGAACGACACCCAGCTCGTCGATCTCGTGCTCCGGTTCTTCAACTCCTACATGCGTTCCACGCTGAATGCGCGAGATGTGCGTACAGCGTACAATGTGCTCAACCAGTATCGCAAACTCGGCGAAGCCTTATTGGCGCAAGGACGAAGCAGAGCCGCGGTCGATGCGGTGAGGCACATGAAATATTATGGCCTTCTGAGCTTCGAATCCGAGCTGAGCTTCGTCACCGAAACGGTGGCGTACGATCTGTCGGCGCTGGCGCAGCTGGCGCATGAGCTGGCTTCGCCCGCGGAAGCCGAAATCGTGCGTGAGTTCCTCGAACTGGATCGTCCACCCTTCGTCAGAGATCAGGACCGAGCACTGCTGGGCGTACGCAAAGCGCAGGTGAAGCTGGCTGCGTATTACCTCGCCGCCGGCGACGCCGATCGGGCCCGCGCAATTGCCGCCGACATGAGCGAGGAGCCGGAGGAGCGTCTGTGGTTGATCCGACGCCAACTCGAGAATGTCGAGAGCAAGGATTTTTGGGAAATTATCGACCGAGGCAGGAATTTCGAGTTCATGCCAGAGGCGCAACGCCGGAGCTTGCCCGCTTTTTTCGCCTTCGTGGCCGAGGCGCGTACTTCGGCCGCTGAGAAGCTAGTGGCGCACAAGCAAGCGTAGAGGGCTCAGCCCATGGGAAAGGCGCCATTGCTCGGATTCAGCGCAAACAGGAGCGTGAGCGCGCCGATCGCCAAGATGAACACAAGCCCCGCGATCCAACCAAGCAGCTCGGGCGCACGCACGTCTGTATCTCCTTCCTCTCACGGGTTCTATATGGGGAACAAACAGGGAGGCGGGGTGTGACCTTGGACATGCTTGCGACGGTGCTGGCGTCGCCCGCGACGATTTGGGTGTTGGGAGGAGCTGGACTCCTCCTTCTGGTGTCTCTGGCGCTGTGGCACGCGCCGGCGAAAACAAAAATCCTGGTGGATACGCCGACATCGACGGCGAGGGCTGATATAGGTCTCTTTTGGGGGGTCGGGCCGCGCGTGAGCGTGCGCCTCTTCTCACGGGCGAGCACAGGCGCCCCTGTGGCGCCTTTCAACGATGCCGTTCGCGCCGGCCACGCGCTGATCACTCCTGGAATCGCCGACGTCGTCGTCGCGGCGATTTGTGAGCTTATTGCGTTGAAACCGCGGGTGGCCGAGGTGAAGCTGTTGGTGGACACCGGCGACAGCGGCAAGGACCGCGTCGTCGAAACGGCCGTGCAGGCTGCGCTTACGCTGGCCCCGTCCAAGGTGCGAGACGTCTGCATTTACGCGCGAAGTAGCGGCCCGGGGGCGGAATTGTCGGCGCGGTTTGAACTTAACGCATCACCCTCGCGGCTATCGGCGATTTGGAAGAGACTTCGCACTTCCCGCCCGGCGCGCGAATTCGTGAAGCGGTTGAACAAGAAACCAAAACCGGTGAAGAAGCCAGTGCGTGAGGTGCGCACCACCTAACTCATGCGCCGGGCATAGGGCGGTGGTCTCGATTTCGATCAAGGCGGCGTCCTCGATTGCTACGATTTGCCGAAACCGAACCGAGCACTGGAGTAGGCGAACCGAGTACGCATCAAGACGTCCACTTCACGCACGATCCAAGCTGCGTCGTACTGGATCACGCGGGTTCGACATCAGACCTCTCCGCCGGTGATGGGGATGGCGGCGCCATTGGTGGCCGCGGCGCCATCGCTGCAGAGCCACGCAATGGCTGAGGCGACCTCCTCGGGCTGAATCAGCCGCCCTTGCGGATTACCGGCGTAAAGCGCCTTGCGTGCTTCATCTTCGCTAAGTTTGGTTTTGCCGGCAATGTTGGCCGCCGCGCGCGTGACGATGTCGGTGTCAACGTATCCCGGGCAGACTGCATTCACGGTGACGCCGCGCTTTGCAGTTTCCTTCGCAAGAGCGCGAGTTAGCCCAACCATGCCATGCTTCGACGCGCAATATGCGCTAATGTAGGCGCCGCCCGTGAGCCCCGCCACTGAAGCAACGTTCACAATGCGACCCCAGCCGGAGGCATACATATCGGTTAGAGCGGCGCGCGAGCACAGAAAGGCGCCAGTGAGGTTGATCGCGAGCACTTCGTTCCACGTGGCGAGGTCCATCTGATGGAGCGGCGCCGAAGGCGTGATGCCGGCGTTGTTGATGAGGATATCTACCGGTCCATAACATCCGCGTGCAGAGTCGAAAGCGGCTAAGACCGAGCTTTCGTTCGACACATCGCACTGGATGGCGCAAGCCTGCGGCAACTGCTCCGCCGCCTTATCGAGACGAGCGCGGTCGCGTCCCACTAGAGTGAAACGTGCGCCCGTTGGCGCCAGCGCCAGCGCCGTGGCGAGACCGATACCGGTGCCGCCCCCCGTGATGAACACATGATGATTCATAATTCGCCTTCGCCTGCCTGATTGCGCTGTATCCGGACTGTATCCTGTCGTGTGTTGTCGCAGTGGCGCCAGCGTTGGATAACCGAACTCAGCCGCCGCGCGCAAAGTCAGATTTGGGTCCTTCCGGTGGAGCCGAGCCACCGCGCAGCGTTCAGAACGACCAGCGGCCAGAATCGGATTGAAACAATCGGATCGTAAACTTTGCCGACGGCCATTTTGCGATGTGAGCTTCGCTGCCCATCCGAGTCCGGGCTCCTGATGCATCGGGAATGCGGTCGCTGAAGGGGCCTGGAACATGCGTCCGCATACTGTCTGCGCCAGCGGCGCCGGCGCCAGCGGAGGCGTGGATGCTGCAAAAGAGCACCGTACAGGTTCCATTTTAACTCTGTAGTCATTGGTTTGCGGGAGTATCGACGAGAAATTTGCGCGCTACGGCCGCGTTAATCGTCAATCTTCATTCTTCTCAAATGCGTCCTGTTCAATCTCAGCGGTGGATTGGGCATGGTCGAGAACCGCAGCATATTCATCGCGATCACCTCGTCTGCCTGGTGCAGGCGCACGATGGTGGTTGCGCTAGCTTTGGCGTTCGCCGCTGCATGGATGGGGGTCGTGTTTGCTGCACAAGCATCCGACCTCGTGCGCGCTGCCGCGATCGGCGCGACCTGTCTTTGTTTTTCAATTCTCGGGTGGATGCTGCGGCCGATTGCGGCGCTCGAACGTGAACTCGAGGCGCAAGCGGAGGGGCGCGCGGGCTCGGGACCCACGGGCGCGCAACGAATGAGCGCTAACCTTGCGCTGATCAGCGAGCGTCTAGCGGCGTTGGCGATGCGTGCGGAGCGCCACCCGGTTTCGAGACTGCCCGTGCGGGACGAGTTGCTGGCAACGGTGTCGCAGGACATTGGAATTGCAGCAGGCCGACCAATGCTGCTCGGAATAATTCGCTTCGCCAATTACGATCAAATGGTGGCGTTTGACGCTGGCTTGGCCGAACGCATTTTGCTCACCTTTTCTCAAAGACTCGCCAAGGCGGTTGATGGCGCGCGCGTTCTCGCACACGTAGATAGGGATTGCTTTGCTATTTGGTTCGGATCGATCGAAACAGGAGCGGCGGCGGCCGAGTTGCAGACCATTGGCTATGTTGCGTCGCAGGAAATCAACGATAGCCACGCGACAATCGCGCCCGACATCCAGATCGGCTCCGCCATCTATCCTCTAGACACGGATGAGGCGGCGAGCCTGCTCAGCCGCGCTTTTGTCTCCTTGGCGCGGCCGCAGCGCACCGCCGACGGCGGAATAGCATTCTTTGCGCGTCCGTCCTCCGAACATGCGCGCCGACGCTTCTCACTTGAGCAGGACCTGCGGCGGGCAGTGCGGCGGGGTGAATTCCAGCTTCACTATCAGCCGTTCGTGGACCTGAAGCTCGGTCGCGTCGTCGGCGCCGAGGCGCTCCTACGGTGGTGCAGCCATGACCGGGGGCCGATATCGCCGGCTCATTTTGTGCATATTCTCGAAGAGGTGGGGCTGATGCACGAAGTCGGCCTCTGGGCGCTGAACGCAGCCTGTAAGCAGGTGCGCGACTGGAGCAACAGCGCGCCTACGGATATGCGCGTGGCTGTCAATCTGTCCGCGCAGCAGGCCAGAGACGCCTCACTCAAATCGGTGCTTGAGCGCACACTCGCCGCTCATCGCCTTCAGCCGTCGCAGATCGAACTTGAATTGACGGAGACGGCGGCGACGGAGGACGCGCAGCGGACAAGGATTTTGTTCGCCGAGTTGCAGGAGATGGGATTCAGTCTCGCCATCGACGATTTTGGCAGCGGCTATTCCAGCCTCAGCTATCTCAAGACGCTGCCATTCAACAAGTTGAAGATTGATCGTGAATTCGTGACGAACGTCGACCAGAGGGCGGACAGCCGCGCCATTTGCGGGGCGCTGATCGAGCTCACGAGAGGGCTTGGTCTGTCCGTGCTGGCGGAAGGCGTGGAGCGCGCCGCGGAGGTGGATGTGCTGCACAAGATGGGCTGCACTGCGTTTCAAGGATTCTATTTCTCGCAGCCTCTGCCCGCGAGCGAATTTACTGCAGCGTTGGCGAACGAGGAATGGCTTGCGCGCATCGCCTCGCCCGTTCGACGTCAACAGCAGGATATCCGAAGAGGAATGGTATGAGTCGGTCTGTGCGCTTGGCCTTGACGGGCTTCAGCTTAGCGCTGTTGAGTGCATGCGCGAGCATGCCGGACGTTGCCGGCATGGGCATCCTTTCGGGCGGTCAAGGCGAGACGGCGCCGGTCGAACTCACGCCTCGCGAGCGTGTTCGGCGGGCGGTAGAGCTCCTTGGCGCCGGCGAGGAGCGCCAAGCGACCTCGCATTTGCGCGCAGCACTCAGTGAGCAACCGAACAATGTCACTGCACGGCGCCTACTCGAACAGATCGAGGGCGATCCCCAGCGCCTGCTCGGGAGCAATGCATATTCCTATACGGTGCGGCAGGGCGAGACGATGTCGGTTTTGGCGCAGCGATTTCTTGGCGATCCGCTACTCTTTTATGCGCTTGCCCGCTACAACGGTCTGGCTGCGCCCAATCAGCTGCGTGCCGGCCAGAACCTGATGATCCCGGCGCGGCCAGGGATAAGCGTAGCCACAGCATCGGCAATTCCACCCTCCGCCGCGGCGGTGCTGCCAGAAGCCGGTGGGTCTCAGATGTTGGCGCCGAACGCGGCACGCGCAAACCAGCTACGGCTGCAAGGCTTGGAGCAGCTCAACGCCGGGGCAATCGACCGTGCCGTGCAGCTCTTGTCCCAGGCGCGTGCGCTCGATGGCGGTAATGCCGCTATCGAGCGAGATCTCAATCGCGCTCTGCGTATTCAAGCTTCCATGAATTCACGGCCTGCGCGCTGAAGCCAACGCGACCTTAACCCGGTTCTCGTAGGGCTAGTGAGGTGGATTGCGAGCAGCGGCGAGAACAGCCGCGGCGCAAGGAGGGTGTGGTGAAGGTCGTTGGCCGTTATCGAATTGAGGCGCGCATCGGCGAAGGCGCCATGGCGAATGTCTATCGCGCCTATGATCCCGATATCGACCGGGTGTTGGCTATCAAGGTGTTGAAGCGGGAATATGTGCGTCGGCCCGAGTTCGCACAGCGTTTTCTGCGCGAAGCGCGCGCGGCGGGCGCCCTCTCGCATCCGAACATCGTCACGATCTACGACGTGGGCGAGATCAATGGATATCCCTATATCGCCATGGAGCTTTTGGACGGCGAACCGCTGGACAAGGCGATACAGCAGAAGGGGCGCTTCGGCGCAGGCGATGTTCTGGCGATCGGCTGCCAACTCGCAAGTGCGCTCGCCTACGCGCATGGCCAGGGTGTAATCCATCGCGACATCAAACCGTCCAACATCATGCTCGGAAAGGCGGATAGCTCGGTCAAGATCCTGGACTTCGGCATCGCTCGATTTGGGGCAGCTCAGGAAGGGAGCGAGACTGTTCAGACCCAAGTCGGTCAGGTGCTCGGCACTCCGCGTTATATGAGCCCCGAGCAAGCGCTTGGTCGAGAGCTGGACGGGCGCTCGGATTTGTTTTCAGCCGGCGCAGTGCTTTATGAAATGATCACAGGTACGCCTGCGTTCAATGGCTCAAGCGCCGCGACCTTGGCGTTGCAGATTACACAGCAAGAGCCGGCGCCCATCCAGGTGACGCCGGAATGTCCGAAAGGCCTCCAGTTCATCATTGCCAAGATGATGGCGAAGCGGCCGGAAAAGCGCTTTGCGGATTGCGCTGCTCTTCTAGATGCATTGCGGCGCGAGATGAGCGCACATGAGGTGATTGCCGCGCACGAAGGCAAACCGCGTTACGGCTTGGCGGTGCGGCTTAGCCTGATGGTCACCGCGGTCATGGCGCTCGCGTTGGCGATCGGAATAAGCGCGGTGGTAGACACTCAGTACAAGGCAATGGAGCGGGTGGCGATTGCATCCGGTTCATCCATAGTCTCGTTCGTGGCCAGCAATGCTGCGCTGCCAGCGGTCGAGAACGCTTCTCTGCCCGCAGAGCAAAGAGATTGGTTGCCCGTTCAGGCCTTTATCAATTCCGCGTCTTCGGACCCGAACGTGACGCAAATGATCGTCGCTGACCATGAGGGCGTCATTCGCGCCGCCAGCGACCGCAGCTTGATCGAGGCTCACTACACCGCCCCCACTGGGCGGCGCGTCGTACGCGACGGGTCGGCCATATCGGTGACCTCGATCCATGATGGCGAGGGAGAAGAAGGGTTTCGATTCGCGCAGCCTATCCGATATGCCGGGCGAGAGGTTGGCTATGTGGATGTGAGCGTCCGAAAAACGGAGTTGCAGGCGGCCGCTGCGCTGTCTCGCATTTGGCTGATCGGCCTTGCTTTGCTCCTGATGATGCTGGTGGGCGCGCTATGCATCTTCGCGGCGCGAACAGTGTTGCTGCCAGTTCGCCGGCTGCACAAGGCCTTGCGCGATGCGGCGGCTGGCAATTACGACTTTCGCCTGTCGCATAAGCGACGAGATGAATTCGGCGCGCTGTTCGACAGTTTCAATGCGTTGGTATCGGCCGTGCAGGCGCGTGGCGAGGAACACGGGGCGGCTGAGCAGGTGGATGCGACAACCGTTTTTGTATTGCAGGAGGCCTGCAATACACTTGGTGAGCGCCCGCGCCACGGAGCGCGCGCATGATAACTCTTCGTCTTTTCCACAGCGCCGATCCATTCCGAGAGATCGAGAGTCGGCCCTTCGCTGAAAGCGAACTCTTGGTCGGGCGTGATAAGGCGGCGCAATGGCGCATCGAGGATGCGTCGTGCGAAATTTCGCGGCGACACTGTCTGTTTGAACAGAGAAACGGGCGCGTTACTGTGCAGGATTTGAGCGCCAACGGCGTCTATCTCGGCCCAGAAAAACGTCGCGCGCCGAAGAGCGCCGATGTTGCGCTGAATGTTGGCGACGCAGTCCATCTCGGCCAATTTACGATCATTGTGGACGTTGCGGAGCTAGAGCAGGCCAACGATGCAGACGTGGCGCCCGCACCGGCGCCGGCGGGTGCGCCATTCCATGCACCATTGTTAGCCGAGCTCCCATTGGACGCGTCAGCCTTTGCGGTTCGAACGCAATGGAGTGCTGCACACGCGGCTGCAGGCGCCGCCTGTCCCGGTGACGCGCCGGCGACGCTGCTGGAAGCGTTTTGCGAGGGCGCGCAGATCGATCCTTCCTTCCTTGCGGGCGAGGACCCTACGGAAGTCATGCGACGCGCAGGGGCGATGTACCAGCTGGTCGTTCTTGGGCTCGGCGATCTCATGAATGAGCGCACCGCCCTGAAAAGCGATTACCGGATGAACAGCACGACGGTGGCTGCGGTGGACAACAACCCGCTGAAATGGGCCCCGACGCAGCGGGTGGCGATCGATTTGCTGCGCACACGAGTCGATGGCTTCCTATCCGGCCCGGCTGCATTCAAGGCATCCTTCGAAGATCTTCGCAAACATCTCCTTTGCGTCATGGCCGGATCTCGTGCGGCGGTTGCGGCAGCCATCGACGAGCTGAGCCCTGCGAAAGTGGAAGCCGAAGCCAAGGGTCAGCCATTGTTGTTCGCTGGCACGCTCTGGGGCCAGTTCAAGCGCCGTCACGCCGATTTGCGTGAAGATTCGCGCACGAACCCAAACAGCGCCGTCAACCGTGCATTCAAGGCCGGATACGAACAACAACTACGCCAGCTGGACGATATGAGCACGGTGTCATGAGCCTGCGCCGCGTGAGAAACCTCGAGGCGCAGACCGCAATTCCGCGTGGCGCCCATCTGGGGCCGTTCAAGTACTTGTCTTTCGGGCGATCGCATGTGGGCAAGGTGCGCACGCTCAACGAGGACGCTTGGCTTGAGCGCTCTGACGTCGGTTTGTGGGCTGTCGCCGATGGCATGGGCGGCCACGATGCCGGGGAGGTGGCGAGCGCCATGCTCGTTGAAGCACTGGCGGGAATAAGCACCTTCAGCTCCGCCTATGCTTTTCGCCACGCCGTCTGTGCCGCTGTGCAACACGTGAACCGAAACCTCATCGAGTTGGCGACCTTGCGTAGATCTGGCCCGGTGGGAGCCACCATCGTTTGCCTAATGGCCTATCAAAGCCACTACGCATGCGTATGGGCGGGAGACAGCCGCTGTTACCATTTGCGCGGTGGCGCGCTTCGGCGCGTATCGCGTGACCATAGCCTCGTTCAGGAGATGATCGAGAGTGGAGCGCTCAAACCCGAGGATGCTTCGCGCCACCGGAAATCCAATATCATTACCCGTGCCGTGGGCGCCTCAGAAGTGCTTCAGCTCGACAGCGTTCACGGGCGGTTGGAGGCGGGTGACCGCTTCCTACTGTGCTCGGACGGACTGACAACAATGGTGAACGACAGCGAGATCGCCTTCATGCTTGCGCGCCCTCCGTTGGAAGCATCGGTCGAGCGGTTATTGGAACTGGCGCTTCACAGGGGCGCGCCTGATAATGTCACGCTCACCTTGGTCGGAGTGGAGCGGGCGAATAATTGAGCGCCCGTAGGAAGGTTAAACCACCGCCGCCCGCGCGAAATCGACGGCTAGTGCTGGTGTCTCTGGCGACCTTGATCGACATTGTGGGCCGGCGCTGGTATCAGCCATGCGGTCGCTTGTGCGCGCATTGCTAAGGGCAGCACCGTGAATATCGCAGGTTCAGCTCTGGCGAACGACGCGGAAAAGGCCGCCGTGAACAATGGCGGGAACGAAGCGCTTGAACTCACGATCTTGATGCCCTGCCTCAACGAAGCTGAGACAATAGCCGTGTGCATCGAGAAAGCGCAGGCGTACTTGAAGCGCGCGGACGTGCGTGGAGAAGTGCTGATCGCCGACAATGGCAGCGTCGACGGCTCGCAAGCAATCGCCGAG
This sequence comes from uncultured Terricaulis sp., assembly GCA_964402795.1. Taxonomy (GTDB): domain Bacteria; phylum Pseudomonadota; class Alphaproteobacteria; order Caulobacterales; family Aquidulcibacteraceae; genus Vitreimonas. Next base: position 363,103 of record CAYODX010000001.1, on the reverse strand, counting down.
CAGCTTGGCGCGAGGGTCGTGCCGGTCATGAGCCGCGGCTATGGGGCGGCCCTCTTGGGAGGAATATCGGCCGCGCGCGGCGCCTACATCATTATGGGCGACGCCGACGACAGTTATGATTTCGCGGCCTTAGATCTCTTCGTGGAGCGTCTGCGCGCCGGTGATGAACTGGTGATGGGCAATCGCTTCGCTGGCGGAATCGCCGCCGGCGCCATGCCTCTGCTTCACCGCATCCTCGGAAACCCCGTACTCTCGTTCATCGGGCGTGTTCTATTCAAGATACCGGTTCGCGACTTCCATTGCGGTCTGCGTGGCTTCAACGCGGATGCAATTCGTCGTCTGCAACTCGTTACGACGGGAATGGAGTTCGCCTCGGAGATGGTGATCCGTTCCGGCTTGCAGGGTTTGCGCATGTCGGAGGTGCCAACCACGCTACGACCGGACGGGCGTAGCCGCGCGCCGCATCTGAAGACTTGGCGTGACGGCTGGCGGCATCTGAAATTGTTGCTCATGTACAGCCCAAAGTGGCTGTTCGTATATCCCGGCGCAGCGCTGACGGGGCTTGGCGCCTTGCTAATGGCGCTATTGTGGTTCGGCCCGTTTGCGCTCGCCAAAAATCTCGTACTCGACATTAATTCCTACGCGGCGGCCTGCTTTATGCTCATTGCCGGCGTCCAGCTGATGAGCTTTGGCGTCTTGGCGCGGTATTACGCGACTTTGACTGGCATGCTGCCGCGCGGGTGGCGCTCTGACCTCATCTTCCGTGTCGCCACGACGGATGCGGCAGTGCGTATCGCTGCAATCGTGTTGGCCGCCGGACTCGGCATTTTCGGGTACGCACTGTGGGCGTGGTCAGAAGTGCGGTTTGGTCCGATCAACAATGCGCCGGTGATTTCGCGCGCGGTCCTCAGCGGATTGAGCTTCATTGTCATCGCCATCCAGCTCGGCTTTGGCGCCTTCATGATTGGCATCTTGCGCATTCCGCTGACCACGCGTCCGCCGGTCTCCGAATAACGCGCGTGCGGAATCATGAGCGTAGCCGCTGAGCTTGACTGCGTCGTTGTCGGATCAGGACCGAGCGGAGTTGCCTGCGCGTCGGCGCTGCTCAGTGCCGGACGACGTGTGCTGATGGTGGACGCAGGCATTGACCTCGAACCGCACCTCCAAGCGACTGTCGATGAGGCGCGGCGGCGCGATGATCTTACAACGGATAACGCCGCCTGGGTGTCCCACTCCCATCGAAATGGATTGCCGCGAAAGCTGGTGTATGGATCTGAATATCCGTACTTAGAGTCGACCGAGAGATTACGTCTGCGCTCCGAAGGCATGGGGGCAGAACCAAGCTTCGCGGTGGGGGGGTTCAGCAATGTCTGGGGAGGCGCAGCCCTGCCATTCGTCCAGCACGATATGGATGGTTGGCCGATAAACGAGGCGCAGCTCGCGCCGCATTACGCGGCCTGCTCAAAGATGCTGGGCCTGAGTGGTGTTGAAGATGATCTCTCCGAATGGCTGCCGCTCTATGCGCCTCTGTGCAAGCCGCTCCGATGCTCAGCCCAGGCGGCGAGCATGCACGCTGCCATGATGCGCCATCGCCACTGGTTGCGCGCCGCAGGCTTTCGGTTTGGTCAGGCGCGCATTGCTGTGGATTCGGAGGATTGTTTTTACTGCGGTCTCTGTCTGCACGGGTGCCCGCGCCAGCTTATCTTCTCCGCCCGTCGGGTGCTCGGCGCGCTGCAGACAGAGTCCGGCTTTACTTATCGCAGCAACATTGTGGTCGAACAGGCGAGTGAAGACGACGGCCGCGCGACCTTGATGACGATGGACCGGGAGAGCGGCGCGCGCATGCGGTTAGATGCAGATCGTGTCTTCATCGCCGCTGGCGCATTACCCACGACGGTGCTGCTGATGCGCTCGCACGGCATAGCGCAGGCGACGCTCCGTGACAGTCAGTATTTTCTCGTGCCGCTGCTCTTCTTGCGCGGCGCGGAAAAACCAAGTGCAGAGAAACTGCACACCATGGCGCAGCTCTTTTTGGAGGTGCGAGATGAAGCGATCAGCCCCCATACCGTTCACATGCAGGTATACAGCTACAACGACCACATGGCGCAGGAGGTGCGTAAACGGCTCGGCGCGCTGAGTTTCGCCGCACCGCTCGCGGATGCGCGCCTGGGCTTGATGCAGGGTTATTTGCACTCCAACCATTCGGGCGCGATAGAGCTGTCGTTCGAGGGCGCTGACATCAGGGCGCGCGGCTGTCAGAGCGAGGAGGCGAGAAAACGGATCGAGCGACTCATCGGGAAGCTGCTCGCCGCCGCGCCGAAGCTGGGCGCCGCGCCAATATGGCCGCTGCTGCAGATTGCCGAACCAGGCCGCGGTTTCCACATCGGCGGCGCCTTTCCCATGAGTGCAAGCCCAGGGGAGCGGGCCTCCGACACGTTGGGGCGGCCATTCGGGTGGCGGCGCATTCACGCTGTGGATGCGACCGTCCTGCCGAGCATCCCCGCGACGACAATCACGCTGGGGGTGATGGCGAACGCGCATCGGATCGGCGCGACTGCCGCAAAGGAGTGCGCATGAGCGAAGCAACCGCGTCAGCCCCGCATTGCTTGCTCACCGGCGCGCGCGGTTATGTCGGAGGGCTTGTTTCACGCAGGTTGCAAACCCTTGGTTGGCGGGTCACGGCGCTGACGCGTTCGCCGAGCAAAGAGGGCGACGTGAGCTTCGCACTCGGAGAATGCGTGCCACCGAAAGCGCTGGAAGGCGCCGCCGTACTGGTGCACTGCGCCTATGACTTCCGCCTGTCGGAATGGGACCAGATACGCCGGATCAACGTTGACGGCTCGAACCTCCTGTTCGAGGCAGCATCGGCTGCCGGTGTTCCCCGTCTCGTCGTGATCTCCACCATCAGCGCGTTCGACGGCTGTCGTTCAAAGTACGGACGAGCCAAGTTGATGATCGAGGACGCCGCCGCGGCGCACGGCGGGTGCATCTTGCGCCCCGGCTTGATCTATGGACCATCGCCGGGCGCGATGTTTGGCAGGCTTGTGTCACAAGTGCGAGCGTCGCGCTTCGTGCCGGTCCCAGGGGACGGCAAACAGAAACAATTCCTGCTGCACGAAGACGATCTAACGGAGGCCGTCCACAGAGCGTCACTGCGGGCAGATGTATCTGCCAAGCCGATTACAATCGCGCATGAAACCCCGCACACATTTCGCGAAATCATTGACGCCATCGGACGCAAGCTCGGTCGTGACGTTGTTGCAGTGCCTACGCCCTCGCAGGCGTTGTGGCTCGCGCTACGCGCGGCCGAGATTGCGCGGCTGCCCACACGCCTGCGCAGCGACAGCCTCGTCAGCCTGCTGCACCAGAACCCGGCGCCCTTGTTTAATTCTGAGGTCGAACTTGGGGTCCGTTGCAGACCGTTCAACTTAGATGGATGTGCCCTCTAAGGCGCTGCAGCAACTGCTGGCTCGTGCAAGGCGCCTCGGATCAACTGGTCCGCTGAAGCGATATCGGCTTGTCCGAGATAAAATACCTCGTTGCAGGCGCCGCCTTCCAGCCGGATGGCGTAGGGCCTGAAGAAGTCAGGATTGTCGAGTTCGGCGTAGAGCTTGCCTTCGAACAGCGACCAATCCTCGCGCGGAACAAACCAACCATGCAGCCGGCGACCGGCAATAATCAGCCCATCGAGTTCCTGATTGTAGAGCTGCAGCGTGGGTGACACGTCGCGATAGGGAAGGGCATGCACCAGGACCGTTTGCGCCGGTCGTCGGCGCGGGAAGGCAAGCGTACAGCCGCGCAGCAGATTGGATCGTGCTTCGTCGTACCAACGCTGCGCTGTGATCGTATTGTACGGCTTCTCGAAGCCGTGCCGGCGGATGTGGACGGCGCCTAACTCGATGGGGACACGGGTCAGCGTCGCGGTCGCCGCAATGAGCGCAAGAACGATGAGTGCGCCCCTTCCCGTAACGATCGGCGACGCAGCACGGTGAAGGGCGGCGAACATCTTTGTCACTCCGGCCCGCGCGTTGCCTGTTTCGAGCAGAAAGCGATGGCCGAGCACGCTGAGCGCAATCGTCGCTGACGGAAGCAGAGGCCAAAGGTAGCGATCGTTCAAAGGCTGCCCGAGTATCAGCGGGTCAAGCGACAGAACAAAAAAGGTGGTGCAGAAGGCGAAGGAAAGTCCCATCGCCCACGCCACGGGGATGACATCCGCGCCAACTGCCGCCGATTCGCCCGGTGGCAGCGCTGAGCGTGCGCGCAGCCATGCCCAAGCTTTCCAGCCCGATGCGATGAAGAACAGCCAGTAGAGCGCCTTCGAGTAGAATTCGAGCCGGTCGAGATTGGTGGGCGCGATGAACAGCCAGCGCGTGAAGAGGTCGATCGGCTGGTATACCCAGTCTTCGGTCATTTCGGTGAGGTGGCCGGCCTGCAGGATGGCTTGAGCGCGACCCCAGAATATATGACGCCCGCTGAGCAGCACATCCACGGTCAATGTCTCAAGCATGAGCAAGGCGCCGAACGTGGCTATGATCAGTGCGGCGTTCCTCCAGCGACGCCGCAGCAATTCGTACAGTCCCCACCCGGGCATGAAAAAGATGTTGGTTTCCTTTGCCCCATAGGCGCAGAACATCAGCGCCACGGCTCCCGCGTAGAACCAGCGCGAGCCGCTCGCGTAGGCGCGCTGCAATGCGAGTAGCGCGGCAACGAGATAGGCGATGCTGTAGACCTCCGGCATGAGGTTCGCGGCAAGACCGGAAACAGCCGGGTTAACTAGCCACACGGCCAGGGCGGCCGCGGCGACGAACGGCGAGGTCAGAGACCGGATCAGGGCATACAATCCCGCCGTGGCGAGTGCAAAAACGAGGTGATTCAGAAGTAAGTACTGCAGCGCGCCGTCGCCAAACAGGCGAATAAAGAGAACGGCGGGAAAGGTGATCGCCCAGCGCATATTGTGGTGGTTGGGCGGGAAATCCGGAAACTGGAAATCCGCCCAAGCTTTGACCGCCCACCATTTCAACTCGATGTCGCCATTCTCCCAGATCGTGCTGGACAGGACCGCGACTGAAACGAAAGCCAAAATGGCGACCCAGATCGTATCGCGCGTTTCTGTATGCATGGATCTGCGGCCAAAAGAGGTGAGCGCCGCCAGTGTTCATCAACGCGCTTTAGCGTCAATCATACACGCATGGCGCACGAACGATGTGGCCGATAGGGTTAAGGCCGCTCCCGGAGACCGTGCTGGCGCATGCGCCAGATAAGATGATCAAGGCGATCTTGGCCGAAGAACGCTTCATCGTTGAACACGAACAGCGGCACGCCCCAATGACCGGCGCTCCTCTGCGCGGCCTCGTTTGCGGCAATCTCGGAGTCGAGCTCCGCCGCCTTAACTTCGGCGAGGCGTAGCGCTTCCGTTGCTGGCACTCCCGCCTGTTCTAGCGCATTGGCCAGGTGCGGCTCTCGATGCCAGTCATCGACCTCGCCTGACCAGATCGCGTGCGCCGCCGCCCGCGCGAAGGCGAAGCCGCGTCCCTGCCTCTGCGCGATGATTCCCAGCCGGCTCACCGGAAATATATACGGTTGCTCGGCGGCGACCTCGCCAGCGCCGATATCCATCACAATTGGGTCCGGCCGAGGCCAGCGGTAGGGGATGTTGTGCATCTGCGCGATCCGGTAGGTGTCGCGCATCAGATAAGGAGGCCAAAGCGGGTTCACTTGCTTGAAAAAATTCGGGATGCGTATCGCGATTGGCATGACGATGCGCATGCGCGGCTCAACCTCATAGCGCTCGACCAGCGCCTCCACCAAGGGCGTAGCCAAGTAGGAATAGGGGCTACGGAAAGAAAAAAAGAAGTCGAACGTAAGCGTCATTTATTGGGCTCAGCTGGCGTAGGTGGCGGCGCTCGCGATCGCGGGAGAGACATCGTCTAGCGACCGGGCGAGGTCGTCGAGGTACTGCTCGGTCACTTCATTGTGCTTCGGCGATAGCATGATGTGGATTGATCGCGGATCGAGGTTGGCCGCTGTGAACCAACCGCGCTGTAACATTCGGGCATGCACTTGCAGCGCGTCAACGCGATCGTGGGTGAAGCTGACGATGCCCAGCTGGGGTTCGCCGAGCACGCGGAAGCCGAGCTTTTTCACGCCTGCCTCGATTTTTTCGCGCGCAGCGATCACTGCGCGTTGTTTCTGTCGGTACCCGTCAACACCAAGAAAGTGCATCACCGCCCAGGCAGCGGCGATGGCGCCGCCCGGGCGAGTGCCGGCAAGCGTCGGCGTAACCATGCGCCCCATGGGCCATGGTCCTGCATCGAACGGCATGTACTCGCGCAACTCGCGTGATCGGAAGAATACAGTGGATGCACCCTTCGACGCATAACCGTACTTGTGCAGGTCGCCGGAAATGGACATCACGCCAGGTACGACGAAATCGAACTTGGGAAGCGCGACCTCGTCCATCCGCACAAACGGCGCAAGATAACCGCCGACACACGCATCAACGTGCATCCACACGCCTTTCCGTCCGGCCAGCTCCGCCAACTCTTCAATTGGATCGATCAAACCGTACGGGAAACAGGGCGCCGACCCAGCCAGCAACAAGGTCGCATCGTCGATGGCGGCTTCCATAGCTGCGACGTCGGCGAGTAAGTTCGTGACGGGAACGCGGCGCACTTCGATGTCCATCACCGCCGCCGCCTTGTCGAAGGCTGGGTGGGCGGTGAACGGAATGACGAGGTTCAACGGGACACGGAGCTTGCGCTTGGCGCGGGCATGGTCGCGCGCCGTCTTCACCGCCATGAAAATTGATTCTGTGCCGCCGCTCGTCATCGACCCAGCTGCGTCTTCGGGACCATTGAGCAGCGAAAGGCCGATCGCGACGATCTCCCGCTCCATTTGCGCAAGGCTCGGGAAAGCGGCTGGGCCCAATCCGTTTTCAGCCGAAAACATTGCGTATGCGGCCTTCTGCACGCGCTCGACCTCAGGGCCTGCATTGAAAATGTAAAGCCCTGTGCGCCCCTCGCGCCATTTGACGTCGCCTTCAGCTTTCTTGCTCATTAAGGCTTCGATTTCCTCCCAGCTCTGGCCATGCTGGGGCAGCGCCGTCTTGGTCATGTCTGGTGCTCCCTATCGGCAGTCACCCTACGCGCGCGGGCCCGCAGATCGCAACGTGGCGAAACTTGCCGCTTTCAAACTTCGAGGTCAGTTTCTAAAGTCAGCGCAGCCGCAAAGGGGGATCGCTATGAAGACTTATGGGGCCACGGTGCTTGTCGCCGCCATTTTCGCGATCGGCGCTGTCTGCGCTCCGGCCGTCGCCCAGACACGGCTCTTTTCAGACGATTCGGAGCTTCAGATTTCGATCGAGGGGCCGCTGTCCACGATCGTGAGAACGGCAGAGCGCAGCACCGATCCGCGTCCAGCCGCGTTCATTGTCCAGGACGGAGAGGCTGCCCGGCGGTTCGAAATAGAGTTGTCGGCGGGCGGCATTTCGCGGCGGACTGGCGGGATTTGCACATTCCCACCGCTGCGCCTCAATTTCGATGCTGACGCCGTTCGAAACACGGTGATGCAGGGTCAGAACAAGCTGAAGCTTGTCACGAGATGCCGGAACGGGGCACGCTACGAGCAGCTAACTGTTCTCGAGTATCTTGCTTACCGGCTGTACAATGAGATTACTCCGCTGAGCTTCAGAGTGCGGCCCGTGCGCGTGACATACCGCGATACGGACGGCCGGCGCGGGGACGAAACGCAGCTCAACTTCCTGATTGAGGACCAGTCGGACGCCGCGCGACGTAATGAACGACGCGCCCCCATTGACGTCCAATCTCGGGAGGTCAGCGCAGCGCAGCTCGACGCCAGTTCCGCCGCCACGATGAGCGTGTTTCAGTTTATGATCGGAAACCTTGACTGGGATGCATTGGCGGACCACCCAGGAGAGGGCTGCTGCCACAACGTGAAGCTGATCGCCGCAACCGGCGAGGCGCGCGAGAATATCGTGCCGCTTCCGTACGATTTCGATTATTCAGGCTTTGTGGGGGCGCCGTACGCAGTGGCGCCGGAGGGCCTCGGCGTCTCCAACGTTCGACAGCGCGTCTTTCGCGGCTATTGCCTGCACAATGCTGCGTTGCCAGCGGCGCTGGAGCGCTTCCGGGCACGGCGAGAGGCGGTTCTTGCGCTCATCGACGGCGAGGTGCGGTTGAGTGAATCCGAGCGGAGAAGCGCGCGCGCCTATATCCAGAGCTTCTATGCAATCATAGACGATGCAGACCAGGTCGATCGCCAGATGATCCGGCGCTGTCGTGGCTAGGCCGCTGGCGTACAGGCGCGTGACGCCATAGTTGCGACTGGGCCTTGGCCGCTGTCAATCGCTGCGATCCGCTGCAGGTAAGCGCAGACCGCTTGCGGCCTGTCCGCGACAAGCGGCACCTGTTGGCCGCGATGGACGGTGATCGCTGCGCCGTTGTCCAGGATCAGAAAGGCATGCGGGTCGCTGTGCCCGGCCGGAACGGCGATGTCTGTAAGCAGCACGCGTCCGCTGAAGCGTGGCAGCACCGTCGCCGCAATTTTTGTGTGGCCGACCACTATCCGCTCTACGCGATGATGCGCGAGCAAGGCCTGCAAGTTTGCGTACTCGGCGCTCTCGTCGTTCTGGGCCAAGCCACGATACCAGAGCGGCCCTTCCTGGTTCGTAAGGATGTCGGGAAAGGCCGCTTGCGCATGTCCACTCAGGGCGTCGCGCACCGCGCCATTTAAGGCGTCGCGTTCGGCGTCAGCAAAGCTCGGCCCGAGGCCGCCATGCATGAACAACGTATCGTTGATGCGAATGATAGCGTCATGGCGCGCCACCCAGCGGCCATAGCGTCCGCTGAGCGACCAAGCTTGACGATGTTCAACGAAGCCCAGCGGATGCTCGACGTCCCATCGTTCCCGAAACGCCGCGTCCATCAATGGCGCCCCGGCCGCCGGCGGATGCCGGCGCACTTGGGCAACATAGGCGCGATAATATTGATCCCGGCGTCGCGGGGAGTTTCGGTCCGCAAAGGAGGCATACTCGCCGGCGCTAACGTAGCGCAGATCACCCTCGATGTTCATCGCTTCGTGGTTGCCGATAAGGGCATGCACATAGCCGCCGGCACGCTGGGCCTGCGGCTCAAGGCGCATCAGCAAATCGAGGATCATACGGCTATGGGCGCCGCGGTCAGGCACGTCCCCGAGTTGGACCAGATGGGTGCGACCGCCGGTCCAGTTGCTTTGCGCATTGATGAGCCCGGCAGTGCGCAGCATATCTTCGAACTTGTCGTAATCGCCGTGCAGGTCGCCGATCACGACGATGCGCTCCACATTGTCCCATTCCGAAAGCGCACGCGCGTGGCCGGGGAACATGAGCAGCCCTGTCAGGGCGGCGATCATGCAGGTCAGCAGGGGCATTAACTTTCGTACTGGCCTTTGTTTCGTCATCGTTCGGTCCGGCGCTGAGGGTGGGCTGCTGCTTGTTCTCCTCTACCGCCGTGCTGGCGTACAGCCGAAAATGACCAAAACCATGGCAAGCGAAGCCCGCCTGGATTGGCATTCGAACCGGAGACAGGCTTATACTTACTCACTTCAGGAGCAGCAGGTACATGAGTGAAGCGGCGGTGCAAAAGAAGATCAACACTGCCGCGGCGGGCCAGACCTATGAGACCGACGTGATCGTGGTTGGGGCAGGCCCGGTCGGGTTGTTCGTTGTCTTCGAACTTGGGCTGCTCGATCTCAAGGCGCATTTGGTTGATGTGCTTGACCGTCCTGGCGGTCAGTGCGCCGAGCTTTACCCCGAAAAGCCTATCTACGATATTCCGGGTTTGCCTATCGTCACCGGGCAAGAGTTGACCGATCGATTGCTTGAGCAAATAGCGCCATTTGCGCCGACCTTCCATCTCGCCCAAATGGCTGAAAAACTCGAGCGATTGCCCGACCGCCGCTTCCGTCTGACCACGGAGCTCGGCACGACCATCACTGCGCCTGTGCTAGTGATCGCCGCGGGCGGAGGCTCCTTCGTTCCGCGCAAGCCAAAGATCGACGGCCTTGAGGCCTATGAAGGTAACACTGTGCATTATGCGGTGCGTCAGAGGGAGCGTTTCCGAGGCCGAGATCTCGTGATTGCGGGAGGCGGAGACAGCGCGCTCGACTGGGTGTTGAACCTGCAGCCTATCGCGAACTCAGTTACTCTGTTGCATCGGCGTGATGATTTTCGCGCTGCGCCTCACTCTGTGGCCAAGATGCGCGCGCTCGTAGCGGAGGGAAAGGTGAGGCTGGAGATAGCGGACCTCAAAGGCCTGGAAGGCGCAGACGGCAAACTTTCGGCGGTGCGCTGCAGCGCCAAGGATAAGGGCGAGTACGCGCTGCCATGCACAGACCTGCTGGCTTTCTATGGTCTCACCATGAAGCTGGGACCGATCGCCGATTTCGGCTTAAACCTGCACGAGAACCTGATCCCGGTCGATACCGAGAAGTTCGAGACGAGCGAACCCGGTATCTTCGCTATCGGCGACATCAACACTTATCCCGGCAAGTTGAAGCTTATCTTATGCGGCTTCCACGAGGGCGCGCTGATGGCGCAGGCGGCCTTCAAAATCGCGCGGCCTGGCCAAAGGCTGGTTTTTCTCTACACCACCTCTTCGACGGATCTGCAGAAGAAGCTTGGCGTCGCTTGACACTTGCCCCGCAGCTAAAGCGACACTTTAGTTGGCGTCGGCCGCCGTGCGCGTCACACCTAGCGGCAACGCCACTGCTCGGAACCGCATCATGATTCACCACTCCATCCTCGACGCCATCGGCAATACGCCGCTGATCAAGCTGAAGCGCGCCTCGGAAGAAACTGGCTGCACCATTTTGGGCAAGGCCGAATTTCTCAACCCGGGTCAGTCCATCAAAGATCGCGCGGCGCTTGCCATTGTCCAGGATGCGGAGCGGCGCGGCGCGCTGCGACCCGGCGGTTTGATCGTGGAAGGCACCGCTGGCAATACCGGCATCGGGTTGGCCCTGGTCGGCGCCGCAAAGGGCTATCGTGTGATCGTGGTGATGCCCCGTACGCAGAGCAAAGAGAAGAAGGATGCAGTGATTGCGCATGGCGCCGAGCTGGTGGAGGTCGACGCCGTCGCCGCCGCAGATCCGAACCATTACCCGAAGGTCGCCCGCCGCATCGCCGAGGAAAAAGGGAAAACCGAGCCGAACGGCGCGATATGGGCTAATCAGTTCGACAACATCGCCAATCGCCAAGGCCACATCGACACCACGGCCGAAGAAATCTGGGCGCAGACGCAAGGAAGGGTGGATGGCTTCATCTGCGCGGTAGGTTCTGGCGGCACGCTCGGGGGAGTCTCAATGGGGCTCAAAGCGAAGAACAAGAACGTGGTGATTGGCCTTGCCGATCCAGGCGGGGCTGCGCTCTACAATTTTTACAAGCACGGCGAACTGAAGGCTGAAGGCACATCGATCACCGAGGGCATAGGGCAGGGGCGCATCACCGCTAATTTGGAAGGCGTGGCTGTGGATGAAGCGTTCCGTGTCGAGGACCGAGACTGGTTGCCGGCTTTATACGATCTCATTCAGCACGAAGGGCTTTCGCTCGGCGGCTCATCCGCGCTGAATGTGCTCGGCGCCATGCGTCTGGCGCGGCAGCTGGGGCCCGGCAAGACTGTCGTGACAGTGCTTTGCGATTACGCCAATCGCTACGTGTCCCGTCTGTTCAATCCAGAGTTTTTGCGCTCGAAAGACCTGCCTTTGCCGCCCTGGCTGGCTTGAGCCGCTGATCTGTCAGCGTAAGGTGCGGCCCCGACACCAACCTCTGGGGGATGCTATGAAGTTCCGTTTTGCCGCCGCGGCAGCCATGCTCGCGCTCGCGGCGTGCGCAAGCGCTGACCAACACGCCGCCGCGCCTTCAGCGCCACCGGTCGCGCCAGCATTCGCGTTTCCGCCGCTTTCAGCCGATGCGCTGCTGGCGCACGTGAATGTGCTCGCCTCCGACGAATTCGAAGGCAGAGCGCCGGGCACAGAAGGAGAGCGACGCACGATCGATTATCTCACGCGCACCTTCGCCGCCGCGGGGCTGCAGCCGGGTGTGGTGCTGCCGGACGGTTCGCGCTCCTGGGTGCAGGAAACGCAGCTGGTCGCAGCGACGCTCACCAATACGCCAGTCTTGACGCTACGCGGGCGCGACGGCGCGCGCCAGTATCAATACGCCACGCAATTCTCCGCCTGGACAAGACGCCTCGATCCCGCCGTCGATATTGCAAACGCGCCGCTCGTGTTCGTCGGCTACGGCATCAATGCGCCGGAACTGGGTTGGAACGATTACGCTGGCGTGGACATGCGCGGGAAGATCGCGGTGATCCTCATCAACGATCCCGATTTTGAAACCGGTGATGATCGCGGCTTCGGCGGCCGGGCGATGACCTATTACGGGCGCTGGACCTACAAGTTCGAAGAGGCCGGCCGCCAAGGCGCTGCTGGCGCCATCATTATTCACGAGACGGCGCCCGCCGCGTACCCATGGGCTGTTATTCAGTCGGCTACGGGCAGTCCGCGCTGGGATATCGTGCGCGAAGACCGCGGGGCAGGCCGCGCCGGTTTCGAGGGCTGGATAAACAACGAGGCCGCGATGGAGACCTTCCAGCGCGCACGACTCGATTTCAATGAGCTGAAAGCACGCGCACAGCGCCGCGGCTTCCGCGCAGTGCGCATGAACCTGACGGGATCGTTGCACCTGGAGACGGACGCACAAGTGCGTACGACGTCGAATGTCGTTGGCTTGCTGCCCGGGCGCACGCGTCCAAATGAAACAGTGATCTACACCGCGCATTGGGACCATCTTGGCCATTGCCCGGCGGTGGAGGGCGACGATATCTGCAATGGCGCACTCGATAACGCCACCGGCGCCTCAGCACTGGTCGAGCTTGCCCGCGCCTTCTCGGCTCAAGGGCAGCCCGAGCGTTCGGTCGCGTTCATTGCCCTGACTTCCGAAGAGCAAGGCCTTCTCGGCGCGCTTTATTATTCACAGCATCCAGTATTTGCGCCGCGCGACACGGTTGCGGCCATAAACATGGATGGCATCAACAATTATGGCCGCACCTACGATTTTGAGATCGTTGGCTATGGCAAGAGCGAGATGGATGACCTGTTGGCCGAAGTTCTGCATGCGCAGGATCGGCGCGTTGCGCCAGACTCGGCGCCGGAGGCTGGTTATTTCTATCGCTCCGACCATATCCATTTCGCCCAGCTCGGCATCCCCGTGCTGTACACATCGAGCGGAATCGACATGATCGAGGGCGGCGAAGCGCGTGGACGTGCGCTGAGCGACGCCTACACCGCCAACAACTATCATAAGCCATCCGACGAGGTGACGCCGGAATGGGACATGAGCGGCGGATCGGAGGATGTCACCGCATTGTATGCCGTGGGTCGCCGGCTCGCTGACAGCGATGAATGGCCGCAATGGCGCGAGAACGCGGAATTCCGCGCCGCGCGGATAGCCTCCGGCCGTTGACCAATCGTCTGCCGCCGCGGCCCGAACGCGGCGGCAGACGCCTACTCGGTCGTGGTCGAGGTGTCGACCGAACTGTAGCTGCTGGAGGTATCCACCGTCGATACGCTGGCGCTGGCGTCGAACGTTGAAGAGGTGTCGACGGTCTGGTCCGCGTAAACACCACCCTGATCTGCAGCGGCGCCATAATCTGCCGTTTCGGCGTGGTCCGCGGCGGTATCGGCATAGACCGAGGCGGCGTCTAGATCGCCGTCTGCTGCGTAAGCCGCAGCGGAATCGGCCGCGTCGTCCGCGATTTCCTGGTGATAGTCGGCGTTCTCAAGATCCATCTGGTCGTGTTGCGCTTCCAGGATCTCGGCATCCGCAACATCGCCGCCGTGATCTTTTACTTCCTCCATCGCGTACTCGGCTTTTTCCGCGAACTCTTCGGCCTTTTCCCAATCTCCCGCGTCGGCTGCTTTGGCTTGCTCGGCCTGATAATATTCGGCCTCGTCTCTCTTTTCCTCGGCGATCTCAGAATCCAGGAACATGGTATCGGGGTTAAAGTCCGCGCTGAGATCGCCATTATCAGCGGCTTGCTGCAGCTGATTCAGCATCGTCGCCTGTTCCTCCTGCGACATCCCTGCCATGTCGGTTTGCAATTGCTGGCCGGTTTCCGTCTGCCAGAAGTCGTCCAGAGTCATTGGGTCAGCCATGATCCATCACCTCTTCTATTAATCGCCGCCGTCCTCGGACGTGTCGGCCGTTTCCTCCGCCGCAGCTTCGTGTTCGTTCGCGTCGACGATCGCGATGGCGATACCGGCGACGATCGCCGCATCAACCAGCGCGAGCGCTTGCGCTTCCCGCTCGGCGATCATCTCCTCATTGCTCTTGCCTGCATGAACGCGCTCGGGGTCGAATGTCGAAGCCAACGCTGCGTCGCGCTGGCGTTTGCTCTCCTCGTCCTCCTCGGCCTCGATCACTGGAGTCTTCGGCGCTGGCTCCACGCTCATTTCGAACGCCTCGGCGTTTGCGTCGGAGGGGCGTTCGCGGCTCATTCGGCGACCTGATCGGCCTTCGGCGGTTTCGGCTGTTTGGGCGTAATCTTCAGCACCTTGCCGCATTCGGGATTGGGGCAGCGCACATTGACGGGTTTATCGCCGCTCAGCACCGCTTTAGGCACGCGCATCGGCGTCTTGCAGGCGATGCAGGTCAATCGCTCCATGTCGTGCTGCGGAGGGGGCGGTGTTTTCGGCTTGGTTGGGGGCTGTGCGGGCGCAGCATGCACCGTCTGAGGGGCAGATGGCGGCGACCAGTGTTCGATCACGCGCCGACACGCTTTGAATTCGTCGCTGCCATGAAATTCGCGCGCCAACTTTAAGCGCCGCGCGGCATAAGGAGTGGAGGTCATAGCGAACTCCGAAGCCTGCATCGCGCCGTCGTCGGAGGCGTCTTCTTGTGCGCGCCAAGCATCGGGGTTGATGCGCGCCGCCAATGGGAAGGAGTGCAGCGTCCATTGCAGCGTCACGCGCCGCGCGACTTCTAGGTCGCCGACCACGAGCAAGCCGGCTCGGTCTGCGGTGATCGCCGAGTGCCGTTGCCATGCCATTAGCGGCGCATTGATTCCGCTTTCGATGAGTTTCGCGGGCGAGAGGAAGCTCAACATGCCGCTCGACATCAGCGAGCGGTTACCCGGTTGCCGCCCTGCAAGCAGGTTGACTACCGTATTCCAAAGCGCATGGCCGGCCTTGGCGTGACCCATCTCGCGGCCAAGCAAATAGAGTAGATCATCGCCGCGGAAATTCGTCAGCACGCTGCCAAGAGCGATGAAGGACGATGTCTGCGAGCCCATCGTCACCGCGTCCCACATCTGCTGCCCGGAGATGTAAATCTCCGGCAGATGCTCAAGACCGATGATGCGGGCGGCTTTCACCGCAAGCTCGAAGATGTCGGGCATCTGCTGTTCGGAAAGGCGAACGCCGTTGACCGCCGCTTCGAACCACGGACGGCCTACCGATTCCGATATCGAATGCGCTGCCGCGTTCAGCGGCCCAATACCGGAAAGCGTGCTCATCGCGTCGGCGTCGAGGCGCCATAGGAAAGCTTCGACGGGTAAAGCATATCCAGGCCCAAGCGGGCGGAGCCACCGGCATGTTGGACAATAGACCCTCTCAAGCGGAAGGCGCGAGCCGTCGCCGCCGCAGCTTTGGCAGCCGAAGCCCGGGGCAAGCGCTGGGGCAGGAATAGCCGCCTGCGCGACGAAGGGCGCGCCACATTGCGTGCAGAAGCGCGCGGCGGCGTCGGCTTGCGCATTGCAGCGCGGACATTGGATGGCGGCGGCAAGCATTGTCAGATGCGCGAGAGCAGGTCCTTCTTCTTTGCTTCAAATTCGTCAGCGGTGATTGCGCCAGCGTCACGTAAAGATGCGAGCTGCTTGATCTGCTCAACGATGGCGGCGGTGTCTGCGCCGTTTGGCGCTGGCGCTGAGGCGGGTGGCGTAGGCGCTGGCGCGGTGGCTTGCGGCGCAGGCGCCGGTTGCGGCGTGTAAGGCGCGCTTGGCGGCGTCTGTGCAGGGGGCGCATAGCTTGGCGCAGCGCCGCCGCTCTGCAGCGCGCGGATGATGTCATCCAGCGCCTTATCGGGCACGCCGCTCGACGCGTTCCATGCCGTGAAGGCGAGTGAAGCGACGATGAGGATCAGCGCGAACGCTGCAATGTAGTAGTTGAACATCGCCGCGATGATGACTGCCGCAACTTGCATCAGCAGCAGCGGCACGGCGCTGTTCCATTGCAGTTTCAGTGCGAAGCGCGCCGTGGTCTGCCCAGGCGCCGCGGGCATCACTTGCAAGTCTCCATCATACTTGAGCGGAATGCCCCCCGTGCCCCAGAAGCTCTTGCGAATGAGCAAGAACTTCGCGGCCTGAGGCGGCTGCTGCCACGTGAGTTCGCCGCCGCTCGCACTGATCGCGCGTGTGGCCTGCGCAAACGCTTCCTGCGGCGACCCGGTGAAAGTCGCCTGTTTGGACTGACCGCCGGAGCTGCTGAAGCCACGCGTCATCTGCGGCATTTGCGGCATCGGCGGCGGGGCGGGAGCCGTTTGCGGGGGAGCGGCCGCGGCCATTGCTGCGGCCGGTCTGCCGCACACGCCGCAAAATTTCGCCTCAGCCGGCAATGCTGCGCCGCATCCAACACACGAACTCATGGTGCCCCTCTCCGCCAAACGAGCCACTGGCGAAAGATGATCCGCGATAGCGAAAGCCGCTGCTCTATCCTGTCGCCGGTGCTTACTGCGCCCCGCACGACAGAGCTTTTCGACCCCCGTGTTTCGCTCACAACCTCCCCAAACCAGCAGCTTGACAATCCTGCTGCGATGCAGGGCGCGCGGTTGCGCCACGCTCCCTTCGCTGTTTTATGCACGATGAAGGACGAGGCGCCGAGTCATGCTGAAAGCAATTGCCGAGCTGGCTGAAGGTGTATTGAGCGCTACAAATGCGATCGAGGCGAGCGATCGATTTTACGCAGCCATGCAGCCCTTCGGCGCCACCTACCAAGTGACCCGCCTTTATCGCCGTCCGCCCGCACTGCTGAATGCGGAAACGCACTGGGCTGCTGGCGGATACATTTCTTGGCAAGCGCCGAAGGCCTGGCCGAAGAGCGAGGCGTGTCGCTATGTCTGTCTGGACTGCAATCCTCTTGTCGGCGCGATACGCGAGAACCGCACGCGCTTTCGCTTCAGCGATTTCGCGCCGCGTAGCGAGCGTGCATACGTCGATTACTGGGATGCGATGAGCGAAGCACGCATATACGATGCGCTATGCACTGCCTCTTATGGCGCCACGGGCGCCATTGCGTCTGTACATCTGGGCTTCGGCGATCGCCAGTTCACGAGCGACGAACAGCTCGCCATTCAATTGGCTGAGCTTGCACTCACAGAGAAGCTGATCAGCTTCGATGTTGCTGCGCCAGAGCCAGTCGTGCGCCTCACCAACCGCGAGCGCGATGCGCTAGCTTTGGTGGCGGAAGGAAAGTCGGATTGGGAGATATCGGTCATCCTCGGAATCTCGGAAGCGACTGCGCGTTTTCACGTGGACAATGCCCGCAAGAAGCTGGGGGCTGTCAGCCGCGCCCATGCGGTGGCGCGCTTGGTGGTGGCACGCATCATCTAAACAGCGACATTAGCTGCAAAGCATTGGACGGGCCGCCGCCAGGGCCTACGTCCAGAAGGCGGAGGGCGGGATGGCGGGCGTGCTCACACTCTATGGCAGCTTAAACAGCGGCAATTGCCTGAAGACGCGATGGGTCGCCGACACCCTCGGCATTCCTTACCAGTGGGTCGAGATTGACACCTTTTCCGGTGAGACGCGGACACCAGATTTCCTCTCCATCAACCCGGCTGGCCAAGTACCGGTAGCGATCCTGCCGGACGGCCGCATGTTGGCGCAGTCCAACGCCATCATGCTGCACCTTGCCCAGGACACGGACCTGATCCCTACGGATCCTTACGACCGCTCAAAGATGTTCGAATGGCTGTTTTGGGAGCAGTACAGCCATGAGCCAGCCATCGCAGTGCGAATCGCTCGCAAATATTATCTGGGCCAAAGCGATGCCGAATTGGACCCTTCGCTCCTCAGCAGGGGGCACGCGGCGCTGGAGCGGATGGAACTGGCGCTCCGTGATGTGACTTTCTTAGTCGGCGGCGAGCTGACGTTAGCGGATGTGGCGTCGGTGGCTTATACCCGCGTCGCCGACCGCGGCGGTTTTTCCCTCGCCGCGTATCCAGCGGTGGAAGCGTGGGTTTCGCGAGTGCAGCAGAAGCTGGGGTTGAAAAGCCCGAGCGCGGCCGCAAGGTAGGATGGCTTGCCGCGTTGTGGCCGTAATCGCTGGCCACGACTGACGGCTCGCTGAAGTCGGGCGAAGAGGACGAATGGAACTGGCTTCGGTCTATTTGCCCGCCCTGACGACCTTTGGCATCTTTCTTCTGGTCGGTTTCTTGGCGCAGCTGGTCGACGGCGCCGTCGGCATGGCCTACGGCGTCATTTCTTCCAGCGTTCTACTGGCGTTCGGCGTGCCGCCCGCTCAGGCGTCCGCCACCATTCACGCAGCCGAGTGCTTCACCACGGGCGCGTCCGGCGCATCGCACTTGATACACAAGAACGTGGACTGGAAGCTGCTTGCGCGTCTCGCGCCTGCAGGCGTGGTGGGCGGCGTCGCGGGAGCGTACATCCTGACCGGCTTTGATCCGACCTTCATCAAAGCCATCGTCATCGCTTATCTCGGAGTGCTTGGCCTGTTCATGCTGCAGCGGGCGTTACGAGAGCCGAAAGAAGAACCGCCGCACCTGCGCCATGTGGTGCCGCTCGGCGTGATCGGTGGTTTCTTGGATGCGTCTGGCGGCGGCGGCTGGGGGCCCGTTGTGTCGTCCACCCTGATGGGTCGCGGCCACACGCCGCGATATGTGATAGGCAGCGTGAACGCCGCCGAGTTCGTGGTGACAGTTGCGATATCTCTGACTTTTCTCGGCGCGCTGTTGAGCGGCCGGTTCGAGCTGGAAGGCGGTTTGAGCCAAGGCGGCGCCGCGCTCGGCGGGCTGATCCTCGGCGGCGTCGCCGCCGCCCCACTAGCCGGCTTCGTCACCAAGATTGCGCCCGCGCGGGTTCTACTCGGCGCCGCAGCCGTCTTGGTGATTTCCCTTTCGATTTGGCAGAGCGTTCAACTCTGGCCCCGCTTGCTCGAATATCCCGTCCTCAGGCAAATGGCCCAGGTCGCCGGCCTGCATTAACGATTTGCCGCCAACAGCCTGTTTACCCCCGATGAGCGACTTTGTGTGGTCGGGGAGTCGGCGTGGTCAGTTCGATCAACTCAGCACTGGTGAACACGTTGTTCGGCGGGGGCTCGTCTGGGACAGGCGGCGTCGACGCCGACCTGCTGACATCATGGGCGAAATCCAAGGCCGGCATCGGCGTCGATAGCACGACGGCCAGCCAAGATCCCAACGCGCCGCTGGCGCCGGTCTGGACTCCTGGCGTCTCGCCTGCAGCTTCGGTGCTGGTGGAGCGGGCGCTGGCGAACAAACCATTCTTCGACACCGGAGCGAAGCTTTACAGCGATCTCGGCGCAACCGGCGATTATAAGAGACTGTTCGCCCTCTATTCGGGGCTCACCACCCTACAGGCCCTCGCCGGAAATGCAGAGAGCTCGACGCTTCCGGCGGCCCAGCGCAAGCAGACCGAAGCGGCCTTCGCACGCGGTCTGACAGAGCTCGAAGCCTTCTTCGCCAAGGAGCAGTTCGAAGACCTTCGCTTGGCGCAAGGCGATCGAGTCGATGCGGCGCAAACAACGCTGGCGATGCCGATCGTTTCGGAAGATTACGTCACCAACTATATTCACCGCGGCGGGTTATACGAGAAACTTGCGGGGCTTGACCCGAACGCCAGCTTCACCGTTGTCGCGAAGTCTTCAGCAGGGTCTGCGCGCGAGGTCTCGATCGACCTGTCGCAGATGGGCTCGCTCACTCGCTCGTTCGGCAACATCATCAGCTTCATTAACAGCAAACTCAGCGCGGCTGGCGTCGCTTCGCGGCTGCAAGCTGCTGATGTCACGCCTAAGGAGAACACCACTGTACTCGCCGGCAAGACGATTATTTCGAAATACACCGGCCCGAAGCAGTACGCGCTGAAAGTTGACGTACGCGCCGGCGAGAGTGTCTCGTTCCAACCGGACTCAAGTGAGCCCGCGTTTTATGTGCTGGGCGCTGCTGGTGCGAGCGCGCGGCTCGTGAAGCTGAAGGATGTTGGGGGCGAGGCGGGTCAGCCAATCTGGCTGACCCGCCCGCTCGCCACTACCGATCCGATTGGCGCCTATATCTCAACAGGGTGGTACGGCCCCGGGGCTCCATACAGTTCGGCGCCCCCCGGGGCCTGGGAGCAGCGCACGGCGGCGCTGATGTCAGCCGGACCGAACACCATCGAGGACGCCCTGCGCGCCGCAGGCGATGCAGTACTCAAATTGGAGACACCAGACGGTCGTACGCTCACGTTCTCAACGAGCTGGCGGGCGGGCGACCAGGAAGCATGGCGGGGAACGAGCGACCAAGCTTTGCTCGATGATCTTTCCGAGCGACTGACTCAATTAATGCACGAGCAGGGTGTCGCTGCTGGCGTAGATATTTGGCAGGACGGCGACAATGCTGGTTTGTCCTTCTTCACAGGCGACGCCCTGCGCGCCGCAAGCCTAACCATTGGCGGAAAATCTGTAGCCCTCGACACCATTGAACCGGCGGACATGGTTGGCGGCTTGCGTGACGGCGTGTTTGCGCGCCGTTTTGAAGCGAGCGCCGTGGCGGCGAGCGGCGCGCTCTTCATTGGCGAGCAAAAGATCACCATCACCACCGCCACGACGACGCAGCTGATCAAGATAGAGGGCGGCGAGAGCGGCATCACCGCCGCGCAACTGGAAGCGCAGATCAATGCGCAGCTACGCACCAAAGGCATCGCGGCGGCAGCATCGCTGGTGAACGACAACGGTTCGCTCGCGCTGCGAGTTGACGGCCTGCACCATATTATCGGAATTGGCGCGGACATAAATGGCGTGGGCCATGAAGCACTCTTGCAGGCGCCCGGCGCTTGGGCGAGCGGGGGGCTGCCTGTCGCAAGTGCAGGCGAGCCTTATGGCGACGCGATCCGCACGACCACTGTGACGAGCGGTGCGCCGCTGCTTTCGCACAGCGGCGACCTCGATATCCAAATCCTCGTTGATACGCCGCTCGGCCAAAAGAGCGTCAACGTTTTGGTGAGTGCGCTCGAGCGCGCAGGCGATCCTGACGTCGCCCCGGGCCAATGGAGCAGCGCATTCCAGGCGCGGCTTGATGCAGCGTTGAATGCAGCGGGGCTTTACGTGGCGGCGGACGGCGCCGACCTGATGCAGTGGCGCACTGTTGAGGGTTCCGGCCAGCGGATCGCTTCGATTACCGTTAATGGCGACACCTTGGCGCTGCAATCGACGCCGCCTGTTGGCTTGGGCGGGGCCTTCGATGCACTGCGCAGTTTCACCAGCGCTCTGGCCGCAACGAGCGTGGGCGATGATGTCGCGGCGTTGATCGCGGATCAGAGCCTTTCGATCACACTCAACACGGAGTGGGGCCAGCGCACTGTCACGGCTTCCCTGCAAGCCGGCGAGCCGCGTAGTTTGGAGAATGCCGCGCTGCGACTCAACGAAGCGCTCGCCGGCCAAGGCTATGATGCGGGGCTGGTCGCCACCGATCTCTCCGGAGGCGGCGCGGGGCTGCGCGTGGTGACAGGTTCGTCCAACACGGTGCGTGCGATCAGCGAAATACGCCTTGGCGGGCAAGCTCTGACGCTGACGCTTGACGCGATTGATTCAACTTCGCATGCGGATGATCCTGTGGGTGTTCCAGCCGTTGCGCTGCGCGCAGCCCGCGGCGCCTCGGCTTCGCTCGTCATTCCATCACAATCGACGTTCACCGCGCCTAGCGCGAATGCGTCCGGCTGGTTCGCGGGACGGGCGTTCGACGTGGCCGTTGGTTCAAAGCTGCAGATCGCGACGGCTCGGTCGGTCGCTGCCGGCGCAGACGGCGCTGTGTATGTGCTGGCCGATCTTGGCGGCGACAGCGACGTCAGCGCCATAAAGGGCGTGCGCGATGTCGCGCTGCTGAAGTACGATTCTGCAGGAACGCTTTTGTTCAGCGAAGTGCTCGGTGCAGCGCAAAGCGCGAGTGGGTTTGCACTCGCCGTCTCCGACGACGGCAAAGTCGCAGTGGCGGGTTCGGTCGAGGGGGCTTTGTCGGGAACGAGCAGTAAAGGCGTGGCCGATTCTTTCGTCACGGTGCTCGACGCCTCGGGCAAAGAGATTTGGACTGCGCGGCGCGGCGCGGCAGGAGCCGACCAGGTCAACGCTGTCGCCTTCACCAGCGATGGCGGCGTGGTTGTTGCGGGACAAACCGAGGGTGCGCTGACGGGGCAGGTCGCGCTCGCCGCCTCCGATGGTTATGTCCGCGGCTATTCCGCAAACGGTGCTGAACGTTTCACGAAGCAGTTTGGAACCGGGGGCTCGGACGTCGCCACTGCATTGCTGGTGCGTGACAACGGGATGGGCGGGTTCGACATCTTCACGGGTGGTGTGGAAAATAACCGCGGTGTTGTGCGCAGCTTCAGCTATTCTGCCAGCGGTGGGTTCACGATCGGCGCCGCGCGGGACATTGGCTACCTCTACAAAGGCGCGATCAACGCCATCGTCGCAGATGGCGCTTCCCTTTATGTCGGCGGCGAGGTTGGCGCCGACCGCCTGGCGCTCGGAACGCCGGCGAGAGTCGCCGCCGCCGGTCAAGAAGGCTTCGTCGCGCGCATCAACGTCGACCTCGTCTCTACTGATCTCGATCGCGCTAGCTATCTCGGTTCTTCGCAGGATGACGCGGTAAAGAGTCTCGCAGTTGTGAATGGCGCGGTGTACGCGGGCGGCAATGCTGGCGGCGTGCTCGCCGGGCAGGGTGGAAGCAAGGTAAGCTTCCTCACCCGTCTTGATGACACCGGCGCTGTCGCGTGGGTGCGCACGTTCAACTCGCTCGCGGGCAACCTTAGCTTTGCCGGCATGACGGTGAGCGCGGCAGGCGCCTCGCAGCTCGATGCCCTTGGCTTGCCGACAGGGTCCGTTGCATCACAACCAAACGCGCCCCTGGTCGCGCGGAGCGCGCTTCGGAGCGGTGATGAATTTCGTATCGGCGTCGAGGGCCGTCGCCTCAGCACGATCAAGATCAGCGACAAGGACACGCTCGCTTCGCTCGCAGCGGCCATCAATCGCGTCGTCGGCTCCGCGGGTAGAGCGGAAGTAGTGGAGGAGGATGGACTTGAGCGACTGAAGATCAGCCCCCGGGAAGGCAAGGCGCTGAGGCTCGACACCGGTGCGACGGGACGGGACGCGCTCGGCGCGCTGGGCCTTGGCCCAGGCGTCATTGCGGTGAATGCGAAGGGACAGAGGTCGCTGAAGACGTATGGCCTCGGTCTTGTCGCCGCCGACCTTCGCCTCGACAGCAAAACCAATCTCGCGCGCACCAAGGCGGAGCTTTCAGCCGCGATTTCCATCGTCCGCCAAGCCTATGATGCGCTGCTTAACCCGAACGCAAAGGAACTGACGGACGAGGAGAAGGCCCTGCAGGAACGCCGCCAAAAAGCCGGGGCCGCCCCTGAATATTACACCGCAAGGCTCGCCAATTATCAGGCGGCGCTGTCCCGCCTGACTGGCGGCGGATAGGTCGCGCAGAGCGGGCTTTTCAGTCTCGTCGCCGCGGGCTAGAAGCGCCGCCTTCGGAGTCGCCGCGGTAGCTCAGTGGTAGAGCGCACCCTTGGTAAGGGTGAGGTCGAGAGTTCAATCCTCTCCCGTGGCACCAGCCGCTCAGCGCGGCTTAGTGGCCGAAATGTCAGGCTTATGGCTGGCCGGCGCGGGCGGCGGCGGTAACCGTGGCGGCCCAGGTGAAGCATCGGCGCCAGGAGCTTCGACGTCGTCACGGAGGCCGCCTGCGCAGGCCAGGCGAACCGTTCTCCACTCGGCCTCTGTGAGGGAAGGCCGCAAACCAGAACGCGAGCGGGCGCGGGCCGTCGCGGCCCGCTCTGCAGTTGCCGGGTGGCTGGAGAAGAGGTTGGGCAGCCCGGTTCCGCGCTGCTCCTCCTGTCGCTCCTCAAAGCGCTCAAACAAGCGCGCCAAGGCCCCTGTGTCTATGCCGGCGGCGTCAAGATAGTCGAGCCCGCGACGGTCGGCGTCGCTCTCGTCCTCGCGGCTGTAGCTCAGGCCGGCCAGATTCACCGAAGCCAGAGCTACAGCCTGACCAGCGCCCGCGCCGCCTATGACCACGTCGAAAAAGATTCCGACGCCGACGTGGCGGATGAGATTCTTCATGATGTGGTTGTGCTCGATATGCCCGATTTCGTGCGCGAGCACGCCGGTCAGTTCGTCGGGCCCCTCGGCGAGCGCGATCAGATCGTCGGTGACGACGATGGAGTTGTCGGGCAACGCAAAGGCATTGGGAATGGGCGCATCGACGATAGTCACCCAGACCTGCTCACGCTGAGGCACGTTTGAGCCGGCCATCAGCCGATAGGTGACGTCGTTGAGGATGCGCGCCGCCTCGTCGCTGTCGTCGCAATAGTCGGTAAACGCGTCCACTTGCGACCAGGAGATATTGGCGATCTGCTCGCGGTAACGTGAAGGTATATGATCGGCGATCGGCGCCGCTAACAGCGGCACGCCGACCAGAAACACCGCCGCAAGCGACCACGCTGTCGCGGCCAAACTGAAAACGACCATGCGGCTTTCCGAACCGAAGGCTGCAGGGGCGAACAATTGCGGGCAGCAAGCTCTTATCTCAGCCGTGTCGCCTTCTTCGAAATAGACGCGTTCACCTGTATCGGGATGACGCTTCAACACCACTTGACTTGCGCCGTCGTCGGCGCGGCGCACATTGGCCGGCGACCAAGCGTGGATCGCCTCGCCGACGTGCAACGTGATCGCGTCGGCGGCGAAAGCGCAGGTGGCTTCCCGCGTCACCGCTGCACGGCCGTCGGCATAGCGCGCCCGCATCAGACAATCCCTACGCCCATGTCGAGATCGAAGGCGTCGCCGAGGCCCTCGCCGGACTTTCCTTCAGGCACAATGCTCTGACCGATCTCGGCGAAGCGAGGAGCGCCGACAATTTCCAGCCGATTGACGATGTAGCGTACGCGTAGAAAACCCCCGAGCGGCGCCAACAGCGTCAGAGAAAAGATGGTGATGAGCCAGCTCGCGAGCGAGACGAAAAACCAAGATATGGTTTTCGCGTTGAGGCGAAACCGCGCTCCGTCGAGCTCGATCAGGGATGCGATGCGGTTCATCGCCGCTACGTTGTAGGGCGCCCACAACAGCAGCATCAGCAAGAGAACCAGAATAACGACGATTGCAGCGATAAGCATATTGGCCGTGGCGTCCACCGGCGCGGCCGGCGTTGGCGCAGGAACCACGCCGGAGCCGATAAGAATCGCCGTGGCCGCCGTCGCAATCATGAAGGCGACGATGCATGCGAGCGGAAACGCGAACCAGCCGAGCGCGAACGGCCACCACAACCCTTTCTGCGGCGACTCTCCGTCGGAAAGAAAACGGAAGGGCTGGTCGCCGAAGCGAGCGTTGTCCCAAAGCAGACGCGCACGGTTCATCCGCGCCGCAGGCGTGTACCAGCCGAGTGAGAGCGTTTGAAGAATGGTCCAACCCCACGACGCGAAGGCAAAATGCCAGGCCGAGCCGGCGAGCCCAAGCCGGATGCCACGCCAGCGCGTGCGCGAGAGCTGATAACGCCGCATCCAATATCGCGCCGCCGCCATCAACGGGACGATGATCATGTAGAAGGCGAGGCCGAGCCAGGAGGCGGTGACAGGGTCCAGCAGCAGCGGCGCAATGTAAAACACGAAGGCCGCTGGAAGAAAAAACGTCGGTAGTGAGATAAGGAAGCCGCGAAACAGCTCCCAGGCGCTGCCAGTGTATTCGAGCGGATCGCCCATGATCCGGATGCGTGACCAGATCCGGCGCCGGATCGCCGTTCGAGCCCAGAACCGGTAAAGGGTAAGGGTCGCCAGAGTGAGTGCAGCGTTCTTCAGCGCCAATCCGGCCAGGTTGAAGAAGCGGCCTTCCTGCTTGAAACGTTGCTCTGGCGCCGCTTCGAGCGTCATGGTGGATTCCCCAAGTCTAGCTTAGCGCGAGCGGCACGAAGGTCGATACTCAGCATGAACGCCACCCCGCCAAAGCCGCCGTCCGCAACCCGCACTCAACGCCTTGCGGTCGCGCTCAAACGCAATATCGCGCGTCGGAAACAGGCGGCGAAGCCCAACCGCAAGAAATAGACCCGGCCGAAGGCTGCCGTTGCGGAACCGCGCCTTGCTTACGCCGTGTCGGGCCCCCATAACTCGGTGCGGCCTGGGGGCAGACGAAAGACACTTATGGATCGTATCGCCATCACGGGCGGCGCACCGCTCAAAGGCAGCATTCCCATCTATGGCGCCAAGAATTCGGCCCTGAAGCTGCAGGCGGCGGCGCTGCTTTCATCAGAGCCGCTCGTGCTCGAAAACATGCCCGACCTGGCAGACACGCGCTTTATGGCTCAGCTGTTGGCCTCGCTCGGCGTGGAGGTGGCGTGGATCAAGGAGGCCCGCACGCTCCGTCTGCACGCCGGGACCATCGCCTCGACCATCGCACCTTACGATCTGGTGCGCAAAATGCGCGCGACCTTCAATGTGCTCGGTCCGCTGCTGGCGCGAGTGGGCCACGCCACGGTTTCGCTGCCCGGCGGTTGCGCCATTGGGGCGCGTCCGGTCGACCTGCATTTGAAGGCGTTCGAGGCGATGGGCGCCGACATCCATATTGAGCAAGGCTACGTCAAGGCGGCGGCTCTGCGTGGGCTGAAGGGCGCCGACATTACCTTCCCGTTTGTGTCGGTAGGAGCAACGGAGCATGCGATGCTCGCTGCTGTTCTGGCGCAGGGTGACACCACTCTTCGCAATGTTGCCCGCGAACCGGAGATCGCCGACCTTGCTGATTGTCTCAATGCGATGGGCGCGCGCGTGGAAGGTGCGGGCTCGAGCGAGATCAACATTCGCGGCGTCACCGCTTTGAAAGGTGCGAAACACCGCGTCGTCAGTGATCGCATTGAGGCAGGGACCTACGCTTTGGCTGTGGCCGCCGCTGGTGGGGACGTTCTGCTCGAAGGGGCGAATTACGATCATATCGCCGCCTTGGCTGAACTGATGCGTCGGGCTGGCGTCGCTGTCGATGCCGAGACACGGGGCGTGCGTGTGCGCCGTAATAGCGGGCGCCTGGCGGCGCAGGATTTCGAAACAGAGCCGTTTCCTGCGTTCCCGACCGATCTGCAGGCGCAGGCGATGGCGGTGCTCTGTTTGGCGCAGGGCCAGTCGCGAATCCGCGAAACGATTTTCGAAAATCGGTTCATGCACGCGCCTGAACTCGCGCGTTTAGGCGCTCAGATTGCCGTGCATGGCAATGAGGCCGTGGTGACCGGCGTTGACAAGTTGATCGGTGCGCCGGTCATGGCTACCGATCTGCGCGCTTCGGTCAGCCTTGTCATTGCCGGCCTGGCCGCCGAAGGCGAGACTCTCGTGAATCGCGTATATCATCTGGACCGTGGCTTTGAATCGCTGGAGGCGAAGCTGGCTGCGTGTGGAGCGCAGATCGAAAGGCAAAAGGGCGACTAAGCGCATGAGTGGCGCACTCAAACTGGCTGCTGAGGATGAGGCCGATCTGCAGATTATCGGCGCGGCGGCGCAGGACGCGTTGGTGCGCATGAAGGACGTGACGCTGAACAAGAGGGCGCGCCGCTTTACAGCCCTGTTGAGCCGCTTTCGCTGGGAGCGCGCTGGGAAGCACGGGCCGTATCAGCGGATCCGCTCGGCGCTCTCGTTCGAAGGCGTGCTGGCAGTTAAATCAAGGCGCGTGCGAGCGGACGATAGAGAATCGCTTGCGTCGATTTTGTCGATCGAGTTCGTACCGGATGGTGAGCCACCCGGCGGGCAAGTGCGGCTGCTGCTGGCGGGCGGCGGCGAAATTGCGTTGCAGGTCGAGTGCCTCGACGCGCTGTTGATTGACATGGGCGATCCTTGGCCCACCCCGCGCCGCCCAGATCACGAACGCTCGGGATGAGCAAGAACCGTCTCCTTGAGGTGCTGCTCGACGAAGCCTCGCTTGCACCCGCTTCCCCCAACGCCGAGCACGAACGACGGATCGCACTGTTCGACCTGAAGGAAGCCAATTCGTTCGCAGTCGTCGGCGACGAGCGCGGGCCCTACGTGCTTACGCTCTCGCTGGCTGAAGGGCGGTTGGCTTTTGACGTCGCGTCGGCGGAAGGCGAACGGGTCAGCCTGCACCAGACACCAATCTCGCCCTTACGCAAGATCATCAAAGATTATCATCTCCTCTGCGAAAGCTACCACAACGCGATCCGCAACGCTTCGCCCAGCCAGATCGAGGCGATCGACATGGGCAGACGCGGTTTGCACAATGAGGCCGCCGAGCTTCTGCAGGCAGCGCTGCAAGGAAAGTTCGACATCGACACAGAGACGGCGCGGCGTCTGTTCACGCTGATCTGCGCGTTGCACATCAGGGGCTAGGGCGATGTCGCCGGGCGAGGGGCCGCCCAGATCGGTGCTATTCGCCTGCACCCACAATTCCATTCGCTCGCCGATGGCGGCCGAGCTGATGCAGCTGCGTTTTGGCCCACTGGTGCGCGTCGACAGCGCCGGCGTCCGGCCAGCCGAGGAGGTTTCGGCGATGGCCGCTTACGTCATCGATGAACTTGGGGGCGATATCGGCCGCGTCCAGCCAAAGGGATTTGAGCATTTCGAGGACGATGAGGGGGAGGGGCCGTTCGATCTGATCGTCTCCCTCAGCCCCGAGGCGCACCATCGCGCCCTGGACCTGGTCCCGCGTTTGGGACTGGCCGCCGAATACTGGCCGACCTTCGATCCTTCCCTGGCAGAGGGGTCGCGTGAACAGGTGCTCATGGAGTACCGCGCCGTGCGCGACGGCCTCGCCCGGCGCATTGCCGCGCGGTTCGAGCGCCCGTCGACGGGCTAGCCGTCAGCGCCTATAAGGCCTCGCCGCCCCGAATCCCGGGGCATAAGCTGGAGTTTGAATGGCCAAGGAAGAGCTACTGGAATTTGCCGGAACAGTGATTGAGCTGCTGCCCAATGCGACTTTTCGGATCGAACTGGAAAACGGCCACCAGATCATCGGCCACACAGCGGGCAAGATGCGCAAGAACCGCATCCGCGTGCTGGCGGGCGACAAAGTGCTGGTGGAGATGTCGCCCTATGATCTGACCAAGGGCCGCGTCACGTACAGGTTCAAATGAATTCAGGCACCCTCGAGCGCGCACTGGTCGTGACCGGCGCTTCAACTGGAATCGGCCGCGCCGCTGTCGCGAAAGCCGTGGGCGAAGGCGCTCACGTCTTTGCCAGCGTCCGCAAGCAGGTGGACGCAGATAACCTGCGATTGGAATTCGGAGAGGCGGTGACGCCGCTGCTCTTTGACGTGGCGGACGAAGCCGCCGTGCGCGCGGGCGCGGCGCACGTGGCGCAGGCCTTGGGCAAGCGCCGGCTCTCTGGTCTTGTGAACAATGCCGGGATCGCCGTCCCGGGCCCGCTCATGCACCTCGACACTGAGGAGCTGCGCCACCAGTTCGAGATCAATCTCTTTGGCGTTCACACCGTTACCCGCGCCTTTGCCGATCTCCTGGGCGCCGAGCCGGGCCGCATCGGAAGGCCCGGCCGCATCGTGATGATTTCATCCGTTGGCGGCGAGAACGGGGCGCCTTTCGTCGGCCCGTACGCGTCATCGAAGTTCGCATTAGAGGGGTACTCGCAGTCGTTGCGACGCGAACTGATGCTTTACGGAATCGATGTGATCGTGATCGGCCCGGGCGCCATAGCGACGCCGATCTGGGACAAGGCGGAGCAAAACGATCTTAATCGCTTCGCCAACACGCCCTACGCACCGGTCCTCAAACGTGTGGTCGATTTCATGCTGAACCAGGGCCGCGAGGGCTTGCCGCCGTCGGCTGTGGCGGATCTCATCTGGTATTGTCTCAGCGCCCCTAAGCCGAAGGTGCGCTATCCAATCCTACGACGCCCGTTCATGGACCGCGCGCTGCCGCGAATGCTGAATCCGCGTACCGTCGACCGCATTTACGCGCAGCGGCTTGGCTTCCCGAAGCCGCAATGAAGCCGCGGCTTGTGCTGGCGAGCGCGAGTCCGCGGCGCTTGGCGCTGCTCGCGCAGATCGGCATTGAGCCGGACGAAGTGATTGCCGCCGACATCGACGAGACGCCGCTCGAAGGCGAAACGCCGCGCCTTCTGGCGCTGCGCTTGGCGCGGGCTAAAGTCGAGGCAGCCCAGGCGCAGGACGCAATCGTGCTCGCCGCTGATACGGTGGTTGCGCTTGGTCGGCGGGTTCTGCCCAAGGCGGAAAGCGAGACTGAGGCGCGCGCTTGTCTTGCGCTGCTCTCCGGCCGTTCGCATCGTGTTTACACGGGTGTAGCTGTACGCGGGTTGAACAAGCAGGTGCGTGCGCGCTTGAGCGAAACACGGGTCGCGTTCAAGCGTCTCTCGGACACGGAAGTCAAAGCTTATGTCGCAAGCGGCGAATGGCGCGGCAAGGCTGGCGGATATGCGGTCCAAGGCCATGCCGCCCGCTTTATAAGCCAAATCATAGGTTCCTATTCCGCCGTCGTTGGCCTGCCGCTGTATGAGACGGCCAATCTGCTCGATAGCGCGCGAGAATGACCGTGCCGATGGAAATGTGGGTGGATGGCGCTATCGGAGAGACCCGCGAAGTACTCGTAAGTGAAGGCCGACCGGTCGCCTTGCGCATCACGCGCCACAGCGACGAGGGACGACGCGCCCGCTGGGGTGAACTGTACTGCGCACGAGTACGCGAGATCGACAAGCGGAGGCGCGGAATATTTCTTGAACTGGGCCTGCGCCAAGAGCAGGGCTTTCTTCCGCTCGGTGATGACGGACGCGTGCGCCTACGCCGCGGGCGGGTCGCGCTGCATGAGGGGCAGGGCGTGATCGTGGCGGTCACGCGGGAAGCGGCGCGCACGAAAAATCCGGTGGTCGAGTTGCATGAGGTTGGGCACGACGGCGCGGCCCCGCATCGCATTGCGCGCCACGAGGTCGATGAAGCATTGGTGCTGGCCAAGCCTGCTGACACGGCTCTGCGGGCGAAAATCGATGCACTGATCGAGGACGCGCTGGCGCGCACCGCTCCCATTCCGGGCGGCGGCCTGCTCAGCATCGAACCGACCTCCGCGCTGGTGGCGATCGACGTCGATGCAGGCGCACGTCAGGGCATGGGCGATGCCGAGCGCTTTGCGCTCGATCTCAACATCGCGGCGGCTGCAGAGGCGGCGCGGCAGGTGCGGCTGCGCAATCTGGGCGGCCTCGTCGCCATTGATTTCGTTTCGCTAAGAGCCAAGTCACACATGAAGGTGCTGGAGGAGGCCGTGCGCGCTGCGTTCGCGGACGATCCATGGAGCGTCCAGTTCGGGGGTCTATCGCGCTTCGGTGTGTATGAGTTGTCACGCGCGCAATTGCGGCGGCCATTGCATGAGCAATTGCGTGAGGAAGACGGACGTCTCACCACGGAAACGGTCGCACTTATGGCCCTGCGTGCGATCGAACGCGAAGGCAGGGCGCAGACGGGCCGCCAGATTGCTTGTACTGTCTCACCGCAAGTGAAGGCTTGGCTTGACGCGGCGGAGATCGACTGGCGCAGCGCGTTGTCGGGCCGTATCGGGATGCGTTGGACTATCGACGCCCAGCCCGGCCCTCATGACCGCATCGATGCGAGGGCGCTATGAGCAGCAAGGAATTGCAGCGCGGCAAGTGCGTAATTTGCGGCAAGCCGCAGGACGAGAAGTTGAGACCGTTCTGCTCTAAGCGTTGCGCCGATGTCGACCTCAATCGCTGGTTCAGCGGCGCCTATGCGATCCCGGCTGAAGAAGAATCGCCCGCCGAGCAGGGCTCACCGGGCGATCTGAAGGATTGAACTCCGTTGGCGCTTATTCGGCGCGTGCGCTCGCGTCGTTCGTGATCGAGGCCGCAGCCAGCTCCTTGGCCGCCGCCTCCGCCTGCGCACGCTCGGCTTCGATCGCCGAGGCGATGACGTTTTCACCGCGCGCCTGGCGCTCGGCTTCGTCGGTCGAACGGGCGACATTGACCTTCACGTTGGCGTACACTTCCGCGTGTAAGCGGATGCGCACGTCGTAAACGCCAATGGTCTTGATCGGCTTGTCGAGAACCACCGCGCTGCGGTCGATCTTGGCGCCGGACTTGACGATCTCGTCGGCGATATCGCGCGATGACACCGAGCCGTAGAGTTGGCCGGCTTCGCCGGCTTGCCGGATTAGAACGTAGGACGAGCCGTCGATCTTGCCGCTCGCCTTCTCCGCAGCGGACCGGGCTTCGGCGTTGCGGGCTTCGATTTCGGCGCGGCGCGCTTCGAAAACCTTCCGGTTGGTTTCGTTGGCGCGTAGCGCCTTCTTCTGCGGCAACAGGAAGTTACGCGCGTAACCGTCGCGCACTTTCACTTCATCGCCGATGCCGCCGAGATTTTCGACGCGTTCGAGTAGGATGACTTGCATAGGTGCGGGTCTCCTTACTGAACGGCGAACGGCAGAAGCGCGAGTTCACGGGCGAGTTTGATCGCGCGCGCGAGTTCTCGTTGCTTTTTGGCCGACACGGCGGTGATGCGAGCCGGGACGATTTTGCCTTTTTCGCTGATATAGCGCTGCAGCAGCTTCACGTCCTTGTAGTCGATCTTCGGCGCGCCGGCCCCGGAGAACGGACACACCTTGCGCCGACGGCCGAACGGACGACGGGCTGGAATGTTGGCGATGTTGAACTTGGGAGCGCCCTTGGCGGCCATGATTATTCCTCCTCGCCCGCGTAATCGAGGCCCTCTTCACCCTCGCGTCCTTCGCGACGCGCTCGACGGCGCTCTTCACGATCCCGCCGGGCGAGGATCGGCGAGGGCTCCTCGTCTAGCGCATCGACGCGAATGGTCTTGAAGCGCATCACGTCTTCGTTGATGCGTAGCCGACGTTCGAGTTCATGTACGGCAGCGGCGGGCGCGTCGATATTGACGAGCGCGTAGTGGCCCTTGCGGTTCTTGCGGATGCGATAGGTGAGATTTCGCAGACCCCAGTATTCGGTCTTGCCGACCATGCCGCCCAAATCTCTGATGGTCTTGGTGATGTCCTCGACCAGCGCGTCGACCTGCTGCGGCGATATCTCGGGACGTGCGATAAGCACGTGTTCGTAGAATGCCATTTTGTCCTCTTCCGTGGAATCTGCGGCGCCTTGGCAAGCGGAAGACCGGCCAAAACGATGGACCCCGGGCGGCGGACGCCCCCGGGGCCGCAGATCGCGAAGGCGGGGGAAGTAGGCGAAACCAGCTCAGAAAGCAAGGCCGCAGAGGCGGGCTACGTCGGACTGTTCTCCTCAGCCGCAAGCCGCTGGCGCCGGCGACCAGGCATGCTCGGCCGCCCTTTCCAATGCGGTACCGAACGGGCGGAGAGATCGCGCCGTCCGACTTTGCGCAGCGCAATCGCCTGGGCTATGCCGCGCCCATGAGCACAGCTTTCATTTTTCCAGGACAGGGAAGCCAAACGCCAGGCATGGGCAAGGGCCTTGCGGATGCCTTTGCAGCCGCGCGGGAGGTGTTCGAGGAAGTCGATGAGGCGCTCGACGAGCGGCTCTCGCGCCTCATCTTCGAGGGCCCGGCCGAAGACCTGACGCTTACCGCCAACGCGCAGCCGGCATTGATGGCCGTGAGCATCGCGACCATGCGCGTCTTGGAGCGTGACTTCGCCGTCCCCGTCAGCAAGGCGGCCTTCGTGGCTGGACATTCCCTTGGCGAATATTCGGCCCTTGCTGCGGCTGGCGCGCTCAGCATTGCTGACGCGGCGCGGTTGTTGCGCACGCGCGGCAACGCCATGCAAGCGGCCGTGCCCCCTGGTGAGGGCGCGATGGCGGCGCTAATCGGCAAGGTCAATGTCGCGCTGGCAGAGGAGATTGCGCAGGCGGGGTCGGCGGCAGGCGTGGTCGTGGTCGCAAATGACAACAATATCGGCAACGTCGTCATTTCTGGGTCAAAGGCGGGCGTGGACGCGGCGCTGGCTGCCGCCAAGGAAAAAGGCGCACGCGCCATTCCGCTTAATGTGTCCGCCCCGTTTCATTCGCCGCTGATGCAGCCGGCGGCCGACGCGATGGCGGTCGCGCTGGAGAAGACCGAGATCGCTCCGCTTGCAGTTCCGTTGGTGGCCAACGTCACCGCCCGAGCTGTAAGCGAGCCCGCGACAATCCGAAAGCTGCTCGTCGAACAGGTAACCGGCCGCGTGCGCTGGCGCGAGAGCATCGAATGGATGGCTGGCGACGGAGGCGTGACGCGTTTCGTCGAAAGCGGCGCAGGAAAGCAGCTCTCAGGCATGGTCAAGCGCAACGCCCCGGATGCGGAGGCGCTGGCGCTCAATGAGCCCGCCGATCTGGAGGCCTTTGCCAAAACAATGTGATTTCATGGAGCGTCCGGCGCTGCCGGCAAGGATCAGCGTAATCGAAAGAAGCCGGCGAGGGCGCCGGCGGTGCAGAATGGGCTTGAGGCAATGTTCGATCTCTCGGGAAAAACCGCGCTTGTCACCGGCGCTTCTGGCGGCATCGGCGGCGCCATTGCGAAAGCGCTTGTGGCGCAAGGGGCGCGCGTTGCGCTTTCTGGCACGCGTGTCGAAGCTCTGGAGCAGTTGCGCGCCGAGATGGGCGGCGATCCCCCGGTCACGCCGTGCAATCTCTCCGATCCGGCGGCGGTGGATGCGCTGATCGGGCAGGCGGAAGCGGCCCTGGGCGGACGCCTCGATATCCTGGTCGCCAACGCCGGCATCACCAAGGATGGCTTGTTGCTGCGCATGAAGGACGAGGACTTCCAGACGGTCCTGAAGATCAATCTGGAGAGCTATTTTCGGCTTTCTCGCGCCGCTCTTCGAAACATGATGAAGAACCGCTGGGGCCGGATCATCGGCATCACGTCAGTGGTCGGGGTCACGGGAAACCCCGGACAGGCGAATTACGCCGCTTCCAAGGCCGGCATGATCGGGTTCACCAAGGCGCTTGCGGCGGAGGTCGCTAGCCGCAACGTAACCGCGAACTGCATTGCTCCCGGGTTCATCGCCTCGCCGATGACGGATGTGCTGAATGAGGCTCAAAAAGTCGCGTTGCTCGGCAAAATCCCGGCGGGAAGGCTTGGCGCAGGCGCAGATGTTGCGGCCGCGGCCGCTTATCTGGCGAGCGAAGAGGCGGGCTACGTCACCGGGCAGACCCTGCATGTCAACGGCGGAATGGCGATGATCTGACGCGGGCTCTGCAGGGCTCTGCGTGAAAAAAGCTTGCACCCGGCCCCCCGTATGGTCAAAAGGCCGCTCACAAGCGCCCTAGAGGCGGGCAAGACCAATTCTGAAACTGGCGAGGCGAATACATGTCGGACGTGTTTGAGCGCGTTAAGGCGATCGTTATCAAGCACCTGGAAGCGCCGCCGGAGAAGGTGACGGAAAAGGCGTCGTTTATCGACGATCTCGGCGCAGACAGCCTCGACAACGTCGAGCTCGTTATGGCGTTCGAAGAAGAGTTCGGCATCGAAATTCCGGACGACGCGGCCGAGCACATTCAAACCGTCGGCGACGCGGTGAAGTTCATCTCGGAGAAGCAGGGCTAAGCCCTGCGCAACGCGCATGCGGCGCGTCGTCATCACAGGCATAGGGCTCGTCACCCCACTGGCCGCGAACCGCGAAGCCACTTGGGAGCGGCTGATCGCGGGCCAATCCGGCGCGAACAAGATCGAACACTTCAAGGTGGACGATCTGCCGTGCCGGATCGGCTGCTTCGTGCCGCGCGTCGATGGACGGGGCGGCGGCGCTGGAGATCTGCACGCGTTCGACCCTGACAAGACGCTGTCGCCGAAAGAACAGTCGCGAGTCGACGATTTCATTTTGTACGGCATCGCCGCCGCTGATGAAGCGGTGGCTGACAGCGGCTACGTCGCCGAGACAGATGCACAGAAGAACCGCGCTGGCGTCCTGATCGGCTCAGGCATCGGCGGCATCAATGCGATCGCGAACAACGCGCTGCTGCTGGAAGAGAAAGGGCCGCGCCGACTTTCGCCTTTCTTCATTCCGAGCGCGCTGATCAACCTCGCGTCAGGACACGTTTCCATACGGCATGGTTTCCGCGGGCCGAACCACTCAGTGGTGACGGCGTGCGCAACAGGGGCGCATGCGGTGGGCGATGCGGCGCGATTGATTGTCCACGGGGACGCGGACGTCATGGTGGCAGGTGGGGCGGAAGCGGCGATCTGCCGACTGGGCCTCGCGGGTTTTTGCGCGCTGCGCGCGGTATCTTCGGGTTTCAACGATGCCCCGGAGAAGGCTTCGCGCCCGTACGACAAGGATCGCGATGGCTTTGTCATGGGCGAGGGCGCCGGTTGCGTTGTGCTTGAAGAGTATGAGCACGCCAGGGCTCGAGGAGCGAAAATCTACGCCGAGGTGAAGGGCTACGGTCTTTCTGGAGACGCTTATCATATCACTGCGCCATCCGAGGACGGGGACGGCGGTTTCCGCGCGATGAGCGCGGCGTTGAAGGATGCAGGGCTGGCGCCCAGCGACATAGACTATGTCAACGCGCACGGAACATCGACTCCGCTTGGCGACGAAATCGAACTCAAGGCGATTGAACGGCTGTTCGGCAATGCGGCTGGCGACCTTTCGCTCTCCTCCACCAAGTCTGCGATCGGCCACCTGCTCGGCGCGGCCGGCGCGGTCGAAGCCATCTTTTGCGCGCTGGCGATCCGCGACGGGATCGTGCCGCCGACGCTGAACCTCGAGCAGCCATCGGTTGAGTCCGCCATAGATTTGACGCCGCTGACAGCCAAGAAGCGCCCGGTGAAGGCCGCGATGTCGAATTCTTTCGGATTCGGCGGTACGAACGCGGCGGTGATCCTGACAGCGGTGGATTGATGGTGCGCTATGAGCCGCGCCGCAGAAGTGGCGGCGGTTTCTTCTCTCTTCTGCTTTGGCTGCTCGTCGCCGCAGGCGCGGCGGTGGTGTTCGCCGGCGCATTCTTCTTCAGCACAATCAGTCGGCCCGGCCCGTCAAGCGAAGACAAGTCCTTTATGGTCGAGCGCGGCGCCACCGGTGCAAGCATTGCAGACCAGTTGGAACGCGAAGGGATCATCACCGACGCTCTCCTATTCCGCATCGCTAACCGCATCTACGCGTCGAAGGCGACGCTGCAAGCCGGCGAGTATCGCATTCCGGCGCACGCTACGGTGCGCGAGATCGTCGACATGATGGCAAGCGGAGCGGCGCTGCAGCACGCGATCACCTTCCCTGAAGGGATCACCATCGCAGCGGCGATGCGGATCATCCAGGAGAGCGACGTCCTGACTGGCGACATGCCGGAAATGCCGCCTGAAGGCTCGATCCTGCCGGAGACCTATCACGTCCAGCGCGGCATGACGCGGGCGGCGTTGTTGCAGCAGATGCGTAATGCGCGCGACGCCGCGGTGGAGGAGATATGGGCTAACCGGCGCCCCGATTTGCCGATCAACTCGCCGGAGGAATTGGTCACGCTCGCCTCCATCGTCGAGCGTGAAACCGGCATCGCAGCTGAACGGCCGATGGTGGCGGCGGTGTTCGTCAACCGCTTGCGCCTCCCCATGCGGCTCGAAAGCGATCCGACCATCATATATGGTGTCTGCAAGCAGTTTCCCGATCGCTGCTTGGATGGCCGGCTCGTCAACGCGCAGGGCGAGCGCCGCACAATTCGCGCCAGCGAAATCGCGCTGAACACCGGATACAATACGTATCGCATTGATCGCTTGCCGCCGACGCCGATCAGCAATCCGGGCCGGGCCGCGCTGGAGGCGACCGCGAATCCGGCCCAATCCAACGCACTCTTCTTTGTAGCCGACGGCAGCGGCGGGCACGTGTTTGCAGCGACACTGGCCGAGCACGAAGCCAACGTCCGCCGCTGGCGCGCAATCGAGACGCAGCGCTTGGCGGCAGAGCGCGGCCGCTGAACCAGGGACGGGGCTCGTGGCAGGGGTGAGGATTGGTCTGTCCAGGTAGGCCGCAGGCTGAAGGTGCGCTGCGAACGTCGGCCACGCGTGTTAGAACCACCGTCTTTAATGGCCGAGTCGGGTGAAGCCTAGGTGACAAGCGGCAGACACTTACGCGACAAAACCGCATGACGATCTCCGGCATGACGGGCTTTGCGCGGGTTGAAGGCGAGCACGCTGGCCAGCGCTGGATTTGGGAACTCAAAAGCGTCAATGGCCGCGGGCTCGACCTGAAGCTACGCACGCCCTCTGGATTTGATGCGCTGGAGCCGCCAGCGCGCGCAGCCGCGGCGGCGAAGTTCAAGCGCGGTTCTCTGCAGGCGAACCTCACACTAACACGGGATTTGGCCGCGGCGCCGGCGCTGAAGATCGACATGGCGTTGGTCGAGCGCCTGATCGCCGCCGGCGAGGAATTCGGCAAGCGCGTAGCGAAACCGCGCTGGGACGGCTTGCTGAACGTGCGCGGCGTGCTGATGGGCGAAGACACAAGTGCTGATGAGGGAACTCGCGCGGCGCTCGAGGCTGCGCTGCTGCGCGGCTTCGAAACTGCGCTGGAAAGACTCGCCGAGGCGCGACAGGCGGAGGGTCGCGCGTTGCGCGCCATCTTTGCCGAAGCGGCGGACCGGCTGGACGCGCTGATAGGCGCGGCGCGCGCGTCCGCTGCAACAGCGCCTGAGGCGGCGCTCAGTCGTATTCGAACGCGTTTGGAATCCTTGGCGCCCGAGTTGAAGATCGATCCACAGCGCCTCGCCCAGGAGGCTGCCCTGGTCGCTGTTAAGGCGGACGTGCAGGAAGAGCTGGAGCGCCTTTCGGCGCACGCCGCCGAATTACGCAACCTGATCACCAAGCCCGAACCGGCGGGGCGCCGGCTCGATTTTCTGAGTCAGGAGCTGACGCGCGAGGCAAACACCCTGTGTTCGAAATCGTCGGAGCTCGAACTGACGCGCATTGGGTTAGACCTCAAGACAGTGGTCGATCAGATCAAGGAGCAGGC
This sequence comes from uncultured Terricaulis sp., assembly GCA_964402795.1. GTDB lineage: Bacteria > Pseudomonadota > Alphaproteobacteria > Caulobacterales > Aquidulcibacteraceae > Vitreimonas. The sequence goes on along the minus strand of CAYODX010000001.1, from coordinate 323,910 downwards.
CGCCAATGTTGAATGAGCATGTCGCGCGGCGCGGCCTCATGTTCGTGCTGTCGAGCCCAAGCGGAGCCGGCAAATCCACGTTGGCGCGCAAGCTCCTGGAAGCGGATGACAACATGTCGCTTTCGGTATCGGCGACGACGCGGGCGCCGCGGCCGAGCGAAGTGGACGGCCGCGAATACAAATTCCTGAGCAAAGCGCAGTTTGAGGAAATGGCGGACCGCGGCGAATTTCTCGAACACGCCATGGTGTTCGGCAATCATTATGGCACGCCGCGCGCTCCGGTCGAAGCGATGCTGATTCAAGGCAAGGACGTGTTGTTCGATGTCGATTGGCAAGGCGCCCGCGCATTGCGCGCGGCCGAGCCGCAGGACGTCGTAGGCATCTTCATTCTGCCGCCGTCCATGGCGGAGCTGGAGCGGCGGCTGCATGCGCGGGCCGAAGATAGTGCGGATGTGATCAAGCAGCGCATGGCGCGCTCGATCAATGAGATCAGCCATTGGGAAGAATACGATTACGTGTTGGTCAACACACTGCTCGAGCAGACGCTTATCCAAATCAAGCAAATACTCGCCGCCGAGCGGCTGAAGCGGCACCGGCAGATGTGGCTGCAGCTGCATGTCGAGCGGCTTAAACAGGGCATTTAGCGACCCGGCAGACGTTCGAATGCGGGCATGCCTTCGGGAACGACGTGGAAGGGTTGCTTGTCGATGGTGTAGATTGCCATCTGCGCGACCTCGAACAGTTTCGGGTCGTCAAGCGTGCCGACTTTCACAACAACGGCGGGCAAGTCAGCGCGGCGTGTGACCATGTGCGTGCCGCATATTGGACAGAACTCGCGGGTATAAGGGTTGTCCAAGTCGCTGCGCGCATAACCGCTTGGCGTTCCCTTGGTGTAGCGAAAGCCCTCCGCGGGCATCATCAGGAAATAATTTGGCCCTCCGCCGGTGATGTACTGGCATTCACGGCAATGGCACTGAGCCTTGAACGAAGGAGCGCCGGTCGCTTCGTAACGCACTGCGCCGCAATAACAGCCGCCGGCTATGTTCATGCTCTGGCTCCAGGTTTTCGGACTCAGCAGACGCGCATTGCGCGCGAAGGTCAATCACCACCGAAGCTCGCGTAGTGTTCGAAGTTTTGCCAACGCTTGACCGCATCGAGCTCGGCGCGGTCGTAGAGGCAATCGCCGTCTTCCAGGGTTGCGACCAGAAACAATTCTGTGGCCCGGCCGTCACGCGAGTGCCGATCCTTGAGCCATTCCTCCAGCAGTCGCCACGCATAGGGCTCTGCGCAGACCCACAGGGAGCGACGGATCATGGCCGTTCGCAGGCCGCGCTGCATCTTCGCGAAGACCTGCGAGAGGCCAGGAAGATCCGCCAGCGTGATAGGGCTGAAGTCCGCGTCTTCCTCGACCAGGTTGATCAGGTCTCGTTCAGCGTAATGAGGGTTTTCGCTGTAGAATTGTGCGAGCTGCAGAAAATCCCCGACCGTCACGGCGCCATAAATGCGATGGACGCGCATGCCCATGGGCTCGTTCAAATAGGCCTTGACCGGCACGCCCCACCTCCCGCCTTCGGTGTGACGGGGTTTTGACGCAGATCATTGATGTCGATCAATGGCCCGGAAGGCATCCGTCAACGCGCGAAAACCGAGCTGATCGATCTCTTCGGCGCGCGCAGTCGGTGCAATGCGAGCCTGACGCAGCAGCGAGTCCGATTCTGGCGTCAACGACCGCAACGCTGAGCGCAACATCTTTCGACGTTGGCCGAAGGCCGCAGCGGTGACGCGCTCCAGCGCGTCGAGATGCGGGTAGGGATCGGCGCGGTCGGTCAGCGTGACGACGGCGGAAGCGATCTTGGGAGGCGGTGTGAAGGCGCGCGCGGGCACGGTGAAGGCGAGCCGCGCATCGCAGCGGGCTTGGGCGAGCACTGCGAGGCGCCCATACGCATCGCTGCCCGGCGTCGCGACGATGCGCTGCGCCACTTCTTTCTGGAACATGAGCGTCATGTCCCCGCGCCACGAACCAGCTTTCAACCATTTGATCAGGAGTGGGGTGCCGACATTGTACGGAAGATTGGAGACAACGGCGACCGGCCTTTGATCCTGGATTTGCGGCGCCTGATGGACGAGCGCCTCTTCATCGGCCGCCAACGCGTCGCCGTGCACGATGGTCAGGCGCCCGCCGCTCCACTCGATCAGCGGCTCGAGCAGCGGAACGAAGCGCGCGTCTTTCTCGATGGCGATGACGTGGGCGCCTGCTTCGAGCAGCGCACGTGTGAGTCCGCCCGGACCTGGCCCCACCTCAATCACAGACTTGCCGGCAAGATCGCCCGCGGTTTTCGCTATTCGGCGGGTGATGTTAAGATCGAGCAGGAAGTGCTGGCCCAACCCTTTGTTGGCCCAAAGTCCGTGTGCTTCGAGTTCCTCGCGCAGCCTCGGCAAGTTGTCTGCGTTCATGCGCGTGCGCGCCGCTCCGCCATCGCCCAGGCGAGCTGGAGCGCAGCGCGAAAACTATCGTCGCGCGCCAAACCTCGGCCGGCAATGTCGAACGCGACGCCATGGTCGGGCGAGGCGCGAACCACCGGTAGACCCAGCGTTACATTGACCCCGTCCCAGAAGTGGAGCGTCTTCAGCGGAATGAGACCCTGATCATGATAGAGCGCGATCGCAACGTCATAAGTCGTGCGTGCTTCTGCATGGAAGAGGCTGTCGGCCGGCTGTGCATTCGTGACGTTCCAGCCCTCGTGGCGTAGCTGGGCGGCGGCGGGATCGATTGTCTCGATTTCATCGCGGCCAATGTGGCCGTCTTCTCCGGCGTGGGGATTAAGGCCGCATAGAGCTATGCGCGGATCGGCGACACCAAAGTCGCGGCGCATTGCTTCACAGACCACCCGCCCCACATGCACGATGCGCTCAGCAGTGATAGCGGCCGGAACGTTTGCGAGCGGTGTGTGGATGGTGGCGAGGGCGACCTTCAAGGATGCTCCGGCTAACATCATCACAGGCCCGCGCGCCCCGCTCCATGCCATGTCCTGGGTCAGGTGCGCGATGAACTCGGTGTGGCCCGGAAATGCAAAGCCGGTGCGTTGCAGTACTGCCTTGGCGATCGGCAGCGTGACGACGCCCGAAGCGGCCCCCGATCGAACGGCGCCAACAGCGCGGCTAATGGCGCCGACCGTGGCGCTGGCGTTAACCGGATCGGGTGCGCCCGGCGTTTCTTCCATTGCCAAGGGAACGTGGAGAACGTTGAGGGCGCCAGCTTTGTCAGTCCAAGCGTTGACGTCGTCGACGACGTGCAGGCTCGGCTTAGGAGCGCCGACGCGAGCGGACGCACGTTCGAAGGCATCCGGATCGCCAACGAGGACAAAAGGCGGGGCGCCGTTTCTATCCGCCCACACGCGCGCCGCCAGTTCGAGACCGACCCCGGCAGGGTCGCCCATCGAAACGACGAGCGGCTTCATGTCATTGCGAGCGGGTGATGATGGTGGCTTCGCTGCGGAGATTGCGCAGATAGCGGTCCGACAGCATGCTGAGTTCCTGCTCGCGCAAACGCATCTCGATCTCCTCGCGCGAAGGAATCCCGCCGCCGCCTGTTTCGCGCGTGCAAACGACGACCGTCGAGGCCTGTTCGCCTTGGGTCTGAACCGGGCTTGCACGGCCAGTGGCTACACCGTTAATGCGTTCGCGAATCGCTGGCGACAGATCGGATTCTTGAGTCTGGCCTAAATCGACGACGCTGGCGCCATCGACGCTGGCGGCAAGCTCATCGAGATTGCCGCAACCTTCGATCCGTCGCTGCAACCGTTGCAGTGCGCTCTCGCGGGCCGCCAGGACGGTGATCTGCCGGAGCGAAACGAGCGAGGTGGCGCCGGCGTCTGCGCCCGCGCGGCGGTCGCGCATTGCGATAATATATACGCCATTCTGCGTGCGCACGGGCATCGAAACCTGGCCGCGCTCGAGGCGTTCCGCGATCGGCTGCAGTTCAGGCGCGAGTTCCGGCGCGGCAATCCAGCCAAGATCGCCGCCGGCCGCCGCGGATGGCGCCGCCGAAAACTGACGCGCGACTGCCGGGAATGGTGCGCCGCGCTGCATCTGCTCAAGCAACCGCATGCCGCCCTGCATCATCTCCTCGAACTCCTGCTCGTTCTCGGCAGGCAGGAAAATCTCAGATAGTTGATATTGCGGACGCGTCGCGTTGGCGGCGATACGTTGCTGGGTTTCGGTGATTTCCTGTTCGGAAATACGAACCCGAGAGCCATAGCGCCCTGATATTAGACGTTGCCAAGCAATGTCTGCTTCGATCTGGCCGCGCAGGGAGGCGAGCGACACCCCTGCTTGCGCTAGGGAACTGGTGAATTGATCGAGCGTCGCGCTATTCTGGCGTGCGATATCTTCAAGCCTGCGCTCGACTTGGTCTGGAGTCACGGTGATTTCGAACCGGCCTGCCTCTTCCACCTGGAGCCGCTCGTCGATCAGGTCGCGCAGGGCTTGGGCGCGCGCGCGTTGCTGAATTTCAGGCGTCGCCTGCATGCGCGCAGATGCGAGCAGGAGGTTGGCGCGCTGGCGGACATCGTAGGTCGAGATGACATGATCATTGACGATCGCGGCCACGCCCTCCGCGTTCTGCGCTGCGACGGGCGCGCTCAGGCACAGAGTCCCGGCGATGACCGCAAGGGCGGATACCTGTTTCCAGTTCATCTTGTCGTCCTGCTCCGCCTCAGCTTCCGCCGAATACCCCAAGCGAGCGCAGACCGATCCTGATCTGCAGGCCCTCATCCGGACCGATCGTACCGCGTTGCGTTTCCGACCGGGTGTAGGAAATCTCGAGGAAGGTGCAATCATCCTCGTAGATTGCGCGGATGTCCTGGCGCAGATTTATGTCTGAATCTAGGTCTCGGGTCAGGCCCACCTGCATGCGCCAGCCGCGCGCGAGTTCCACGCCGAGATTGGCGGTCAGCTCCTCGTTCGGGAAATCTGGATCGGCGATCGACTCGTCAATCTGGAAGTAGCGGGCCCTGGCGCTGAAGCGCCCCGCAGCGGCGCGAACGCCCAAGTCGATCCGCTGCACCGCCAATGTTTCGTCTTCGAGGCGAAGCCGGGCTTCGGCTCCGAAATTGGCGCCGAGGTCGGCTTGCGCAGCCGCGACCCAGTCGGTGTCGCCGCTATCGAGGTTGTTTTGTGAGGTGAACCCCGCCGCGGCCTCGTCCCGCCAGCGCCGGCCGAATAAGACCGACGCGCTCTCGCCGCCATGCCCGCGCGCAGTGGCGCGCACGCCTGCGGACACTCGTCCCCCTGGCTCCCAGAGGTCGTAATTAGGCGCCGCATTCGGACGGAAGAGGTTGGAGTCGTCCAACTCGAAGGCAAGACTGTCTTCGTTGACGATGCGCGGGTCAGGGTCCTCGTCAGTGGCGATGGCAGCCATCACCACCGGCTCGATGATTACGTCGAAGTTTTCGCCGGGCCGCATGAAAGGCCAGCTGATTTCCGAGCCAGCAAGGCCGAGGCCGCGTGTGATGTTTTCAAAGTGATCGGCCGAGGTTTCGACGGAGAATATGTCGCCGCGCGCTTGCGCGAACGGGCTGAACACCATGCCGGGGCCGAAGATCATGTCCTTGCGCCAGATGGCCGAGAGCGAAAGGCGCCCATCACGGCCCTCAAAGGGACCGATGCCGTCATCATTGCGATTGAGCAGCGCGGTGTTCGCCTGCAGGCGCAGCTGACCGCGCAGCAGCGGATCGAGCATGACGTATTCGGTTTCAGCGGTGGGCAGAATCAGCGGCTGAACTTCCGGAATGAGCGCAGTCTGTTCGCGGAAGTCCTGGAAGTTCACGAACGCGATAGAGGTGTAGGAATGTTCATTCTGCCCTGTCGCGTAAAGCTGTGAAATCAGCCGCGTATCATGGCCGATGTAAGGACCGCGACGTTCCCCAGCGCCGCGGATGTCATAGCGGCGCAGGTACTCGTCGTCATAGATGCTCTCGATCCCGAAGCCCCACTGCCAATAATCGTTGATCTCGAACGCGCCCTCGCCGAAGGCGCTGTAGCGGAAGCGTTCGTCGCCGAAGGTGTCGCCGTCGCTATTGAACAGCTGCTCCTGCGTGAATGTGGTGTCGAACGACATTTCGCCGGACCAGAAGCGCTTGCGATACTCCAGCCCGATCAGAGGATTGACATTGCTATGCACGCGCAGCGATGCAGTCAGATCCTGCGAAGGAGAGATGGCCCAATAATAGGGCTGACCATAAAACGTACCGAGACGACGGTTGCGGCCAATCTGCGGCGGCAAAAGGCCGGAGGCGCGCTCTATAGTCGGATCTGGGTGCGCCAGGTAGGGCAAATAGAGCACCGGCACGCCGACTACTTCGAGCACCGCGCCCTGATACGAGATAGTGCGGCTCTCTCGATCTTGAATAGCGCGCCGCGCGCGCAAGCTCCAGGTGGGCGGGCGCTCGCCGCCTTCGCAGATGGGGCAGCTTGTGTAGATGACGTTCTGCAGTTCGCTCTCGCCTTCGCCGTGGCGAATAGCGGCGCGCGCGGCGAGTGTGCCGCCTCCTTCCATGCGGGCGCGCAACTCACGCGCCGCGCCGACATTCATTTCTTCGTCGGCTTCGATCTGCTCGGCATAAGTGACCGAACCGTCTTCAAGCACGATCTGCACATTGCCAACGGCGGTGATGCGGCCGCTGTTGAGATCGTAAACTAGGCGATCGGCGCGCAGGGTGCGGCCCTGGTAATGGACATTCACATCGCCGGTGGCGGTGATCGTGTGCGCCTGTTGGTCATCGATCAGCTCGTCGGCGTCCAAGAGGACGTTTTCGTTTTGCTGCGCCTCTGGGGCTGCGCGCGCAGGCTCGGTCTGAGCCAGCGCAGCAGAAGAGACGCTCATCGCCAAGGCCGCGGCCAACGCGGCCCAGCCGAAGGGACCACGTTCTGCCGACCGCTCCGCCATCTCCCCCGATCGGCGCATCCCCGCGTCCCTCGTGCTGCGAGTCCCTATCCCTGTTACCTAGACGGCGCCGGCGGGCGACGTCCAGCGCCGGACGCCGCGCGGGAGAGTCTTCTCCTGAGCTGTGTCCGTTCAGCCGTCCTCCAGGAACGCCACCATGGCCAGGGCTATGAACATGCCCGCAAACGGGGCGCTCCAAGCCGCAACCACGGTCGGGACCGACTGGGTGATGGCGAAGGCGCCGGCGAGTTGGCTATAGAAGAAAAGGATCAGGCCAATCGTCACCCCGGCGGCTCCCCACCGGGCGAGGTTGCCGAGGCGCTGCAATTGCAGCGAAAACGCCGCGCCAAGCCCCGCCATGACCGCCAGCAGCAGCGGGTAAGCGAGCAGACTCTGGAATTTGAGCTCGTAGCGGGTCGGGGCGAACCCCGCGGCGCGGGCGTCGGCGATGAAATGTGGCAATTCCCAGAATGAAAGGCTGGCCGGGGTTACGAAGCGATTCAGCATCTCGGCGGCGTCGAGGCTAGTTTCTATCGCCAGGTGGCTATGCCGCACCGGCCGGCCCCCGGGCGTCGCCTCGATCACATTCGTGAGCTGCCAGAAACCTGGCCGCAACTCGGCCGTCTCGACCCGCATGCGTCGAGCGAAGCGCAGGGCGTCATTACGGGCCTCGAAGAACATGAAGGTCGCTCCACGCAAAGTGGCCCCGCTGGCGTCGACATTATCGGCGTGGATGACGACCTGCCCGTCACGATCGCCTTGCCTGATCCAAACCCCGTTGTCGCCGCCTGAGCCCGTATAAGCGGAGAGCGCGTCGTCTTTCTCGGCTTCGAATTCGCGATAGAGCTGCGCGCCCAGGGGGTTGAGGGCCGTAACGGCGATGAAGCCCAGCGCCGCGCCCACAAAAGCGGCGGGGGTTAGGAAGCGCCACGCCGATACGCCGGCCGCGCGCATGGCGACGAGCTCGCTCGACCGATTGAGGCCAATGATCGCCATCATCGTTCCAGCGAGGGTAACGAAGGGCAGCGTCTGCTCGATCAGCATCGGCGTCTTGAGCAGTGTCAGGCGCAGCGCGTCCAGAGGGCTGATGTCGGTCCGGGTTCCTACCGTTCGCATTTGCTCGACAAAGTCGATCAGCAGGATCGAAGCGAGCACGGCGATGAGAGCGACGACGACGCCGCCGAGCACGCGAGCGATCACGTATCGTCCGAGCCGGGACATCAAAAAGCTCACGAGCGCGCCTCCATGACGGACGGGCCGATCGACATGCGCTTGCGCCGCGCCCGCTTGCCGCCAAGCAACATCGACGTGACCAGTACGACGCCGATTGGGAGCGCATATTGCAGCGCGTTGAGGCGAGGGTCATCGATCGCGGCGGCCTGCAGCGCCACCGCCACCAGACGCACGACTAGTGCAGCGACAGCCGCCCACATAATGCGCCGGCCATAGCCGCGGCGGCTAAACTCGCCCACGAGCACTCCAGTCAGCGCAATCATCGCCAACGCGATGTTCAGGAGCGGTGCGGTCAGGCGCGCGTGCGCTTCGGCCAGGAATTGATCGATATTGCGCTGATCGTAATGGGCGGTGCGGTCTGGGAAAAACAGATCATAAAGACCGCGGTCGGAGGCTTTGAGGAAGAACAGCTCGGGCTCGTCGAACACTTCACCCATGCGCAGGACGTAGCGGTCGAAATCGAGCACATCGACGGCGCCTTCCGGGTTCTGCCGCTGCACCTGGCCGTCGCGCATGACGATGGCCGGCGCGCCTTCAATGGTGACGATGGCTCCCGCGCGCGCGGTGTAGGTAATCGGCAGATCGGGACGTGCGTCGTTAATGAGCAAATCCCGCAGCTCTCCACCGCCGCCGCGTGAACGGGCGTAGAGCGTGAGCCCCTCGGCTGGAAATGTGAACGACCCTTCTTCGATCAGGCTGGAGGCGATGTCGGTGCGCAGTGAATAGAGCACCTGGCGTCGTTCGGTGAACGCCCAAGGCTGAACAATGACGTTGATGGTGAGATGAACGAGCGCAGCGAGCGTTGCGAGTTGAATGATCGGCCCAGCGATGCGCTGGCGAGACACCCCAGCGCCATAGAGCACGGCGATCTCGCTCTCAGCCTGCATCCGATTGAGTGCGTAAACGACGGCGATGAATACCGCCATCGGCAGAATAAGAGAGATCAGTTGCGGCAGCGCCAGCAGCGTCACCCAGGCGAAGGCGAAGCCGGCATTGCGGTTGGTGACGATGATGTCGAGCTGATTCAGCCCCTGGGTCAGAATGGCGATGGCGGCGAGTGCGCCCAGAATGGCCAACAGGGGTCCCATCGCCTGCCGGAACACGTAAGTGGCAATGGTATTCATCGTACCCCTGTAGCCGCCCGGCCCGATCCGGCCCGCAAACCAGCACGTCGCTTTTCAAGTGCGCCGCGCATCGCTACCACTGCGCCGACCGAGGTTGAAGCGGGCAGCTCCCGCCGTTCCCAGGGGTAATCATGGACATCCGATTTGTGAGCGCCGGCGGCGGCGATGTTGTGGCGGTGATGGCGCTGGAGGGTGGCGAATTGCTCGCTGCGGGCAAGACCCTGGATGCGGCCTCTCATGGTCGTATCGCTAAGGCAATGAAAGCAGGGCGTTTCACTGGCGGCTCGGGCCAAGTGGCTGACGTGCTGGCGCCGGACGGCATTGAGTTCAGCCGCGTGTTGGTGATTGGCCTAGGAAAGCCGGAGGCAGCCGACGGTCTGGCTGTAGAACGCTGGGCCGGTGCGGCGGTGAAGCGGGTGCTCAGTTCTGGCGCCGAGAAGCTGGTGCTGATGCCTGACGCTTTGCCTGGCGTTTCGAAGGCGGAAGCAGGATCGCACGCGGCCATGGGTGCGCGGCTGGCTGCCTACCGTTTCGACACCTACCGCACGAAGTTAAAGCCGGACCAGATTCCGACGCTGACAGCGGTAGCAATCTCCATGGATGGCACTGCGGCCGCAAAGGCGCGGGCGGAAATTGACGCGGCCGTGGTCGAGGGTGTGTTCTTCGCCCGTGACCTCGTCAGCGAGCCGCCGAACGTCCTCTATCCCGCCAGCTTTGCCGAACGCTTGCGCGATCTCGAGACGATCGGGGTCGAGGTCGAAGTGATCGAACCCGACGCCATGGAAAGGCTGGGCATGGGCGCGCTCCTCGGCGTTGCGCAGGGCTCTGCTCATCCTGCCCGGCTGGTCGCGATGCGCTGGAACGGCGCTGCTTCGAAGAAAGCGAAGCCGATCGCCCTCGTCGGCAAAGGCGTGACCTTCGACAGTGGCGGCATTTCGATCAAGCCTGGCGCAGGCATGGACGAGATGAAGGGCGACATGGGCGGCGCAGCCGCGGTCGCCGGGGCGATCAAGGCTGTAGCGCTAAGGAAGGCGAAGGCGAACGTCGTCGGCATTGTCGCGCTGGTCGAAAATATGCCGGGCGCCAAGGCGCAGCGGCCCGGCGACATCGTGCATACGATGTCCGGGCAAACGATTGAAGTGCTGAATACGGACGCCGAAGGGCGTCTGATCTTGGCAGACGCCGTCTGGTATGCGCAGGACAGGTACGAGCCGAGCGCGGTGATCGATCTCGCCACTCTGACCGGAGCAGTCATCGTGGCATTGGGGCACGAGAACGCCGGACTATTCTCCAACGATGAGGACCTCGCGAACGCCATCGTGGCGGCCGGACAAGCAGAGGGCGAGCCGGCATGGCGCCTGCCGCTCAGCCCTGCGTATGACAAGCTGATCGATAGTCCGAACGCAGACATGAAGAACATCGCCGGCAAGCCTGTAGCCGGCTCCATCGTCGGCGCTCAATTCATCAAGCGCTTCATCAAAGACGGCACGCCGTGGGCGCACCTAGACATCGCCGGAACGGCTTGGAAGCCGGGGCCCTACGAGGATCCGATTTCGCCGGCTTGGGCGACGGGATACGGCGTACGCTTGCTCAACCGCGTAATCGCGAGTCGCTTCGAGGAGTGATGTCCGAGCTCTGGTTCTACCATCTCGAGCGCAGTGAACTGGAACGCGCACTTCCGCCGTTGCTCGAGAAATGTCTGCAGCGCGGCTGGCGCGCATTGGTGCGCGCAAGCTCAACGGAGCGGCTGGAGCAGCTCGACGAAGCAATCTGGACTTTCCGCGATGATAGTTTTGTGCCGCACGGTCGTGACGGCGATCCGGCCCGCCAGCCCGTGTGGCTGACGCTGGACGGAGGCAATCCCAACAACGCCCAGGCGCTCTTCCTGGTCGACAGCGCCGAACCGGACGATGCGTCTCTGTTCGAGCGTACGTGTTTGATATTTGACGGCCGCGACATACGCGCCTTGGAATTGGCGCGATCGCGCTGGAAGCAGGCGCGTGAGGCTGGCGTTACCGCCTCCTATTGGCGCGAAAGTGCTTCCGGACGATGGGAGAAGCAGGGATGAAACGTGTGTTGCTCGCGGCCCTGGCCGCGCTTGGCGCCTGCAGCAACGAGGCGCCGATGACCTATCGCGACCTCGACAGGCTCGCGAGCGAGCAGCAGCGAGAGGCGATCAGCCGGCCTGCGCCGGACACCTGCCAGATGGCGGCGCACCAAACATTGATTGGCCAGGACGGCGCGCGCATCGACCGCTCGACGCTGCCAGCAGGCGCGCGCGTGATCTGCCACCAGTGCGCCGCGACGATGGATTACGTGGCCAACCGGCTCAACATTCAGCTTGGCCGGGATGGCAAGGTGGAGAGTCTGCGATGCGGGTGAGGATGAATGTGGCATTAGCGGCCTGCGCTTCGGTCCTGTTCCTTGGCGCTTGCGGATCGACAACAACCCCGACCGCCTCGGAGGCGACGACAGCAGCAGCGCCTGAAACGCCGCGCACGGGGGCGCCGGGCGAAGATACGTGTGGGGCGGCGCAATATGCGGGCTTGGTTGGCAGCAATATCGCCGCTGTCACCTTTCCGGCTGATGCCAATATTCGCGTCATTCATCCCGGCGATCCCGTGACCCAGGACATGCGTCCAGACCGACTCAACGTGCTCCTCGATGCGAGCGGCGTGATCATCTCGCTGGAGTGTTATTGATGCGCGCGGCTCTCCTCGCATTGGTGCTGCTCGCCGCCTGCGGGACGTCCCCATCCCCCGCTGCTGCGCCGTCAGCATCACCGCCACAAACTGCCGCGCAGGCCACCGCGCAAGACACGTGCGGGGCAGCGCGGTTCCGGCATCTCGTGGGCGCTCGCGCTGAGCAGATCGACCCTGCAACGCTGCCGCCGCGGGCGCGGGTCATCACCCCGGACATGATGGTGACCCAGGATTTTTCGCCCCAGCGGCTAAACATCATGGTCGGCGTCGATGGTGTGATCGGATCAATGCAGTGCTTCTGACGCACTTGGCGTGCTTCTGCCCCCCGGCTATAGACCCGGCTCCATTTCATCCCGGAGCCCAGAAAACAAATGGCCGTCGAGCGCACGCTTTCCATCATCAAGCCGGACGCGACCAAGCGTAACATCACCGGCGCGATCAACGCCGTGATCGAGGATGCGGGTCTGCGCATCATCGCGCAAAAGCGCATTTGGCTCTCCGAAGGCCAGGCCGAAGGCTTCTACGGCGTCCACCGCGAGCGTCCCTTCTTTCGCGACCTCGTGAACTTCATGATCTCCGGCCCCGTCGTAGTGCAGGTGCTTGAGGGCGAGAACGCGGTGGCGAAATATCGCGATGTGATGGGCGCCACCAATCCGGCCAACGCCGCGGAGGGCACGATCCGCAAGCGTTTCGCAGAATCGATTGAAGCCAATTCGGTGCATGGCTCGGACAGCCTCGAAAACGCCGAACGCGAAATTGCATTCTTCTTCGGCGATCAAGAAATCGTCGGCTAAGCGCGCTGCTAATTTCAAAACGCGAGCGGGAGCGGTTGCGAAGGCGGCCGCTCCCGCAGTGTTTTCGCGCGCTACTTTTTCTTGTCGCCCTGCTTCACGGGCGTGGGATTGCCTTTGCCCGGATCGCTTGGCTTCTTGTCGCCGCCCATGCTCTTGCCGGGCCCGCTCGCTTGCTTCTTATCCATGAGATGCTCCTTGGCTGAAGCGCCTCCAGCTTACGCCTAACCGTCGCGCCTGAGTAGGCGCCCGATTTATTTTCGCGCGATAATCTCCAACACCAGCGGCGTCACCATCAGCGTGCCCGGCTGCTGTGACACGCGTGCGAACTCATCGCGCATGTCCTTCGCCATTTGCGGAGTGATGCGGTTGAGTTCGAGCAGGCGGTCGATGTGGATATCGAAAAAGCCGATCGGCCAACGCCAGACATTATCGTCCTTGGATACGACATCGACATAAGGGCGCAAGCTTTCGATCTTAACGCCCATTTCGGTAAGCCATGCGGGCAGGTCGCGGGCGATGTCCGGCTCGCCACCAGACGCGCGCCAATTGTCGGACACCTCCTGCACGAAGCGCTCGAAGTTGGGCGCTGTCGGCGCGAGCTTCCAGGTCTGGTAATCGATATATTCGTGCAGCACGAGCGCTCCGCCTGGGCGGACCGCATCCACCAGTTTTTTCAGGGCGTCCTTGGCCTTTGGCAGGAAGGCGAAAATCCAGCGGCCCCAGGCCGCGTCCACGCCGGAGACCGGCAGCGGATCGGCGACGACGTCGACTTCAAACGGTTGCACCTGCGTGAAGCCGCGCGCCTTGGCTTGCGCTTCCAGCGTATCCAAAAAACGGCGCGAGCGTTCGAGCGCATAAACCGCCCCTTGCGGTCCAACCATTTCGGCAAGGTCCATGGTCGCGAAGCCGGGGCCGGCGCCGAAATCGATCACCTTGCAGCCATCGCCGATGCGGGCGCGGGCCCAGGCGTCGAGCGCGCGCGGGCGCCACACGCGGTGCTGGAATCCGAGGCGATAGATCTCATCATCGTGCGTGCCGAGCACGTAATCGCGTTCAGCCATGAAAGCTCTCCGTAACTGCAGGATATAGGCGCGCGGGCACGCCGCGTCTCGCCGGAAGCGGACGCTGCACGTGAGAGGCGGGGCGCGTGGGCTGCGCCGGGGTAGTTCCGAGTTTGACGCTGCTTGCGGCAGCGCCGTGCGCAGCGCACGCGCCCCGTCGTGATTGTTTTCCATCGGGTCCTCACGGCGGGTGTTTCACCGCTTAGTTACGGATCCCCGGCGGCGTGCATGGAGCGGCCAGCTCCTGGTCCCCGGCGTTTTCAGCGGTCTTCCGCGCCGGCTCTGGTTCTCGTCTGAGCAACCTCACGCTCAACCACGTCCCGCACGTTCAAGCTGTTCGGCTAGCACAATGAACCTCTCATGTGCGGGATCAGCACAGTATCGCTCAGGTTCGGCGCTGTAGGATAGATTTTCGCAGGAGCATGATCTTTTGTTGTTGGGCCAAGGCCTGCTGCTGGCCGTGAGCAGCCATTCCAGCCGCGAAGACGATTGGACGACCTGCACGATCAGCATCATCTAACCAGCAAGTGAAGCGAGCATTGCTGTTCTTATCGCGCCAGCGCCAGCGGATCGGCGTGACGGTGGACGAGCTTCCAGTTGCCGTCTTCAAAGCGGAATAGGCTGGTGACACGCACTGAAATCTTCGTCATCTCCGCGCGTCCGGCGACCTTTGCTTCGCCGCTTTCCACTTCAACAACGCACGCCATTGTATCGGTTACGTACTTCTCGATCAGCTCGACGCGAGCGTTACACCCGTCTCGATATTTGGAGGCGGCGACTGCCAAGCGCTCCTCTACGGCTCTCCGGCCTTTACCGAACGGTCCGAACGGGTTGCCAAGCGTGATGTCTTCTGCCGTGCTGAACAATGCCAGGTAGCCGGACTGATCGCCGGTGATAATCGCCGCGAGCGCTCTATGGCTGGCTTCAATCGCGCTTTCCAGGTTTGGTGTGTTCATTGATAAAGTCCTCAGCGGGTCGACCCACCATGCCATGTTGAGGGTGTATGCGCACGTGCTGAACCGCCCCGGGGTCACGTCGGGCGCTTGCGAGCAAACTCAGCCAGGCAGCGCGGATAGAGATCGTGTTCCAGCTCAAGCACGCGGTTTGCCAGAGTCTCCGGCGTGTCGCCGGGAAGGATCGGCATTTTCGCCTGTCCGATGATCTCGCCAGCGTCGACTTCCTCGACCACCAAATGAACCGTGCAGCCGTGGTCGGCATCGCCCGCTTCCAGCGCCCGCGCATGCGTATTCACGCCGGGATATTTGGGCAGCAGCGAGGGATGGATGTTGATGAGGCGCCCGGCCCAGGCGCGGACGAAATAGGGCGTTAGCACGCGCATGAAGCCGGCGAGAGCGACGAGTTCGATGCTGCGCTCGATCAGCAGCGCGTCAAGATCGCGTTCGAACGCCTCGCGGTTTTTTCCGTACGGTTTGTGATCGAGCGCGATCGCTTCGACGCCTGCCGCGCGCGCGCGTTCGAGGCCCGCGGCGCCGGGAACGTTGGAAACCACCAGCACGATCTCGTAGGCGTCCTGCTCCGCGTCCATCAGCGCTTGCAGGTTCGAGCCGCGGCCGGAAATGAGAACGGCGACGCGTTTTTTCGTCATGCCGCTTTCAATGTGCCGATTTGGAAGACGCTCTCGCCGCCCGCGGTAAGCATCGTGATCACGTCTTCAGCACGGATCGGATCGACGATCAGGATCATGCCGATGCCAAGATTGAAGGTGCGGCGCATGTCCTCTTCAGGCACGCCGCCCGCCTCCTGCAGCCACGCGAACACGGCTGGCCGTCGCCAGGAAGTCCAGTCAAACTCCGCGGCGAGGTGATCGGGCAATGCGCGCGGGGTGTTCTCAACCAAGCCGCCGCCGGTGATGTGCGCCGCGCCTTTGGCGAACTTTGCATCGAACACAGGCTTCAGCGCTTTGGCGTAGATGCGCGTCGGCGTCAGCAGCGCTTCGGCGAGGCTCTTGCCTTCGGCGAACGGCGCGGGCGCATCCCAGCCAAGGCCGGCGCGCTCGACCACTTTGCGCACCAGCGAATAGCCGTTCGAGTGCGGGCCGCTTGAGGCGATGCCGATGATCGCATCGCCCGGCTTCATTTCATCGACACGCGGCAACAGCGTGCCGCGTTCGGCCGCGCCAATGGCAAAGCCGGCGAGGTCGTAATCCCCCTTGCCGTACATGCCGGGCATTTCCGCGGTCTCGCCGCCGGCGAGCGCGGCGCCCGCCTGACGGCAGCCCTCGGCGATGCCGTTCACGACCTCGGCCGCCTCATCGGCGTTGAGTTTGCCGGTGGCGTAATAGTCGAGGAACATCAGCGGTTCAGCACCCTGGGCTGAGAGATCGTTCACGCACATGGCTACAAGATCGATGCCGACGGTTTCATGCCGGCCGCTCTCAATAGCAATCTTGAGCTTGGTGCCTACGCCATCGGTAGTGGCCAGGAAGATCGGGTCTTTGAAACCGGCTGCCCTAGGGTCAAATACCGCCGCGAAGCCCCCGAGCGCCGCTTCCGCGCCCGGGCGGGCTGTGGATTTCGCCGCTGGTTTGATCAGGTCGACAAGACGCTCGCCTTCGTCGATATCGACGCCGGCCTCGCGATAGGTCAGTCCGTTGGATGCAGTGGATTTGGTCACGCGCCGAGTCCAGAAGCCGCCACATTGATAGGCGATTCCGCGCCGGGTAGGCTCGCGCCATCCCCGCCGCGCAAGAGGAACCGTAATGAAAGCCACGCCTTTGGCCGCCATCACAGCGATTTTTCTGGCGGCCTTGTGCTCGCTTGCGCCCGGCCTAGCAAGCGCCCAATCCCGCGACGTTTACGCCGTGTCAGGGGTGTACGTGGATGAGACCGCAGCCAACGCCGCGGCCGCCCAGCAGGCAGGTTTCGCTGCAGCGCAGCGGGCGGGCTTCGAGCGGTTGGTTCGCCGCCTGACGCGGACCGACGAGTTGAACGCCCGCGGCGGGTTGCCCACGGTCGAAGCAGGCGCGCTCGAGCGGCTGGTGTTGAGCGTTGATGTCGAGGAGGAACGCCGCTCCGCGACGCGCTACATCGGGCGCCTCACCGTGCGCTTCGATCCCAATGGCGTTCGCTCACTGCTCACCCAGAGCGGCTTAACTGTCATCGACGCTCGCACTGCACCCATTTTGGTGGCGCCCGTCGCTGCCGAGGGAACGCCAGAGGATCTTGCCGTGGTTTGGCGAGCGGTCTGGGAGAGCGGCGGTTTCGGCGGCGAACTCGTCCCACTCGCTGTCGCTCCGGCTGCGTTGCAGGGCGCGCCCGCATGGCAGACTGCCGCGCCTTATGCACAAGCGGCGGCTGCAGCGTCAGCGCTGTACGCTGTCCTGCGAGTGCAGGGATCGACAGCGACGGCGGCGCTGATTGAAGTGAGCGCAAGCGGCCAACGCAGCCGCGGTCAAGTTGCCGCGCAATTGAGCGCGCCAGATGCGGCGGCCCAGCGGATCGCGCTCGCCTCGCTTGCCGATCAAGCCAGTCAGTTGTTGCAGAACGAGTACAAAGCGTCTCGCGCCGGTGCGAGTCCGGCGGCGCAAGGGGGGCGAATCTCCGCGTCGGCGCTGTATGCCGACCAGGCGCAGTGGGAGCAGATAAAGGAAGCGCTCGAAGGCGCTGCTCAGACGCTCATTTCCGAAATCCGCATCGAAGCCGTGGGACGCCAGGGAGCGTTGGTTTCCTTTTCATTCGTGGGCGATCAAAATCAGCTTGTCGCTGAACTGAACCGACGCGGCGTGCGGCTGGAAAACGGCGCAGCAGGACCGACCTTGCGCGTCGCCTCAGCCGGGAGATAGGCGCGGCGGTCATGAATCAGCCCCGCCTGTTCGAGTTTCGCATGGGCGAGCGATCGCCCGAAACGCTTGTCGTGGCCGAGGCGAACCGGGACGCGGCCAAATTGCTGACCCAATGGCGCACATGGCCCGGCGGGGCGCTGGCGCTGGCCGGGCCCCAAGGCTCGGGGAAAACCCATCTGGCTATGGCCTGGGCGCTCGAAGTGGGCGCCCGGCAGGCCTCTCCCCTCGCGAGCGCCGATGATGTGGGCGCGATCTTTCACGCATGTGGCGGCAGACTCGTCATCGACGACGCCGACGCAGAGCGCGATGAGGCGATGCTCTGGCGGGTGTTGGATTTGAGCCGGGTCGAAGGCGGGGCAGTGCTGCTGGTCGGGGCTTCGCCCCCGTCGCACTGGAACGTGTCGATCCCTGATCTGCGCTCGCGGCTTTCGGCTTTGCCGGTGGCGCGCCTTGGGGAGCCTGACGAAGCTCTGATGGAAGTAGTTTTGCGCCGGATCTGTCGCGAACAATTCATTCAATTGAGCGATGATGCTGCTCGCTTCCTGGTGCGCAGGCTGCCGAGGACCTTCGCCGCCGCCCGATCCTGGGCCGCGGCGCTCGATGCAGACCTGGTGCGGGGAGCGCGTCCCGTCACCATGGCGGGCGCCAAAAAGGCCCTGCTGAAGGCGGAGGCTAGGTGGGCTGGTACGGGAGACGGTTAACAGATGACAAAGACGCGCAAGAAGCGCGCCGCGGCGCAGAACACGCCGCTGATGGAAAGCCCGAAGCGCTTTCTCAATCGCGAGCTTTCTTGGCTTGCGTTCAACACGCGCGTGCTGGAAGAGGCGGAAAACCTAAACCATCCGCTGCTGGAGCAGCTGCGCTTCCTTTCCATTTCGGCGTCCAACCTCGACGAATTCTACATGGTGCGGGTTGCTGGCCTGCATGAGCAGGTGAAGGCGGGTGCAACAGTGCTCAGCCTCGACGGGCTCACGCCAGCAGAGCAACTCGTGCAAGTGCATGCAGCGGCGTCGCAACTGATGGCGCGGCAGCAGGATCGTTGGCGCGCGCTTCGGGCGGAACTGCGTCTGGCTGGCATCGCGGTGCTCGATCCGGAGGAACTGACCAGCGCCGAGCGACAGCATCTTGCGCGTTATTTCATGGCGCAGGTGTTCCCGCTGCTGACGCCGCTCGCGGTGGATCCGGCGCATCCATTTCCGTTCATTCCGAATCTCGGATTCGCCATAGCGCTGAAACTCAAACGCAGAAGCGATGGTCGCGCGCTGAATGCGTTGATCCCGGCCCCCAGTCAGGTCGCCCGCTTCATCGATGTGACGCAGGCGCCTGAGAGCGCAAACCCGGGCGAACGGACGCCGCGCCGTTTTCTCACGCTCGAACACACCATCATGCTGTTCATCGATGCGTTGTTTCCGGGCTACGTCGTGGAGGCGCAGGGCGCCTTCCGAGTGGTTCGCGACAGCGACATCGAAATCCAGGAAGAAGCTGAAGACCTGGTGCGCGAATTTGAGGCGCGGCTGAAGGAACGTCGCCTCGGCGATATCGTGCGCCTCAAAATCGAAGCCCACATGCCTGAGGATCTCCGCGCCTTTATCATTCGCGAGCTGGAAGCGGATGCGCGCGACGTGATCGTTGTTGAGGGCATGCTTGGCTTGTCAGCGCTTTCGGCGCTGGTGCATCTCGACCGGCCCGATCTCAAGTTTCCCCGCCACGAGCCGCGCTTTCCCGAGCGGATCAAGGATTTCGGCGGCGACAATTTCGCTGCGATCCGGGCCAAAGACATGCTGGTCCACCACCCGTTCGAGTCTTTCGACTCGGTGGTGCAGTTTGTGCGCCAGGCGGCGGCGGATCCGGCTGTGGTCGCAATCAAACAGACGCTGTATCGCACGTCGAAGGATTCCCCCATCGTCGCCGCGCTGGTGGCTGCAGCGGAGGCCGGAAAGAACGTCACCGCGCTCATCGAGATCAAAGCGCGCTTTGATGAAGAGGCGAACCTGAAGCTGGCGCAGATGCTGGAGCGCGCGGGCGCCTCGGTCGTGTACGGCTTCATCGACTACAAGACCCACGCCAAAGTGAGTTTGGTCGTGCGTCGCGAGCCGGAAGGACTGCGCACCTACACGCATTTCGGCACCGGCAACTACCATCCGATCACGGCCCGTGTTTACACCGATCTCTCGCTCTTCACGTGCGACCCTGCGCTCGGTCGAGACGCGGGCAAGCTGTTCAATTTCGTGACCGGGTATGCGCGGCCGCACGATCTCGAAAAGATCGCCATGTCACCGGTCAATCTGAAGAGCACGCTGCTGCAATTGATCGATGACGAGATTGCCCACGCGCGCGCCGGCCGCGGCGGCTACATCTGGGCCAAGCTCAATGCTTTGGTGCATCCAGAAATCATCGATGCACTTTACCGCGCCTCCAACGAGGGCGTGCAGATCGATCTGGTCGTGCGCGGCATCTGTTGCCTGCGGCCCGGCGTTCCCGGCATGAGCGAGAACATTCGGGTCAAGTCGATAGTCGGGCGCTTCCTTGAGCATGCGCGCATTGTTTGTTTCGGCGCCGGGGCGAAATTGCCTAACGCCAAGGCCAAAGTCTTCATTTCATCCGCCGATTGGATGCCGCGGAACTTGGAACGGCGGGTCGAAGTTTTGTGTCCGGTTGAAAATCCCACCGTCCACCAGCAAGTTCTCGATCAAATCATGGTCGCGAACCTCAATGATGAGGCGCAATCCTGGTATATGGATCAGGATGGGGTGTTCAATCGCGTCGATGTCTCCAAGCTGCCTGACGAACCGTTCTCCGCGCACAATTACTTCATGCGAAACCCGAGCCTCTCGGGGCGTGGGCGCTCGGGCAAAGGCAATGCGCCTGCAGCGTTCGATCATATTGGCGCGCGCCGCTCATAAGCTGAGCGTAAGCACATGAAGGGCGGCTTCTTGCGTGACGGCGAAGACGCAGCCGTCATCGATGTCGGCTCCAACTCGGTCCGCATGGTCGTCTATCGCATCGATGGACGAGCGATGACGCCAACTTTGAACGAGAAAGTGATGGCCGGCCTCGGCCGTGATTTGCAGCGCACGGGAACCCTGTCGAAAGATGGCGTTGACGCCGCCATGCGAGCGCTCAGGCGCTATGCCACCCTCCTGGAGGCGCAGGGCGTGAAGTGCGTCTTCCCAGTCGCCACTGCGGCGGTTCGCGAAGCGAAGGACGGCGACGCGTTCGTGCAGCGCATCAAACGCGAAATTGGCTTCGAACTGCGCGTGCTTAGCGGCGCCGACGAGGCGCGTCTTTCCGCACTCGGCGTAAGCGGCGGCTCGCCCGAGGCAAAGGGCGTGGTGGGAGATCTCGGCGGCGCCAGCCTCGAACTCATTCAAATCAGCCCAGGCAGCGCCGGGGCGGGCGAGACTTATCCGCTGGGGCCTCTGTCGCTCGCGCGCGGCGACGGCGAGTTCGATTATGCGCGGGTAAGCGAGCAAGTGATGAAGGTGCTGTCAAAGTCGGCGGTGCTCAGCAAACGGGGCGGCGATTTCTACGCCGTCGGCGGCGCCTGGCGGGCGATAGGGCGCATCGACATCGCGTTACGCAATCATCCTCTCGGCGTGCTGCACCATCATGAAATGAGCCGTGCGGAAGTGCTGAAGGTCGCCGACGTGGTGCGTAAACAAAGCAAGCGCTCGCTGGAGCGGCTGGAGGAAGCAGCGGCCAAGCGCGCCGAGACATTGCCCTATGCCGCCACCGTGCTGGAACGCGTCATGCAGGTGGGACAGTTCGATCGCGTCATTCTTTCGGCGTTCGGCCTTCGCGAAGGCGTGTTGATCGAGCGCATGAAGCCGGAGGCGCTGGCGGAGCATCCCTTGATCGCCGCCGCTGAAGCCATCGCCGGGCGCACAGCGCGGGCGCGGGGTTTCGGCAAAGCGCTGGAAAGCTGGATTGCGCCAATGTTCGCGCACTCGAAACCGGTATTCACCTCGAAACGGGATGCAATTCTGCGCGGCGCGGCGGCGCGCCTGGCGGATATCGGCGGCCCGCTCCATCCGGACCAACGCGTCGAAATTGTTTTCGACCTCATTTTGCGCGCGCCGCTGGCGGCCATCAGCCACGAAGAGCGTGCCTTCCTCGCCGCCGCCATCCACCATCGCTACACAAAGACGCCGCCGCGACACGCGCCTGCCGCCTATACGCGGCTGCTGGATGAAGAGCGGCAGGGTGCGGCGATTGCGCTTGGGGCTGCGCTGCGGCTGGGCGCCGATCTTTCCGGGCGTAACGAACGTTTGCTCTCCTCCTTCCAGCTACATGTTGCGGACGGCGTGCTGATGCTTCGGGTGAAGAAGAGCCTCACCCACCTGTTGACCGAGACTGTGCAGCGTCGACTGGATTATGCAGCTGGCACGCTTGGGCTGATCGCCGAAACAGAGATCGCGCCATGAAGGCGTTCGCGCGCGCTGTGCATCTACGGCTTGTCGTCTCCCCTGACAGGCACGCCGAATTGTTCGAGTTTCTCATCGACGCCAAGCCCTATTACGAGGCGATACCCGGCGCCCATGTTCGGCTTCTGCAGGACGCTGCCGATCCCTGCCGTTTCCTGGAGGTGGTAGAGTACGACACAGAGGAAGCGTACGCAGCCGACGCTGAGCGCGTGGCCTCTGATCTGATTATGCTCGGCTTTCTCGATCGCTGGCGCGCCGTCCTTGACGAGCCGCCTCAGGTGGAGACATTCCACGACATCACAGACCGCATCCTGTCGGATCGGCCCACAAAGGATAGACCATGAGCGACACGCCGCCGGACAGGCTTGCCGTCGATCCGGACAGCCCGCACTACAATGAAGCCGCGCTGGCGCGCGGCGTCGGCGTGCGCTTCAACGGCGCCGAGAAGACCAATGTCGAGGAATACTGTGTAAGCGAGGGCTGGGTGCGCCTGGCGGTTGGCAAGACGCTCGATCGCCGCGGCAAGCAATTGACCATCAAGTACACAGGCAAAGTGGAGCCCTACTTCCAGGATATTCCCGCCGATCAGGGCTAAACCTCGCTCCGGAATGTGCTAGAGCCATCTGGTCGCACCCGGGGACACGCGTGACGGAAGAACTCGGACCGAAGAAGTTGGCGGCGATCATGTCGATCGATGTCGCCGGCTATTCCTCGCTTACCGAGACCGATGAGACGCAGGCGCTTGCGCTAGTAACGCGGCTGCGTGAGTTGCTGACGCACGTGGTGCAGGCGCACGGGGGCCGCATATTCAACACGGCTGGCGATGGCTTCATGCTCGAGTTTGCCTCGGCCGCCGGCGCCTTAGCCGCGGCCGAGGGGCTATGGAGCAATGTCGAGCGCGAGCAAGTGCGGGTCGGCGTCCATATTGGCGATGTCATGATCACCAGCACCGGTGACTTGCTTGGTCACAGCGTCAACGTTGCAGCCAGGCTACAGCAGCTTGCGCCACCTGGCGCCGTCATGGTGTCCATGGATGTGCGGCGCGCTGTGCGCGGAAGGCTCGCACAACGGCTGCATCCGGCGGGCGCTGTGCATCTCGACAAGATGAGCGAGCCGATCGACATCTTCACGCTCGAAGCTGTCGCGGCGGCGAAGCCACGCGTGAAACGGGTTGAGCCGGTGCTGGCCGTTTTGCCGTTCGACAATGAGAGCGATCTCGCCGAGATGGATTATTTCTCGGAGGGAGTCGCAGACGAAATCATCATGACGTTGCTGCGCCAAAGCTCGATCAAGGTGATCGGGCGAATATCTGCCTTTCAGTTTAAGGGCGAGCGCAAGGCTGAGGCGGCAGGCGCTCTGGGCGCCACGCATGTGCTCGACGGCGCCGTGCGGTGTTCGGGCGAGCGCATGCGCGTCAGCGCTCAGCTGATCGAAGCGCGCACCGGAGTGGCGCTCTGGAGCGAGCGGTTCGAAGGCGAACGCAGCGATGTGTTCGCTCTTGAGGACGAAATCGCCGCCAAGGCAGCTGCGTCGCTGCGCCGCTCACTGACGCAGTCGGATCGATCGGCGGCGCCGATCGATCCGGCGGCCTATGATCTCTATCTGCGTGCCCGTCAAATTTGGCTGATGCTCAACGACACTGAGGAGGATCAGGCCGCGATCCTGCTCGAGCGTTGTGTTGCGATTGCACCAGAGTTTGCACAAGCGTGGGCTGCGCTGGCCAGCGTGCGTGCGTTCCTGCTGCCCCGCGACCGTGATTTGCTTGGTTCGCCGGAACACGAGGCGGCGCTTGAGGCCGCTAATCGGGCGCTAGCGCTCGATCCGGATTGTGCGCAAGCCTTTGCCGCGCTGTCGTTGTTGAAGCCGGCGTTCGCAGAGCACGGCGAGAAGCTGCGTCTGGTGAACGAAGCGCTGAAGCGTACTCCGAACGATGCATCTTTGCACGTCGCGCGCTCGGCTTGGCTCTATGGCGTAGGCAGGCTGCGCGACGCGGCGGCGGCGCTGGAGATCGCGAGCCGGCTCGATCCTCTGGGACCTGCGGTCGAGGGTTTGCGCGCGAGCCTTATGACAGCACGCGGCGAAACAGAGGCGGCGCTGGATATAATAGGCGCAGCCTGGAAGCGATGGCCGGATTCAGCGTTCATCTGGTACGTGATGTGGAGTTCGTTGTGCGCTGCGAGACGGCTCGACGAAGCGGAAGCGCTGTCGCGTGCTGGCGTGCCGCCCAAGCGCGGCGTTACCGACCGGGATGTCGCGGTGCTGCGCAATTACATTGCCGTGCTTCGCCTGCCCAACGAACAACGTCGGGAAGCCTGCCACCGGATGCTCTCCTATCTTGCCGCTGAAAACGGGCCGCTTCCCCTTTCGAGCACCCTTCTAGCGGCCGGCAATGGTTGCGCCGAACGCGCTTTCGACGTGATCAACGCCGCGCTGGATCAGAGGCGGGGCCTAAAACCCGACAACCATGACGCATTCGGTATGGCGCGCGCGCAATCGCCATTGCAGCTTTTCGTGTCCAATGGCGGTGAGCCGCTTTGGCGTTCTGCGCGCTTTCCGGCGCTCGCAGCGCGGCTGGGGCTTGCTCAATATTGGGCCGAAACTCGCAAATGGCCGGACTGCGCAGCGCTGGTTTCCTATGATTTCAAGGCCGCCTGCCTGGCCGCGCTCAAGAGTTAGGCCCCAAGCAGGAAACCGTTCGCCCGCTCTCCGGTTAAAGCAACGGGGGTCTGCAAGAGGAGAGCGGTGATGTCCGAAGGAAATAGCGGCGGTGGGGGCAATGCTTTGATGGGTGTCGTGGTTGGCGCGCTGCTCGTCGCGGCCGCGGCGTTTGGCTTCATGGCGCTGAATGGCGGCATGGGCCGCCAGTCCGCGGATATCAGCATCGAGGCGCCGCAAGCGCCGAGCGGAGGCTAGGGCGCCTCTACTACCACGCGGCCATCCCTGAGCTTGAGCGCGAGTTTGCCGTGTTTCAGCGCCAGCGCGCGTTCTCCGAACACTTCACGACGCCACCCGCGAAGGGCCGGAACATCAGCCTCGTCGCTGGCGGCAATCGCCTCGACGTCCGCCGCTGACGCAATCAGGCGCGGGGCGACGCCGTGTTCTTCGGCTTCGTAGCGCAGCAGCACTTTCAGCAATTCCACTGTCGGCCCGAGCCCGGGCGGCATTGGCGGCGGTCGCTGATGCTTGTAAGCGGCGCGACCGGGATCGTTGAAAGCTTTCTCGAGCGCGTGGATCAGGTCTTGCGCAGCACGTGAGTTGCCGAACCCGCGCGGCACCGCGCGCATACGGTCGAAGTCGGCGGCGTTCTTCGGGCGGATTTCAGCGATCTCGTAGAGCGCTTCATCCTTGACAATGCGTCCGCGGGGAACGTCTCGCATCTGCGCTTGGCGCTCGCGCCACGCCGCGGCAACTTGCAGCGCCAACACGTAATCGGCTGTGGTCTTGCGAAGCTTGAGGCGCTGCCAAGCGTTCTCAGGGGTGGTGTCGTAAATCTCTGGGTCGATGAGGTTGGCGTGCTCCTCCTCGAGCCAATGCAGGCGGCTTTGACGCTCAAGGCTGCTTCTTAGGCGAGGATAGAGGTCGCGCAGGTGCGTGACGTCCGCGAGCGCATAGACAAGCTGGTTTTCGGAAAGCGGGCGGCGGCTCCAGTCGGTAAAACGCGAGGATTTGTCCAGCCGCCGCTTGAGCACCTGCTGGACCAAGGCGTCATAGGCCACGCTGTCGCCATAGCCGCACGCCATAGCTGCAATTTGAGTGTCGAAAACTGGGCTGGGCAGAGCGCCCGCGAGCTTAAAGAAGATTTCGAGATCCTGCCGCGCCGCGTGAAAGACCTTCAAGACGGAATCATCCGCCATGAGCTCCAGAAAAGGCTCAAGGTCGAGGTGTTCCGCGAGCGGGTCGATCACCGCTTCGCCCTGCTGTCCCGCCGCCTGGATGAGGCAAAGCCGCGGCCAGTAGGTCGTTTCGCGCATGAATTCAGTATCGACAGCCACGAAAGGCTGCGCAGCAAGTTCCGCGCAGAAGCCCGCCAAGTCATCGGTTCTGGTGATTAGCCGCATGCGATCCGTGGTTGGGACGCGCCGCCCGCTGGGTCAAGGCCGGTATCGCAGGCCCCGTGCACCGAAGCTCTCCGCCTTGCTTGACAAAGCAGGCCGGCGCGTGCGCCTGTCCGCGCGAAATTTCCCCGAATCGGTGAACCGGAGTTGTCGATGCACGCCTATCGTTCCCATACCTGCGGCGCCCTGCGTCCGGCCGACGCCGGCAAGGAGGTGCGTCTGGCTGGCTGGGTGCACCGCAAGCGCGATCATGGCGGGCTCCTGTTCATTGATCTGCGGGACAATTACGGGCTGACCCAGATCGTGATCGCGCCGTCCTCGCCGGCTTTCGCGGCGTCTGAAAAGGTGCGCGCCGAGAGCGTCATCCGCATAGACGGCAAAGTCGTCGAGCGCACTCCTGAAACCGTGAACGCGAATCTGCCGACAGGCGGCATCGAGGTGCAGGCAACCGCACTGGAAGTGCTCGGCGCCGCCGAGGAATTGCCGTTGCCAGTATTCGGCGAGCCGGATTATCCCGAGGACATCCGGCTCAAGTATCGCTTCCTCGATCTGCGGCGGGAGAAACTGCACCGGTCAATCCTGTTGCGCAGCCAAGTCATCGCCTCGCTGCGCCGGCGCATGATCGAGCAGGGCTTCACTGAGTTTCAAACGCCGATCTTGACCGCATCTTCGCCCGAAGGCGCGCGGGACTTTCTCGTGCCGTCGCGTCTTCATCCCGGCAAGTTCTACGCGCTGCCGCAGGCGCCGCAGCAATTCAAGCAGCTGCTGATGGTGGCCGGCTTCGACAAGTATTTTCAGATTGCCCCGTGCTTTCGCGATGAGGATGCCCGCGCGGACCGCTCGCCAGGCGAGTTCTACCAGCTCGATTTTGAAATGAGCTTCGTCACGCAGGAGGACGTGTTCAACGCAATCGAGCCGGTGCTCGCTGGCGTATTCGAGGAATTCGGCGCGGGCAAACCCGTGACCAAAGCAGGCACATTCCCGCGTATTCCTTACGCCGAAGCGATCGCCAAGTACGGGTCGGACAAGCCGGATTTGCGCAACCCGCTGATCCTGCGAGACGTGAGCGAACACTTCCGGGGCGGCGGCTTCGGCCTGTTCGCGCGCATCCTGGAGAAGCCGAAGCACGCGGTGTGGGCCATACCTGCGCCGGGCGGCGGCTCACGTGCGTTCGCTGACAGGATGAATTCGTGGGCGCAAGGCGAGGGCCAGCCGGGGCTCGGCTACATCTTCTGGCGCGAGGGCGAAGAAGGCGGCGCTGGTCCGATCGCAAAGAACATCGGCCCAGAGAAAGCCGAAGCAATCCGTAATCAGCTTGGCTTGAAGGTCGGCGACGCCGCCTTTTTCGTCGCCGGCGATCCGAGCGTCTTCTACAAATTTGCGGGTCTTGCGCGCAACAAGGTCGCGGATGAGCTGAACCTCGCCGACAAGGACCAGTTCAAGTTCTGCTGGATCGTCGATTTTCCGATGTACGAGTGGAGCGAGGACGAGAAGAAGATCGACTTTTCGCACAATCCGTTTTCAATGCCGAACTACGATCACGCAGCGTTCTTGAATCTTGATCCGGCCGACAAAGACACTGTGCTCGGCATAACTGCTTTTCAGTACGATATCGTGTGCAATGGCGTGGAGCTCTCGTCCGGGGCGATCCGGAATCACAAGCCCGAAATCATGATCAAGGCCTTTGAGATCGCAGGTTATGGCCGTGATGTCGTGGAGGATAAGTTCGGCGGCATGCTGAACGCTTTCCGCTATGGCGCGCCGCCGCACGGCGGATCGGCGCCAGGGGTGGACCGCATCGTCATGTTGCTCGCTGGCGTCGAGAACATCCGCGAAGTCATCGTCTTCCCGTTCAACCAGCAAGCGCAGGACTTGATGATGAACGCGCCGGGCGAAGTGACCGCAAAGCAGCTGAAAGAACTGCACATCCGCGTGGTCGAGACCAAGAGCTGATCGCCTAGCCGAAGCGGTTCGCTTGCCTAACAGGAGCGGATCGTCATCCCCGCAGGAAGTGTAGTGGTGGCGTCGCCGCAGGCGCCGTTGAGCTGCGCTTGGCTGAGGCCCACTGCGTTCGCCAATTCAGCGCCGGAGAGATTCGCTCCGGTCAGCACTGCGCCTTGCATCCGTGCGCCGCCCAAATAGGCGCCGACCAGGGTTGCCCCTTCAAGGTTGGCGTCACGCAAATCGGCGCGCGTGAGGCGTGCGCCGAAGAAGTTGGTAAGTGACAGATTTGCGCCATTGAAATTGGCGCCGTCGGCGGTCGCGAGCGAGAAGTCCGCCTGGCGGATGCGCGAGTCGGAAAAATTGCGACCGGCGATCGACTGATAAGAGAGGTCGATCTGGAAAAGATCACAGCGGGCGCAACCGGCGCCGCCGCGCACCCGTTCGATGGTCACGTCACGCTCGCCCTGAGATGTCATTGGCCCGCCCGTAGCCGATGGCGCCTGCGCGAACGCAGACGGGGCGAGGGCGACCAGGCCAGCAAAAAGCGCGGCGCGTTTCATAATGGCGCAACTCCGGAAACCATGCTCCGGACAGGCGCAGAAAGCGTGCCGGCGCGAACGTGTAGCGCGCATTTCATTGCGTCAGCGGAACTTTCGGTTGCGGGCAGGTGAACGATCGTTAATCTTAACGTGGGGGAGGGATTTCGCATGTTTGGGCTTTCAGGCGCTTGGGCGTTCTTGACTGCACATCCGCTGATTGGCTTTGCAGTCTTCGTCGCGGTTGGGCTTGGCATCATCCTGGTTTTTTCAGGCGGGAAGCTCGGTGACACGCTCGCCGCCATGCTGCGCGTCGCCTGGACGGTGCTCAGCACTCCCTTCGTATTCCTGCGCGATGCCGTAACGCTGATACGCACCTCCGGCGAGAGCGAGCAAGACTACGCCGGGAGCACCGTGTTCATGCTCTTTCGCGGCAATCGCATCCTCTATTTGCTGCTCATGCTCGGTTGTATCTTGCTACTTTCTAGCGGCGTCACATCGAGCTTGCTCTCGCTTTATCCGCAGGCGGAAATCGAGCGCGGCCAGCAGCTCACTGCGGAGATTGCGCGGCTTGAAACCGAGTTGGAAGGGGCGAACCAGGAGGCGGCAACCGCGGGCAGTCCGCAGCATGCTGAGACGCTGCAAACGCAGGCGACAGAGGCGCGCAATGCCTACAGGCAGCAGGTTCAGAGCAACGCCGCTTTCTTTCAGTCGAGCGCCTATAGCAACAATCAATTGCTGCTCCAGTTGGCGAACACAGGCAGCGCTTCGTCTGTCAATCAGGTTCGCGAGAACGTGGATCGATACCTCTCGGATTGCCCGCGCGGATATTATTGGCGAGGTTTGACCCCCGCAGATTGCATTCAGCTGCGTGCAGTCATTGTCGAACTGGCGAACAGGAGAGACACGGAGTTCCGGCTGGCGCGAGAAGCGAATGATGCGGAAAGCGCGTGGCGTCAGGCCGACAACGCGGCGCAAGCCGCCGCAACGCGCGTGCAGGAGGTGGAGGCGCAGCTCCGATATGCACGAGAGCAACGCGAGGCGGTATCGCTGTTCAATCCTGACATGGTGAAAGCCCGCATTAGCGCTGCAATCGCCACCCTTATCGGCACTTTGATGTCCGTTGTCATCCTGGTCTGGGTAGCTTCGACGGCAATCGATCTGGCAAACTGGACGATCCTGATGATGCGTGCCGCAGAGCGTGACGCCCAGAGCAAACTGCAGGACGCAAGAAGTCTCAGCGTGGATTGACGATCAGCCGCCGCTAGCCTCGCCGGCTGCCCCGCAGGCGGCGCATTTGCCGCTCTGCTCGACGGTGAAGTGGCCGCAGGCAGCGCAGGGCTCGGTGCGATAGCCGTTCGCCGCTTGCTCCGCTGCGCGCCCATCGCGGCGATCACGGATGTTCTCGACCACGGCGCGCGGTCGGAGCATCACGAGGTTGTCAGGCGCGGCGCCGCGGGCGAAACCGCGCGAAATCAACAGGCGTGCGGCGCTTTCTGCATCCTGCGCACGCTTGGATAGACCGTCGCTGCGCGCATCAAACGGATCCATCTGCGCGAGGTCGCTGCGGCCGAGATAGGAAACGGCGAGTTCGCGAAAGATGTAGTCTAGGATCGAAGTTGCGTGGCGGATGGTATCGTTGCCGCGCACCTCGCCGGCCGGTTCGAAGCGCGTGAACAGAAACGCGTCGACATATTCTTCGAGCGGCACGCCATATTGCAGCCCAATCGAAATCGAGATGGCGAAATTATTCATCAGCGAACGGAAAGCAGCGCCTTCCTTGTGCAGGTCGATGAAAATTTCGCCAAGTTCGCCGTCATCATATTCGCCCGTGTGCAGGTAGACTTTGTGGCCGCCTACCGTGGCTTTTTGGATGTAGCCCTTGCGCCGTTCGGGCAAGCGACGGCGCTCCACCGGCGCAGCGCTAACGGGCGCAGATTGCTGCTTGGTCGCGGCCGCCGGTTCGGCGATCTCGTCGTCCAAGGGCGCAAGCGAGAGCGTGATCGGGGGCGCCTCGGCGCGAATTTCGATCAAGGATGCGCCTGCCGTCTGCGCCGCAACGAGCAGCGCGTCGCGACGACCGGCGGTCTCCAATGTCAAGTCGAGGCTGACCGCGCAGCGGGCGAATGGCGATAGCGCCGCCGCCATTGCGATGATGGCTTCCGGCGCGATCTTGGAGGCGGCAGCGAAGACTGTGGCGTGCGCCTTTTGGAGCTGGGGAGCGGACGAGAGGTCGGCAGACCCGATGCTATAGGTTTCAGCGGCATCGATCTCAGCTTCGCTGAAGCCGAGCGTCATTAACAGGTCGCCGCGCCTTCCTGCAGCGACGTCGGCGGGAAGCTTCAGCACCTGCTCGCAGAGGTCCGGGCCGATCACGAGGGGGTGGACGGCCGCGCGCAGGCTCAGCGCATCGCACAGGGCCTCTTCGATCGATTGCAGCGCGGCCTCGGTGAAGCCCTTCGCCGCGAGAGTGCGCGGGTTTATCGCGGGCGCATCCTCGAGCGTCCGCTTGCCCTCGACATATTCAGCGATCGCTGCGATCGCGCTTTCGTCATACCCCAGATGTCGCAGCCCGGCGCGTGCGTCGCTGCTCAACAGGGACCCGAAGCCGCCGTCGCTGCGCTGACCATAAACAGTAACGCTGCTCAGCGGCGAAAGGCCGACGCCGGCGATGCCGAGGCGCCTTGTGTTCGCTGCATCGGTCGCGAACGCGATGATGGGCGACACGCGCAGAGCGCCGTGCTTCGGTGCAGGCAGCGCTTGGTAAAGCGCCTGCGCGCGTGCGGCGACGTCCCCGCTCAGAGTCTCGGCAGCTTCACGCGCCGCTTTCACAGCAGCTTCTTCTGCGCGGCGGCGCCTCGACCAATCGGCGTAGGGGCCGAACGTCTCCGCCAGCGCCGCACTCTCTGAGACAGCAGCAGCGTGAGCAAGGGCTGCGACAGAGGCGGCATAGGCGCGCGCTTCAATGGCGTCATAAGCAAGGCCGGCGCGGAGCAAGAGCGCGCTGATCCCTTCCAGACGAATGAGGATCGGCCGCTGGGGCGCTGCGCCGTGTGCGCCGTGACCGGCGTCGAGAGCGCGCACGAGAATGCGTACGGCGTGTTCAAGCGCATCTATATCCAGCCCGCCATCGGAGTGGAATCGCGGCAAGGCTATGCTTGCGCCGAGCGCGCTCGTCTCTTCGCTGTTGGCGAGTGCGCCGGTCGGGTCGACCATATCGCCAGCGAATGCCGTGAGAGCGTGCGGGCCGACAGAGGAGGCCGCGATAGCGATGCGGCGCCGCGCCGGCTCCGCTTCAAGCATTGCGCTGTATGCGCCCCGTGAGACAGCGCCAGACAAAGCAGCAATGATGTCGGCATCGGGGGCGCCAGCCAAGCGTGCGGCGGCGGCTTTGCGGCGAACGCCGCCGTGGTCTGCATTCAGGCCGCTGCGAACGGCCTCGATCGCCAGGTCTGCCAGGGCCGCGTCGAGCGCGCGGGCGCCAGCGGCGAGTGCGGTTGCTGCGCGGCTGCGCGCGCCAGCATCAGCGAGCAGCGTTTCGGCCGTTGCTGGGCAGGGTCGCACCAACACGAGCGTTCCCTCAGCACCGTTCGGATCCGCCATCCGCGCAGCGGCGTCGAGAGCGTCGAGCGCCGCGGCCGAAGGAGCGCCGGCGATGCCGAGCTTGGCGCCGCACGCGAGCAGTGTCTGGGCCCGTGTCAGCGCGCCGAGTTCATCGCGCCGATCCTCGGGCCAGCGCATGAGCGCTGCTGTGAGCGTCAACTCGGCGCCTGGAGAGACCGCTGCCCGCATGAGCGGTGGGTCTAGCAAGGCCTGACCGCTCTCCAGCAGCGAGAGGAGTGATGCGGCAAGGCTGGGGTCCTGCGCCCACGCCGCGATTCTTGCCGCGCTCCGCCTTAGCGCTTCGCCAATGTCGGGCCCGGCGGGGCTATCGACAAACACCCCCGCTTCCACAGTGGCCGAGACCATTTGCTCCGGCCAAGCTGGCGGCGCAATCGCCGGAGCGGTGGCGGAATCGAAATCGGGTTCCACAACAAGGGACATGCGCGCCTCCAGGGGGAGCGCCTGCAGCATACGCGCGCCTGGAACGTACCATCAATATGTAGTATGCCTCCGAGCAGCGTTATCCCAAGATATTGTTTCGGACCCACACTGGACGCAGTGGAAGCGGTCCGCCATATTCGCGCCGCCGAAATGCGGCCCAAGGCGCCGCGTTTTCGGCCTCCGGGAGACAAAATAAGGCCCATGCTCAAGCACATCTTCACCTGGTGGAATGGCGCCACCATCGGGACCCTTTTCGATGTCGGACGCCGCGGGGTGCTCGTGGGCCACGATGAGTTCGGCAATCGCTATTTTGAAGAGCGGCGCGCGAGTCTGGAGGGCCGCAAGCGGCGCTATGTAATCTACAGGGCGCTGTCAGAGGCTTCAGCTGTGTCGCCCGATTGGCACGGCTGGCTGCATCACACGCTCGATGAGCCCCCCACAGTGCGGCCGCTGAAGCGGCAGAAATGGGAAAAGCCCTACGTGCCCAATCTCACCGGCACCAAATACGCGTACCGTCCCAAGGGCTCGCTTGCGCGAGGAGGCGTGCGCCAGGCGTCGACGTCCGACTATGAGGCGTGGATTCCGGAGCAGGGGGAGTCGTCGTGAATTTTGAGCGCTGGGGCGAGACCGTACTGGGTGCGGCAGTCGCGATCGTGGCGATCGGCTTTTTCGCATTCGCCGCAGCTCAGGCGGGACAGCGAACGGCGGGCGGCGGCTACGAATTAACCGCACGATTCCAGCGCGTGGATGGCGTCAGTGTCGGGTCGGATGTGCGCGTGTCCGGCGTGAAAGTCGGGGCGGTGCGCGCGGTGGCGCT
Organism: uncultured Terricaulis sp.; assembly: GCA_964402795.1. Taxonomy (GTDB): domain Bacteria; phylum Pseudomonadota; class Alphaproteobacteria; order Caulobacterales; family Aquidulcibacteraceae; genus Vitreimonas. The sequence goes on along the minus strand of CAYODX010000001.1, from coordinate 290,431 downwards.
CGATCCCGAGACGTACATGGCCAGGCTCACGTTCAGCATCGATCCGAATGTTCGAATTCTCGATGAATCGACCGCTCGTATTTCAAGCGATGGATTACTCGGCGGCGCTTACGTCGCAATCGAGCCCGCGGGGATGGACCCGTTGCAGGCGGGCGGCGAAATTCCGTACACGCAAGGCGCGGTCGATTTGCTGACTTTGTTGGCGAGTTTCGCGCAGGGACAGGGGCAAACTCAAACACAGGACGAGGCAGGCGCCCAATGATCCGTACAATTGCAGCCGCGCTCACTTTGCTGGCTGTCTCTGCAAATCCCGCGTTCGCTGAGCGGGCGATTATACGCGGGCTCGACAAGAGTACAGGCCACGCCAGCGACTACGCGCTGACAATTGGCCGTCCCGCGCGCATCGGCACGCTCGAGGTGATCGCGCGCGCATGTGACAAGAGCGCGCCGGAGGACACGCCCGAAGTGCGCATCTATGTCGAAGTGTTCGATCACCCGCCGGTGCGCGAGGGTGAAGAAGCCGAGCGGCGCGAAATCTTCCATGGTTGGCTGTTCGCCTCGAGCCCGAGCATCAGCGCGGTCGACCATCCCACTTATGACATTTGGGCGATCGACTGCCGCGCGTAATCGGCGCTTCGTTCCGCAATCGACCCGCTGCTCTCCAGTTGCCCGAAGCAGCTATTGATGTTCCGCTCGCAACGCCGCGCATCCAGGGAGGAGCATCATGCGTTTCATGGGGCATAACGTCCTCGCCATCATTGTGGCCGCCATCGCGATCTATGCGATCGAGTTCGTCATTTTCGCGGTGCTGATTTCGGCCGAGCAGTACATGACGTTCACCGGCATCACTGCAGAGCAGGCGCAAGGCGGCATGGCGCGCATGCCATATGGGATCATCCCGCCAATATTGGCGGCGGTTGGGCTTTCGATGGTGATCAAATGGCGCAATGCGCCAGGCTTGACTGGCGGTGTGACAACCGCGCTGCTGATGGCTGTCTTTTTCGCGTTCGGCACAAGCCTGTACGGCTACGTATACGGACCCCACTCAGAAGCTTACCTGCCGGTGAATTTGGCGCACTTTCTTGTCGCCTGGGGTGCAGCTGGAGCCATCCTCGGCCTCTGGAAATAGCCGATTGATCGACAGTCCGCCCTGTTCGGGCTAAGCGGGCGGCATGCGCATCCTCTGCACCAATGACGACGGCATCCACGCCACTGGGCTCGCGGTGCTGGAGAAGATTGCGCGCACGTTCAGCGACGATGTCTGGGTGATCGCACCCGAGCAGGAACAATCGGGTGCGTCGCGCGCGCTGACTCTGACTGCGCCAATCCGTGTGCGGCAAGCAGGGCCGAAGCGGTTTGCCGTGCTTGGCACGCCCACGGATTGCGTGCTGCTTGGCGTCGAACACCTGATGGAGGGGCTGCCGCCTGATCTCGTGCTTTCCGGCGTCAACCGCGGCCAGAACATCGCCGAAGACGTGACCTTCTCAGGTACGATCGCGGGTGCAATGCAGGGCATGCAACTCGGCATCCCCGCAATTGCACTTAGCCAAGCGCGTGGTTTCCGGGGAGAGGAGGCGACGATACCGTGGGAAACGGCGGAGACCTACGGCGCCGGCATTGTCGGCCAGTTATTGAAAAAGGGATGGCCGAAAGACGTGCTTATCAACGTCAATTTCCCAGACGCGCCGCCGGATCAGGTCAAAGCCGTGGAGGTCACCAGCCAAGGGCGGCGCGACCAGCACATCATCTATGCAGACAAGAGAACCGATCCGCGCGGCGGCGCATATTTTTGGCTGGGATTTCGGGGGCAGTTGTCAAATCCGCCGGATGGAACAGATTTACGCGCGATCTATGAAGGCCGCATTTCCGTCACGCCTTTGCATATCGATCTTACCCACCAACAGACGATCTACGACCTGAAGGGCGTCTTGGGTGGCGCGCCCCCCAAAGCGGAGTAGCGGATGGACGATGCAGCGCGATTGATGCGGTTCGTGCTCGAGATGCGCCAAGCTGGCGTCACCGATGCGCGCACTCTCGCTGCGCTCGAGAAAACGCCGCGAACTTATTTTACGCCGCCGCATCTCGATGGTCTGGCGCTCGATGATATCGGACTGCCGCTCGCACACGCGCAGACCATGACGAAGCCCTCGATTGTCGCCCGGGTTGTGGCGTCGCTTTCACCGCAGCCAGGCGACGCCGTATTGGAGGTTGGCACTGGTTCTGGCTTCCAAACAGCGGTGATAGCGGAATTGGCGCACAAGGTGGTGACGCTCGAGCGGTTGCGTGATCTCGCGGCAGACGCGCGTGGCCGCTTTGGACGTGCTCGTCTCATGCGGGTGTTCGCGCACGTCGCGGATGGCTACCATGGCTGGCCTGACCAGGCCCCTTACGATCGGATCGTCGTGAACGCCGCTGTCGCCGAGATTCCATCGCCGCTGCTGGAGCAACTCAAGCCGGCGGGCGTCCTCATTGCTCCAGTCGGACAGGGCGATATCCAGCGTTTGATCCGAATCCGCAACGGTGAGCGCGAGGATCTGGGGCCGGTGCGTTTTCAGCCGCTGGTGCGCGGCGTTCAGGACGACGCGCCGACTGCTGCATGAGCATTTGCGGCAGCGGCCGATTCTCGGCGACAAGACAGCATGCAGCGCGCAGCGCTCCTCATGGCATTGGCGGCGGGATGCGCGATGGCGCAGCCAGCCGACATCGAACTCCGCGCTGGCGCGACGGCGCGTGAAAGTGCGCGACCCAGCAGTGACAGTGCGGAGGCGCATCCAGCCCCCGCTCAACCAGTGCAATGGGAGGGGGAAGGCGCGCCACTTTCCAGTTACGCGCTACAGCCGGAGCAGGTGCATCCATTCGACCCGGCGCGTATGCCGCGTTCGCATCGGGTCGCGGCCAACGAGACTCTCTCTGATATCGCCACGATGTACCAAGTGCCGGTGCTGGCGTTGATCCAAGAGAACGGGCTGCAGCCGCCTTACGCGCTATCGTCCGGGCAAGAAGTACGTTTGCCGCAGCCACAGTTTCACACTGTCGAGCGCAACGAAACGCTTGCAGACATCGCGCGCCGCTACAGCATAGATACGCGCTCGCTTGCGCTGCTCAACCGCATGCAGCGTCCCTATTCCGTGCGGCCTGGCCAGCGCATCGTTTTGCCCGCTGGAATGGGAAATGCGCAAGCACCGGCGGGCGCGTCGCCGCCTATGCCGGCGCCGGAGGAGTCCGGCTCAGCACGGTTCGCGCTGCCGCTTCGCGGCGAGATTGTAGCGCGTTTCGGCGCGCGGCAGGAGGGGGGACGCCTAGACGGCATCGAGATCGCGGGACGGGAGGGCGATCCCATCGCGGCGGCCGGGGACGGCGATGTCGTGTATGCGGGGGAGGATGTGCCCGGATATGGCGCTCTGGTGCTCATCCGACACGCCAACAATTACGTGACGGCGTATGGCTACAATCGGCGAGCGCTCGTGCGCGAGGGGCAACGGGTGCGGTCGGGTCAACCAATCGCCGAACTGGGCCTCAGAGCGGATGGGCGTGCTGTGCTGCTGTTTCAGGTGCGGCTCGGCAGCACGGCGGTCGATCCAGCGCCCTTGATAGGGCTTGCCCCCTGAGTCTGCGGCGAAACGGCGCGTGCATGCGCTTCGGGCCGATTGAAAAGGCGCGGCCGGACTATATAGTCCGCGCCTCCGCAGGGCGCCCCCGCCCTGCAAGTTCAGTTCAGCCATGAAGCCCGCGCCTGACGCGGACCCGTGACGAGGATCAATGTTTATCTCGAACGCTTATGCGCAGGCGGCCGCTGCTCCTGGCGGCGATACCGGTGCGATGCTTATCGGCCTTGCGCCGTATCTCCTCATCTTCGTCGTCTTCTATTTCCTGTTGATCAGACCTCAGCAGCAGGCGCGCAAGCGCCACATGGAGATGATCGCCAACCTTAAGAAGGGGGATGTGGTGGTCACCTCCGGCGGCATGATCGGCAAGGTGAAGTCGGTGGCGGAAGACGAACTGCGCGTAGAGCTCGCGCCGAACATGGATGTGCGTGTGGTGCGCGGCACCATCGCAGAGGTGCGTTCGAAAACCGATCCTGCGCCGGCAAATGATTCCAAGGCGAGCGCGAGCTAACATCCATGCTGCAAGTCGCACGTTGGCGCGTGATCCTGGTCGCGGTAGTCACGCTGCTTGGGATCGTGATCGCGCTCCCCAATTTTCTTCCCGCCAACGTGCGCGATTCGCTGCCGGCTTTCCTGCCGCGTCAGTCCATCAATCTCGGACTTGATCTGCGTGGCGGCTCCCAGTTGCTGCTGGAAATCGACACCCAGACGCTGCGCCGCCAGCAGCTCGATAACATAGCCGATCAGATGGCTGCAGCGCTGCGAGGCGCGACTCCGGCTATTCGCTACACCGGACGCGGCGTCGTCGGTGACGCCGCACGGGTCCGCCTGCTCGATCCCACCCAAATGGAAGCGGCTCAGCGGGTGCTGCGCGATGTGGCGCGGTCGCCGACCGGTGGCAACGACATCCTCCAATTCAGCACGGGCGCGGACGGGTTGATCGAGGCGCGCATCACGCCGGCTTATTTGCGCGAACTGAGCCGCCAGGCTGCGGGGCAGTCCGTCGAAATCATTCGCCGCCGTATCGACCCCACGGGCACGAGCGAAGTCTCGATAGCGCGCCAAGGCGACGACCGAGTCATCGTGCAAGCGCCAGGGCTCTCCGACCCGGAGCAACTCAAGGAGCGCATCGGCCAAACGGCGCTGATGACATTTCACATGGTGCGTGAGGTTCCACCGGAAGACGCCGCGGCCGGCCGCGTGCCGCCTGGGGCGATGGTAGTGCAGCCCTATCCGAGTTCGCGCGGGGCGCAGCCGGAAGTGGTGGAGCGCCGGCCGCAGTTCACAGGCGAGCGTTTGACGCGGGCAAATCCGTCAACCGACCCGCAGACTGGCCAATTTGTTTTGAGCTTCGCGCTCGATAGCGAAGGCACACGCCTGTTTTGCCGCATCACCCGCGAACACACCGGCGACCGGTTCGCGATCTTGCTCGACAACCAGGTGCTCACTGCGCCAACGATCAATGAGCCGATCTGCGGCGGCAGCGGCCAGATCAGCGGCAATTTCACCGCCGAGACCGCCAATGATCTTGCGGTGATGTTGCGTGCTGGCGCCCTGCCGGCGCCGCTGCGGGTAATCGATGAAAGGACGGTCGATCCAAGCCTCGGGCAAGACGCGATCGATTCCGGCATGGTCGCGTCAGGCCTTGCCGTGGCCGTGACTTTCATCTTCATGATCTTGGCGTACGGCACGTTCGGGTTCTTCGCCTGCATCGCGCTGATCATCAACGCCATCCTCATCGTCGCGGGCATGTCGATGGTGGGCGCTGCCCTGACACTGCCGGGCATCGCCGGACTAATTCTCACCATTGCAATGGCCGTCGACGCAAACGTGCTGATCTACGAGCGCATGCGAGAAGAGGCGGCGGCTGGGCGAAGTCCCGCCCTTGCCATCGACGCTGGCTTCAATCGCGCCATGATCACCATCGTCGACGCGAACCTCACGACCATCCTTGCTGCGGCGATCCTGTTTCAATTCGGCGCTGGTCCAGTGCGCGGGTTTGCTTGGACGCTCTCCATCGGCGTCATCACGTCTGTGTTCACGGCGGTGCTCGTGACTCAAATCCTGATCGCCTGGTGGTTCAGCGCGGCGCGGCCGAAAAAGCTGCCGATCTAAGAAGGTAAAGAAGACATGGCGAACTGGTGGCCGCTGATCAGGCTCCTGCCGAAGAAAACGAATTTCACCTACGTGAAGTTCGCGGGCGTTGCCGCGTTTCTGTCGATAGCGGCGGTGACAGGTTCGTTCGTGTCGATGTTCACGGGCGGCTTCCGGCATAATCCGGTTGAGCTCTATCAGAACGCTGAAGGCACGCCGCTCGCGCGTCTCGGCGCCGTACTGGACCATGGCTTCAACCTTGGCATCGATTTTCGCGGCGGCACGTCCATTCTGGTGGAGTCACCGACGCCGATCGACCAGGAGCGCCTGCGCGCCCTCGGCACGAGTGTGCAGGAGGGGGATGTGGAGGTACAGGGCGCAACCTGTCGCCCTGAAAATGCTCCTCCTTATTGCGCCTTCCTGAACTTCGAAGCAGGCGATAACGGCTCGGCCACCGTGGAAGCAATTCGGCAGCGATTGTCGCAAGTGGCGGCGGGCGCCCGTGTCGCCAACGTCTCGGCAGTCAGCGGCAAGGTGTCGGAAGAATTGTTCTCCGGCGGCTTGATTGCGCTCGGCCTCGCGATCCTGCTGATGCTGATCTACATCTGGTTCCGATTCGAATGGCAGTTCGGATTAGGCGGCGTTATGGCGCTTTTCCATGACGTGATCCTCACGCTCGGCATATTCTCGGTGTTCAGGATCGAGTTCGATCTGACCATCATCGCCGCGCTCCTAACGATCATCGGTTATTCCATGAACGACACGGTCGTCGTGTTCGATCGCCTCCGGGAGAACCTGCGCAAGTTCAAGAAGATGCCGCTCGGAGAAGTAATTGATCTCTCCCTCAACGAGACGCTCTCGCGAACCATCATCACGGGTTGCACAGCGTTGTTCGCCTTGATCGGGCTCCTTTATTTTGGCGGAGAGACGCTTTCGGGCTTCGCCATCGCGATGATTTTCGGCATTCTGATAGGCACCTATTCGTCGATCTATGTGGCTGCGCCGGCGATCCTGCTCTGGGGCGTCAAGCGCGGACGCGATGACGGCGAAGCGCGCGGGGCTGTACGGACGGCGGGCTGAGCCGGGCGGATCTCCCTGCGCCTGGGGCGGGAGGAGATGCATGGCAGCGTTCTTGAGCAATATTCGTTACGTGGCCTGGACCGCACTGGTCTTGGCGGTCCTATTTCTGCTTTACTTCGCGATGGGGGTCGCCAATCCCCCGTACGCATTTGACGACTACCGGCTGTGGGAAGCGGCCTTGCGCTGGAGCCACGTGCTCAGCGGCATCATGTGGATCGGCCATCTCTATTATTTCAATTTCACGCAAATCCCGAACGCACCAAAAATTCCTGAAGAACATCGTGGCCCTGCGATTTCCAAAGTCATAGCCCCTGCCGCGCTGTTTTGGTTCCGGTGGGGCGCAATGTTCACGTTGATCACCGGGCTGTTGCTGGCTTGGAACCAGGGCTATCTGCTGCAGGCTTTGACGCTCGGCGCCAGCGAGGCGTTCTCAGTCCCAAAACACATCTTCATCGGCATCGGCATGTGGCTCGCCATCATCATGTGGTTCAATGTCTGGTTCATTATTTGGCCGAACCAGCAGAAGGCCTTGAACATAGGCGATCGCTTCGCCTCGTTGGAGGCGTCGCAGAAAGCAGCTGCAGCCAAGACCGCGATGCTGTTCTCGCGCACGAACACTTTTCTGTCTGTGCCGATGCTAGTGGCCATGACCGGCGCAAGCACGCTGTTTTGAGTGGGGTTGTGGGCGCTGGGGGTTAGGGGCGCGACGCGCGATGACCCCCATTGTCCGCTCCTCAATCGATCGCGAACTCGACACGCTGGTGCGGCGCGTCGATGAAGACCGCTGGCTCGCGAGTCGCTTCGCGCCTCGTGCCGTGCGCAAACGTCTGGTCGCTGTCTATGCTCTCAATTATGAGCTGGCCCATGTGAGCGAGAGCGTCACGCAAGCCGCGGCCGGGGACTTACGACTTGCATGGTGGCGCGAAGCGATCGCCGCAGTTCATGAGCAGGCGCAGCAGGCGACACATCCGGTCCTCGCCGCCTACGCAGAAGCACACGCGGCGGCGCCATTCGCACCCACCGTTGTCGAGCGCATGATCGAGGCGCGGCGCAAAGATCTCGATGCACAGCCTTTCCAGACCTGGAGTGACGCGTGCGACTACCTCGACGCCACCGCGGGCGGCCTGATCCGATTGGCCGCCGCCGCGAGTGGCCCGCGTTCGCCGCTATCCGAGGGCATGATGCATGATGCTGGACAGGCCTGGGGCGCCCTCGGTCTGTGGCGGGCTGAGCGCTATTGGACCGCGCGGGGGCGCACGCTGATTCCCCGTGAAGGCGGGACGGCGCAGCGCTACATTGAGATCGCGCGGTCAGCACTTTCACGTCTTGAACGTCAACGTGCGCCGCAATCCTCTTTCCCAGCGCTGGGCTACGTGTCGTTGGCTCGCCTTTACCTGATGCGGGGCGCTGAGACCGCGCCGCTTCTGTCCAAACAAATCCGTCTGATCATCGCTGCAGCAACTGGCCGGATCTGATCAGGAGCGGCGGTTGCGCTGTGCTTCGTTTGTCGCTTCACGCAGTCTCTGCTCGAGCCGGGGCCGATCATACCCGGCGATCATCTCGCCATTGATGAAGAAAGCAGGCGTGCCATTGACGCCAAGATCGACGGCGAGGCCGCGATTGTCCTGTAAGATTTGAGTAATGGCTTCATCGCTCATCGCTCTTCGCATACGCGCCACATCTATCCCGGATTGGCGCGCAAGTTGATCGATGCGCTCGGATGTGAGTTCGCCAGGATAATTGAGCAGCGCCTGGTGGAACTGGAAATAGCGTCCTTGCGGCATGGCTGCGATCGACGCACGCGCCGCTTCGATCGCAGGCTCGCCATGAATGTCGAGGGGCAGCTCCTTGAAGACAAAACGCACGTCGCGCCGCGTTCGCAACACATCTGCCACCCACTCAAGCGACGCCATGCAATAGGGGCATCGATAGTCGAAAAATTCGACGATGGTGACGGGTGCATTGGCCGGGCCGATCGAGAAATCACGCGGATCGGACTTGGCGCGCTGCCAACGTTCGGCATTGCTTCGCTCCTGCAGCGCCTCGAGCGCCTCCTGCAGGACATCCGGGTTGCGCACGAGATAGTCGCGAACAATGGCGCGAATCTCCGCTTGCTCCTGGCCGTTAAAGGTCTGGGCCGCTGCTGGCGCAGCGAAGAGCAACAAGAAGAAGGCGACCAGCAGACGCGGCATGTTGCGGCACTCCGACAGCATTAGTCAGCACATCGCCGCTTTTCTCTTTTGACGCAAGCTCAGCCGCGGCGCCCTGCCTGCTGGTTGCGCGGCTGCTGGTCGCGCAATTCGTTGCCGGCAAAGGTAACGATGTCGGTGGCGCGCTGATAGGAGGGGGTGTTGCGCGGTAGCGCGCGACGGGCCCGTTCGGCGAAGCTGATCGCGGCGGAGAAATCACCCAAAGCGAAATTCTGCTCGGCCGACGCAAGTTCCGCCAGAGGCTCTTCGCCGCGAAGGTCGCGCGAGACAGCAAGCTCGCGCCAGGCAAAGGCATTGTCTGGCTCACGCGCGACTGCCGCTTGCAGGAGCGTGATGGCCTCATCAGCGCCACGGCGCTGGCGCGCCGCGTTGAGGTCCCGCGCGAGGGCGATCTGTAACAGAGGTTGGTTTGGCGCGAGTTCGACCGCGCGCCGATGATAGGCAATCGCTTCCTCGGCCCGACCGTTCTCAAACAGGATCTGACCCATCAATTCTTGGAAATACGGATTTGCAGGCTCTTCAGCGATCAGCGACTCCAGCTCTTGGCGCGAGCGCGTGAGATCGGAAGCGCGATAGTAAGCGACTGAGCGGGCGTATCGCGCTGGCGCGGAGCGATCGCTGAGCGGGTAACGATTGAGGGTTTGGCCCTGGCTCTGGATGAAGCCGACGAGTTTGGCCTGCATGAAGCGGAAACGGCGCAGGTTGTCTTCGGAGTCCACAGCATCCCGATGTGGGGCTGCTTCCACCCGCTCACGCAATGCTTCCACGCGATCGGATGAATAGGGGTGGGTCATCATGTACGGCGGAACACGCCGGGTCATGAATTCGTATGGACGCAGCTTGTCATTGAAGAAGGTGATGAGACCACGGCCGGATTGACCGGTCGCCTCCAGATACTCGGCACCGGCCTGGTCTGCGGACGATTCCTGCACTTGCGTGTAGCGCACGAAGTTCGCCATTGCGAACGCCTGTGAACCGGAGATCAAGGCGGCGCCTGCATCTGGCGCACCGGCGGCGATCGCGAGCACGCCGAGTCCGATGGAGATCAAGGCGGGGCCGAGAGCTTGGCTGGCAGCCTCCCGCCGGCGGACGCCGTGACCGCCGGCGATATGGCCAGTTTCGTGCGCGAGCACGCCGATGACCTCGTTAGGATTGCGCGCCTGCAGCAGCAAGCCCGTATGCACGAAGATGTTCTGACCGCCGGCGACGAACGCGTTTATTGAAGGATCGTCGATCAGATAGATGTCGACGTCAGCCGGATCGAGTCCAGCCGCATGCAGGAGCGGATCAGTATAGACATGCAATGTGTCTTCGATCTCTGCATCGCGTATCAGCGACTGAGCGGACGCGCCGTTCACGCCGAACGCCGTCAGCGCCAGAGCAGCGAATGCGATGCTAACCCAACGACGTACGAGAGCGGTCAATGACACGGTCATACCGATCCTCATTCTCCGACAGCGTCAGCCAAGCACGATTTTGAAGCGCCAGTTTGCGGCGCCAGCAAGGCCATTCGCCCGTAGCTTCAGCCGCCTTTTTTCGACCAGCGTGTGGAGAGTCGAGAGAAGAAGCGCTCGCGCCGTTCCTGATCGGGTTCGTAGCTGAGCGGCGCCGGTTCGGGCGCCGCTGGTTGGACCTCGTCCGCCTCGGCGATTTCGACTGGCGGGATGGCCTCGGCCGCCTGCGGAAGCGCCTCCGAGGCCGCCTCCAACGCGGGATGAGCGATGATGTCCGCGGTGGCCTCTATCGGCTCTGCTAGGGCCTCCTCGCTCGTCTCGCTTGCAACAGGGGCGGCTGCGCGCTCGGGACGGGGCTGGCGCTCGGGCCGCGGTGTCAGATGCTTGAGGTCGGCGCTGACGAAATCGAGCCATTCGCCGCCGTCGACTTCATAGACGCGGCGGCCGCGTCCGCGCGCTCGCCGGCGCCGGCGGCTGTTGCGACCGCGTTCTTCAGCGCCCTCCGCACGCGCCGCGGGCGCGTCAGTTTCCTCCCGCGCTTCGATCGTGTCGGCGGCTTCGCCTTCACGCCGACGACGACCGCCACGGCGCCCGCGCCTGCGGCGGCCACGGCGCTCGCTATCACCCGCTTCAGCAGCGTTAGATCCCTCCGCCTCCGCCTCGACATCTTCATCGCCCTCATCATCTGAGGCGTCGGCCGCCTCGATGTCGTGGGCCTCGGAGCGGCGTGGGCGGCGGCTTTCGACCGCTTCGGGCTCCACCGCTTCTTCATCCAGCGTGTCTTCGCCTATCTGGATTTCGAAATCTCCGGCAGCCATGTCCCCAGCAGCGCTAATGCGCACGCGGACGTGCCGGTTGAGCTCGATTTGGGCGAGTGCGTCACGCTTTTCGTTCAACAGATAGAGCGCGACTTCCGTGGCCGTGCTCGCCACCATTTCATGATTCTTTTCCTTCACTGCGGCGTCGTCGAGCGCGCGCAGCAGCGCAAGCGCCGCAGACTCCACCGAGCGAACGCGCCCCGTGCCTTGACAATGTTCGCAAATATGGCTGGTGCCTTCCAGCACGCCCGTGCGGCGTCGTTGGCGCGACAATTCCAGCAGACCGAAGCCGGAAATCTTGCCCATCTGAACACGTGCGCGATCGAAGCGAAGATTGTCCTTCATCCGTTTTTCGACAGCGCGGTCGTTTTTCTGCTCCTCCATGTCGATGAAGTCGATCACAACCAGACCGGCAAGATCGCGCAGGCGCATCTGGCGCGCCGCTTCATCGGCGGCTTCGAGATTGGTCTTGAGGGCGGTCTGTTCGATATTGCGTTCGCGCGTGGCGCGGCCCGAGTTCACGTCGATCGCAACCAACGCTTCGGTCTGATTGATGACGATATAGCCGCCGCTCTTAAGATGCACGACCGGCGAGTAGATGCTTTCAAGTTGTTTCTCTACGCCAAGCTTGGCGAAGATGGGGGTAGGATCGCGCCAGAGCTGCACGCGCTTGGCATGGCTCGGCATCAGCATGCGCACGAAGTCCTTGGCTTCCTTGTAAGCGCCTTCGCCATCGACGTGCACCTCGTCGACGTCTTTGTCGTAGAGATCGCGAATGGCCCGCTTCACCAAAGAGCTTTCTTCATAGATGAGCGCTGGGGCGACGCTCTTCAGAGTTTCGTCCCGGATCGTCTCCCATGCACGCATCAGATATTCATAATCGCGCTTGATCTCGGTCTTCGTGCGCTTGGCGCCGGCGGTGCGGATGATCAGGCCCATGCCTTGCGGCACGTCGAGGTCAGCGGCGATCTTCTTCAGCCGCTTGCGATCCGTGGCTTGCGTGATTTTGCGGGAAATGCCGCCGCCTCGACCTGTGTTCGGCATCAGCACGCAATAGCGGCCCGCCAGCGAAAGATACGTGGTGAGCGCCGCGCCTTTATTGCCGCGCTCCTCTTTGACCACCTGCACCAGCATGATTTGCCGGCGGCGGATGACTTCCTGAATCTTGTAGCGGCGCGTCAGAATGCGACGGCGGCGCTCTTCGAGCGCTTCTTCGTCCTCCTCCGCGCCTTCGGACTCCGCTTCGGCGGCGGCGAGCTCAGCCTTGATCGCCTCCTGGTCGGCGATTGGGATCGCGTAATAATCCGGATGGATCTCAGGGAAGGCGAGGAAACCATGACGGTTGCCGCCGTACTCGACGAAGGCTGCCTGCAGTGACGGCTCAACGCGCGTCACTTTGGCGAGATAGATGTTGCCTCTGAGTTGTTTTTTGCTGGCGACCTCAAAATCGAAATCTTCAACGCGGTTTCCGTCGAGCACCGCGACCCGGGTTTCTTCCGGGTGGGCGGCGTCGATCAGCATTTTCTTGGCCATCGAACAGGGCTCCGTGCGCGTCGCGCGCACATGCTCCGGCGCGCCCGTGCGGGACAGGCGGGGCGGCGAGGCGACGCAAATTCGTGTTGATGCGATAGCCCCCATTCGCCGCTTGGCGTGCGGCAGCGCTGGCGCGGCTCGCTTCCAAGTCGAATGCTCTGAGGACCATACGCGGCTCCAGTGGGCGCTACCGAGGGCAGCGCAGGTCGGGCTCCGGGCAGGGCCGCGTCTTCAGGGCCGGGGTCGGGCGCGAATAAGCGCACCGCGGGCCAGACGCCATCCGCTGAGCGGGAGCGCGCCGGGCGCTCGTGGAGACCGTCTCCATAGGCGCACGCGACGATGAGACAACATTGCATGATTTGGCAGCTGAAAGGAAGCGTCCAAGGCGGTGTCGCGGTAAACCGCGCGCGTCTCCCTTTGGGCGCTGCTGGTTAGCGCTCGTTCACCTAGCTTTTCAACGGCATAGCAAGTCCGAACGGATACTTTACGCGCCATCTTGACGACCACGCGACGCTCCCTTCTGTTCGGCGCCGGCGCTTTCGCCGGTCTGGCGGCGACCCCGGCCTGGGCCGATCAACCTGCACTCGTGCGGGCTGTCGTCGTCAGCCCGGCGGGTGTGGGAGCGCGCGTGACACTCGCGCTCACTCAGCAAACGCATGCGCGGACTTTTTTCCTAAGCAACCCAGAGCGTTTCGTTATCGACATTCCCCAAAGCCGTTTGGTGTTGCCTGGAGGCGGCGAAGGGCCTGGAGCAGGTTTCGTCGAACGGTATCGCTATGCTCAGCAGGCCAACGGCGTTTCCCGCGTTGTGCTGGATCTGTCGGCGCCAGCCCAGATCGTCCGCCAAGACTTGGGCGGCCGCCATTCGCCAGAGCTCAGTTTCGATCTCGCTCTCGCGGCGACTGGCGCGCTCGCGCCGCAAAGACAAGAGTTCCGCTCCGGCGGGCGCCAGCGCACGATTGTGGTGGATGCCGGTCACGGCGGCCGAGATCCGGGCGCCATTGGCGCGACGGGCACGAGAGAGAAAGATGTGGTGCTGGATGCTGCGCTGCAGTTGCGCGCCGCTCTGCAACAGCGCGGTTACAATGTCGCACTGACCCGGTCAGATGATACCTTCGTTCCTCTAGAAGAGAGGGTGCGTTTTGCCCGGAGCCATAACGCGGATCTCTTCATCTCCATTCACGCCGACTCCCACGCCAACACCGAAGCGCAGGGGGCCTCCGTTTATACGCTTTCGGAGCGAGGCGCCGATCGCGCGCAAAATATGGCTCAGAACTGGAATATCGATTTTGGCGAAACGCCGCGCCAAGGCGTGACCCGAGACATCCTGCTTGACCTTTACCAGCGGGAAACCACGAACCGCTCGGCCCAATTCGCGCAGACGCTCATTCCACGACTGGCTCAGGTCTCGCCGCTGCTGCGCAACACGCACCGGAACGCCGGCTTTTTCGTGCTCCTGGCGCCCGATGTTCCTGCGGTCCTGATTGAAACCGGTTTTCTGAGCAATGTGGCCGATGAGCGGCGGCTTTCGGATCCGCGCGCGCGGCAGTCCCTGGCCGATGCGATGGCGCAGGCGGTCGAGGCCTATTTCGCCCCGCCGCAATTGCACGCGAGCGCCTAAAATAGGCGCGAATGTTAAGCTAACAGCACTATTCACCGAGGGCCGTTGCGGCCTTACTCGCGCCTCATTACGAGGCGAGGCCGACAGGCATCCAACGCGCGAGAGCGGGGCGCAATGCTGCGAAACGATCCTTATGACCGCCATGACGACTGGGACGATGACGATTACGACGCTTATGAAATGCGCGGCGCCCGTCGCGGCGGCGGTTTTCTAGGCGGCGGGCCGATGTGGCGGAAAATCTTGCTCGGGCTCGCGGTCCTGGCTGGGGTCCTGGTGCTCGGCGTGGTCGGTTTCTTGATCGCGGCGCTTCAGGGGCTGCCCAGCCTCGCCGATCTGCAGGATTATGAACCGCCGGTCACCAGCCGCGTGCACGCAGGCGACGGCGCCCTCGTGGCCGAGTTCGCGCGCGAGCAACGCGTGTTCGTACCGATCGAACAGATCCCAGACCATGTTCGCAACGCCTTTGTGGCGGTCGAGGACGCACGCTTCTTCGAGCACTCCGGCCTCGACTATCAGGGTCTGGCGCGCGCTGTATTGCGCATTCCGCTGGACGTGATTCAAGGCCGCCGCATTCAAGGCGCCTCGACCATCACGCAACAGGTGGCCGGCAACATGCTGACGGGCCGGGCTGCATCATGCGAAGGGATGATCTGCGCAATCTGGACCAAATTGCGCGAAGGGCTGGTCGCACAGCGCATAGAACGCGTGCTCGACAAGGAACGCATCCTCGAACTCTATCTGAACCAGATTTATCTCGGAAACCGCGCCTACGGCGTCGCGGCGGCAGCGCTCAATTATTTCGACAAGCCGCTGAGCGAGCTGACGATTTCGGAAGCGGCTTATCTGGCTATTTTGCCGAAGGGCCCGGCCAATTATCAGCTGCCCCGCCACCACGACAGAGCGGTTGAGCGGCGCAATTACGCGATCAGCCGGATGCTGGAGCGGGGCTACATCACCGAGGCGCAGGCGAGCGAGGCCCAGGCTACCGACCTTGCGACCACCGATCGTCTCTCTGGCGACCGCTTCGTAGCGGCGTCGCACTTTGTCGAAGAGGTGCGCCGTCAAGTCCAGGATCAGTATGGCGAACGGGCGCTCTATGATGGGGGGCTGTCGATTCGCTCGACGCTCGACACACGGCTGCAGCTGGCGGCTGCCCGTGCTCTGCGTGCTGGTCTCGAAGATTATGACCGCCGCCACGAATGGCGCGGCCCACTTGGCGCGGGCGATCCATCGGGCGACGTGCGCGCCCAACTGCGCGAGGCGGCGGCCGTGCCGCAGCTGTCGAACTGGGTGCGGGCGATGGTTACGCGCGCTGGCAACGGCGCTATCACCCTGACAGACGAAAACGGCCAAAGCGGCCGGCTCTCCAGCGACGACGCGCAATGGGCGGCGCAGGGCGCGCGCCGCCACAGCGACCGCGCTCTGCGTCGCGGCGCCATTGTCTATGCACAACGCCAGACGAACGGCTCTTATCGTCTAAAGCAGGTGCCGGAATTGCAGGGCGCGCTCGTGGCGATGGATCCGCACACCGGCCGCGTGCTGGCCATGGTCGGCGGTTACTCGTTCAATGAGGCAAGCGGCCTCAACCGCGCCACCCAGGCACAGCGTCAGCCGGGCTCTTCGTTCAAGCCGATCGTCTATGCGGCTGCGTTGGACTACGGCCTTACGCCGGCGACGCTTGTGGATGATGCGCCGCTATCGATTGAGGCCGGAGACGGCACCAATTGGTCGCCGGAAAACTATACGCGCGAGTTCTACGGTCCCACGACGCTTCGCCGCGGACTCGAGTTGTCGCGCAACGCGATGACGGCGCGCGTGGCTTATGAGATGGGCGCTGAGCGCGTGCTCGAATATGGCCGCCGCCTGGGCGTCTACGACGAACGAACCCAGCCTGTATTCTCGCTGGCGCTTGGCGCAGGCGAAACGACCCTACTGCGAATGACGACGGCCTACGGCATGTTCGTGAATGGCGGCCGCTGGATACAACCCGTGATGATCGATCGTATCCAGGATCGCACCGGCCGTTCCGTCTTCCGTCGCGACCAGCGCCAATGCCAAGACTGTCAGGCTGAATGGCGACGCCAAGCGGCCCCGCGTCTGCCCGACGATCGCCGCCAGGTGCTCGATCCGATCACGGCGTATCAGATCGTGTCGATGGCCGAAGGCGTGGTGCTGCGCGGTACGGCAAGCAGCGTCAATGCGTTGGGTTTTCCGCTCGGCGGCAAGACCGGCACCACTAATGATTACAAGGACGCCTGGTTCATCGGCTTCTCGCCCGATCTGGTCGTCGGGGTGTGGGCGGGTTTCGATAGGCCGCGCACCATGGGCGAAGGTGAAACGGGCGGGCGCATCTCGGCGCCGATCTTCCGTGACTTCATGCGCGAAGCGCTACGCGATACTCAACCTGCGCCATTCCGCATCCCAGCCGGCGTTCGCCTGGTGCGGATCGACGCCATGACGGGACTATTGCCGAGCCCGACCACCACAAACACGATACTGGAAGCATTCCGCCCAGGCACTGAGCCGACGCGTGATGTTGCATCATCGCCGTTCATCTTTGGCGGCACCGATCCGATTGATCCGCGGGTGCTGTCGCAAATAACCGGTGTTGCGGCCAGTGACGGTGGCAACCAGCAGCCGCAACAACCCCAGCAGCAGCGCCAAGAAGACCTCGGCGGTCTATATTAGAAGGCGAGCCGCACAAGAGGTCGGCCGGGGGCAGGGGTTGCGCTTGCGTTTGCCGCAACGTTGCTTACACCCGGCCATCACCTTCATCTATCGAGTGTAAAAGAATGCGCGCTGACATCGCCGCCCTCGCCGAGCAGATCGAATCCGCAGTGAGTCTATTGCGGAGGCGTCTTTGACTGGGATCGTGCTCAGGTCCGATTCGATGAACTGACAGCGCTCTCCGAACGGCCTGATTTCTGGAACGAGCCAGAAAAGGCGCAAAAACTCATGCGCGAGCGCAACAAGCTCGAAGCGGCGATGACCAATATCATCTCGCTCGAGCGCGATTTGCGTGATTCAGTCGAGCTCGCGCAGATGGCCGAGGCGGAAGGCGATGAGAGCCTCGTCGAGGAGGCGCATCAGACTCTGAAGGCCGCGCAGCAGCGCGCGGCCAAGGCTGAGCTCGAAGCGCTGCTTTCGGGCGAAGCCGACAGCAATGACGCGTACGTCGAATTCAATTCGGGCGCGGGCGGCACCGAAAGCCAGGACTGGACCGAGATGCTGCTCCGCATGTACACGCGCTGGGCCCAGGCGCATGGCTTCAAAGTCGAGCTCTTGGAGGAGCAAGGCGGCGACACTGCCGGCATCAAGAGCGCGACCATTCTAGTGCAGGGCGACAATGCATATGGCTGGCTCAAGACCGAGGCGGGAGTGCACCGGCTTGTACGCATTAGTCCATATGATTCGAACGCGCGTCGTCACACATCGTTCGCGAGCGTGTGGGTCTATCCGAAAATTGACGAGTCAATCGACATCGAGATCCTCGACAAGGATGTGCGCACAGACACTTATCGAGCGTCCGGCGCCGGCGGGCAGCACATCAACAAGACCGACTCCGCCGTTCGTCTGACTCACATTCCGACGGGCATAGTCGTCGCCTGCCAAGCCGAACGCAGTCAGCATAAGAACCGCGCCGCGGCGTGGGACATGCTGCGCGCGCGTCTCTATGAGGCCGAATTGCAGAAGCGCGAAGCTGCGGCGCAGCAGCTGGCTGATAGCAAGACGGAAATCGGTTGGGGCAGGCAGATCCGCTCGTATGTTTTGCAGCCATACCAGATGGTCAAAGACTTGCGCACCGGCGTTGAGACATCGGACACGCAGGGCGTGCTCGATGGCGATCTCGATCAGTTCATGTCCGCCTCGCTTGCAGCACGCCTGAGCGGCGCCGGTGACATCGCTGTCGAAGACATCGACTAGCTGCGCGCCAACCAGGTTCCTGGAGGCGGAAACCCGAACGATGTGCGTGCGGACGCGTTGGGCTGGCGAAGGAGATCGCCATGCCTGCAGATCGTGACGTTGCTGTGCTCGTTGGGAGCTTGCGAGAGGAAAGTTGGAATCGGAAGGCCGCGGAGGCGGTTGCGTCTGCAGCGCCCAAGCATCTGCGCTTCCGATTCGTGGACATTGTGGTCTCCGCTTACAACCAGGATCTCGACACCGACAATCCGCCCGACGACTGGAGACGTCTGCGCGCCGGGATCGCGCCCGCTTCCGCGGTGCTGTTTGCGACGCCGGAATACAACCGTTCGGTCCCGGGCGTGCTGAAGAACGCCATCGACGTGGCTTCGCGGCCGTACGGAAAGGGCGCCATCAATCGCAAGCCAGCGGCGATCATCAGTGCATCAACCGGGCAGATCGGCGGCTTCGGCGCCAATCATCACCTGCGCCAGATAGCCACCTTCCTCGACATGCCCATGCTGCAACAGCCGGAGATGTATCTTGGCCCAGCCGAACACCTGTTCGAACCGGACGGAACTGTGAAGCAGCAATCGACGCGTGAACTGGTGACCCGCTTTGCAGCACGTTTCTCAGACTGGATTGAAATGCATTGCGCTCGAGAGAGCGAGCGCAGCAAAACGCGATAGCTCAAGAAAAAGCCCGGCGTTCAGCCGGGCCTTTGAAGTTCGATCCAACCCAAATCGGATTTCAGTTCGAGGCGCCTGTCACGATGACGCCGGACACCAGGCGGTCGTCGTTGCTGGGCTCGCCAAACACCGAGCTGCCGCCACCGAAGGCAGATCCCCGAGGTTCAGGCGCAGAAGTGATCTGCGGCGAGGCGGGCGTTCCCGGGCCCGATTGCGACAAGGGATCCTGCAGGTAACGGCACTGGCCTTCGAAAACTGCGCCCATTTCGACGGAGAGCGATTGGTGTACGATGTCGCCCAGCACATGCGCGTTGCGGGCCAGCATGACCTTCCGCGCGCGCACGGAGCCTTCGACGCGGCCGTGGACGGTCACGCTTTCAGAGATGACGTCGCCCTTGACCATGCCGGTGTCGCCGACAGTGAGAGAGCCGCCGCGGACGTTGCCCTCGATCTCGCCATCCACCTGAATCTCAGCGCCCTCGGCGTCGATCGTGCCGGTGATCTTGACGCCGTTTGCGATGATGGAAGCTATGCCTGGCCTGCCGGGAGCTTGTCTGCGTTGAACGACGGGATCGGGAAGAGCGGGCACGTTTGAATCTACCGGTCTACCCTTGTTCGTGAACATGCCGTCCTGCCCTCAAGAAGTTGATAGGGTCAACCGCCCTACCACGGAACCACACCTCGTAGTGGAGGTGAGTGGCCGTGCTGCGCCCCGTACTCCCCATCGAACCGATGCGCTGCCCAATCGCGACGTGCTCGCCGCGCTGCACCTGGATATCGCGCAAATGTCCGTACCGAGTCTTAAAGCCGTGGCCGTGGTCAATCTCGACAGTATTGCCATAGCCGGATCGGGTGCCAGCGTAGACCACAGTTCCAGGTGAAGTTGCCACCACTGGCGCGCGCTCGAACGCCGCCATATCGAGCCCGGAATGGAAAGCGACGCGGCCGGTGAATGGATCGATGCGCTGACCGTAGCCCGACGTCTCGCGATAATCGACGGCGACCGGCGGCGCTAGCGGGGTCGAATTGGCGACATCGCCCAATCGGCGCGATTCAGTGACGCGCGCCGCCACCTGCGCGACGCGCTCGGCGAAGGCGGGATTGAGGCCGCTATCGCGCAGGTACGTCACGAAGTCCTGCGGCACCAACGGCCCGCCGGCTTCTTCCTCGCTGCCGGTCAGCGAAGCCATGCTGACGCCGGTCAAACGAAGTACGCCGCGGACGCTCTCGCCGCGCTCGACGACCTGGTCCTCCAGTTCAGAGAGAGTGCGCTCCTGGTCCGCCTCCAGCCGCTCGGCGCGCGCGCGGAAGCCAACGGTGGTGACTTGGTAAGGCTCGGCGGTTACAGCGCGGGACTGGCGGGGCTCGGCTTCGTCGATGGATGCGGCCATGATAATGCGCGCGCCATCACGCTCGATTGGACGCGTTGCGGCGAGCTGCACCCCGTTGCCGCCAGCGTATTCCAGCAGCGACCGCAGCACTTCATGACGGCTTTCAAAGTCTTGGGTCGCGCGATCGAACTGACGTGTCCGCTCTTCCAACAAGGCCTGGCTGGCGGCCGCTTGGGCGCGCGATTCGTTCAACCAACGGTCGTATTTGGCCCGTTCGCGCTCTACTTCAGCGTTAGACGCGGTAGCTTGGGGACCTTCGAGGACGGTGTTGGCCGTAGCGTAAACACACCAACCGGCAAGCCCTACAGCGCCGAGTGCGAGCAGGGCCTGTTTACCAGGAGAAAGGGCTACATAACGGACCATACCACCGCTCCGGTGGTAAATCTGCCGCTCTGGGAACATGCGATCGAAGAACGCTCGCGCTCGCGATCCGAATTGGCTCATGGTCCGCCACCGCCCATTAACCGAACAAAATTGCGTTAGCCCCGCCGTCGGTGATCCAACCTGAAACGGTCCTGAATTGCAACAGGCGCTCTGCGCCGTTTACAAGAATTTCAGCTACCTTAACAAGATAACTGCGAAAAACGCGCCACCATTGCAATTTACTTAGTAAAGCCGTGTTTACGTCGCGCTCAGGCCGTTAACTTCTTGCAGCACGTCTTGAGCATGTCCAGGCACTTTCACTTTTCGCCAAACGCGCACGATCTTGCCTTTGGAATTGATCAGAAAGGTAGCCCGCTCGACGCCCATGTAGCTGCGTCCGTAGAGGGTTTTCTCCACCCAAACGCCATAAGCTTCACAGGCGCTGCCGTCTTCGTCGGAGGCTAGCGTCACATTGAGGCCGTGCTTGGCGGTGAACTTGTCGTGCTTGGCGGGGCTGTCGCGAGAGACGCCTATGACGATGGCGTTAGCGGCGGCGAAGGCCTTCGCCTTTTCAGTGAAGCTTAGAGCTTCTTGGGTACAACCGGGTGTGTCGTCCTTCGGGTAAAAGTAGAGGACGATGGTTCGGCCCTTGAGCTTGGCCAGACTGACGTGTCCGCCCCCGGCCGTCGGAAGATCGAATGGGGGTGCGGGGTCGCCGGGTTTGAGGACTTTGGGCATTTCGAAGCTCCGACCAGCTGCTCCATGCACTGCGCCGGCGAAGGCGCTGTGCAGCGGCGCTGGCGCCATGCTTTGCTTCGGAACCGAACTTTCCGCTACAAAAAGCGTGAGAGGGGCGGCGGAGACACGGCGATGATGCGCCGCTCGACACTCATTGCCGTCGAGATAATGCTCGGCTTGGTCGCAGCGCTTGCGATCGGCCTTGGCTTGGCGTGGTGGCGTCTTAGCCAGGGGCCAGTCGAACTCGGCTTCCTGCGCCAGCAGATGCAATCGGAGTTGAGCGCCGCGCGTTCCGGTCGGCCGGTCGGCATCGAGCGGGTCGAGCTTGCTTGGGCGCCGCGGGGTGCTGTGGAGTTGCGGGCGGTGGGCGTCACCGTCGAAGACGGACGCGGCGGCGTGCTGTCAAGGTCCGACGAGGCGCGGATGGAACTCGCGGTCCTTCCACTGGTGGTGGGCCGCATTCGCGTTGAGCGCGCGGAATTCCGCGGGGGTGAAATCACCTTCACGCACAAGCGCAATGGCGCTGTTCACGTAGCCTTTGGCCCCGAGGGGGCGCCGCCTGACATCATCCTTCCGCCACCCCCCGCAAACGAAACGCTTGAGCAGCGCGTCACCCGGCTGCTGGACGGCCTCGAAGGCGCCTTTCGTCCGGTTGGAGCGGGTGCTGCTTTGCGCGCTATTCGGGTGGAGGGGGCGGACCTCGCCATTATTGAAGAACGCGGCGGCGGACGCTGGCGCGCCCGCGGTGCAAACCTGGAACTCGCGCGCGAGGGCCGCTCGTTGGCTTTGACGGCTAACGCACGCCTCGAAGCCCCCGCCGGCGGTACTGCACCCGCCACGCTTCGCATCACCAGCGATACCGCATTCCAGTCGGCGATTATCGAGTTTGGTGCGCACGATGTGCGACCGCGCGCCCTGTTTTCGCAGGCCGCACTCGGTCCCTTCGGGGCGCTTGATGCGCCGATGTCTGCCACCATTTCGGTCGGGCTCGATCGCAACGCGGGGGTGAACCGTTTCGAAGGCGAAGCGGTGCTCGGACGCGGCACGGCTGATCTTCCAGACGGGGAGATCACTCTGGATGGGGGCCGGTTCCACGGTCGCTACGATATCGCGACCGACGAACTCATCATCGACGAACTCACGCTCGCCGGCGGCCAGACTCGCGTGGGCGGAGAAGCGCGCTTGCGCGACGTGTCCGCGATCATGCGAGCGGCGCCGGGCGCGCCTGCTGCTTTTGATATTTCGCTGCCCTCGCTGAGGCTCGATGTCCCGGGCACCTTCTCGGCGCCGATCGCCTTTTCCAATGTGCGGGTCGCTGGCGCCATCGCCACGGGCGATCAGAGCGTGCAGTTCAGCACGATCGAGGCGCAAACCGGCGAGGCGCGGATCAACGGCGCTGGCCGCCTTTATTGGGCGCAGGCAGGCGCCGGCGCTGCGCGACGAATGCGTCCTGGCATTGAACTGCAGGCGAGCATCGAGGGCGCGCTTGATGGGCGTACAGTCGCGGCGGTGTGGCCGATGGGGCTCGGGGAAGGGGCGCGATCGTTCCTTGACCGCACGCTCGTGGCTGGCCGCGTAACCGACGCTGTGGCGCGGCTCGACATCCGGCCAAGCGATTTCGCCGCAGCACAGTTCCGCAATGAAGCGGTCGACGTGCGCTTCAACGTGACTGGCGGCGAGATGCGTTTTCTCTCGACTATGTCGCCCGTGACGGCAGCGCGGGGCGCAGGAATCTTGCGCGGCAACAGTTTTGAGATTTCGGTGCCTGAGGCGCGCATCAACGGGCTGACGATCACAAATGGCCGGGTCGTGCTGCCGCAATTCAAGCCAAAAGGCGCGATGGCGACGATCAGTGCGCGAGTCGAGGGCAATGCGCGCAACATCCTCGAAGTGCTTGCGCAAGAGCCGATCAATCTCGACGCGCGATTGCCAGTCGATATCGCCTCTTCGAATGGTCACGGCGTGGTCAATCTGCGTCTGCAGCGGCCGATGCTGAGCGAAGTCCCCTTCGAGCAGTGGCGCTTCAGCGTAGATGGCGCAGTGCGCGACTTCGCTGCTAACATGAGCGCGCGCCGCGTGGCTTTGAGCCAGGGACAGTTGCAGGTGCGCGGCGATCAGAACGCGATCGTCGTCAGCGGTCCCATTCGCGCAGGTTCGTCAGCGATCGATGAAGTGCGTTGGACCGAATATATCGGTGGCCGCAGGCGCGCCTCGTCTGAATATCAAATCACCGGTGATTTCGATGCCGATGACTTGCAGCGCCTGGGCTATTCGATAGCCCGCTTTGCCCAGGGCCGGGTTGGCGTCACCATCTCGGGGCAGGGGCGGGGATTTGATGTCGAGAACGCCCACCTCGATATTGACCTGACTCACGCTGCGGTCACCGACCCTTGGGCCTTCTGGAACAAGCGCGCAGGACAAACAGCATCTCTGCAGCTGGATGTCGCGCGTCAAAGCGATGGCGGCCTCGCCTTCACCAATCTTGAGGCGCGAGGCGCGGGCGTTTTCGCGCAGGGCAATGTCCGACTCGATCGGCGCGAGCAAATTACCGAACTCGATTTGCCGCGCCTCGTGCTCGAGGGTCGATCCGACGCCCGCCTGAGCGCAAGGCGCGCTGCTGATGGCGGCCTTGAACTCAGTGTACGCGGTGCGTTGTTCGACGCCGCTCCGTTTATGGGGTCGTCCGAAGATGATCGCACGGCCAACGCGATCAGGGCCAGCGCCGCCGATCCGCCGTTGCGCGCCTCGGTGGTCGTGGATCGTTTGAAAATGCGCGGCGGCGCGACCATGAGCAGCGCGCGCGTCACCCTCCACACAAATCGTGGTGCGATCGAGCGCCTGGCCGCGGAAGGCCGCGCACCAGCTGGCGGCGCATTCTCGTTGATGATCAATCCAGAAGATGCGCCTGGCCGATTGCGCTTGCGCTCCGATGATGGTGGGTTCGCCGTTGCTGCGATCACTGGCGCCGACAACGTTGTCGGCGGCGCCGCCACCGCCGACGGCGAATGGCGCTCTGGCCCGCCGAGCCGCGCGCTCTTCAATGTGCATCTGCGCAATTTCCAGGTGGTGCGTCTTCCGGCGATGGCGCGCCTGCTCTCGTCGGCGGGTTCTCTTACCGGCTTGGTCGAGATGCTGAATGGCGACGGCATTGGCTTCAGCGCTCTCGACGCCGAGATGAGCTACGCCAACGAGCGATTGACCTTCACCGAGGGCCGGATGGCTGGGCCCTCGCTCGGACTGACTGGCGCGGGCGCCTACAACCTGGAACGAGACAATCTCGACATCGACGGTGTGATCGCGCCGTCGCCCGGGCTCAATTTGTCGCTGCTCGGCGAAGTGCCTGTGATAGGGGATCTGTTGGTGTCGCGCCGCGGCGAAGGTCTGTTCGGCATGACTTATTCGAT
This sequence comes from uncultured Terricaulis sp., assembly GCA_964402795.1. Lineage (GTDB taxonomy): Bacteria > Pseudomonadota > Alphaproteobacteria > Caulobacterales > Aquidulcibacteraceae > Vitreimonas. Next base: position 265,531 of record CAYODX010000001.1, on the reverse strand, counting down.
CAATGGCCCAGCCGGACAGCCACGCGTGGGGGTCAATCCGGTTTCGGCCCTCACCCCGGGCATTTTGCGCCGAATCTTCGAGCCGGTGCAGCGCGAGGGTGGAGGGGAGCACTCGCTCGTTCCGCTCGATCCCCCTCCAGCGGCGGCGAACGACAACAGCAGCGCAAACGAGAGCGCAGCCGCAATCGGGCAATAACGTCAATTCACGCGCAGCAGCGCGTGCTTCTTTTTGCCAAATGACAGCTTGATTGCGCCGTTGACGAGATCGGCTTCATTAAGCGTTGCTGTTTCTTCGATGACGGGCGTGTCGTTGACGTTGACCGCTTTCGCAGCGATGGCGCGTTTGCCTTCTCCATTGGACGGGACGAGTTTCGCCAGCACTAAGGCGTTGGTGACGCGCAGGCCTTGCGCGAGTTCGGCTTTGCTGATGGCGAAGGTCGGAAGGTGTTCGCTGCGGGCGCCGTGCTCGAACGTGGCGCGCGCTGCTTGCTCGGCGTTAAGCGCTTCCTGGCGTCCGTGTAGGAGGGATGTGGCTTCTGTCGCCAGCACTTTTTTGGCGTCGTTGATTTCAGAGCCTCTCAGCGCTTCAAGGCGCGCTATTTCCTCCAGAGGCAAATCCGTGAATATCTTCAGGAAACGAGCGACATCGGCGTCTTCGGTATTGCGCCAATACTGCCAATAATCGTAGGGCGACAACATATCGGCGTTGAGCCAAACAGCGCCTTGCGCCGTCTTGCCCATCTTCGCCCCGCTCGCGGTGGTGATTAGCGGCTGGGTAAGTCCAAAGAGTTCAACGCCATCCATGCGTCGGCCGAGTTCGACGCCATTGACGATGTTTCCCCATTGGTCCGAGCCGCCCATCTGCAGTTTGCAGCCGTAGCGGCGGCTAAGTTCGACGAAATCGTACGCCTGCAGGATCATGTAATTAAACTCGATGAAGCTCATCGGTTGCTCGCGCTCCAGGCGCAAGCGTACTGAATCCATGGTCAGCATGCGGTTCACTGACATGTGCCGCCCGACGGTGCGCAGAAAATCCAGGTAATTGAGCGGCAACAGCCACTCCGAATTGTCGACCAGAATGGCGTCGCTCTCTCCATCGCCGAAGCTCAAGAACTTGTCGAACGTTCCGCGGATCGAGTGGGTGTTTTTGACGATCTGCTCTTCGGATAGGAGTTGGCGCATCTCCTCTTTGCCAGAGGGATCGCCGACCCGGGTTGTGCCGCCGCCCAGAAGCACGATGGGCTTGCCGCCAGCCTGCTGCAGCCGGCGCAGGAACATGATTTGGGTCAGGTTGCCCACGTGCAGCGACGGGGCGGTCATGTCGAAGCCGATATAGCCGGCGACCCCTGCAGCCGCGGCCTTATCCAACCCCTGCAAATCAGTGCACTGATGGAATTGTCCGCGCGCAATGATCTCGCGCAGGAAGCGGGATGAGAGGTGGGCGGTGGTCATGGCGGGCGGGCGATAGCATGGGCGGCGGGCGCTGTCGAAGCCACGCTCTGTTAAAGGAGAAACGGTCTAAAGTGGCCCATGCGTGTTGAACTCAAGCCGCATCCGGACACGGCATCGTCCGCAGTCTCCTCGATAGAGGCTGAGGTGACGCGGGACTGGACTTATGGCGTTGCGATTACTTTCCGCCTGCGGGGTGATCTGAGCCGCATTTGTTTCCCCGAACGAGCCGAGCCGAAGCATGTCGATGGTCTTTGGCGAACCACCTGCTTTGAAGTGTTCCTGGGTGACGCCGGCGGCGAGGCTTATTGCGAGTTCAACCTGTCGCCCTCGACGGCGTTCGCAAGCTACGAATTCGACCGGTACCGTGAGGGGATGAAGGGTGGTTCTTGCGCGCCCCCCGCAATCGCAACAAGCATGCGCCCATCCCTGTATGAATTGTCGGCCGAACTCAACTTCCAGCGCGCGGTGAAAGTCCATGGCGAGGGCTCCCTTAGACTCGGCGTGAGTGCAATCATCGAGGAGGCCAGCGGCGCAAAAAGTTATTGGGCGTTGGCGCACCCGCCCGGCAAACCGGATTTCCATCACGCTGACAGCTTTGCCTTGGAGCTTGCATGAAATTTGGCATTGAGCGCTTGTTGGACGACGCCTCGTTGCGAGCGCCGCTGGTTGGGCGGCGCGTTGCGCTGGTGGCGCACCCAGCCTCGGTGACGCGTGATCTCACACACTCGCTGGATGCCTTGATCGCTTGCGGTGATGTTCGAGTCACGGCTGCGTTCGGACCTCAGCACGGCATGCGCGGCGAGAAACAGGACAATATGGTGGAGAGCACGGACTACACTGATCCGCTGCATGGGATTCCTGTGTTCTCACTTTATGGCGATGTGCGGCGTCCGACTGGTCAAATGCTCTCGACATTCGACGTCGTGCTGATTGACCTGCAGGATCTCGGCTGCCGCATCTACACCTTCATCACGACACTCCTCTACATGCTGGAGGCGGCGGCCGAGCATGGCAAGGAAGTGTGGGTGTTGGACCGGCCCAACCCAGCTGGACGTCCAGTCGAAGGGCTCGCTTTGCGGACAGGCTGGGAGAGCTTTGTCGGGGCCGGACCAATGCCGATGCGTCATGGATTGACGCTCGGCGAACTTGGTCGATGGTTCATCGACCACTTCAAGCTCGACGTATCCTATCGCGTCATCGAGATGGAAGGATACTGCCCCAACGCCGCCCCTGGTTACGGCTGGCCGATCGGCGAGCGGACCTGGGTCAACCCATCTCCGAACGCACCCAACCTTTGGATGGCGCGTGCTTATGCAGGCACAGTGATGCTCGAGGGCGCCACTCTGAGTGAAGGGCGCGGCACCACGCGGCCGCTAGAGCTCTTTGGCGCGCCGGACATCGACGCACGCGCCGTCGTCGCGGAAATGAGTCGCCTCGCGCCGCATTGGCTGTACGGATGCAGGCTCCGCGAGTGCTGGTTCGAGCCAACGTTCCATAAACATCAAAAGCAGCTCTGCGCCGGCGTGCAAATCCATGTCGAAGATCCCGGCTATTACGATCACGCTGCGTTTAAGCCGTGGCGCGTGCAGGCCCTTGGCTTCAAAGCGATCCGTCGGCTGTACCCGACCTACGAATTGTGGCGTGATTTTCCGTATGAATATGCGTTCGGCAAGTTGCCGATCGATGTCATCAATGGATCGCCGCTTCTGCGCGAGTGGGTCGACGACGTGAATTCATCGCCCGCCGATCTCGACGCGATCACCATTCCGGATGAACAGGCATGGATAAGAGAGCGAGCGAAGCACCTGATCTACTGAGCACGCCTGGCCCGCCAGTGCGCAATGTCGGCCTCGACGTTGCGCGTGGGCTGTTGATGGCCTGGATCATCGTTGCAGTGCATGGCGTGTTTTGGCTGGGCATCGCGCCAACTGGACCTGCCTCGCTCTTTCTGTTCGAGATGCCGCCGATCTTCATGATCACCGGGGCGGCGTATTTTCTGGGCGAGGCGGCCAATAGGCGACAATTGCAACCCCGAGCATACGCTGACTTCCTGCTCCGCCGCGGGGTACGCATCTACCTGCCGTATTTGGCCTACGTACTTGTTGCGGCGATGATCGTTTCCATCGTGCGTTGGGATGGCGCCATCAGCGCCGGCGAAATCCTCGCGCGCATAGCGGCCTGGGTCGACCCGCTGCGTTACGGTGCGGGCGGACACACTTGGAAGATGCTCAGCTGGCACCTGTGGTTCGTGGCGCCATTCCTTCTGGTCACCGCGTTGATGCCGCTGATCGCCTTGCGTGGCCCGCGCGCGCTCAAACCGTGGATGTTCGGTCTGACCGGCGCTTTGACTGTTTTTGCCCTGAGCCAGCTCACATTCCCGCGCCCATGGGACGATTTGATCAAAAATGGCGTTTTCTATGCCTTCTGGGCCATTTTCGGCTTTATGCTGGCGGCGGCGCCGCGACGCTGGAGCGTCACGGATTACGCGGTGCTGTTGGTGCTCGCGATCGCGCTGATTTTCGCTGGCGTCATCGCAGCGCCGCAGCACGTGTCGCTCAACATGCAAGAGAACAAGTTCCCGCCGAACGCGGTGTTCTTTTTGTTCTCCTGTGCCTGGATGATGGCTTTCTTGATGGCGTCTCGATTCATCAGTGACGGCCAAATCAAAATGCTAGCGCGTTCGTCGTTGCTGAAGCCGTTTATGAGTGCAGGTTACTCTATCTATCTGTGGCAAGGCGCCGGCTACTCGCTGATGTCCGCTGTTGGCGATCGCCTGGGATGGAGTGCGTACCTCGTTTGGCCGACGGCGGTCGCGCTCACCATCGCGCTCGGATTGCTGTTTTCGCCGATCGAGCGGATTCGGATTCCCAAACGCAAGCGCGCCTAGCGCGGCGCTCGTTTGGCGAGAATTCGCTGCAGCGTACGCCGGTGCATGTTGAGGCGGCGCGCTGTCTCGCTGACATTGTGACCGCAAAGCTCGTACACACGTTGAATATGCTCCCAACGGATGCGATCCGCGGACATCGGATTTTCCGGCGGCTCCGGGGTTGTGTCAGGCTCTGCAAGCAGGGCTTTGACGATGTCTTCGGGATCGGCAGGTTTCGCCAGATAGTCGATCGCGCCCGCTTTTACAGCGGCCACTGCAGTGGCGATCGCGCCGTACCCTGTGAGCATCACCACCCGGCCGTCTGGTCGGTGTTTTTTCAAGGCTTCCACCACAGAAAGCCCAGAGCCGTCTTCGAGCCGCAGATCCAGCACCGCGTAAGCCGGCGGCGCCTTCGAGGCGATGTCGGAGGCTTCCGCCACGGTGCCGACAGCGGTTACGTCGAAGCCGCGACTTTCGAGAGCCCGCGCCAGACGGGTGCGAAAGGCGGCGTCGTCATCGAGAATGAGGAGGGATTTTTCGCCTTGAAGGGCTTCTGCCGTGGTCATGGATTAAGCTTCCTAGACTCTGCTATTTAGTCCGTATTGCACAGGATCAAAGCGCAGGCGCTTCAATGGCGTGTCGCGGCCAGACCGCCTTAACCATGGCGCCTTGATGCGGCTGGCGGCGATTGCGGACCTCAAGCTTGGCGCCCGTTCGCTCAAGCAGAGTCTTGGCGATGAAGAAACCCAGCCCGAGCCCGCCGGCGACGCCTTCGCGATCTCTCTCGGTCAAATATGGTTCTCCTAGTCGGTTAAGAATTGCCGGAGCGAAACCGGGGCCGTCGTCGCGTACCGTTATCTCGATCTGGTTCTCATCCCAGCGTGCGTCGAACTCAACCTTTTCGCGGGCGAATCCGACAGCGTTCTCCACGATGCCGCCGAGCGAATGCACGATTTCGGGCATGCGCCGCACTTCCAGGGCCCCTTCGCCTTCAGTCGTGATCACAATCTCGGCCCCAAGCCCCTCGTGCGGAGCGGCAATTTCTTCCAAAATCGAGCGTATCGGCGCGCGCTGAAGCATTAGATCGCCCTGTTCGCGGCGGGCCGACAGCTGACCTAGGATAGCGCGGCATCGCTCGCTCTGCGTGACGAGGAGGTGAAGGTCTTCCGCGCGCGGGTCATCGGCAGGGATGTTGCGGGTCATTTCCTTTGCGACGAGATGGATGGTGGCGAGGGGCGTGCCCAACTCGTGCGCGGCTGCTGCGGCGAGGCCGCCAAGCGCGGAAAGCGTCTGTTCGCGTGCAAGCACCGCCTGCACAGCCGCAAGCGCGATGTTCAAGCGTTCTTCTTCGGCGGCGACTCGCCAAGCATAGACGCTGGTGAAGCCGAGGCCGACCAGCACTGCCGCCGCAATTCCGAGCTGATAGAGCGGCGGCAGGTCGAACGAGCCTCCATCGGGCCAGGGCAACGGCAACCGAAGCACCGACAGCGCGCCGACACAGGCGAAGGTCAAAGCGGCGAGCATCGCAGTGACCGCTGGGCGCAAAATCGTCGCCGACACGGCCACCGGCGCAATGAACAAGAACACGAACGGGTTTTGCAGCCCGCCCGTGAGCGCGAGGAGGACGGCGAGCTGAATGACGTCATACGTGAGTTGGGCGGCCGCCTCCCATTCTCGCGCCAGTTCCTGGGATGGGCGCGCAGCCATGAGTGCGAGGTTGAGCGCGATCGAAATGCAAATTGCGCTCAGCGCCCAAAGCAGTGGAAAATCCACGTTTAAGACGTAGCGGACGAACAGCACCGCGACCGCCTGTCCCCCGATCGCCAACCAACGCAAGACGATCAGCGTGCGCAGGCGGACACGGCTTTCCGCCGTCCAGAAGCCGGGCACCGGCGCAGGCAGGCGTATATCCTGTAATGACATCGCCGTTCTCATGCGCTTGCTGCGCCGCTGAACTCAAGGTCTGAAGCAGCCGAATCTCACGCTTGAGGGTGTGCGTGCGCGGCTGCGGCAAAGCGCGCCTGCGCCCCTGGGTCGCCTTGATCGTTGTCATGTCCTCCGGGCTAGCTCGGCCCGATGGCAGACCCCGTCGATACGCCGCGCCGCACTCTCACCAGCGCTGTCACGCCAGCGGTCGCCGCCGCAATTCTTGCGGCACTGGGCGCGCTGCTCCTGGTCAGCCGCAATGGGGAGAATCAACCCGCGACGGATCCGGCGCTTCGCGACTGCATCTTGGAGCAAGCCGATGCGGTCGGCGGTCCGATAGACCTGATCGACACGAGCGGCGCGCATGTCACGCAGGCCGACTTCGCTGGCCAGCCGGCGGTCGTCTATTTCGGGTTTACGCACTGCCCCGATGTCTGCCCGACGACCATGTACACGCTGGCCCAGGCGCTAGCTGAACCCGACGGATACGACGTGCAGCCGGTGCTGATCACCGTTGACCCTGGGCGTGACACTGCAGCAGTGCTCGACGCGTACGTGCATACTGATGGCTTCCCAGCTGGTTTGGTTGGGCTGACGGGCTCCGAAACGCAAATCGAAGCGGCCAAGCGCGCATTTCGGGTTTATGCCAGCCGCGCCCCTGTGGCGGGGGCGACCGCCGATAATTATAGCGTCGACCACTCCTCCTTCCTCTACGTTATGGATTCGCAGTGGCGAACGCGCGCCATCATTCCAACGATGCGGCGGGAAGATCCGTCGAGCGCGCCGACCCCGACCCCGCCGGAGGCGATAGCCGCCTGCATAGCGTCGGGACTCGACCGCAGCTAGGGAACTTGGCGGCAGGCAGAACCGCCATTACAGATTTACCTGGGTGCAGCCGCGCGGGTCCAGCACGCGCCCCACCAGGCGTCTTAGCTTGTCCTAAACCGGGAACCGCCAGTATCGTCCGCGGATTGCTGCAGTGCAGCACGAAAGCAAAGCATGCTCTACTCGCTTTTTGAACTCGGTCATTTGTCGGTCGCGCCGCTCCGCATCGCGGCCATGATGCAGTCGTCAATGCTGCGCTCGCCGCTCAATCCGGTGGCTGATACCGATGTGGCGCGCACCGCGGCGGCCGCCGCGGATCTCTTCGAAAGCATGACGCGCCGCTACCATAAGCCTGCATGGACTCTCCCGACGACGTGCATCGACGGAGAAGAGGTGGCTGTTGCGCCCACCGCCGTGTGGTCGACACCCTGGTGCCGGATGCTTCACTTCAAGAGAGATGCTGAGGCGATGAATCGGCTGCGCCCCAACGCCGCCGATCCGACCGTGCTAATCGTGGCGCCCATGTCGGGGCATTACGCAACGCTGCTACGGGGAACGGTGGAAGCATTTCTTCCCGATCACGAGGTGTACATCACCGACTGGTCCAATGCGCGCATGGTTCCAGTGCTGGCCGGCCGGTTCGATCTCAACGACTACATCGACCACGTCATGGAGATGTTGCGCGCGCTGGGCCCCGAGACGCATGTGCTGGCGGTCTGCCAGCCCGGTCCCGCTGTGTTGGCTGCGGTGTCGCTGATGGCCGAGGAGGGTGACCCTTGCACGCCCGCGACGATGACCTTCATGGGATCTCCCATTGACGCACGCCGCTCGCCGACAGCACCGAACCAACTAGCGGAAACTCGAGATATCGATTGGTTCAAGCAGAACATGATCCACACGGTGCCGGCGCTGTATCCGGGCGCATTCCGGCGCGTGTATCCCGGCTTCCTTCAGCTCGCGAGTTTCATGGGCATGAATCTCTCGCGGCATGTCGATGCCCACTATTCGTATTTCCAGAACCTGGTGAAGGGAGACGGCGACTCTACGGAGAAACATCGCGAGTTCTATGATGAATACCTCGCAGTGATGGATCTTTCGGAGGAATTTTACATCCAAACTCTGATCGACGTATTCCAGCGCTACAGTCTTGCGGTCGGGGCATTCGAGCATCGCGGCCGCCGCGTCGATCCGCGTGCGATCAGCACCACGGCGCTGCTGACCGTCGAAGGCGAGAACGACGATATCTCCGGCATCGGACAGACCCAGGCAGCGCACGATCTGTGCACAAACATCCCCGAACACATGCAACGCGACTACATCCAGCCTGGCGTCGGTCATTACGGCGTATTCAGCGGCAGAAGATTTAAGTCTGAGATTTACCCCCGCGTGCGCGAATTCATGCGGGCGTTTCAAAGCCCAGGCGCGCGCGGGATTAGCCGCGCCGGTCTGAGGGTGGTTGGCGAAGGCTGACATCGCGCTACGGCGACAATCTGGTTGCTGTCCGCATCTAAAGTGAAGGAAGACCGCGTTGCTCGGATGCGCGCCGCCGCGGTTCGTGCGATTCTTTCCGCATGCGCTTCGATTCGCAGCGAAAGATCGAGCAGACTCGAACCGAGATCGAAACGATCGACGGACGCCGTTTGCCGGTCAAATTGATCGTCAATCCTCGCGCGCGGCACGTCTCGGTTCGCATTGATCCCACGCGTCGCGAAGCAATAGCGACAGCGCCTTCGAAGCGGCACTTGAAGCACGCCGCGCAATTCGCAGCTGAACGAGCGGGATGGATAGCTCAGGAATTGTCGCGGCTGCCGCAGGGGGTGCGCCTAGCGCCCGGAGAACGCGTCAACTTGCGAGGTGAGCCGCACGAGCTTGTTTATGAGCATGGTCGCGCAGCGCCTCGGGTGGAAGCTCAAGCGCACAAGCGCTTGGTGGTGCCCGCTCCGGACGCTGCGCTCTTTGAGTCCCGGCTCCTGCGCTTTCTCAAGGATCAGGCGCGGCAGGATTTGATCGATCGCGTCGCCCATCACGCGGTCAGGCTCGGGGTGCGGCCAGTGCGGGTGCAGGTAAAGGAGCTGCGTTCGCGTTGGGGCTCTTGCTCCGTTGATGGCGTGCTGTCGTTTTCCTGGCGGCTGATCCTCGCGCCGCCCTACGTCCTGGACTACTTGGCGGCGCATGAAATTTCGCACCTGCGCGAGATGAACCACTCACGCCGTTTTTGGGCGCACGTGCGCGCTTGCATGCCCGACTACGAACGCGGCCGCGCCTGGTTGCACCAGCACGGCTGCGCGCTTCACGCCGTAGGACTGGCCCGCTGATTCAGGCGGCTGGCGTAAGCATACGCTGCAGTACGCTGCGTTTGCCGAATGCATGCCGGATGACGGCGAGCACGTGCAACGAGCCGAAGATGATAATGATCCAGCGCCCTATGGCGTGCAACGTCTCGGCCAGCTCGTGCGCATCATGGTTGCGTTCTGTGAATGGGCTGGGAATAGCGTAAAGATCGAACACATTGATCGCGCGCCCGCCGGACCAAATTGCCAGCGGCCCAGACACGATCTGCACGAGAATGCCGATGAGCAGCAGGTGGTGCGTCGCGCCGGCGAGCCACATCAGCGGCCGCGGCTGCTCGATGGGGGTGGGTTTGCGCTGCACATAGCTGGAAATCACCCGCAACAGCAGGATAAGCGCCAGGGCGCCGCCGATTGAGATGTGCAGGCCCATCGCCGCTGCACGACCTGCGCGATCGCCAGCTTCACCCAATGTTTCAGCGCGAAACCCGGTGACGAGCATGGCGATGATGACGCCCGCGACGATCCAATGCAGCGCGATAGACAGCCAGCCGTAGCTTCGCTCAGTATTCACCCACTGCATGCCGCACCTCGTTTGATGGTGAGGTCAGCGAAGCACGGCAAGGTCGGCAAAGGCAATGCCCGCGGCGTCGCACCAGCGCTAACCCTCTGGGCCGAAATCGAGTGAGCGGTCCTTGTTGTCCGGAGGCGGGGTCTGCGGCCCGATTGTGTCGCCGAGCGGGGCGCCTACGGCAGTGATGGTAGGCGCTTCAGGCGAGGGCAGGCCCTCGTCGTAGTCTTCTTCGCGCGGCATTTCGAGCGGCCGCGACTGGGTGTTCCGGAGCGCCACTGGCATGAAACGGGCCCAGATATCGGCCGGCAGCGATCCGCCAGTAACGCGCGCAGTCTCGGTGAAATTGTCATTGCCGACCCAGACGCCGGCGACCATGCCTGGAGTGAAGCCGATGAACCACGCATCGCGATAATCGTTGCCTGTGCCGGTCTTGCCGCCGATCTGGAAGCTGCTCATGCGCGCGCGCGTGCCGGTGCCCGCCTGCACCACGCGCTCCATCATGTAGTTCATATAGCGCATCGGCCGTTCTTCGATTACACGCTCGCGATGTTGAGGACGCCAACTCCACATTGTTTCACTGTTGTTGGCGCGGCGGATGCGCGCGATCCCGTGTGGTTCGACGCGGTAGCCTTCGGACGCCATAGCGCCGTACGCGCCGACCATTTCTATCAACGTGACTTCTTGCGCGCCGAGCGAGAGCGAATGGTAGTTGGCAAGCGGCGTGGTGATGCCTAGCCGGCGCGCCACGTCGATGACCTTGTCTCCGCCGATCTCGTTAGCGACCCGGATCGCGACCATGTTGAAGGAATTCGCGAAGGCGCTGGTCAGCGTGACCGGTCCATGGAATTCGTTGGTGTAGTTGCCCGGCGTCCAGTCTGGCTGCCCCGGTATGGAAATTGTGATCGGCGCGTCATCGCGCACGCTCCAGGGCGTCAGCCCATTCTCCATGGCTGCAAGGTATATGAAGTACTTGAAGGATGAGCCTGGCTGGCGACGGGCCTGTGTCACCCGATTGAACTGACTTTGCTCGTAGTCGCGTCCGCCAACCATGGCGCGGACGCCGCCCTGATCATCCATGACGACAGCCGCGGCCTGACCGACGCGGCGCGCCTCGCCCTGTTCGGCGAGCACCGTCTGGACCGCCTCGGTGGCGGCGCGTTGCGCTGCGATGTCAATGGTCGTCTCAATGATGAAGTCGTCGCGCTGGTTGCCGATCACTTGGCTCAGCAGCGGATCGATCCAATCGCGATAATAGGAGAGAACGCCAGCGGGGTTGCGGCGGCTTATAACCAGTTCTTCCCGCAGCGCCGCGTCACGCTCTGCGGCGCTGATAAAGCCCATGCTCACCATTTCGTTGAGCACGACCGTGGCGCGATCACGGGCCGCTTCAATGTCCTGGCTGGCGGGGTTCAAGCGCGAGGGCGCCTTCACCAGCCCCGCCAACATCGCTGACTGGAGCAGGGTGAGTTCACGCGCGGGCCGATCGAAATAGCGTTCGGCCGCTGCTTCGATGCCATAGGCGCCGGCGCCGAAATAGACTCGGCTCAAATACAGCGCGAGGATTTCATCTTTCTGAAAGCGGCTCTCGAGCCAGAAGGCGAGCATGATCTCCTGCGCTTTTCGTCGCCAGGAGCGTTCATTGGTCAAGAAAAGGTTCTTCGCCAATTGTTGCGTGATGGTGGAGCCGCCCTGCACGACGCGCCCGGACCGGACGTTTTCGGCAGCTGCTCGCATCATGCCGCCGAAGTCGACTCCCAGGTGCTGGTAGAAGCGGCGATCCTCGATCGCGATGAAGGCTTGCGGCACATAGGCAGGCAGAGAGGCGAGATCGACCGGCGGCGCGTTTTGCGCGCCCTCGCGTAAAATCACATGGCCGTTGCGGTCGAGGAAGGTGATGCTCTGGCCTTGCCTCGCCTCCCACAGGTCATCTGTCGATGGCATGCCCCAGGTGACGAAGAAGAAAAAGGCGATGATGAGCGCTACCCCGCCCGCCGCCGCCCAGCCGCTCCAAACCGCCGCTTCGTGCAAGGAGCGCGGGCCTTTGACCGTCTTCACCCGTCTTAGCGTCTCGGAGCCGGCCGCAGCGGCCGTGTCGCGCCATTGCCGCAATGTCGGTTGAGCCGCGCGCCAAGCCTCCTCGGCCTGATTGCGCAAGGCGGCGAGGGGTGACCTGTCTGGCTCCGTGACTGGCTCTTCCGGATCACCGGCAGCCTTGAAATAATTGGGAGGCAAGTCCGATGCCGACTGCGGCGGCGGGCTTTGCGCAGCCTCGACGCCGGCGGTCGCCAACGGCTCTGATCCTTCAGGGGCGGGCTGCTCCGTCGCTTCGACTGCCGGGGGCGCTTCCGGCTCCGGAAGTGCAGGTCCCTCGCTATGAAGTTCAGTCGGCGCCTGCGGCTCAGGCGAGTCCGCATCGCGCGCGGTTTCGACCGGCGCCTCGGGAGGGAGCGCGTCCTCAGGTTTCTTCGGGTCGTTCTCGTCAGCCACCTAGGCTTCCTCCGCGCCCGCTCCCTAGCGCGATTCGACCCAGACCCTGCCCAATTGCAGTGTCCAATCAGCCGGTCATTAACGCGCCACGCTGAGGAGCGGTTTCCGCCATGGTTATTTTGGGGTGCGTCGACGGAGGGCGCAACAACGGCTAGCTGTCCGGTTTTCCTTGCTGCTTCGCGCTGCTATGGCCATATATCCCAGTGCGCCGCGCGGGATTCTCGGTGCGGCAAGGAGGAGTTTCGAATGAGCGACTACCACTTCCAAACGCGGTCGATCCCGGCCGGGCGCGCGGACATGGCAGTCGATGCCGGGCTGCGGTCCTTTATGCTCGGCGTCTACAACAAAATGGGCCTCGGCCTGCTGCTGTCGGGCGCCATCGCCTACGGCGTGGCGGTGACGCCTGCGCTGCTGCAGCTCTTCTTCGGCGGCCCTCAGGCTTACGTCGTGCTGTTTGCGCCGTTGGTGCTGATCCTGATCTCCAGCTTCGTCATGCGCAATCCGTCGCCGACCGGGGCGAACATCATCTATTGGGGCGTGATCGCCACGATGGGACTCAGCCTCGGTCTGACCGTCGCAATCTATGCTGGCGCCGGCGCCAATGGCATGATCACGATCGTCAAGGCGCTGCTCGTGACCGCGGCGACGTTCGGCGCTCTGTCGCTTTGGGGCTATACGACCAAGCGGGATCTGACCGGCTGGGGCACGTTCCTTTACATGGGCGTTGTCGGGATGATCCTGGCTTCGCTGGTCAACCTTGGCTTTGCGGCCTTTGGCGGCGGCCCGATTACCGGTCTCGATTTCGCGATTTCGGTGCTCGGAGTGCTGATCTTTTCGGGTCTCACGGCCTATAAGACCCAGATGATCAAGTACATGTACTATGATCTTGGAGGCGATCAGCGCGCCATGTCGGTCGGCACGACCTATGCCGCTTTGGGCCTTTACATCACCTTCATCAACCTCTTCCTCAGCATCCTGCGGCTGATGTCGCCTCGGAACTGAGCGTCCTGAATGGAGCAAAACGCCCCGGTTTTCACCGGGGCGTTTTTATTCGGCCACGACTCGCATGCGCTTTGGTTCCAGAACCGACAGCACCCGCGCCAGGTCATGTCCGCGCCTGAGCACGCGGCCATCGACAGCGCGCACGCTGTAGGGGCCGTGGCGTCGCTCCTCATCTGGCCGCTTCTCGATCTGGAATAGCGGCGCCTCGCTTGCGCGCCGGTACACACTGAACAGTGCTCGGTCGGGTAGAGCATCGAGCGCATAGTCGCGCCACTCTCCAGCGGCGACCATCCGGCCGTAGAATCGAAGCAGTCGATCCAACTCCAGCCGCTCAAAAAACACCGTCCGTGTGCTCATCCTGCGGGTCTCCTGTGGACAACCTGAGGACAACGAGCAAAGCGCATCTGCTACATTATTACAAATGCGCAGAGGTCGGGTTTTGGCCTGATTTTCTGCTTGCTCTCGCCCCAACCCAGCGCGACTTTACGTGTGTGGCCGGCCGGAGATAGGCTCGTATCCGGTATCCATCAGCCCCCCCAGCCCCCCGGGTGCGCGCTTCGGTCGGCCACATCGCACCCAGCAGCCCGCGAACTCGCGGGCTTTTTCATGTCTGATTATCATCCCGCCCAGGCGAGTTGCCGAGAGATGCGCGAACGTGTTCCTTCGCGCATCGAGCCGCATTGGCTTTGGCGAGTCATTGCTCGAACAGCGGTGGCCTTTTCGCGCGAAGCGAATTAAGAGCGGCGCTCGCTTTTCTTGGGGTTCCAATCCACATGCTGCTGCAGGTCGATGGACTGCGGAAGTCGTTCGGGCGCCGCGTCGCCGTGGACGGCATTGGGTTCTCGATGGACGCCGGCGAGATCGTCGGGTTCCTCGGGCCGAACGGCGCCGGCAAAACCACCACCATGCGCATGATCGCTGGTTATCTCGAGCCCGACGATGGCAGCGTGCGCATCTTCAATATCGATGTGGCCGAGGAGCGGCGGAGAGCCCAGGAGCGGGTAGGCTACTTGCCTGAAGGCGCGCCGCTCTATGGAGAAATGACGCCGTGGGATTTCTTGCGCTTCATTGGCGAAGCGCGGGGAATGACGCGTGAAGCGGCGCGGCACGCGGTACGGCGCGCGGCGCAGGATGCGCGACTCGGCGACAGCATCAGTCGGCCGATCGAGACGCTGTCAAAGGGCTACAGGCGCCGCGTCGGTTTCGCCGCCGCTCTGCTGCATGATCCGATGCTGCTGATCCTGGACGAGCCGACCGACGGTCTTGATCCCAATCAGCGTCACGCCGTCCGTGATCTCATCAGAAAGCTTGGCGAGGAGCGCGGGCTGATCATTTCGACGCACAGTCTGGAGGAGGTCGAAGCGGTCTGCACGCGCGCAATTCTGATCGATCGGGGGCGCATCATCGTCGACAAAGCGCCCGAGGTCCTTATCGCTGAGCATGGCAGCCTGGAGCGCGCCTTTTCCGCGCTAACCACTGCGGAGGAGCGCGCGTGAAGAAGCGGCCGGGACTCGCAAGCATGCTCGCAATCTATCGCCGCGAGTTGCTTTCCTATTTAACGACGCCGACGGCTTACGTATTCATCGCCGTGTTCCTGTTTGCGATAGGATTGTTCACCTTTCAAGTTGGCGGCTTCTTCGCGGCGCGCCGCGCCGACTTGAGCGGGTTCTTCGCCTTTCATCCCTGGATCTTCATGATCTTCCTGCCGGCCATCGCAATGCGGCTTTGGGCGGAGGAGAGTCGTTCGGGCGCCATCGAACTCCTTCTCACGCTGCCTGCCCCCACGTGGTCGCTGGTGCTCGGAAAATTTCTTGCAGCATGGACAGTAGCCGGCGTGTCGCTGCTCTTGACCGTGCCGCTTTGGGTGACTGTGAACGTGCTCGGCTCGCCGGATAACGCCGCCATTTTCACAGCATACCTTGCAAGTTTGCTGATGGCGGGCGCCTACATCGCCATAGGCTCGGCAATGTCGGCGCTCACCAACGCCCAGATCGTCGCCTTCGTGCTTGCTGTATTGCTGTCGTTCATCATCACCGCCTTGGGGCTGCCGCTTGTGCTCGATTTCTTCTCTGGCGTCATTGGCGGCGCAATGGCGGAGGTGGTGGCGCGTTTCTCCATCTTGCACCATTTCGACGCCGCTCAGCGCGGCGTGGTGGAGTTTCGCTCCGTGTTCTACTTTGTGAGCCTGATTGGACTCTTCATCGGCTTCACCGCGCTGGCGGTCGATGCGCGTCGAGGAGGCTGAGCCATGAGCGCACGCCGTTTCGCCTTGCTAGCAGCGCTCGCACTGTTCGCTGCCTTCATCTCAGCCAATGTAATCGCCAATTCCTGGTTCAGGGCATGGCGTCTCGATCTGACTGAGAACCACCTTTACTCGCTTAGCGCCGGCACCGAGCGCACCCTGAACGAGCTGAGCGAACCGGTGCAGCTGACGTTGTACTATTCGCGCGATGCTGCGGCTGTGTCGCCTCAATTGCAGGCTTACGCAGCGCGCGTGCGCGAGATGCTGCAGACATTTCAGGCGCGCTCCCACGGGAAGGTGCGTTTTGTCGAAGTCGACATCGATGCGTTCTCTGAAGCGGAGGACGACGCCGTCGCCGCTGGGATCGAACCCATGCGGCTGTCGCAGGATTCGGATCCGATCTACCTTGGCATAACGGGCTCCAATTCCATCGACGACCGTGTTGGGATTCCTTCGCTGGATCCGGCGCGGGAGCCATTTCTGGAATATGAGATCACGCGTCTTATTTACGAGTTGGAGAATCCGGAAAGGACGACCGTCGCGCTGATCACGTCCTTACCTCTCGACCCGGCGTCGCCCGGTGCGCGGTCGGTATTCGCCACCGAACTGGGTCGGCTCATGGACGTGACGACGTTGCCGCCCGATTTCACTGCGATTCCAGATGTGGACGTGCTCGCCATCATCCACCCCGGCGAGCTGACACAATCGCAGCTTTACGCCATCGACCAATTTGTTTTGCGCAAGGGGCGTGCGTTCATCGCGCTTGATCCAGCGTCACTGATGGCCGAGCAAAGCGGCGGCTTCAACCCGCTCAGCCCTGTTGCGCCGGCGCCGAGCGCGTCGACACTGGAGCCGCTCTTGTCTGCGTGGGGCGTCGCCATGGCGCCCAGTGTCGTACTTGATCTGGAGAACGCGCTTGAGGTCAACACGCAAGACCCGAATGGTCAGCCGACCACAGCGCCTCAACCATTGTTCTTCGCGGCGCCGGCAAGCCAACTCGACCGCGACGACCTGATGACAGCTTGGTTGCAGCGAGGAATAAATTTCGGGCTCGCTGGGGGTCTCACTTGGCATGAGGACGGCATAGAGGTTCAGCCGCTGATCCGTACGAGCGGCCGCACGATGCGCATGCCGGCGGCTGAGGCGCTTGCCAGGCCTTCGCCCTATGAAGTGATGCGCATGTGGCCGCAGAGCGGAGGCCGGATCGAGACTGTCGCCATTCACCTTTCGGGCAATCTCGAGACGGCGTTCCCCCAGGGTCGCCCGACTGAAGTGGCGCCAGCCGGCCCAGAGGATGCCGCCACGCCGCAGCCGCCCGCTGATCCGCCGCTGGCGCGATCGGCGACGCCCGCGCAACTTGTTGTGGTCGCCGATGCGGACTTCCTGGCGGACGATTTCTACATCGATCCGCGCAATGGCTCTCCGGGTGCGGATAACGCTTCGTTCGCCCTCAACGCGATCGACGTGTTGGGGGGCTCTGACGCTTTAGTCTCACTGCGTTCACGCGCGCCGTCACTGCGGCGGATGACGCTCGTCGATGAGATGGAGCGCGACGCAGCGCGCCGGATACAGCGCCGCCAGGAAGAACTGCAAAGCGAGCTCGCAGAGACCGAGTCCCGTCTCGCTGAGCTGCAGGCGCGGGGACACGGCTCCGGATTCTTCAGCGGCGACCTCGGCGCCGAAATGACGCCAGAAGAAACCGCAGAGATTGAACGCTTCCGGGCGCGCGTGCTGGAAGTGCGCAGCGAGTTGCGAGGCACTGAACGTGACTTGCGTGGCGACATCGAGCGGCTCGAGGCGATGGTGGTGTTCATCAATGTATGGCTCGGACCTCTCCTTATCGCCGGGGCCGGGCTGTTCTTGTTCTGGCGCCGACAACGCCGGGGGAGGGGGCGCCGATGAGCACCCAACTCGCAGAACGCCGTAAAAAATGGGCGCTCTGGTACTTTATCTTCGCTGGCTTGTTGGCTGTTATCGCGGCCGTCACAGTCGGTATCGAAACGCGCGCGTCACATCCGGAGAGCGCATCAGGGCCGGTGATTCCCAATCTGACTCAGAACATCGGGCAGGCGCAGCGCATTACTATCACCAGTGCGGATGCAAGCTACCGCATTGAGCGCATCGAGCGCGGCAATCAGCGCGTTTGGGTCATGCGTGATCGTGGCGACTACCCAGTGCTGGGCTCACGTTTGGCGCAGCTCACGGAAGGGTTGGAAGGGTTGCGGTTTACGCGCCGGATGACCGCGGACGCTTCCAAGCATCAGCGGCTCGGCGTCACTGACCCGCGGCAAGGAGGACGCGGCGTGCTCGTGCAAATCGAGGGCGCGCGCGGCGCGCTGCTGGTCAACCTGATTTTGGGGGTCGAGCCAAGCGGGCTCTATGTTCGCCGACCGGATGACGACCAAGTGTGGGCGGCGGAGGGCGATCTGCCGCCGTTGCGCGACGTTGCGGCGTGGCTTGAATTGCGCCCGCTCGCGTTATCCGCAGATCGTTTGGCGCGCGTCGAAATCAGTCCAGCAGAGGGCCGCCCTTACATACTTTCTCGCGAGGCGCCGGGTCAGCCATGGCGCATTGTTCAGCCTGCCATTGCCACCCTTGCGCAATCGAGCGTCACAGCAGCGGCCGAGCACCTCACCCAGATTTCCCCGGTTGATGTCCAGCTCGCGCCGGCGGTACAGGGGCCCGCGCAGGCGCGTGTGCGCGCGCAGACTTTCGACGGCGTGGTCATCGAAGCCGAGCTCATAAGCAGCGATAATCGTACTTGGCTGAAGCTTGCTGCGCATGCGCCATCGCCCGAGCAGGAGGCTGGCGCGATCGAGATCAATAGCCGATCCGCTGACTGGGCGTTCGCGCTCAGCGAACAAGATGCGCGCGAAACAGCGCCGCCGCTCAGCGATATCGCGCCTTCAGGCGCCGGCGGTCAGTGACGCGGTCGCGAGGTGAAGGCTGCGGCGAGGATGGGGCCGCCCTCCGGCGCTTGAACCATCACTGCGCATTCGGGTTCGCAGCGCGATCTTTCGTACCACACCGATCGACCCGTCCATGTGTCCAGCCGATCGATGCGAAGCACTAGATTGTAGTGTGCAATGTTCCGGTTCAGATTGGCGCCTCCGCGCACAGTGACTGTGACGGGGCCCGGCTCGTAGCTAATCAACCAGATGTCGGCCGGCGTCGTGCTGGATCGACCGCTCACGGTAACCCGCACGCGGTCACCGCGTATGCGCGAGATGGTGACTTCAGGAGCAGGATTTGGCCATCCTTGGGCGGCCTGTTGATCGTACGTGGCCCGGGCGTTGTCCCAATCCGATGCGCTGATCTGACGCCGTCCATTGATTACGAGCTGGGGCGTAAATCGCCCGCGCACCCTGAGTGCGCGCGAGTAACTCCGCTGCCGATCCGCAAATTCAGGCTGGGCCAGTGTGTCGCGCCAGCCAAGATAGTCCCAGATGCCCACCGGGAATGTGAGCGCCAGGACGTGGTCCTCCCGCGAGAACATGCCGAGCAGGCGATTGGCGCGTGGGCACTGGACGCAACCCTGGCTGGTGAATAGTTCCACCACCATGCGCGCGCGCTCGCCCTCGGTCTGAGCGTGCGCGCGCGGTGCTGCTGCCGCCGCCAGAACGAACAGCGTGGCGGCGATGAGGCGAGCCAACATGGCCGGCAAGATGACCGGCCTGCCGCTCTGGGACTAATCAAACCGTCGTGACGGAGATCAAGCCGCCGCCAGCCCCCTCAGCACGTAATGGAGAATTCCGCCGTTGCGGAAGTACTCGACCTCATTTTCCGTATCGATCCGGCAGAGCGCCTCCACGGTTTCGGCGCGCCCGCCCGGCCGAGTGATGCTCAGCGTAACCCTTTGCCGCGGCGCCAAGGAGGCTACGCCGGATAACGATATCAGCTCCTCCCCAGTCAGCCCCAAGCTGGCCCACGACAGTCCATCATTGAATTGCAGCGGGATCACCCCCATCCCGATCAGGTTCGAACGATGGATCCGCTCGAAGCTTTCCGCCACGACAGCTCGCACCCCGAGGAGGGTCGTGCCTTTGGCCGCCCAGTCTCTGGACGAACCGGTGCCGTATTCTTTGCCGGCAAAGATCATCAGTTCGCGACCTTCGGACTTATAGCGCATCGCGGCGTCATAAATGGCCAACCGCTCTCCTGAGGGGTGATGGATGGTGAAGCCGCCTTCGACGACCGAGCCATCGGGATTTTTCACCATGTGGTTCTTGATGCGGATGTTGGCGAACGTGCCGCGCATCATCACCTCGTGGTTGCCGCGCCGCGCGCCGTAGGAATTGAACTCCGATTGCGGCACTCCATGCTCGGTCAGATAAACGCCGGCGGGGCTTACCTTCTTGATCGAACCTGCCGGGCTGATGTGGTCGGTTGTGATCGAGTCTCCGAACAGGCCGAGCACACGGGCTTCCGTGATGTCGCGCGGCGGCGTCGGGCTCATGCTCATGCCCTCAAAATAGGGCGGATTCTGCACGTAGGTTGATTTGGAATCCCAGCCATATGTGCGGCCAGCGCCGGTTTTGATGCTCTGCCAACGAGTGTCTCCTTTGAACACGTCAGCATAGCGGGCGGCGAACATCTCAGCGGTGACTGCGGCGCGGACCGTCTGTTCGATTTCCGCATTCGAGGGCCAGACATCGCGTAGATACACAGGCTTGCCGCCTTTATCCATTCCGAGCGGCTCCGTCTCGAGATTTGTATAAATCGATCCCGCAAGCGCATACGCGACAACGAGCGGAGGCGAGGCCAAGTAGTTCGCGCGCACGTCTTGATTGACTCGTCCCTCGAAATTGCGGTTGCCCGAGAGCACCGAAGCGACGACGATGTCGTTCTCATTTACAGCGGCGGATATGGGCGGCGGCAGAGGACCTGAATTGCCGATGCAAGTCGTGCATCCATAACCGACGAGGTTGAAGCCCAACGCGTCGAGCGGCTTGTCGAGCCCGGCCCTGGCGAGATAGTCGGTGACCACCTGACTTCCTGGCGCCAGAGAAGTCTTCACCCAAGGCTTTACAGTCAGCCCCTTCGCCACAGCATTGCGCGCCAGCAAGCCGGCCGCAATCAGCACGCTCGGATTGGACGTATTGGTGCAGGAGGTAATGGCGGCGATCACGACGTCGCCATGGCCGATGTCGAATTTTTCACCTGCGACCGCCGCCCGCTTCTTCAGTTCGCCGGCTTTGCGGAATTCGTCGGTCATCACCTTCGTGAATCCCTCTGAAACGGCGCCGAGCAGCACGCGATCCTGCGGCCGCTTTGGTCCAGCTAGCGAGGGACGCACGTCCGCGAGCGAGAGTTCGAGCGTATCAGTGAATTCCGGCTCCGCGTCGGTGCGCCAGAGCCCTTGCTGCTTGCTGTAGGCCTCGACCAGCGCCACGCGGGCAGCATCGCGGCCGGTGGCGCGCAGGTAGTCGATCGTCTTCTGATCTACAGGGAAGAAACCGCAGGTGGCGCCGTATTCTGGCGCCATATTGGCGATGGTGGCGCGATCTTCGACGCTCATGGTGTCGAGACCAGGACCAAAGAACTCAACGAATTTTCCGACCACGCCTTTCTTGCGCAGCATCTGCGTCACGGTGAGAACGAGGTCAGTCGCTGTGGCGCCTTCCGGCAGTCTGCCCGTGAGACGAAATCCGATCACTTCAGGAATCAGCATTGAGATCGGCTGACCGAGCATCGCCGCTTCCGCCTCGATGCCGCCGACGCCCCATCCCAGCACGCCGATGCCATTTATCATCGTAGTATGGGAATCGGTGCCCACCACCGTGTCTGGGTAGGCGAGGGTCTCGCCGTTCTCCTCGCGCGTCCAAACTGACTGGCCGAGATATTCGAGATTGACCTGATGGCAGATGCCGGTGCCAGGCGGCACGACGCGGAAGTTGCGGAAGGCCTGCTGGCCCCAGCGCAGGAACTGGTAGCGCTCGCCATTGCGCGCATATTCAAGTTCGACATTGTCTCGGAAGGCTTTGGGGTTCGCGAAGTGGTCCACCATCACCGAGTGATCGATGACGAGATCAACCGGCACCAGCGGATTGACCTTCTCCGGATCCGCTCCGAGCTTGGCCGCAGCGTCGCGCATGGCGGCGAGGTCGACTACCGCTGGCACGCCGGTGAAATCCTGCATCAGCACACGCGCCGGGCTGAAAGCGATTTCCGCTTCGGTCTTGCCGCGATTAGCGATCCAAGTGGCCATCGCTTTGATGTCGGCCTGCTTGACGGCGACGCCGTCTTCTGTGCGCAGCAAATTCTCCAGAAGGACCTTCAGCGACACTGGCAGCCTGGAGACGTCTCCCAATCCATTTTGCGCGGCGCGATTGAGGTCGAAATAGGCGTATGTCTTGCCGCCAGCGCTGAGCGTCGAGCGGGCGTTGAACGAGTTCAATGAGGGCATAGGTCTCGCATCCAGGCTTTGAGAGCTTCAGAGATGCAAGCGCGTTGGGGAGCGCCCCAAATCCGGAATCAAACCGGGCGCGCGGCAGGGCTTATGTAGCGCCTTGGGGTAAAGGCGCAATTGCTACTTCGACGCTCAGGCTGGCGGCGGGGCGGATGTCGGCGGATCGCGACGGAAAAGCCGGCCCCCACGGCTGCGCCGCCAGCGCAGCAGCAGCCAAATCAAGGGGACGCCGATCACCGCAATCGGGATCAGGCCGGCTATAATGACAATGATCGCCGCGAAACCGGAGACTACAATGCCGAGGAAATTGGCAAACGCCTGCCGTAGCGGTTCCAAGGTATCGCTGCCGACTGGCCGCGGCGCAGAACGGTAGTTCAGCGTCAGTTCCGACATTGCGACGCGCGTTCGCATGACCGCGAGGCTGGATTGCACCGCGTCGATCTCGCCCTGAACCCTCGCCAGTTCGCGCTCCACCTCGAGCAGGTCGGATAGGCGGCCTGGGCGCGATCGGAGTAATTGCTGCAGCCGGTCGCGTAGGGCGGTCTGCGCTCGCAACCGCGCCTCTGTATCGACGATGGAACGCGTCAGATCCTCTGTGTTGGTCGTTTGTGAGATGACGCGTCCGCCCACGGCGTCGGCTTGCGCGGACAGTCCGCCCATGAAGGTCCGCAACCATGCGGGCTCGCCGCGCAGCGTGACATAGCCCTCCATGTAGCTGTCGGGATCGCCGCTCTTATTAGAACCAATCAACTGACAAAGCCGCGGCCCCGCTGCTTGGCACGCGTGGATATGCGCGTCCATCACGCTTGCCAGCCGGTTGCTCGGCAGCTCAAGGCCGACGCCATAGGTGTAGGCGAGGTACAAAACCGGAGCAGGACTCGTCGACTGGCTCGGCGGGCCAGCGGCTGGCTCGGTTTGGACCGTTGGCGGCGGCGGCGGCGCGGGCGCGGCTTCGCCGCCGCTGGCGCGCTGCATGTCATCAACGGCATAGCCTTCTGGCGCGGCCGTTTGCGACTCCTCCGTCGCCCGCTGACCGCAGCTGCTCAGCAGAACAGCCAGGATCATTCCCGCCACGATACGACCCATCGTACTTCTCCCCGCGACACCAAGGCGCGCCTTGGCGGATCACGCAACCCTTTCTAGAACCGGGACAGCATTATGAGCGGCTCCGGACCTTTCCACGACAATCTGTCGCTTCGGATCGAGGGACTGGTGCTTTCGCGCGGCGCGCGCATTTTGACACGCAATCTGTGCTTGGAGGCGAAGTCCGGGGCATTCGTCGAGCTTCGCGGCGGCAACGGCGCGGGCAAAACGACGCTGCTGCGTACAATCGCGGGTTTCTTACGCCCCACGACTGGGCGGATCGTTTTCAGGGGCGCCGCCGAGCCTTCGCTGTCTTTGCACTATGTCGGGCATCTCAACGGCCTTAAATCCAGCGCGAGCGTACGTTCCCACCTTCGCTATTGGTCTGGCCTGTTCGGCGCTGCCTTGGATGAAGAGGATACTCTCCGTCGCGTCGGACTTCTCCTGCAGGCCGATTTGCCAGCGCGCGTGCTGAGCCAAGGCCAAGCGCGCAGGCTTGCATTGGCGCGGCTGGCGATCGCGCCGCGACCGCTTTGGTTGCTGGACGAACCTGGCGCTGCTCTCGATGTGCAAGGCAAGGCGATGCTCACTGGCATGATCAATGCCCATTGCGCTGTCGGCGGCATCGTCGTGGCGGCTGTACATGAGCCCATCGGGCCGGCGCCCGCACATGTGCTGGTGCTAGGAGAATGAGCGCGTTTTCGGCGACACTCAAACGCGAGATCGCGTTGATGTGGGCCGGCGGAGGGGCGCTGACGCCGCTCGGCTATTTTTTTGGTGCGACCTTGTTGGTGCCGCTTGCAATGGGACCGGAGCGTTCGCTGCTGCAAGCTGCCGGCCCGCCGCTGATCTGGATTGCTGCGGCGCTGGCTATGCTTGCGACCCTTGAGCGGCTGTTCCAGGCGGACCTCGAGGACGGTTCCCTCGACCAGATGCTGTTGTCGCCCGCGCCACTGGAAGCGCTGGTGCTCGCGAAGAGCGTTGCGCTCTGGTGCGTCGTGGGCGTGCCGCTGGCGCTGGCGAGCGCTCCGGCGGCGATCGCGCTTCAGGCGCCGCTGGAACTCATACCCGCCATTGTCGCCAGCCTGGCGCTGGGCGCGGCCGCCTTCGCGGGCGTCGGCCTCGTCGGTGCTGCGCTGACGGCAGGCGTCAAACGTGGAGGCGTTTTGATTGCCCTGATCGTTTTGCCTTTCTTTGCGCCTCCGGTCATTTTCGGCGCCGCCGTTGCTGGCGGAGAAAAAATCGCATCAGCAATGGCTCTGCTCGCCGGGTGCGCGTTGGCGGCGACCGCTCTTGGCCCGATTGCAGCTGCAGCGGCCTTGCGCCTGCAGGCTGAATAGCAGCAGCGGGTTGACCTGACACAATGCCCACTGCACGTGCGACCGGACACCTGCTACCGGATGGTTTCGATGTTCTCGTACTTGGCTAACCCAGCGCGCTTCATGCGCTTCTCGGCGTGGGCGGGGCCGATATTTCTTTGCTTTGCAATCGCCTTATTTTCAGTCGGTGTTCCCTGGGCGCTGGCCTATTCCCCGCCGGACTATCAGCAGGGCGAGACCGTTCGCATCATGTATGTTCACGTTCCGGCTGCATGGTGGTCGCTCGGCATCTATGCGTTCATGGGCGCAGCGAGCTTTGTTGGACTTGTGTGGCGTCACGCGCTCGCGGATCTGGCCGCGCGTTGCGCTGCGCCGATCGGCGCCACCTTCGCCGGCGTTTGTCTGGTCTCGGGAGCCCTCTGGGGCGCGCCCACCTGGGGCACCTGGTGGGAGTGGGACGGACGGCTCACGTCAATGCTGGTCCTCTTCATCATCTATCTTGGATATCTGGCGCTCTGGAGCGCCATTGACGACGAGGAGAAGGCGGCGCGGCTTGCCGCTATCCTGTGCCTTGTGGGTCTCATCAATTTGCCGATCGTGAAGTTTTCCGTCGATTGGTGGAGCACACTGCACCAGCCAGCGAGTCTCTTTCGCGCCGGCGGTTCAGCGATTGATCCGACGATGCTTGGTCCGTTGCTAACGATGGCGGGCGCCTTTCTCTTCTTGTTCGCCGGCCTGCTGATGCTCAACATGCGCGCTGCAATCTATCGCAGGCGAGTGGAGTCGGCGCGCTTGCGTGCGAGCCAAGCATGATCGAGGGAGGCTGGAACTTTGTGTGGCCTGCCTACGCCGTGACCTTAGGCGCGCTCGGCGTGCTTGCGCTGTTCATTGTCATGCAGCTGAGGGTCTGGTCCAAACGGGCGAAGGATCTGGACAAACCATGAAGCGCTTGTCCGCCTTCGCGCCATTGGCCGCGCTGCTGCTCATCGCGGTCGTATCGGCGTTTCTGTTACTGCGCGGCGGCGAGCGGCAGACGATCTCGGATGGCCGCATCGGCCGCGCCGCGCCTGCCTACGAATTGCCTGATCTCTGGAACGGCCCGCATCAAACAAATGCCGCGCACGCCGGTCGCTCCTACCTGATAAATGTCTTCGCATCGTGGTGCACTCCGTGTCGCGCCGAGCACCCACAATTACTGGCGCTACAACAACGGGGCGTCGAAGTGCTCGGCGTCGCCTACAAGGACGATCCGTCGGACTCGGCGGCTTTCTTGCGTGAGCTGGGCAATCCCTACGCCGCGGTTGGCGTTGACCGGGAAGGACGGTTCGGGCTGGACCTGGGCATCGCTGGCGTGCCGGAGACCTTCGTGATCGGCGCCGACGGGACCATAAAGGCGGTCCACCGTGGCCCGCTGACGCAAGAAGTCATCAACACGATTATTCTGCCCGCGCTTAACGCGGGTTAATCGTCACGTTTCCTAGCTATCCTTTTGCCAGGATTTTGCGCCCTGGCTTTTCGTTTGGCGCGGCGCCGCGCGCTTCGCTCCGACTTCTCGGCTGCGTCAGCCGAGAGCTTGGCGATGCGTTCGAGGATATTGATGAACGTGCGCCGCTTCGTGCGTGGCAGAAGATCAAGGATCGCTGCATCCGCGGCCCGTGCGTGGTGTGCGGCGCCTGAGAGAATCGTGGCGCCTGCTGATGCAACTCGCAGTGCATTGGCGCGCGCGTCTTCGCTCGAAGCGGTGCGTGTGATTAAACCGCGCTTGTGCATTCTGGCCAGCATGTCAGCCAGGGTGGAGCGATCGATGCCGGTAGCGCGCGCCAGCTCGCTTTGGCTGAGGCCCGGCGCCTCTGCAATCGCGGCGAGTACGGCGAACTGGCGGAGCGTAACAGCACCGCCGACAAGCTGGGTGAAGCGATCCGCCGCCAATTGCTCGGCGCGGTGCAAGAGGTGACTGGCGGAGGTCGCGAGCCTGTATGGCTCCGACTCTGACTGGTCCGCATTCGACCGCGCCATGCCCCGTGTCACCCCCGTCAGGGCATGACCATACGCTGTGGATCCGCAGCGGCAAACTGGGAGAATCCGCGTTTCGCCCAGCGCGCGAACCTCCAGTCAGTTGGCGTCGGCGGCAGGCGGCGCCTCGGCTTCACGTTGGTGCTTCAGCACGATTGGCGTGTTTAGAACGGCAAAGAGGATCGTCAGCGGGAAGACAATGAATGGGCGTGAATTGAGCCAGAACTCGAAGCTCTGCGTGTTGCGGATAATCTCGTTCAAGGCCGCTTGGAGCGCGAAAAAAGCGGACCAGCGCAGCGCGAGAATCGTCCAGATGCGGTCGGGCAGGTCGAAGGCATGGCCGAACAGCAGCTTCCAGACGTTCTGGCCAATGAGCAACGAGAAGAGAATGGCCGAGACGTAAAAGAGGTATGTGAAGGTAGGTTTGATCTGCACAAAGGTGGGGTCGTGTAGCGCAATCGTGAGGCCGCCGAACGCTACGACGATGATTCCCGTCACGATCAAAACTGGAGGAATCCGCCCCTGCTTCACCTTGCAATACGCAATGGCCGCGAGCGTCGCCGCGATGAAAACACCGGTGGCGATATAAACCGCGTTGTCTTTGAAGGCCTCGATGCGCTGCAGCACGTTGAAAGCGACGACGTAGGTGACGATTGGTCCTAGATCGATAAGCAGCTGGTTGGCGGCGCCTGGACGTTCCGGCTTGACAGTGGCGAGCGGGGTCAGTTCCTCGGACATGTGTCTTGATACGATGAACCGGGTCCGGGAGACTAGACTGGGTCGGCGCCGTGTTCTCAGATCGGCCTCATGGAGGATTCAAGGATGCGCTGGTTCGCACTTTTGGCGGCTTCGTTCGCGGCGGCATGCGCCAGCGCCCCGGCCACGACCGGAGATGCTGCTTCGCCGACGCTTTCTTTGGGTGAGATTCTTCAAGCGTCACCGGCTTCCGATTGGCGCGCGGTGGAGCCTGAGAACACGCTCTATATGGACTTGCCGGGAGGGCGGGTCATCATCGAATTGGCCACTGAATACGCTCCCAACCACGCAGCCAACATCCGCGCGCTTGCGCGGGCGCATTATTGGGATGGCGCCGCAATTGTGCGAAGCCAGGACAATTACGTCGTGCAATGGGGTCGCGACGAAGGCGATCCCACCACCATGGGCGAGGGGCGCGCCGCCCTTCCTCCCGAGTTCGCTCGTCCTCGCGCAGGCGTACAGATCACACGCCTGCCGGATCCCGACAGCTATGCGCGCGAGACAGGTTTTGCCGGCGGATTTCCGGTTGCGAGCGATGGCCGACTAACTTGGCTTGCGCATTGCTACGGCATGGTTGGCGCAGGCCGCGGAGACACAGCGGACAGCGGGAGCGGCGCCGAACTCTATGCAGTGATTGGCCAAGCGCCGCGCCATCTTGATCGCAACATCGCGCTGGTGGGGCGCGTGCTTCAGGGCATGGAGGTGCTCTCAGTCATGCCGCGCGGCGCCGGTCCGCTTGGCTTCTATGAGACGCCTCAGGAGCGAACGATCATTCGTTCTGTCCGACTTGGATCCGAACTGCCGGAAGCAGAGCGTGTCAATCTGGACGCGCTGCGCACGGACAGCGCCACTTTCCGCGCGGTGATCGAAAGCCGCCGCTTCAGGCGCGAGAGCTGGTTTCTCGATCCTGTCGGTCACATAAATCTTTGCAACGTGCCGCTGCCGGTGCGTGTGCGCCGCTAATCGAGTCCGACCAGCGCGCGAGAGAAGCTCTCTGCGTGGAATGCCTTCAAGTCTTCCGCTCGCTCTCCGACTCCGACGAAGTGGATCGGGATTGCGTGTCGCTGGGCCACCGCCACCAGCACACCGCCCTTCGCCGTGCCGTCCAGTTTGGTCATGACCAGGCCGGTGATCTCCGTCACCGACCGGAAGCTCTCTACCTGCGAGAGGGCGTTTTGGCCCACGGTTGCGTCAAGCACCAATAAGGTTTCGTGCGGCGCATCCTCGTCGAGCTTGCGCATGACGCGGATGATCTTGGCCAGTTCCGCCATGAGTTCCGATTTGTTCTGTAATCGGCCGGCCGTGTCGATGAGCGCGACATCCGCTTTCTCTTCCTGGGCTCGCTTGACGGTCTCGAACGCTACGCCCGCGGCGTCGGCGCCCTGAGCGGACGCCACGAACGCCGCGCCAGCGCGGTCAGCCCAAACTTTCAGCTGTTCGATCGCGGCCGCTCTGAACGTGTCGGCGGCGCCAATTATGACTTTAGCGCCAGCATTGGTCAGGTTATTCGCGAGTTTGCCGATCGTGGTGGTCTTGCCCGAACCGTTGACTCCAATCACGAGTACGATGCGCGGTTTCGGCCCCGTAGTGAGATCGAGCTGCGCTTCGCGCGGCTTCAGGATGCGGGCCACTTCGCTGGCTAGTGCGGCGCGCGCCTCCGTCGGGCCATTCTCCTTGCTGAAGCGATGATCTGCGAGCGCCGCCGCTATGCGCGCGGCGGCTGGCGCACCCATGTCCGAGGCGATCAGCGCGTCCTCGAGTTCAGAAAGCGCAGCAGGGTCGAGTTTCTCCTTGGTGAATACGGAGGTGACGCTCTCCGCAAGCTTGGCCGAGGATTTCCGCAGGCCGTCGAACAAGCCTTTGCGCTCTTGAACCTGCGCCTCGGGCTCGACGGTCTTGTCCTTCTTGTTGAAGAGGCCCCAGATCATGCCGCCGCGCCGATCAAGTGAGCGCCGTCATGGGCGGAAAAGCGCAGGCGGATGTAGGGCCTGCCGTCGCCGGGTTGGCGTGCTCCATATCTCACGGACGTGAAGTCGGACAAACGGGCAAATCCTTCACGCTCGACAACGCCGAGCGCTTCGCGGCCGATCCAGGCATTGAGATGGCGTGCGAGCGCTGTGGCGCCGGCTTCGCGCAGCCGCGCCGCCCGTTCCTTCACCGTTCGACGATCGAGTTGCGGCATGCGTGCTGCAGGCGTGCCTGCACGCGGGCTGAATGGAAACGCATGCACGTAGGCGAGTTCGCACAAATCGATCAGGGAGAGGAGGTTTTCGAAGTGCGGCTCCGCCTCCGTCGGAAATCCTGCGATCAAATCTGCTCCAAGCGCGATCTCCGGCCGCCCCTGCTTCAGACGTTGGCACAGCTCGATTGCCTCGGCGCGCGTGTGCCGGCGCTTCATCCGTTTCAAAATCAGGTCATCGCCGTGTTGGAGCGAAAGGTGCAGATAGGGAGCGACTCGTTCGTGCTGGGTCACCAGTTCAAACAATTGCGCATCCATCTCGATGGCGTCGAGTGAGGAAAGGCGCAACATCGCCAATTCCGGCACGTGTTTGAGAATGCGTGCGACGAGCGAACCGAGTCGCGGTTGGCCAGGCAAATCGGCGCCCCAAGATGTGAGATCGACGCCAGTCAAAACAACTTCAGGCACGCCGTTGGCGGCGAGACGGCGCACCTGTTCAACCACGTCTCCCGCCGGCGCCGAGCGTGAATTGCCGCGTCCATATGGAATGATGCAGAACGTGCAGCGATGATCGCAGCCATTCTGCACCTGCACGTACGCACGCGTGCGCTCAGAGAAACCGTCGATTAGGTGCGAAGCCGTCTCCCGCACCGCCATGATATCCGAGACGGAGACGCGCGCGTGGACGCCGCTGAAGCTTGCCGCGCGCATTTTGTCGGCGTTGCCCAGCACGCGGCTGACCTCCGGCATCGCGGCGAAGCCATCAGGATCGATCTGTGCGGCGCACCCGGTG
Source organism: uncultured Terricaulis sp. (assembly GCA_964402795.1). Classification (GTDB taxonomy): domain Bacteria; phylum Pseudomonadota; class Alphaproteobacteria; order Caulobacterales; family Aquidulcibacteraceae; genus Vitreimonas. The sequence goes on along the minus strand of CAYODX010000001.1, from coordinate 235,317 downwards.
ACGATGATCTCCGCCTCGGGTCGCTCGCGCCGAGCCCGACGGATGGCCTGCCGCGCCTGACGTACAGCCTCCCCAGTCACTGCGCAGGTGTTGACGATGACGGCGTTCGCAAGCTGAGCCTCACCGGCGAGCACCCGCATCGCTTCGCTCTCATATGCATTGAGGCGGCAACCGAGCGTGACGATCTCCACGTCATCGAGGGGGGGCTTTACGGGGGCGTTCATCGGGTCTGCGTCAGGTGAGCGCGTGCGTAAGCAAGGTCAAGCGCGACAAACAAAAAGCCCCGCAGGAGACCCGCGGGGCTTTTGCGCAAACTGCGAAAATCTCTAGTCTGCCGCCTCTCCGACGAAATCTTCTTCGCGCGCCCCGCCGGAGCGCTCGGCGATACGGGCCGACTTGCCGCGGCGTTCGCGCAAATAATAGAGTTTGGCCCGACGCACCTTGCCGCGGCGGACGACTTCGATCGAGTCGACGGTGGGTGAAAAGAGCGGGAACACACGCTCAACGCCTTCGCCGAAGCTGATTTTTCGCACGGTGAAGTTCGCGTTCAGGTCCGAGCCGGAGCGGGCGATGCATACGCCTTCGAACGCCTGCACGCGCTCACGGTCGCCTTCCTTGATCTTTACGTTCACGCGGAGCGTGTCGCCCGGATCGAAGGATGGCACCGTCTTGCCCTTGGTAACGCGGGCGACTTCTTCTTTTTGCAGCGTTTGGATCAGGTTCATTGACGCACCAAAGGGCGCGGCCGCTCGGCCCCGCGCCTCCTTCGAGGAAACCGGAAAGCGGGGCGTATAGGGGAACGGAGGGCTGCTGTCGAGGGGGAAGTGGCGGTTAGCCCACCTGCGCGCAGCCGACGAAGGTGAGCAAAGGGCCCTCGGGAGGGCGGACTCTCAAGACGGCGTGCTGGCCGGCATGGCCGAGCTGCAGTCCGACATTCCGGCCAAGTGCATCCTGAACGCCAATCAGCCCCTGAGCCTCATCGAGCACGGTCATTATGCCGAGCCCTGATGCGAACCAGCTGATGCCAGCTGGCGGAAAGAAATAAACAAAGCCGGCCTCATCCGCCGGCACGATCAAGAGGCCGCGCTCGGGCCTGAGTTCGGCAAGATTGGCCGGTGTCAGATCACGCGGCAGGGCAGCCTCGATGCCATTCATCTCCTCTCGTGCGCCTGCACAGGCGGAGGTGATTGCGGCGGCGGAAATCGGACCGGATACAGGTCGCCATATTCCGCCGAGTGCTTCAGCCGCACGCTGCGCGACGACATTCGTTTCAGCCGCGGCTGGCCAAGCAGCGCCCAGCGTTAGCAGCGCAATGAGGAGGCGGACCATTCCAGAACTCCGTCAGTCGTCGGAGCCCGTGCCTTTCAAATCCGGCCGTCTTGCGGCGGTGATGCGTTCACTCTCTGCCCGCCTCCAAGCCTCCACCTTGGCGTGATCGCCAGAGGTCAGAACCTCTGGGATCGAGCGGCCCTCCCATTCCCGCGGTCGCGTGTAGTGCGGATGCTCAAGCAGGCCGGCGCTGAAGCTTTCTTCAATGACAGAGGCTTCGTTGCCGAGCACGCCTGGCAGCAAGCGAACGCACGCCTCGAGCACGACTAAGGCCGCCGCTTCGCCACCTGCAAGCACGGCTTCGCCGACGGCGACCTCCTGCATGCCGCGGGCCTCGATGACGCGTTCATCCATCCCTTCGAAGCGGCCGCAGAAGAGAATGAGACCCGGTCCAGCCGCCCATTTGCGCGCCATGCTTTGATTGAGCTGTTCGCCCCGCGGCGAGAGATAGATGAGCGGGCGGCCATTGCGGGGAACGCTGTCGATGGCTCTGGCCGCCACATCCGGGCGCAGCACCATGCCGGGGCCCCCGCCGGCCGGCGTATCATCAACGGTCTTGTGCGGGCCCAGGCCGAATTCGCGCAATCGCACGATATCAAGCGACCACACGTGCTCACTAAGAGCTTTTCCGATCAGCGACACGCCAAGCGTGCCAGGAAAGGCTTCTGGAAAGAGGGAGATGACGGTCGCTGCGAACATGGCTGAGCCTTAGTCGCACCGGATACGCGCGGCTACTTCTCCAGTGTCTCCGGCGCAGGCGGGTCGATCACGACCCTCTTCGCGGCGAGGTCGACGTGCGGGACCGTTTCCTTCGTAAACACCACGCGGACGTTTGGACCGCCGTTCGGCGGACGATATTCGAGAATGTCGCCAGCCCCGAAGTTCCAAACCGCGACGATATCGCCAAGGACGGCGCCGTCGAGCGCCTCGGCGCGGGAGCCGAGCAGATCGACGACATAGAATTCGTCCTCAGCGGTCGCCGGCAAGTTGGCCCGCGGCACGAACAATCTCTGCCCTTTCATCGCCTCGGCTTGCTCGCGTGTTTTCACCTCCGGCGTGACCACAGCTACGCCGTCCTTCAGCGCACGCCACGTCTTCGGTTTCAGCAGAACCTTGCCGTCCTCGCCGTAGAGCGGTCCATACGAGATCACGCCCTCGCATTTTTCGGTAAAGGCGCGCAGGCGCACTTCGCCTTTCACGCCGAAAGCACCTGCGATTGCGCCGACCAGCACCATCCCTTTGGCGCTGCTCTTGCCGCCCTTGAAGGCGGGCACCGCCTGTGCATCGCCCACCTGTTCAGCCTCGACGGAGACTGGCTTGGGCGCAGCCAACGGTTTGGGGGCCATGCGCGGTGCTGGCGTGGCCAATGCACGTGTAATCGGCTCGGCGCGCCCTGCCGCGACCGCTAACGGTTTGACCGGCATAGGCTTGGCGAAGGCCGCAGCCACAGGCGGCAGCTTTGCCGGCTTTGGGTGAGCCTTTGATTTTGATGACTTCGCGGGCTTCTCGGCGGCGGCTTGAGCTTCAACTGGCTTGGCCGTCGTCTCGGTTTTTCCCTTGTCGGCGGTCGCCGGCTTCTCGACCTTCGATGGTTTTTCGGCTTTGATGGGCGCGGGTTTTCCTGGCTTCGCCTCTGATTTCCCTTGTTTTTCCGCCGTCTTTGCCGGCGCCGCTTTGGCTGAGGTTTTCACATCCGCCTTTGCCGGCTCTGCCCTCGGCAATGGCGCTTTTCCGCTCTTTTTCTCGGATTCTTTCGGTGCGCCTTTCGTAGCGGATTTGGGCTTCGACGGCGGCGCTTCGGCCTTGGCGGCCTTAGCGTTCCCTTTGAGCTTCCCGTCCACGGCCGCCGCCTCGCCGGCGACGACTTTCGCAGCTTTGTCCTCGGCCTTGCGGTCGGGCTTTGCGACCTTCGCATCTACTTTGCCCGGTCGCGCCGGTGTCTTCGCTGCCTTGGGAGCTGAGACAGCAGGCTTGGCCGTTTTCGGCTGGACGGGGGCGGGCGCCTTCGCCGCCTTGGTCGGCGGCGCCGGCTTCGCCGATTTCACTGGGGCTGGCGGCGCTTTCTTTGGCGCACCGGGGTCGCGACGAGCCGCCGGCTGCGCCTTTTTGGCGGCCGGGGGAGCCTTCGAGGGCTTTGCTGCAGCTTTCGCGGCGGTCTTCTTCTCAGCCAAGGTTTACCTACGCCTCCGAGGCGGCTCCGCCTTCAGCGGCCGCGCGCGCCGATGCGCGTTCGGCCATCTTCTTGCCAGGCTGAGCCTTGTTGGGGTTGTTGCGAGTTTCGCGCGTCATCACGCCGGCAGCGTCAAGGAACCGCGCCACACGGTCCGTCGGCAGGGCGCCCTTCTTCATCCAGTCCTGAATCCGATCGAGCTTCAGCATCACCCGGTTGGGATCATCAGACTTCAATATAGGATTGTAAGTTCCAACTTTCTCAATGAAACGCCCATCACGCGGGCTGCGGCTGTCCGCTACCACGATTGAGTAGTATGGGCGCTTCTTCGCGCCGCCGCGGGCAAGCCGGATTTTGAGGGACATCGTATAGCTTCTCCTTTGAACTCTTAGCTTTTTTTCTGATTTCCGGGAAGGCCCGGCAGACTCGTGGTCAGACCCGGCAATCCGCCCGGGGCGGCCATTCCGGGCGGGCGCTGGCCGGAGCCGAGGTGTTTGAGCGCCTCGGGCGACGGCATCCGTCCTCCGGGCATGCCGAAGGGCATCTTGCCCTTGCCCATCGCCTTGGCCATGTCCGCCATGCTCCGGTGCATCTTCAAAAGGCGATTAACGTCAACGACTTCGACGCCAGCGCCGCGTGCGATACGGGCCCTGCGGCGGCCGTTCAAGAGATCGGGTTTGGCCCGCTCGGCCTTCGTCATCGATCGGATGATGGCGATCTGGCGGTGCAGTTGTTTGTCGTCGAGTTGGGCGTCGCCGATTTGGCTCTTGATCTTCTGCACACCCGGCAACATGCCCATGACGCCTTTGAGGCCGCCGATCTGGATCAGCTGTGTCAGCTGCTTTTCCATGTCATCGAAGTCGAAGCGGCCTTTCGCCAGCTTCTTGGCCATCTTCTCGGCTTCGTCGCGGTCGACCTGTTCGACAGCTTTTTCGACCAGGCCTACGATGTCGCCTTGTCCAAGAATGCGGCCAGCAATGCGGCGAGCGTCAAATGGCTCGAGCGCATCAGCGCGCTCGCCGACGCCAAGGAACTTGATCGGGAGGCCCGTGACGGCGCGCATCGACAGCGCCGCTCCGCCGCGACCATCGCCGTCGGCGCGGGTCAGCACCAGTCCAGTCAGCGGCAGGCGCTCATGGAAACGTTTGGCGGTCTCGACCGCGTCCTGGCCCGTAAGGCTGTCAGCGACGAGCAGCACTTCGCTCGGCTTGGCGAGAGCGGCGATCGACGCCGCCTCGGTCATCAACTCCTCGTCGATACTGGTGCGTCCAGCGGTGTCGAGGATCAGGACATCATGGCCGCCGAGCCGGGCCGCGGTGAGCGCCCGCCGCGTGATTTCCGCCGGCGGCTGACCGGACACGATCGGCAGCACATCGACGCCTATGCTCTTGCCGAGCGTTGTCAGCTGTTCCATGGCGGCGGGTCGGCGCGTATCGAGCGATGCGAGCAGAACGCGCCGTTTATCGGTCTTGGTGAGCCTCAAGCCCAGCTTCGCGCTGGTGGTGGTCTTGCCCGAGCCCTGCAGGCCAGCCATCATGATGACGTTGGGCGGCTCACCATGTACGCGCAGGCCCTCTGGCGGTCCTTCGCCGCCGAGCATGTCGACCAGGGCGTCGTGAACGATCTTCACGACCTGTTGTCCTGGTTTCACCGACTTGATGACGGCTTCGCCCACCGCTTCGGTTCGGACTTTTGCGACGAAGTCTTTGACAACAGGAAGGGCGACATCCGCTTCGAGCAAAGCTACGCGGACCTCGCGTAGCGCTGCGTCCACGTCAGCTTCGGACAGCGCACCGCGCCCGGTGAGCTTATCGAAAACGCCGCCTAGCCGCTCTGTCAGAGCCTCGAACATCAAATCTCCGTTGCGCCAAAGCAATTCAGCCCCGCCGGACGATCACGTCGGGCGGGGGGCCTCGCCGGCCTCCAGGCTCATATAGGGCCCTGTGCCGGTCAAAGCGCGCTTTTGCAGCTGGCGCGTGCGGCGGCTTCTACAGAGACGGCGCGAGGCCGTCAAACGGAGAGCCTGATCGCGACCTCCTCGCCGATAGCAAGCGAAGAGGTTAATCCGGGACTTTCGATGCCAAAGAGGCAGACAAGACCAGCAAGGCCATGTCCATCCGGGCCATCGATGACGAAATCACCTTGCGGCTCGCCGGGGCCGTGGAGTTTGGGGCGAATGCCGGCATAGTCGGGGACGAGGGCGTCATCCGGCAATGCGGGCCAGAAGCGGCGGATAACGGCGTAGAAGCTCTCGGCGCGGCCAGGATCCACGTCATAATCTTCGCAAGCAACGAATTGGAGATCGGGACCGAAGCGGGCAACACCGCCGAGATCGCGCCGATAATGCGTGCCGAGCGCACCAGGAATCGGCGGCGGGTATATGAGACGCGAAAACGGTGCGCGAGCCCCCTGCAAATAGAAATAATTGCCTTTGCCGAGGTGTAGCTCGGGGATGCGTTCGGCAGGGAAGCCCTCGACAGTCGACGCGCAGGATTGGGCCCCGAGTCCGGCCGCGATCACGAGGCGCCGTGTGCTGACGGCGCCCGGAGCTTCGCCGCCCACACGCACATTCCACCCTTCGAAGCTTATCTCCCCTCCGATGAAGGGCGAATTGAGCACCACGACACCCCCGCGCGCCTCAATCTCCCCCTGCAGCGCAAGCATGTAGCCGTGGGCGTCCAGGATGCCGCTTTCGCGCGATTCAAGAGCAGCAACAACGCGCAGTTGCGGCTCAAGCGCGCGCGCATCGGCGCCATCGAGCCAGCGGACGCCCTCGACCCCGTTTGCTTTCGCCCGAGCGTGGAGGTCTTCGATCGCCGGCACTTCGGCGGCTTCTGTCGCGACGATGAGTTTTCCGCACTTGTTGTAGTTGATGTGGTGCGCTTCCAGGAACGGGTAGAGCGCGCGCCGGCCTTCGACGCACAGCCGCGCTTTCAGCGAGCCGGTAGGGTAATGCAGGCCAGCATGAATCACCTCCGAGTTTCGGGAAGAGACGCCAGCGCCTATGCGGTTCTCTCGCTCCAGCACAAGCACGCTGGCGCCGCGCCGCGCCAACGCGTACGCGCATGCGAGCCCAACCGCCCCGGCGCCTACAATGACAGCATCGAAGTCGCTCACAGCGCCACCCTGGCGGAGAATTGTTAACTGCGGTTAAGCGCCCGCGCCATCGCGGTTAATCCAAACGAAAGCAGACCAGAGCTAGTCTCTCCGTGCGGGCGAAGGTGCGTTTTCTTGATCAAGTTCGACGATCCGTCCATGTTCGGCGCAGCGCGAGCGCATGTGTCCAGCTTCCGCTGGCGTATGGCCGTCGGCGCACTGTTCGCGCTTGGCGCATCGTTCGTACTCGACTCGTTTGCAGCCGGGTTTAGCTGGTTCCTCGCTGTCATGCTCTCGACTGGCTTCGATGCCATGCTGGGCAAATCGTATCTTGAAGTGCGCGGCCGCGGTGATCGTCGAACAGCCGGCATGCTGTTCGTTTGGGGCTGCGCGTTTTCCGTTGCGATCTTCTCGGCAATGACCCTCTATCTAGCCGCCTACGGGGGTGGTCCGGGCCGCATTCTTTCCGCCCTGATGGCCGCAAGTTCACTCGTCAGCGTCATGTTGTTCCTGTCGCAGGCGCCAGGCTTCATGTTGATCACGGCGGCGCCCGCCACATTGTGTCTGCTGGTCATGGCTTTCATGCCGTTCCAGCCAGGCCCCGCAGACGCGGTCGAAGGCGCTCTAGGCGCTGGCTGCGGCGCTGCCGGATTTTTAGCGTTTGTTATGCGTGCGGCGATCTTCAATGGACGGCTGGTCGGCGGACTGCGCGCGGCGACCAGGGAAGCCAAAGAGCGCCAGCTGGAGGCCGAAACCAAACGAGCGGAGGCGGAGGAGGCCAATCGAGCGAAGTCCGAGTTCTTGGCCGTCATGACGCATGAACTTCGCACTCCTCTCAACGCAGTCATCGGTTACGCAGAGATCATTCAGGAGGATCTGGACGCCGAAGGGCGAAAAGACTTGGCCGATGATGCGCAGCGCATCACTGGATCGGCTCGGCACCTGCTGGGTCTGATCGATCAAATCTTGAACCTGTCCAGCGTGGATGCGGGCCAAGAAGCACTGGCGCCGCGCGATATCGATGTGCGAAAATTGATCGAAGATGCGATCGCCTCTGTCCAGGATGAAGCGCGGGAGGGCGGCAATCGCATCTCCATGCGCGTGAGCGCTCAAGCGGAAGCTGCTTATACGGATGGCGCCAAGCTGGCGGTCTCGCTCACCGCCCTGCTTTCCAATGCTGTAAAATTCACCTCAAATGGCCTGGTCGCCGTCTCTGCGGACTGCGAAGAAGTTGAAGGGCGCGATTATCTGGCGATCGCCGTTTCCGACACAGGCATCGGCATTGCTCCCACCGAACTGGTGCGCATCTTCACCCCCTTCACGCAACTCGACAGCTCCTCCACCAGGACGAAAGGCGGGATGGGACTTGGGCTTTCCATGGCTCAGCGCATGGCTGGCGTCCTCGGCGGACAGATCAGCGTGACGAGCGAGTTGGGCTCTGGATCTACCTTCACACTGCGCGTGCCGCTTCGGCTCAGCGTTGCGAGCCCAGTGAAGGCCGCGGCGTAAGCGCAAACGTGGTGATAACCCCGCCCCTCCCTCTATCGAGGGAGGTATGCGCATTCCGCGGGGGGAGGGTAAGAATGCGCCAAGCGGGGCGTGGCTCTTGAACGTGTTCTGCTGGCGATCGTTCCGACAGAACTTGCGTCGGCGGCATGCGCACCAAACATTGCGAACGCAAGAGCGGAGAAGTCGTGAGCGAACGTTTGCCTGCATCGTCCATGCCGACATTGCGGCAGCTCCAGTTTCTCATGGCCCTGCGCTCGGAAGGCAGCTTTGTGGCAGCTGCAGAAGCCGTGGGCGTCACTCAGCCCACTCTTTCGGCCGGCATTAAGGACCTCGAGATCGCATTAGGCGCGACGCTGGTCGAACGCGGGCGTCAGGGCGCGGTGCTCACCGCTGCGGGCGAAGAGGCCGCAGCTCGTGCCGCCCGGGCGCTCGGCGAAGTGGAGGAGATGGTGCGGACCGTGCGGGCCGCCGGCGAGCCGTTTTGCGGCGCATTTCGGCTCGGCGCGATCCCAACCATCGCGCCCTTCCTGCTGCCGCGCGTGTTGCCGCTGCTCAGCCGCAAGTTTCCCAAGTTGCGACTGCAGATGCGCGAAGACCTTACAGCACGCCTCGTCGACGCTCTGCGCAATCGGACCCTCGACGCTGCACTGATCGCCCTCCCGTATGAAGCGAGCGGAATCGCCGCGGCGCCGATAGCCGACGATGAGTTTCTCTTCCTGTGTCCGCCCGATCACCCGCTGGCCACGCGCAACGACCTCTCGCCTGAGCAGCTGAAGAATGAAGACATGCTGCTCCTCGAGGACGGTCATTGTTTGCGAGAACATGCGCTCTCCGCCTGCCGCCTGAGCCCAGGGCGTCGCTCCGCCGAAGTCGGAGCAACGAGCCTCCACACCCTGGTGCAAATGGTGGCCGGCGGGCTTGGGGTGACTTTGTTGCCGAAACTTGCAGCCGAAGGCGGGGCGATCGCCGGAGCGCCGGTGGTCATGCGCCCCTTCGTCAAGCCCGTTGTCGGCCGATCGATTGGCGTCGCCTGGCGCGAAGGCGGTCAGCGGGAAGGCGAAGCGCGCATGTTGGCTGACGCGTTACGCGAACTTTTCTAGGCCGAAGGCCAGTCCGGCTTGGACAATTGCTTGGCCAGATGCGGCAGGCGGATCACTAGCCACAAAGCCGACCAGATGTTTCCCAGCACGAAGATGGGCGCCGCCCACAAGGCGGCGACAACCCAGGATCGCTCCGTCAGGAACACGATGACGGCAAAGAAGATGAAGCCGACATAAAGGTCGGCGAGAGCAGCCGTGCCCCAGGGCAGGGTGGTGACAACGGCGAACTGGTCCAAGAATGCGCCATGCAGATCCTGCATGGCGAAAGCAGCCCAAATCACAAGGCCCAGCAGCGCCAGACCCAAGATGCCAATGACCGCCCGCAACACGTTCATGCGCCGAACCTCGCGCACTGCTTGTCTGCGACGCCGCTTGCGAAAGCAAGGGCCGACGGCTCATCGCCGCCGGCGCCCACGCTCAATCCATGAGGCGCTGCATCAGATAAGTGAATTCGAGCGCCCGCCGTCGCGCGGCTTCATTGAGGTTGGCTGCTGCCGAATGCCCGCCATCGGTGTTTTCGTAATACAGCACCGGCATGCCGAGTTCCGTCATCCGGGCGACGTACTTGCGTGCGTGCCCGGGATGAACGCGGTCATCCTTGGTTGACGTCAACACAAACGGCAGCGGGAAGTCATCGCGCCGCCTCAGATTCTGATAGGGCGAAATCGTCTCAAGAAATGCGCGTTCCTCAGGGTTGGAGGGAGAGCCGTACTCGTCCACCCACGAGGCCCCGGCAAGCAATTGGTCGAAGCGCAACATATCGAGCAGCGGAACCTGCACGACGGCCGCGTTGATCATTTCCGGATGCTGGTTGAGCATGACGCCCATCAGCAGCCCGCCATTCGATCCGCCCATGATGCCGAGCCGGCGCGGGCTGGTGATGCGGCGCTCCACGAGATCGCGCTCCACCGCATAGAAGTCATCATATATGACTTGGCGATGGGTGCGGAGGCCTGCCTGGTGCCATGCCGGCCCGAACTCCCCGCCGCCACGTATGTTGGCGATCACATAGACGCCGCCCCGCTCCAGCCACATCTTGCCGACGAACGGCGAATATCCCGGCGTCATCGACACCTGGAAGCCGCCATAGCCATAGAGCAGGGTCGGGTTGTCGCCGTTCAGCGGCATATCGCGCCGGTGCAGCACGAAATAAGGAACGCGCACGCCATCTCGGCTAATCGCCTCGAACTGCTCGGTTACATACGGCGAAGCGTCGAATTGCGCCGGTAGGGATCTCACCGCGCGGGTCGCGGTCGCCCGTTGCTCCAGCGCGTAAAGGGTGTCCGGCGTCAAATAGTCTTCGTAAACTGCAAATGCTTCGCTTTCGGTTGGCGTCGCTCCAGCGAATGTCACCGCGCCGGTTTGCGGTAGAGCGAGCGTAGTCGTGGTCCAGTGACCGCGCTCCCCGGAGATGCGCAGGATGCGCCCGCGCACGTTCTCAAAACCAGCCACCAGCACCGCATCGCGCGTGATCGCCACGCTTTCGATGGACTGCCGCGGACCTGGTGCAAACAGCACTGAAGCATTGGGCGCTTCAGCCCCGCTTTCGGCCAACGGGTATGCGATCAAGGCCCCCTGCGGCAGGCCGCGCCAAGCTTCTTCCAAGGTCGCGACCAGGTTGCCGCGATAGAGCCCCTGAACGGTTGCTTTCGCGGGCAAATTGATGCGCTGAGGCGTTGCTCCGTCGAGGCGCCAGTTCGTCGATTCGAAAAATGTGTCTGCCTCTACCGCAATCGGAAGGCGGCGTCCGTCCGTATCCTGCAGCACCGCCGCGAAGACCCCGACATCGCTGGCCTGTCCGCGGATCACCTCCGTAGCGCTCGCAAGCGGCGTTCCGCGCGTCCAGCGCTTGAGAACAAAGGCGTAGCCCGACTCTGTCGTCGTGCCGTCGCCCCAGTCGGTGCCGACCAGCAACGTGTTTTCATCGAGCCAGGCAACAGACGATTTTGCGGCAGGGACGACGAAGCCATTCTCGACAAAGCTGCGCGTAGCGAGGTCGTATTCGCGATAAGTCGATGCGTCACGTCCGCCGTCGGAAAGCGCGACCATGCAGCGCGTCGTGCCCTCCAGGCAGTCTGCGCCTTTGAACACCCAGTTGGCGTTTTCGGCAGCAGCGACCGCATCGACGTCGAGCACGACTTCCCAGTTCGGGTTGCCGTCGCGTGCGAAGTCCGCCACGCGGGCGCGGCGATAGATTCCGCGCACGTGCGACGCGTCCTGCCAAAAGTTGTAGTAATACCCGTCGTGGATGCCGCCCAGCGGCAACCGGTCCTGGCTGTTGGCGAGCGCCAGCGCATCAGCGCGCAATTGAGCAAAGCGCGGATCGCCTTCCAGAGTCGCAAGCGAACGGTCGTTCTGCTGTCGAACCCATTCCAACGCGCGCTCCCCCTCGACGTCTTCAAGCCAGAGGTACGGGTCTTCGGCGTTCATGTTGGCTGAACCTGCGGTAGCGGCGGGGTCGGCGCCACTGGACGTGGCGCACGCGGAAAGGAAGAGGGCGAGCGCCCCCGTGGCGATGAGAGCGGCTATTCGCATATGAAATCCCCAAACGGAATCTGACCGCCTAAACAAGCAGAACCCCGCCAAGCCGGGAAGGGCTCCTCGTCGCACCAAACAAGACGCCGGCCGATAGCGTTAGCCGGCGAAGGCGCTTAAATGGGTGTTGATGCGCTACTTCAAAATGAACGGTTGCGGCAACGACTTTGCCATAATTGATGCTCGTTCGCGCGGTTCGTTGCCGCTGAGCCAAGCGCAGGCGCGCGCCATCGCCGACCGTAACAGAGGCGTCGGATGCGATCAGGTCATTGCCATAGAGCGCTCGATCCGCGGTGACGCTTACATGCGCATTTGGAATGCGGACGGCGACGAAGTGGAAGCCTGCGGGAACGCCACGCGGTGCGTGGCGTGGCTGCTCATGGAGGAAGGCGGTGCGGCTTCGAGGCGAATAGAAACACCTGCGGGTCTGCTCTACGCAGAACGCGCCGGCGATCATATCATCACAGTGGATATGGGCTCGCCGCTACTGCGCTGGGAAGAGATTCCGCTTGCACGTGCGATGGACACGCAGCGCCTCGAGTTCGCCGTTGGCGCATATTCTGGTCCCGGCGCCGTCAATATGGGCAACCCGCACGTTGTGTTCTTCGTCGAGGACGCGGAGAAGGCGCCAGTGACCATGCTTGGTCCCCAGGTCGAGACCGATCCATTATTCCCACAGCGGGTAAACGTCGGCTTCGCCGAGGTGCGCTCACTTGAGCAAATTCGTCTGCGTGTCTGGGAGCGCGGCGCCGGTCTGACCAAAGCTTGCGGCACCGGGGCGTGCGCCGCCGTAGTCGCCGCCAACCGTCAGGGTCGCGCCGGACGCGTTGTTGAGGTCCTCGTCGACGGCGGTTCACTTGGGATTGAATGGCGTTCCGGCGACGATCGGGTTCTTTTGACGGGGCCGGTGGAGTTGGAGTCGTCGGGGGAGTTGCCGTCGCCATGAGAGTCGCCCTCGCAAGCCTGCTTTTGGCGGCCTGCGCCACAAACGGCGCGTCGCCATCGCCAGCCGACCGCGTTTCCGGCTGTTGGACCAACCGCGACCAGGCGGCCAGCAGCATGCGTTGGCAGCCTGATCCTGGGCGCACCGGCGTGATGCACGGCGCCAGGACGGATCTCGCCGCAGCGGGAGCTGCGCACATCGGCCGGTTCACTCTCGCGCAGGAGGGGGAGGGCTGGAGGCTTTGTCGGATTGAGGATGATAGTGAGGCGGGGCAGTGCTGGGCGGTCGCCGAAGGTGAGGGCGGTTCGCTTGAGGGCGGCCGCGCGTTCATCGACAATCACCGCAACCGCCTGCGCATAACGATCATCGGCGCCGGTCCGACGCAAACCATTTTCCAGGGTCGACGCGTGAATTGTGATTAAAGCGGTCTTCCCTTGAGCGCGCGCGGGCTGCCTTTAGATGTTAAAGAAGGACTTTGTCAGGATAGCAGCAATGATCCGTCAGCTCATGTGCGCCGCAATGCTCATTACCCTCGCAGCGTGCGCCTCCACGCCGCCGGCGTACGGCCCCGCCGCGTCGGCAGGCGCAGTGGGCTACTCGGAGCGTCAGATCGAATCTAACCGCTACTTCGTCACCTACAGAGCTCCTCAGGGCGCCGATGCCTCGCTTCTGCAGGATTATGCTTTGCTGCGAGCGGCCGACCTGACGCTGCAGAATGGCAGCGATTGGTTCTGGGTCGATCGTCGCAGCCTTGATGAGGAGGCAGCGCTTGCGCGCGGGCCAAGCATCGGTGTCGGCGTCGGCGCGGGCAGCTGGGGCGGGCGCTCCGGCGGCAGCGTCGGAGTCGGCGTCAATATCCCGATCGGGGGCGCCTCCCGGCAGCGCGCGAGCGCAGCGACGCTTGAGATTAGACTGGGTGAAGGTCCGAAGCCGGACGATCCCAATGCCTACGACGCGCGTTCGACCTCGACGAATCTGCGTGCGCGGATCATGCCCAGTCGATGATGCAGGTGCTGCTGGTGGCGCTGGGCGGCGCCCTTGGTTCGGTTGCGCGTTATGCTGTTGGCGCGGCGGCCGCACGATACTTGGGGCTGGCGTTTCCCTTCGGAACGCTGCTCGTCAATTTCGCGGGCAGCCTGTTGATGGGCGTGCTCGCCGCCCGGGTAGGGCCCGACCAAGAGCACTTGAGGTTGGCGTTGGGCGTCGGGGTGTTGGGCGGCTTCACCACGTTTTCCTCGTTCTCGTTGGAGACGGTGCGCTTGATGCAACATCAACCCGGCATGGCTGCATTCTACATCTCGGCTTCGCTTGTGCTGAGCCTGGCCGCATGTTGGACGGGCCTTTGGCTGGGACGGTCATGAGGTCTGTTGAGAGCATCGAAGTGAGTGTGGATGATGGCGCTCCGCGGATCGACCGTTGGCTGCGGCGACGCTATCCGCAGCTGACGCAGGGCCAGGTCGAAAAGCTTTTGCGTACCGGGCAAGTGCGTGTCGATGGCGCACGGGCGAAAGCTTCCGATCGTCTGGCGGCTGGCCAAGTCGTGCGCGTTCCACCGCTGCCGGATGCGCCCAAACGCCCGGGACCAGGACAGATTTCTGAGAAGGATCAGGCTTTCGTTCGCTCGCTCGTGATCCACCGTGATGACGATGTGATCGTTCTGAACAAGCCGCACGGGTTGGCGGTGCAAGGCGGCGCGAAGACTACGCGCCACCTCGATGCGTTGCTGGACGGACTCAAGTTTGACGCGGAGCAACGGCCTAAACTCGTCCACCGATTGGATAGGGACACTTCCGGTTGTCTCGTGCTGGCGCGTCACCCGCGTGCGGCTGCGTTCCTGGGCGAAGCTTTCCGCGATCGGGAGACGCACAAAATTTACTGGGCGGTCGTGCTCGGATCGCCTCGACCCAAGGCAGGGGAGATCCGCGGCTGGATGCGGAAGGCGCCAGGCGCGCACGATTCCGATCGCGAGATGATGCAAAAGGCGGTGCAGACTGAGGAGGGCGCCGTACACGCTATCACGCAGTATGCCGTCTTGTCTGAGGCGGGAGGGCGCGCGGCGTGGGTTGCGCTACGCCCGGTTACCGGCCGCACGCATCAGCTGCGTTTTCACATGGCCGAAATCGGCCACGCCATAGCGAGCGACCCAAAATATAAGTGTGATCGGCCCACGCCCAATGATCTGCAGGGCGCGCTGCAATTACACGCCCGCGCATTATTGCTGCCGCATCCTTCCGGCGGCGAACTCCGGGTGATAGCGCCGATGCCGTCGCACATGCGCGCGCTTTTCGATCTGCTCGGCTTTGATGAACGCGAGGCGCGAGATCCGTTCGAAGCATTCGGGGCCGAGCGGTGAGCAAAGCAGCGGAGCTGGCGGCGATCGTCAGTGCAGCCCGCGAATTGCTCGGGCAAGGGGATGCCGAAGGCGCTGAACGCGTGCTCGCGCCGGTCTTGCAGCAATTGCGTTCGGATGCGCCTGCGCTCCATCTGATGGGTCTCATCAAGAAGGGGCAGAAGCAGCTCAAGGAGGCCGAACGTTTTTTTCGCAGCGCCATCGCTCATGGTCTGAGTGAAGGCGCCTACTACAACGACCTCGGCGTCGTGCTGCAGATGCTTGGCGAGTACAAGGAAGCTGCGCGGGTGCTGCGGGCAGCGCTCGCTCTCACGCCGCACGCAAGCGCGGTTCGTGTGAATTTGGTGCGCTGCCAGCTTGCCGCCGGCGATCTCTTGGAGGCGGAGCGCGACGCGAAAAGCTTCGTCGCGGCCGAACCAAGCGCCGAATCCTGGGCGCTGCTTGGCCAGGTGCAGCGCGCTCTAGATCGCCCAGAAGAAGCCCTGGCGTCGGCCGAAGCTGCGTTGCGCTTCGGCCCGCGTCTGCGGGGGCTGCGCTACAATTACGCCACCGCGCTGCAGCTTGTCGGACGAGCCAAGGAGGCGCTCGACCTATTCGAGCAATTGGCCAAGCAGGAACTCGATACGCCCGAGCTCGCCATGCACTACATCCGCGCCCTTTACGGTGAAGGGCGCAAGAAAGACGCGGAGGCGGTGGCCGAACAGGCGATTCAACTCTGGCCCGGATCAACCGCCCTGAACAACGTGCTCGGTCGTATCCGTTGGCTCCGCGGCGAGGGCGAGAATTGCATGGCGATTACCGAGGCGGAGCTGCTCTGGCGGCGGCCCTCCGATATCGCTCTGCGTCTCGTCTGCGCAGACGTGTTGCACCGCGGCGGCCACATCACAAAGGCGGCGCACGTGCTCGAAGAGGCGCTGCGGTTCGCACCGGATTCGCCCGCCCTTATGACGGCGCTCGGCATCACGCTCGATGAACTGGACCGCACCCAAGACGCGCTCTCGTTGCTGCGTCGCGTGGCGCAGATTTCACCTTCGCCCATTGCCCAGCGCAACTTGTTGTCAACGTTGCTGCATGCGCGCCAAGCGGAAGAAGCGTTGGCGGTCGTCCGTAAGCTGCGCGCCGAAGACCCGCACGAGCAGTATCTGCTGGCGTGCGAGGCAACCGCGCTGCGGCTTCTCCAGAATCCGGGCTACCACGAATTATGTGACTATAATCGCATGGTTCGCGCCTACGACATAAACGCGCCGAACGGCTACTTCACGATCGAAAGCTTCAATGCAGCGCTCGCGGATTTTCTGCGCGTGCGCCATCGCGTGGATGCGCACCCGCTCGACCAGCACTTGTCGCACGGCTCCAGAACCGCGCGCAACCTGCTGACCCTGAACGAGAGCGTCATACGCACTTTTCAGACCGCGATCGATGTCTGCGTGCGGGAGTACATTGCTGCAGCAGAGACCAACTCTCCCGTGGGAGAGCGGCGCGAGAAAAGCTATCGCTATGCAAATATGTGGTCGGTGCGCTTGGTGCGGGACGGGGCCGAACCCAATCACGTGCATGATCGTGGGTGGATCAGCGGCGTCTATGTCGCGGCGGCGATGCCGGCGGAACGCGCTAAGGATCCGCATGCAGGCTGCTTGAAACTGGGCGAACCAAATCGCGCGCCATCGGGCCTGGCGCCGGAACGCTACTGCGAACCGAAGGCGGGTCAACTGCTCCTCTTCCCATCTTATTTCTGGCAGGGCGTCGCGCCCATGGAGGGCGCCGAGCGGCTGACCATCGCCTTCATCGTGTCGCCCGGTTAACGGAAGGGGGTGTTTGATGGGCAAGATTGACATCGAAGCGGCGCCTGCAGGCGCTGGCTCGCGCTATCCGGCGCCTTACGACGAACCCTGCAAAGCGCGCCGCTGGAAGAAACTGGGAGACGCGGCGGGGCTTACCCAATTCGGCGTCAATCTCGTCACACTCGATCCTGGCGTGTGGTCGAGCCAGCGGCATTGGCATGCTTACGAAGACGAGTTCGTGTACGTGCTCGAGGGCGAACTGGTGCTCGTCACCGACGCCGGCGAGGAAAGCATGCGTGCGGGTGACTGCGCTGCTTTCAAAGCGGGCGTGCGCGACGGCCATTGCCTGCAGAACCGCAGCGACAAGCCCGCTCGCTTCATCGTCGTTGGCGGACGTGATGACCGCGATTGGGGCGAATACCCCGACCTCGACATGAAATTCCATCCTGGTCGGTATTCTGGCGGTGGCGGCTACACTCGTAAGAGCGGCGAGCCTATTTGACCGCGCATGAGCATCGCGCCTGCCCAACGCTTCTATCAGAGCGTTTCCGTCACCGAGGACCTGGTCGGCTTTGGCATCATGCTTGATGCACGGAAACTGCGCACGCCGGGCGGCAGGGTGTTCGCAGCGCCAACCCGCACTCTGGCTGAGGCCGTGGCTGAAGAGTGGAAGGAGCAGGAGCAGGTCATCCGTCCCGCGACCATGCCGCTGACACAGCTAGCCTTCGCATCAATAGATTCGACGGCCTTTCGGCGTGCGGAAATAACCGCGTATGTTGCGAAATACGGCGAGACGGATCTCTTGTGCCACCGCGCCGACAGCCCTCCCTCCTTGGTCGAGCGTCAGGTGCGAACCTGGAACCCAATTCTCTCTTGGGGCGAGGAGCGGCTCGGGGTGAAATTGCCGGTGGTGACCGGAGTGCTCGCCGCGCCGACGGACCATGTCTCCATCGAGACGTTACGCGCCCACGCGGATGCATTGGACGATTTCAGTTTGACCGCTCTGGCGCAGGCTGCCGGCGCGGCCGGGTCGGCTGTACTCGCGTTCGCGTTGTTACATGGCGAGGTCGGCCCCAACGAGGCTTTCGCGGCTGCGGCGCTCGACGACCTTTGGAGCCAGGAGACCTGGGGAAGAGACGAGGAAGAGCAGGCGCGTCTGGACAGGTTGCGCGCGGAGTTCGAAAACGTCGCGCGCTTTGTCGCCAGCTTGGCTAGCGGCTGAGGCCTATTTTTTTGGGGAGATGTGAATGACCGAAGCTGAGGCTCTCGATCAGGCGGACGCAGCCTACGGCCGCGGGGCTTATGCCGAGGTTGAACAGATCATAACCCGGCAGTGGCCGGATCGTGCGGTAGCGCCAGCCGACGCAAAACACGTTCTCGGCATGTCCTGCGCGGGCCTCGGCCGGATCGAAGAAGCCGAGACACTGCTGCGCGCCGCCGTTTCCGAAGACCCGACATCGCTTCGGCATAATATCGCTTTGGGTCACATCCTGATGCTTGCCGGAAACGCCGCCCAGGCCACGCTTGCCTATGATGCGGCGCTCCGCATCGACAGAACTTGGCCCGGGCTCGCGCTCAGTTTCTCCCATGCAGCCTATCGCGCCGGGCGCCTGGCGGAAGCGGAGAACGCCGCGCGGTTCGCCTTGCAGCAACAGAAGAGCGCCGATGCTTGGAATGCGCTTTCCGGAGCGCTCCGCGGGCAGGGCAAGGGACAAGAGGCTTTATCGAGCGCGGAGGAGGCGCTCAAGCTGGACGGGAAGGACGTCGGTGCGCTCAACAGCAAGGGCGCCGCGCTGCTGCTGCTCAATCGGCCACAAGAGGCGCTCGAGATATTCAAGCAGCTCGAGCAGAGCGGGGTCGAATCCCCCGTGCTGTCACTCAATACGGCGGCTGCTCTCGAGATGCTCGGACGCAGAGACGAAGCCGACGTCATTTACGATGCAGCCGCCAAACGCTGGCCGAGCCAGCCCAACTTGCAGCAGCAAATCGAACAGCGCCGCGCAGCGCGGTAACGAGACATCGCTTACGCCTTCCAAGGGCCGCGCCGTGCCCTTGACTCCTAAACATGCGGAGCCTGCGACCTATGAAAGACATCATCGCCGCCCTTGAAGCCAAGCGCGCCGCGGCGCGCGCGGGCGGGGGCGAAAAGCGCATGGCGGCGCAGCACGCCAAGGGCAAGCTCACCGCGCGCGAACGCATCGAGCTCCTCCTCGATGAAGGCTCGTTCGAGGAATTCGACATGTTCGTTGAACACCGTTCGGCCGAATTCGGCATGGAGAAGAACAAGATTCCCGGCGACGGCGTCGTCACCGGCTGGGGCACGATCAACGGGCGTCTCTGTTACGTCTTCTCCAAGGACTTCACCGTCTTCGGCGGCTCGCTCAGCCGCGCCCACGCCGAGAAGATCTGTAAAGTGCAGGACATGGCGATGAAGAACGGCGCGCCGATCGTCGGCATTTTTGACGCCGGCGGCGCTCGCATCCAGGAGGGCGTCGAATCCCTCGCCGGCTACGCCGACATCTTTCAGCGCAACATCTTGGCCAGCGGCGTCATTCCGCAAATCAGCGTCATCATGGGCCCGTGCGCGGGCGGCGACGTCTACAGCCCCGCCATGACCGACTTCATCTTCATGGTGAAGGACACCTCCTACATGTACGTCACCGGGCCCGAAGTCGTGAAAACGGTGACGAACGAAATCGTCACGCACGAAGAGCTCGGCGGCGCGCGCGTCCATGCGGCCAAATCAGGCGTCGCTGATGGCGCGTTCGAGAACGACTTCGAGACGCTGACGCAAATGCGCCGCCTCATAGATTTCTTGCCGCTCTCCAACCGCGAGAAGCCGCCCACGCGCCCGCAATACGACGACGTCGCGCGCGAAGAGCCCTCGCTCGATCGCCTCATCCCCGACAATCCCAACAAGCCCTACGACATGAAGGAGCTGATCGAGAAAGTCGCCGACGAAGGCGATTTCTTCGAGATCGGCGCCGAGTTCGGCAAGAACATCCTCACCGGCTTCGGCCGTCTCGACGGCTCAACCATCGGCTTCGTCGCCAATCAGCCCATGACGCTTGCGGGTGTCCTCGACATCGACGCTTCCCGCAAAGCCGCGCGCTTCGTGCGCTTCTGCGACGCCTTCAACATTCCCATCGTCACCTTCGTCGACGTGCCGGGTTTCCTGCCTGGCACGCGCCAGGAACTCGGCGGCCTCATCAAGCACGGCGCCAAACTCCTCTTCGCGTATGGCGAAGCCACGGTGCCGAAAGTCACAGTGATTACCCGGAAAGCCTATGGCGGCGCCTATGACGTCATGAGCTCGAAACACCTGCGCGGCGACGTCAACTACGCTTGGCCTTCCGCCGAGATCGCCGTGATGGGCGCCAAGGGCGCCGTCGAAATCATCTTCCGGGCCGACATCGGCGACCCCGAAAAGATCGCCCAGCGCACCAAGGAATATTCAGACCGCTTTGCCAATCCTTTCGTGGCGGCGTCCCGCGGCTACATCGACGATGTCATCATGCCGAGAGAG
The DNA here is from genome assembly GCA_964402795.1 of uncultured Terricaulis sp. GTDB lineage: Bacteria > Pseudomonadota > Alphaproteobacteria > Caulobacterales > Aquidulcibacteraceae > Vitreimonas. The sequence continues at coordinate 214,978 of CAYODX010000001.1, read as the reverse complement.
ACGCGCAAACGCATCATCCGCGCCCTGATGACGCTCAAAAACAAGAAACTCGAAAACCCCTGGAAGAAACACGACAACATTCCGTTGTGAGAGGTGAGAAATGAAGCTCCTGCTCGGGGAGGAGATACTGCCAGCGGTTGTCGACCTGATGGGAGAAACCGGCCAGGCACGCCTCGCCGTGGCTTATTGGGGTCACGGCGGCGCCGAGAAGAGCGGCGTATTGGAGAGAGCAGCTGGTTCGACGCAAGTGCTCTGCGATCTCTACAGTGGAGCTTGTAATCCCAAGGAAATGCTACGCCTGTTGAGGGTTGGGGTCGAATTGCGAACCTATGATAAATTGCACGCAAAAATCTGGGTCACTGACAATGCTATCATAGTAGGTTCAGCCAACGCATCCGCCGACGGATTGAATTTCAAAGGGCCTGAGGCGCGCGGAAACGTGGAAGCTGCGGCTTTGCTCCGTGATGAACGCTCGGTATCCCGGGCTAGGGAGTGGTTCGATGACTTGTGGTCCGCCGCAACCATAATCGATGAGAATCTTATCGAAGCAGTTTTGCCTCTCTGGAGAGAAAAATCCGAAGCAAAAGGTCGCTTGCACAGTCAAACGTTGTTCGCGGCACTTCAATCTGAACCCCGACGCCGGCGTCTGAGAAGCGCTAGAGTTGTTCTTTACCAAGAAGGCGATGCGAGTGAGGAGGCGCATGCCAAACACGCCGAAAGTGCACACGTTCATTCGAATGCTCAACTTCGTATTTGGCCGGGACAAGATCCTTTCTACGAGGACGATCACGGCTCCTGGGACGTAGCGCCCGGTGATATCATCATCGACTTTGAGGTCGCGCAACCAAGGGCAAGGCCCAAGTTCTACGGAATTTGGCGCGTTCGTTCAGAGCCCTTTGTCAGGGCGCCCAAACGAGGCGCGCCTCACAACCGAATTATCCTGTGTGATCCAGTTCCGGGGATTGAGGGGCATCCCATTCCGAAGGCGGAGCGCAAGGCCCTGTCGGATTTGCTCGTTGAACGTGCGATCCAGTCGAAGTGGAGCGAAGACAGTAGCGCCAACATGGTCGACGTACCCTTACTCGATCTCGTGCCTGTTTCCGTGGCCCAGCAGTTCTTCGCTGCAGAAGGGACTAACGACCGAAACGGTCCGAAACGGTGACACACACGCCTCTTTTTCGCGACGTTGCGCGGATATACCCCTCTCCCTCCGCGAGGAGGGAGAGGGCAGGGTGAGGGTGGGGCGCCGGCGGAGCGTGGTTGGCGTTGCGCGATGGCTCGAGAAGTCCGCGCCGCACCCTCACCTAGCCTCTCCCGCAAATGCGGGAGAGGGACGACGGAGCGATGCTTGCCAATTGTGCGCCACATGCTCACCTTCTGGACGGGAGGGCAGAGCTATGCTCACCAAAGGCATGTTGCGCGATCGCGCGCGAGGTATGCGCAAGCAGCAAAGCCGCGCTGAAGAGGCTCTATGGGAGCTTGTTCGAGGGCGTAAGATCGCCGGCGCGAAATTCCGCCGCCAGCATCCCGCGGCGAATTACATCGCCGATTTCGCTTGCGTCGACGCCAAGCTCATCGTCGAAGTCGACGGCCTCTCGCACACAATTCCAGAGCAAATAACCTACGACGCCGAACGCGACCGCGTGCTCACGGCGCAGGGCTGGCGCATCCTGCGCATCAAAGACAGCGACATTCTCACAAACGCCCACGCGGTCGTGGCGCGGATCGAGCGAGCACTAGCACAATGAACCCTCTCCCTCCGAAAGGAGGGAGAGGGCAGGGTGAGGGTGGAGCGCCGGTGGTGCGTGATGAGCGTTGAGCGAGCCTTGAGAACTCAGCGCCGCACCCTCACCTCACCTCTCCCGCAAATGCGGGAGAGGGACAACGGAGCACTTTGGCACTGGCGTCACGCTGAGCCATCGAAGCGCGACGCGTCACCCATAGGCGCCTTGTTTACAGCCGCTTGCCGCAGCTTCGTCATTCCATCGCGCAGCGATGAACCCTCTCCCTCCGCGAGGAGGGAGAGGGCAGGGAGAGGGTGGGACGCCGGTTGGCGTTGCACGATGGCTTGAGAAGTCCGCGCCGCACCCTCACCTCACCTCTCCCGCAAAGGCGGGAGAGGGACGACGGAGCACTTTGGCCCTGGCGTCACGCTGAGCTTGTCGAAGCGCGACGCGTCACCGGCCCGCCCTCGACAGGCTCAGGCTGACGCCGGTGGAGCTTACACTGGCGGATGAAAGCGTCACGCTGGATCAGCCTCCCTCCCCTCTAAGGGGAGGGTGTCAGGCTTGCGCGCAGCGGAAGCTGACGGGTGGGGTGAAGACGCAAAGCTTCCCCACCCGTCGCTGCGCGACACTTTCGCCTGAAGGGGAGGGAAGAAAGCGTCACGCTGAGCGCCTCGAAGCGCGGCGGCGCTCTTTATCCATGCGTGTGCGCCGCTAAGTCGCTGACCGCGCCTGCAGCGCGCACAATCAATCCGACCGGGCTTGAGGCGCCCTTAAACTGCTTCCTGTCTCCACACGGGAGGGTTTCGAAGAGCTCCGAAGCTTTGAAATGTGGGGGCATCGGCCGGCGCGGCAGGCGTCGCTTCGATGAAAGAGAGAGCCAACGCGATCTTGGACATCGTTGAGGAAGTCGGGCGGGACCACCACTCCGCCAGGCGAAGCGAACGGCGCTTGCATTGCTCGCGGGGCATGAAACCGCGAGGCCCAGCAGAGTTCGGACTCTGCTGACGCGCTGAACCGGCTCGTGGTCATAAGGAGCTAAGGGCCCTGCGGGCCGCACCTCTGGTGCGCACTGCAGGTGATCCAAAAACTCCTGGCTCGCCAATCCGGGAAGAACGGCCGACATACGGGGGCGCGTTCGACGCGCGGTGTTGCGGAGCGATCCGCAGCGCCAATGAGAGACTACCTCGGCGCGTCCGACGCGCCCCGCCTCCCGCTTCGGGAGCAAACAAGTGTCTCATCCCGCGCCCGCGCGTGACGAAGCGGAGCGCGCCCGCTAGCCTGTCGGTCAAATGGCGAAGAAACCACCTCTGAGCGAACCCCTCACCCGCGAACGCGTGCTGGAAGCACTGCGAAAAGCCGGCGGCAGCGCGCAGAAGCGCGATATTGCGCGCGAGCTGGGCATTGGCAGCGAGCAGAAAAAAGAACTCCGACAAATTCTGAAAGCGCTGGAGGAAGAAGGCGCGCTCGGCCGCAGCGGACGCAAGCGCTACGCCGATGCGCAAGCGCTGCCTGAATCTGGCGTGATGGACATCGTCGATCGCGATCCAGACGGCGAGCTTCTAGCGCGCATGCGCGGGCCTGAGGGCTATTTCGGCCCGCTGGTGCGCCTTGCTCCCGGCGAAGCGCGACGCATGCGCGGCGAAGCGGCGATTGGGCTCGGCGACCGCGTGCTCGCGCGCATCGGCCGCGACGATGACGGCGCCTTCATCGCCCGCGTCATCAAACGTCTAGGTCAAAGCGCGCACCGGATTCTCGGCGTCTACCGCGCCAACAAGGATCCACGTGCAAAGTTCGGCGGCGGCCGCGTCGAGCCGGCAGACCGTAAGGCGCGCCATCCTCTCGTGATCGAAGCGAAAGACGTAGGCGACGCCGCTGACGGTGATCTCGTGTTCGCCGAAGTGCGCGTATCGACGCGCGACCGCGCGCATGGACCTAAATTCGGCTTGATCCGAGAAGTGGTCGGCCGCGAAACCGATCCGCGCGCAGCATCGATCCTCGCCATGCACACGCACGGCATCCATCCGGGCCACAGCGAAGATGAAGAGGCGCAGGCGCGCGCCGCGCAAAAGCCCACGCTGAAGAACCGGACCGATCTGCGGCAATTGCCGCTGATCACGATCGACCCTGAAGACGCGCGCGATCACGACGACGCCGTCTATGCCGCGCCGGACGAGGACGAGAAGAACAAGGGCGGCTGGCGCGTCTGGGTGGCGATCGCCGATGTCGCCGCATACGTGACGCCAGGTTCAGCTCTGGACCGCGGCGCCTTTCGGCGGGGCAACTCAACCTACTTCCCGGATCGCGTCGCTCCGATGCTGCCGGAATCGCTCTCGGCCGATTTGTGCTCCTTGCGCGAAAAAGAGGATCGCGCCTGCCTCGCCGTGGAAATGGTCTTCAATGCCGACGGCCACAAGCTGAAGCACCGGTTTGTCCGCGGCTTGATGCGTTCGGCCGCCAAGCTCTCCTACGAACAGGCGCAAGCGGCGATCGACGGCGAACCGGACGAAAAAACCAGGCCGCTGCTCGAACCGATCCTGAAGCCGCTCTGGTCAGCGTATGCCTGCGTTTGGGCTGCGCGCGAGAAACGGCAACCGCTGGAAATCGACGCGCTCGAACACCGTATTCTGTTCGACAATGGCAAGGTCGTCGGCGTGAAGCGGCGCGAGCGCTTCGATGCGCACAAACTGATCGAAGAGTTCATGATCATGGCCAATGTCTGCGCCGCGGAAACGCTGGAGCAGAAAGGACGGCCGCTGATTTATCGCATTCATGACCGTCCCAGCGATGAGAAGATCGCTGCGCTCACCGATTTTTTGCCGACGGTGAATATGAGTTGGGCCAAGGGCCAGAACATCACCGCCGGCCGCTTCAATCGCATCTTGCACTTGGCGGAGACCTCTCCGAACAAGGAAATCATCAACGAAGTGGTGCTGCGCACGCAATCGCAGGCCGTCTATTCGCCGGAGAACATCGGCCATTTTGGCCTGAACTTGCGCCGCTATGCGCACTTTACGTCGCCAATTCGCCGCTATGCTGACCTCACGGTGCATCGCGCCTTGATCCGCGCATTGAAGCTCGGCGATGATGGCGCTCAAGAGAAAGAAGAGGCCCGCTACGACGAAATAGCGCAGCACATCAGCGAGACCGAACGAACCTCGATGGCGGCCGAGCGCGACGCAACGGCCCGCTACATCGCCGCTTTCCTGGCTGATCGCGTCGGCGCGACGTTTGAGGGCCGCGTCACGGGCGTCACGCGCTTTGGCCTCTTCATCCGCCTGCATGAAACGCAGGCCGACGGTCTTGCGCCCATTTCAACGCTTGGCAATGAGCGATGGTCGCACGATGAAACGGCCCACGCGCTTGTGGGCGAGCATTCCGGCGCGCGCTTTCCGCTCGGCATGAAGGTCGAGGTGCGGCTGGAGGAAGCAACGCCGATCAGCGGCGGACTGGTGTTCTCGGTGCTGAGCGATCCAGAACCACCGCAGCCCGGCTGGCGCAAGGCGCGGCAAAGCCGACAGACGCGCGGCGGGCGGGAACCGGACGGAAAACGCGGCAAGCGGCGACGCTAGACGTTCCGTTTTCGCGGCGCCATGTTCAGCCAGAGGGGGGAGTACAAGATGAGATCGATCCACGCTCTTGCCGCCGCGCTCCTGTTCGGCGCGGCCTGCACGCCGCCTGCGCCGAGCGCGCAAGCTGGGCCGACGCCGCCCGAGCAGGCCCAGCCGACCTCCGGCGCCGGCAAGCCGGAAGGCGATAAACCGGGCGGAGAAAGCGCCGCGCAAACGGGCGCGCTGACGCCAGCGATGTTCGTTGGTCGCTGGGGCGACAACGGCGATTGCACGAACGATATCGTCTTCCGGCCCGACGGCACGTTCACGTCCTATACGGGCGGCCAAGGCAATTGGCGTCTTAATGGCGATGTGATGACGATGTCGGGCTCTGGCGGCACCTTCCAGGTGCGCGTGCAGATCATCGACAACAGCCGTCTACTGATCTTCAACCCAGATGGCTCGGTTGGCACCTCGCAGCGCTGCTGAACGGCTGACACGGGTGGGGCTGCAGGCGGGCGATGAGAACGAATGGCGTCATGCTGAGCCTGTCGAAGCATGAGGCCGCGCTGGCCGCCTCAGACAAACGCGGCGTGCGCGCGCCCAGCCGTCAACAAGCTCAGTTCGAGGCCCCACGGATGACGCAAGAGCTGGGCCCGTTGAGCTGCGCTCAACTGGCCCAGCGCAGCGCATCGCCTAGCGCACAGTGACGCTTTCAGCGCGGGCGCGGACGTTGGCGTCCTCTTCCCGCGTCGCAGCCAGCACCCGCTGCACGCGCGGATCCGAGAGCGCTGCGTTCAAGCGCACCAGAGCTTCCACACTCTCAGACGATGCGCCGAACAGGTGGCCGAGATTTTTGAACGGGTTCTCCTGCTCCGGATAGAAGCGTAACTGCACCTGTGCGTTCTCGTCGATGTTGGCGAGGGCGCGAGCGCGCGCGACTGCGACTGAGAAGCCGCCGAGGTGATCGACCAATCCGCGCTCGAGAGCCTGCTGACCCGTCCAGACGCGCCCGCCGGCGATCGCGCGCACACGATCGACAGGCATATGACGTCCATCGGCGACAATGCCCAGGAAAGTTGTGTAGGCGCGATCAATGAAGCCGGCGAAAGCGGCCCGTTCGGCCTGGTTGAATGGCCGTTCGCTGGTGAACATCTCGACCATGGGCGATCCGACCGTGATCGTCTCGGTGTTGGTCGACAGATAATGCTCCATCGCAGGTCCGATGATCAGCTTGCCGCCGAGAACGCCGATCGAGCCAGTGATGGTTGAAGGCGAAGCGACGATTTCGTCGGCGTAGGCGGACACGTAGTATCCGCCGGACGCCGCCACCTCGCCCATCGAAACCACGATCGGCTTGCCGCGCTCATGCGCGGTGCGCAACGCCGCCAGGATCTGGTCGGACGCAACCACCGAGCCGCCCGGACTCGACACCCGGAAGACAATGGCGGCGACGTCGTCATTCTCCGACGCATCGAGCAGCGCTTGCGCGATGCGATCACTGTTCATGTCGGCTTCGTCGCTGAAGAAGCCGGTCTCGTCCGGACCCGAGACAATGGCGCCCTCGCCCTGCACGACGGCGATGACGCGTCCGTTGTGACGCTCGCGCGGATGATAATCGGCGAAGTCGACGATCTCGGCGCCCTCGGCGCGCGCCAACGCGGCGCGTTCGGCCTCCTCCGGTCGGCCGAGATGGTCGACCAGCTTCAACTCAACAGCGCGCTGCCCGGTAAATGGCGTGGCCTCAACCGCCGCGCGCGCTTGCTGGGGCGTGATGCCCCGATCGGCGGCGATGTTGGCGAGCATGTTGTTGTAGATGCCCCCCATCAGGCTCTGCAGTTCCTCGCGGTGCTGCGGCGTGAAGGTGCGCTGTGTCAGCGTGTGGGCCGCAGTCTTGTAGTCCTCTCGGGTCTCGAACTGCGCTTGCATGTGATAGCGCTCGAGCGTGCCAGCCAAGAACGTGACCTCAGCCGAGAGACCCATCGGCATGAACTCGCTCGATTCCTGCAGCCACACCTCATCGCTATCGGCTACGGCCATGAAGCCAGGCATGCCCATACGCACGCCGTCGTTCTGCAGGTGCGCAACCACGAACTTGCCGGACTGGCGGAAGGCTGCGAGCGCGGCGCGAAGCTCTTCAGCTTGCGCGGCTGGCATGCCGCCGGTGTTGGCGCGGATGAAGATGCCCTTCACCGCATTGTCGGTGCGCGCGGCGTCGATGCGTTGAAGCACTTCCAGCAGCGCCGGCTCGCCGCCGAGGGCCGCAAACGGGTTATTCGGCCGCTGGTCGGTCATGTCTTCGCGAAGATCGAGCGAGAGCACCATGCGTGAGGGCTGCGGCGGCTCCGAACTCATGCTCGCGACCATGCCGATCAGCAGGAATGGGGCGATGAAAAGAAACAGGAAGAGCCCGACGAGGACACCCCCTACGGTGATGAGAAACTGCTTCACGAGACATGACTCCAAGCCAGACCCGGGTCAGGGCTTATCGTTTATTGATATGAAATGGAGTGGAATTGCAAGCTATTTTATCGAGAAATGATAAATCTGCCGCAGTGGACCCGCACTTCATGTCGGGTTGGAGGAGCATTTGCAGAGGCGTGCCCAAGCGTATTAAGGCCCGCTGGCGGCATGGCGCCGCGCGCCGAGAACTCTCAACCTGCCCATGAAAACGCTGTTCACGAACCTCGAAGAGAGGCCAGGGCGGGGCCTGGCTGCTTTGATGCTAGCCCAGATTTTCTTCTGGACCTTGGCGCCGCTCTTCTCCCACAGCGCTCCTCCGCTCGACGTGGTGGAAATGTACGCCTGGGGCAGAGAATGGGTAGTCGCCACCTTCAAGCACCCGAACCTGCCGGGCCTCGTGCTGGAGGCGCTGCGCCCGGTCACCGGCAATGCTTGGCAGGCCGCCTTCGTCGTCTCTCAACTCTGTATCGCGTTGACGTTTTGGGCGGTGTACGCGCTCGGGCGCGATCTCATGGGCCCGCCGCGGGCTCTGGCCGGCACATTGCTGCTGACTGGGGTCTATTTTTTCAGTTGGCCCACGCCTGAGTTCAATCACAACGTCGCGCAGATGCCGCTCTGGGCGCTGGTCATGCTGACGCTGTGGCGCGCAACCACACACGGCCGCACGCGAGAATGGCTGCTGCTGGGGCTCGTCGGCGGGCTTTCCTTGTGGGCGAAATATTCTTCCGCCGTGCTGCTGGCGGCGGCTGCCGCATGGATTCTCTATGACGGCTTGGCGCGCAAGCGCCTGCTCTCGCCTGGACCGTGGATGGCGCTCGCGGCCTTCCTCGCCACTGCCGCACCGCAAGCCCTTTGGCTGTTGGAGCATGACTTTGCTCCGTTCGCGTACGCAGCGCGGCGGGCGAGCGAGGGCGAATGGTACGCCAGCCTCGAGTTTCTCTTCACCCTCGCGATCGATCACCTGCCGATGCTGATCGTCCTTGCGTGCGCGGGATGGTTTGGCAAGGCAGCGGCTGAAGCGCCAGCCAGGCCGGAGCGCCGAGCGATGCGCTTCTTGCTGGCGATGGCGCTCGGTCCGGCGCTGCTGACAGCAATAGCGGCGCTCGCGAGCGGGGCAGGATTACGTTCCTCGTGGGGTGCGCCGATGGTCGTGCTGTCCGGCCTGCTCGCCGTGGCGCTGCTCAGCGACAAGTACAATCCGGCGCGACTCCGGCGTACTGCGATCGGCGCTGGCGTGCTGATCGTGCTCGTGTCCGGTCTCTACTATGGGCACATGCGCTATGGCGTCGCCATCACCGGCGACCCCCTGCGTGGGAATTGGCCGCAATCGCGCATTAGCGACACGCTTGAGCAGCGCTGGCAGGAGGAGACCGGCGCCCCGCTCCGCATCGTCGCTGGCGATATCTGGACCGCGGGGTTGATCGGACTTGGCCAAGCCGATCCGCCATCAGTGCTGATCGATGGCGATTACGCCATCTCCCCGTGGGTGACTCCAGCGGACGTTGCGCGCTCCGGCGCTCTCATCGTGTGGAGCGAAGAAGAGCCTCCATCGCTGACGGCGCTTCTCAATCACGCAACACGCGGGCGTCTAACCGTGCGGGCGCCATACGCGCGCGCCGAAGCTGCCCCAAATATCGTCATCAATTACGCGATTATTCCACCGCGGGACTCAGCATCGCCCAGCGCATTCTAGGCAACGTTCGGCGCGCACGCGCTCGGTCGCCTAAGCAGGTGAGAGGGTTCAGCGACTCGCCTGCAGTGTTTGCGGCGCCTCCGTGCGTTCTACCGAGGCGACATATTCGAGCGCGCGCTCGCGCACGGCCGGCGGCGTGTCGACGCGGCCAAGGCTGGAGACGATCAGCGTGATCATGGTGAAGAGACCGGTCTGCACGAACAACGACAGGGCGAAGCCGGTGACGATCGTCACCCAGCCTGGCGTTGCGTAACCGGCGAGCTTCACCGCCACTGCGCCGACGACAACGAGCACAACGAGCGCCGCCATCGCCACCAGCGCCAACGCCATTCGTGTCAGCACAAGATCGGCGAACACCATGACCGCACGCATCCCGTGCAGAACAAGGCTCGGGAAATTCATGCGCGATTGGCCAGCGTAGCGCGTGCCGCGATCGGTCGGCACATCGGCGCGCCGCAAACGCGCTTTCACCACTGCGCCGGCCACGTGCGTCGCCGTCTCGTGCATGCCCGAGATGCGCATCAGCGCCTTCGGGCTGAGCGCCATGAAATTGCCGAAACGCAGCACCTGTCCCGTCAGCAGCCGAAACAAGCGCTTGTAAATCGAATAGAAGAGTTTGAACGCAAGCGTTTCCGAGCGTTTGGCGCGCTGGGCGACGGCGACATCAATGCCCGGGCTCCGTACAGCCTCAAGCAGGCGCGGAATGCTCTCGGGCGTATCCTCCCCATCTGAATCCATGATCACGCAGGCGCTGAGACTGGGCAGACCTGCTGCGTGCGCCAAACCTATGGCGATCGCCGCCTGGTGTCCGACATTGCGGGCAAGGCGGAGAATTTCGCCGGAAAGGTTCGCCTCGGTCACGGCGCTAAGAACTGGCGGCGCTGCGAGGGAGCCATCGTCGACGGCGATCACGTGCAGCTTTTCGCCTACTCTCTGCTGCGCCAACGCCAGCCGTCGGCACAGCTCGGCGAAGCTCTCCTGGTCTTCGAAGACTGGCGTGACGATCGCAACGGTCATGGTCCCCGCTCCGTGACCGCTCAGAGCGGCCTGTGCGATCAAGATACCGAGGCAAATTGGTCGGAGCAGCTGGATTCGAACCAACGACCCCCACGTCCCGAACGTGGTGCTCTACCAGGCTGAGCTATGCTCCGAAGGCCGGGGCTTATAGGCTGGCTCCTTCCGGCTGGCAATGCGCCCGCGCGTTTCGCCCCACCCCTGCTCCGGCGCCAGCGATCCTGTTGCATCGACGCGCAGGCGCCCTTAAGTAGCCGCTCCGCGCTTTGGGGTGTCGCCAAGCGGTAAGGCAGCGGTTTTTGGTACCGCCATTCCTAGGTTCGAATCCTAGCACCCCAGCCAACTTCGCTCGCCTGCGGAAGGCTGGCTCGCCACGGCCTCCCCGCTGCGCCGATAAACGCTCTTGCCAAAAGCGGCCGGATCACGCTCAAGGACGGACCGTTCAGAAGGAGCGCCGATGACGCGGAAGAGCTACACGCCTGGAGATTTCGAGCTGGTGGTTCGCCGCGCCAAGACTGGTCTGGGCCTGTTCGCCGAAAGTGAGATTCCGAAAGGCGCGTGCATCATCGAATATCGCGGACTCGACATCAGCGCCGAACAGGAAGCCAAGAGCCGCAGCAAATACCTGTTCGAGATCAACTCGCGCCGTACGATCGATGGCGCGCCGCGCTGGAACACTGCGCGCTACATCAATCACTCATGTCGTCCCAATTGCGAACCTACGATCCACAAGGGCCGCGTCTGGATTCATGCACGCCGGCGCATCAAGCCGGGCGAGGAACTCAACTACAACTACGGCAAGAACTACTTCAATCAATACCTCAAAGAGATTTGCGCCTGCCCCAAGTGCGAAGAAAAGCGCTCGGCGGCTAAGAAAGGCGTCGCCAAGGCCGCTGCCCGCAAACGAGCCGTCAAGACAGCGAAAGCCAAGGGCGCACGGGCGGAAAGCACGTTGCGAAAATGATCACCTCATGCGGACCGTTCTGCTATCCGCGCCCTACTTCCCGCGCCTCGCTCGTGAAGGCTTGACGGGCGGAGGCATCGGCTGCCTTTCATCACGAACGAGCGACAGCAGATCTCCCCTGAGTTCGCCTTCTGTGGGAGGGTATTGCTTAGCGAACTTACGATTCGGGTCCCACTTCTTGGAGACCGACATAAGGCGCTTGATCTCCATGTCTTGCAACGCCTCGTCCACACCGCGCGCATCCGCTCTAAACGCGGCCCGCGCCTGTTGCAGATCGAAAGCGCCGAGATTTGGCAGAGGCTCGCGTTTGGCCGCGACGAGATCGCGCAATTCGCGCTGCAGATCGAGCATCGTTTGGGCGGAGAAACCGCGATTGGGATTCCAACGCCGTGACAGGTCCTTAAGCTGTGTGTGCGTGGCGTCGCGCAGAACTTCGTCTAAGGCGGCAAGGTGGCCCTTCTTCGCCACGCTTCTAACGGAGGCAAGCGACATCCCGACAAGGATCGGCTTGAAAAGGGCGGCCTCGAGCTTCTTCCTGGCCTCTGTCGTTGCAGTTCCATTCAACTGAACCACTTCGAGCGTCTCACTCAGCAGCCGTGCCAGATCGGCAAGCATGGGCGCTACTCCGTTGTTTCGGCTTGAACCATCTCGCAGATTCGGAGGAGATTGTCCGCGAGGCGGTCCGGGTAGGCGCTCGACCAGCGGCACGGGCTTGGATTCGTCATGGCTCGGGGAAGGTCAACATATTGGCCAATTCCCACAAGTTCGGCGCCTTGATTCCTCTCGAACGATTCGAAAGCCGCTCGATCCAGCGTCTTGACTATTTCTTGCCATTTCGAGCTTGGATTGAATTGTGTCCAGAGGATACGCAGCTTGGCAGGATGACGGCCTCTGATGCGCGCCAGTTCGTCTCTCAGGACGCTAAGGCCCCACACCGAGATATCGTCGGGGACGCAAGGAATGACGAGTTCATCGCTCGCCCGCACGATGTGGTCGAACAGCATGCTGACGCCAGGCGCCGTATCAACAAGGACGAAGTCGTACTCTTTTTTCAGGGTTTCGAGCAGGCGCTTGAACCGCCGTACTGCCGCTGTCCGGCTGGTTGAGAAGAAAGAGACCTCCTTGCGCACGCTGTGTTCGAACGGCCAGAACTTCGGCGAAATCGGCACAAGCGCCATGGGTACGCCGGGGCGATCCGTGAAACGGGCTACGCCGTCTACCGCGACATCGGGGGAGCCTTTCTGGCGCCCGTCCAGCAGCCCGCTTCGCAGCGTTTCTTCCAGATACTTCTTCTGCACGGCATCGGAATGCTGCGGCCGACCCAAATAGGCGATAGTGGAACTCGCTTGCGGATCGGTATCGACGACAACCACACTCTTTGCGAACTGACTCTGCAACGTATCGGCGATGCAAACCGTGGCGGTGGTTTTTCCAACACCGCCTTTTCGATTGCAGAATGAAATGACCTTTCCCGTCATTAGGTCGTAAGCCATGTCTTGAGCAGATGTTGCTGATCGGCATCCAGCCGCATTTCGATAAATTCGTCTACGCGTGACGGCTCCACCGGCATACGTTCGGGCCGCAAGCGGATCTTCCATGTGTCAAGCACGTTGGGGTCAGCGAAGAGGACCAAGCCGATGCCATGGCGCGCACACTCCGCTTCGATCTCCTGGACATTGTCGTCCTCGTCCAGGCAATGCAAAACGAGATAGGAATAGTGAACCCAACGCGTGTGGGCCAAAGCTTCGTGCACGGCTACCACGGTGGCGTCGGATTTCTTGAGTTCGAAGCCGTAGAGTTCGACCTCGCGCAAAGTCGAATATTTGCGCCGGGTCACCGCGGCGACCGTGTAGTCCGGCTGCGACCACGCGCCTTTTCTGGGGCCGCCAGCCGATGTGTTTTTGTGCCGGGCGGAGCCGTTTCTCGCTTCGATCTCTGGAATGAACCTATTCTCGATCCAGGTTTGCAGAGGGGCCATCAGGTCCTTTTCAAGCGGAGCAGCGCGCTCACCGCGGTCGGAGGGAGTCGTTTCCGGCCGTGGCGGCGGCTCGGGGCTTCCATTCAGGAGCCGGACCGTGTCGCCGCTAACGCCAATCAGGCCTCGCCCCCGCAGGCGCTCGATAGCATCGTAAATTTGGGACTGTGTGTGCGTTCGCTGCAGCCGCTTGTTTGTGATAATCCAAAGGTCGGCGATAGATCGCTGCGAAGCACCGCTCTTCAGCGTCTCTAATAGGATCGCGTCGAGATCCACCACTCCACCCCCGCGACGGGGATATTACGCTCGCGCAATGATTGTCAACGGAGCGGCGCCGACTCGACGTGAGGCAATGCTCAATTTCAGTGAGCAGATGTCTTCACATCCGCGCCGTCGGTGCGGCCGAGAATGATGGTCCGGGCCAGCCCGATGAACAAGCCGTGCTCTACCACGCCGGCGACGCGCTTTAGCGCATCGCCGAGCGCCTCAGGATCAGGAATACGGCGCGCGTGTGCGTCCAGAATGTAATTGCCGCCGTCTGTAATGACGGGCTCGTTGGACTTGCCGCTTGTGCGCAACGTGACTTCGTCCCCCTCACAGCCTGTCGCGCGCAGCGCATCGCGCACGCGGTCCTGCGTCAGCGTGAAGCCGAAACGCGTCACCTCCACTGGGAGCGGAAACGCGCCGAGCGTCTCCACCCATTTGCTTTCATCGGCGATGACCACCATCTGCTTCGATGCCGCCGCCACGATTTTTTCGCGCAGCAGCGCCCCGCCGCCGCCTTTTACGAGGCGGAACGCGCGATCAATTTCGTCGGCGCCGTCGATATCGATGTCGAGCGCTGATACTTGGCTGATCTCTATGAGCGGCACGCCTGCATGCTCGGCGAGATTACGCGTTGCTTCGGACGTCGGCACGCCCTTGATCTTCAGACCGTGGCGCACGCGCTCGCCGAGAAAGCGCACCAGATGCGCAGATGTCGACCCAGTGCCGAGACCGACGATCATGCCATCCTTGACGTAATCGAGCGCGGCGCGCGCAGCGTTCTGTTTGGCGAGATCGGCGCTCACTTGGTCTCCTTCGCCTTCAGCTTCTTTTCGCGATTCCTGTCGGCCCATCCTTCGAGATTGACCTGACGCCCGCGCGCGACGCCGAGCGCTCCATCCGGCACGTCCTTCGTGATGACGCTGCCGGTGCCGGTATAGGCGCGGTCGCCCACCTTCACCGGCGCGACCAGCGCCGTGTCCGAACCGATGAACGCGTCCTCGCCAATCGTTGTGCGATATTTGCCGAAACCGTCGTAATTGCAGGTGATGGCGCCGGCGCCGAGATTGGCCCGCGCGCCGACATCGGCGTCGCCGATGTACGCCAAATGGCTCGCCTGCGCTTTGTCGCCGAAGTTTGCATTCTTCACTTCGACAAAATTGCCGATCTTCACCGCCTTGCCGAGCTTTGCCCCGGGCCTCAGCCGCGCGAACGGACCGACATTGGCGCCCTCGCCGATTTCAGCGCCTTCCAGATGGCAGAAGGCTTTTATGCGCGCCCCGCGTGCGATCTTCACGCCTTTGCCGAAATAGACGTTGGGCTCGATGACGACATCCGGCGCCACTACCGTGTCGAAGGAAAAGAACACCGTGTCCGGATCGATCAGGGTGACGCCCGCTTCCATGGCGGCCACGCGCCTGCGCTGCTGGAAGACTGCTTCCGCAGCCGCGAGTTCGACGCGTGAATTGACGCCGAGCGCATCACTCTCCTCGCCAATTAGAACGTGCGTGGGCTCGCCTGTCGATCGCGCCAAGGCGATCACATCGGTAAGATAGTATTCGCCCTTCGCGTTGTCGTTCTTCACCTGCGCCAACAACTCGAACAACCCGCGCGCATTTGCGCACAGCACGCCGGAATTGCAGGTGCGGATCGCCCGCTCGCCTGCACTTGCGTCCTTGTGTTCGACGATCCGCAGCAGCGTACCGTCCGCGTCGAGGACCATGCGGCCATACCCTGTCGGATCGCGCGCCTCGAACGCCAGCGCAACAAGCCCGCCCTTCGCTGCGCGCAACGAGAACATTGCTTCGATGCGCTCGGCCGGCACGAACGGCGCATCGCCATAGAGGATCACCACATCGCCCTCAAAGCCCCTCATGGCTGCTTCGGCGGCGCGTACGGCGTGGGCGGTGCCGAGAGGGGGATCCTGAATCACGGCTGCGTTTTGACCGAGCAGCTCGGCGACGTGTTCGCCCACTTGCGGGGCGTGCGCGCCCGTCACGACGATGGTGCGTTGCGAACCAATGCTCGCGGCGGCGGCGAGGGCCCAGTCCAGCATGGCGCGGCCGCCAACCTGATGCAGAACTTTGGGCAGCGCCGACTTCATGCGCGTGCCTTGTCCCGCCGCCAGGATAATCGCAGCCCTCGCCCGGCTCATGTGTTCGCGCCCGCTTGTTCGAATCCTGGGTCCGTCTTAGCCGGTTTGACCGCCGGAGGCGAACCTCCGTACAGGCATCTGGAGCAGCCATGGCCAGCGGCGACTTCGCCGACGCGACGATCGTTTTCGACCTCGACGGCACTCTGGTCGACACCGCGCCCGATCTCGTGCGCGCGCTCAACCACACGCTTGATCTCGAGGGCTTGCCGCACCTGCGTCTGGAGACGGCGCGGCGGCTTGTCGGCCAGGGCGCGCGCGTGCTGATCGAACGAGCAGCGGCGCTCTCGGGCGTGACGTTTCGCCCGGAGCGTCTGGCCGAACTGACGGAGGCCTATATCGGCTTTTATCGCGCCGACATATCCCGCCACTCACGCCCGTTCATCGGTGTGCCGGAAGCGCTGGATGCGCTGGCGGGACTTGGCGCCAAGCTCGCAGTCTGCACCAACAAGCGCACTGATCTTTCGCTGCAATTGTTGGAGGCGCTTGGCTTGGCCACACGCTTTTCGGCTGTTGTCGGCGCCGACGCAGTGGCGCAGCGCAAACCGCATCCCGATCACTTCCGCGCCGCCGTCACGCGCGCTGGCGGCGTCGTGCGACGGGCCGTCATGATCGGCGACACGACGGCGGACGTCGCCACCGCGCGCGGCGCGGGCGCGCCGGTCGCGGTGGTGCGCTTCGGCTATTGCGACGAGGACGCCGAAACACTCGGCGCCGACGCGTTGCTCGATCGTTATGCTGATTTGACGCTGGTTTGCCGCCGCTTGTTAGCGGCTCGTCCCTGACACCCGCACCAAGACCCGCAGCAGCGTGGCCGTTACGCGACCTCCATCAAACCCCGCGAACGAGAGCGCTCGTCGCCGCGGTCGTTGGCGCTCGCCCGCTTCGTCGGGAAGCCATTGACCATGTCACTGCGCACGTCCGTGCGCGCAGACCGCATCGCCGCGACAAAACCGGCTTCCACGAGCTTCACTTCGACCGCGTAGCCTCGCTCACGCCAATATTCCTCGATCCGCTGCTTCAAGCGTCGGGCGCCCTCGGCATTGCAGAAATCGTGATCCATACCGCTCCACCACTCTTGTTGTTCAGGTTCCGCCGAGGCCCTGTGTGGGAACCTGCGCCCGCGAATAACGCTTCGCGTCTTTGCGTCAGCCCGCCCAGTTCTTTGCTGACTAGTGAATGCTGATGGGCAAGCGAGGCGTGGATGTGGCGAGGGGCTGGCGCACGTCGAATTCCGTTTCACGATTTTCTGAACGCGACAGCGCCCGCGCCCGCCCGCGACAAGGGTCGACTTCACCGTGCATGGCTAATTTTCTGAAAAGCTCCATTCGTCGGCCCGAGCGAGGGGGGCTGATGGAAAGTGTAACGCGCGTTTCGCGCGCAAGATTCAACTATTGAACAGGAGCGGTACCATTGCTCCCCATGCGTTTTTGCGACACACCTAACCGTTTTTGCAGAAGCGTCTGACCCGCAGCGCTTCGACATAATGCTAGCCTTGACTAGCTTTTCTGGGCTTCACTCGTTCAAAGGAGGGGCTGTTGCGCGGCGCGATCTGGCTTGGCGTTCTGATGACCCTGTGCGCGTGCGGAGCGCAAACCCCGCCGCCGGATCCTCAGCAAATTGCCGCCCGTGCGGCCGAGGCGTCGCCGTCGGATCCCAGGCTTGCCGAACTCTATCGCGGCGCGTGCCGCACATGCCATGGTCAGCCCGGCGCGGGCGCGCCGTTAACGCTGGACAGCGCCGCATGGACGCCGCGATGGAACAAAGGCGAGCAAACCCTGCTGGAACACACGATCAGCGGCTTCAACGGCATGCCGGCCGGCGGACAATGCTTTTCCTGCAGCGCAGACGATTATCGCAGACTCATCCGCTTCATGGCCGGCCAGGAGGAGTAGCGCATGGTCTCGCGCAGAACCGTTCTTGGCCTCGCCGGCGGAGTCATCGGTGCGGGAACAGCGGGCGCCGTCGGCTATCGCGCATGGCGCGATCGCGAACCGGCTTCTCCACCCCCTCAGGACAGCGAGGGCCATCTGCTATGGCGCAATTGGTCGGGCGTCGAGCACGCCTATCCCGCCGAACGCCTGGCGCCGGCGAGCGAAGACGAACTCGCCGCGGTTCTGCAAACCGCACGAGCGCCGATCCGCCCTGTCGGCGCTGGGCATTCGTTCACCGCTCTCGCCACCACGGATGGCGCATTGCTCTCGCTCGACCGGATGACGGGGCTCGTCGCGCACGATCCAAGCACATTGCGCGCGACCATCTGGTCGGGAACACGCCTGGCGGAAATTGGCCCGGCGCTTGCCGACATCGGTCAGGAAATGCCGAATCTGCCGGACATCAACAAGCAGACTCTGGCCGGCGGAGTTTCCACGGGCACGCACGGCACTGGACGCGCATTCCGCGCCCTGCACGGCCAGATCGCTAGATTTCGCATCGCGCTCGCCAACGGCCAGATCAGAGAATGCTCGCCAACGGCGAACGCAGACTTGTTCTCGGCCGCGCGCGTCGGCCTTGGCGCGTTCGGCGTGCTCACGCAAATAGAACTGCAGAACGCGCCGCTTACGCGGGTGCTGAAGCGCACTTGGGTGGCCGATCTGGAAGAAACGCTGGAAGAGTGGCCGGCGCTGCAGAGCGCGCACCGCAATGTCGAGTTTTACGCCGTTCCGTTCACTGGCTACGCTATCATCATCGCGCACGACCCGACTGATTTGCCGGTGCGGCCGCGCGGGCCGGACGAAGACGCCAGCGGCTTGATGCAATTGAAGCAGCTGCGCGACTGGCTCGGCTTTGCGCCGAGCTTGCGCCGCGCGGTCGCGCACGCTGCTTTCAAGGATATGCCCGCCAGTGAAGCCGTCGATGAAGGCTGGAAACTGCTCTCCAACGACCGCCCGGTGCGTTTCAACGAAATGGAATACCATCTGCCGCTCGAACGGCAGCTTCCCGCTCTGCGCGAGGTGATCAACGCCATTGAACGGCATCGTAGCGACGTGTTCTTCCCGATCGAAGCACGTGCGATCAAACAGGACGATGCGTGGCTCTCGCCCTTCTATGGCCGCGACTGCGGATCAATCGCGGTGCATGCTTATTACAAGGACGAGCATCAATTCCTATTCGATCTGATCGAGCCGATCTTGCGCCGACACGATGGCAGGCCTCACTGGGGGAAGCTGCATTCGTTGAAACGCCAGGATTTCGCGTCACTCTATCCCCGTTTCGAAGAAGCGGCGGCGCTGCGACGCGAGTGCGATCCGGGCGGACGCTTCCTCAACGCCCATTTGCGGGGGATATTTCTTGGTGACGACGCCTAAATCCAGGAGCCATCGCCGCGGCCTGCTGGTGAGCGCCGCCGGCGCCGCCGCCGCCGCATTGGGAGCCGTCGCGCTCAAGCCGCGCGATCGCGGGGGCGCTCACAACGCGTACTTTCAGCAGCTCTCGCGTGCGCTCGCGGACGCCAATATCGCCCACCCGACCCTGGTGGTCGACCGTGCGCGCCTGCTCGCGAATGCTGACGCAGCCGCCGCTACGCTGGCGCCGAGCGGCCTGCCGTTGCGCCTGGTGGTTAAGTCGCTTCCAGCTTTCGCCTTGCTCGACCCGCTTGCGGCGCGGCTGAACACCAATCGCTACATGGTGTTCAACGGCGCCATGCTGCAGCAGATGATCGAACAACGCCCGAGCGCCGACTTGCTGCTGGGCAAGCCGCTGCCAATTCGGGAAGCGGCCCCCTTTATCGGCGCCGGCGCTGCGCCTGCAGCCTCGCCGCAATGGCTGATCGACACGCCTGAGCGGCTCGCCGCCTACGTCGAAGCGGCCCGCGCGCGGAATGCGCGCCTGCGCGTCAATTTCGAAATTGATGTGGGCCTGCACCGCGGCGGCTTTGCCAATACCAATGCTTTGCGGGCGGCGATCGCACTGGCGAGGGCTGAGCCCTTGGTCGAGATCGCCGGGTTGATGGGCTATGATCCTCACGTGGCCAAGGCGCCTGACCAAGGCGGCGCATTTCGCCGGGCTCAGGCCTGCTATCGCGACGCCATCGATTGCCTGTCGCACACGCTCGGCGCCGATGCGTCAGCGCTGACCCTTAACTCCGCCGGCAGTCCCACATACAAGCTGCACGCGGCCGGTACGGTCGCCAATGAAGTGGCGGTCGGATCAGCGTTCGTGAAACCTGTCGACTTCGACATTCCGGCGCTGTCGCACCACCAACCAGCGGTGTTCATTGCAACGCCCGTGATCAAAGCGCTCGATCGTTTCCAGCCGCCCGTGCTTGAACCGCTCGAAGGCTTGCTGGCGTTCTGGGATCCCAACACACGGCGCGCCTTCTTCATCTATGGCGGACATTGGATGGCGCGTCCGGAATCTCCGCCGGGGCTGCAGTACAACGGATTGTTTGGCCGTTCGAGCAATCAGGAATTGCTGACTGGATCGTCGCGCGTGCCTCTTGCCGCGGATGATTACGTCTTCTTTCGGCCGCTGCACAGTGAGGCCGTGCTGCTGCAATTCGGCCCCATAGCGATGTACGAGAATGGCGCCATCACCAACACTGCCGAGACCTTCCCCGTTTCAGCCTGAGTTCACCTGAAGACGCGCATGTGTTCGCGTCTGATGCTCTCACCGCGGAAGTTGCTCGGCGCCGCGTCTGGCGTCACCCAGCAAGTCGGCGTGATAGAGGGACATCATGCGGCTGACCTCACGCGTCACGACGGCTTCATCCATGTCCGGCTGCTCGAGCACCATCTCGCTGGCGGCGTACATCAACTCGATGGTGAGCAAGAGAGCGCTGTGAACAGCATTCGGACTCAGGCCGGGGTGCGTTCGCAGGATATGTTCGGCGGTATGGCGCGCGACATGATCGCGCGAACGGATTCGGACATCCTGCAGCAGCGGCGCCGCGCGCATCGCCCGCAAGATCCACACGCCGCCAGGAAACGCCCTGGTCACGCGATTGACCTCGCGTTGCACCTGTTCATATTTGGCAATCGACGCCTCAAGCGTGTCCGCCGCCAGACCGCCGCTTTCGATCCATGCGAACACCGCCTCGTCCTGAGCCTGCATCAACCGCTGCCCAAGCTCGCCCAAGAGCGCGTACTTATTCGGAAAATAGCGATAAAGCGCCGGCGGCGTGATGCCGGCGCGCTCGCAGACGAGGTTAGTCGTCAGGCGCTCGAATCCCACCTCGGCCAGCAACTCACCGGCGACTGCCAAGATCATCTCGAATGTCTGGCGCGCGCGGGCCTGTGAAGGCCGCAGCTTGGCGCCCAATCGCGCCGACTCTCGTTTTCCCGGTTGCTTCGCCATGGTCTCCGGATGCTCGTCTTCTTCTGGCAGGGCTACTCAGATCGCACCGCGGACGCCACTCGGCCCGCTCCCGAACCCTGACAGGTGCAGGTCCATTAGGGCAACAGGACGAACTCTCATGGCGTTTATGACACTAGGCCGACGAGACGGGACGCGGATCGAGTGATCTACCGACTTTCAAGGTAGCACCTATTTAACAGGACATGCCGCATCAGAAGCCGCGCCTCATCAACCTTGACCTGGACCTGCTGAGAGCCTTCACAGCCGTCGCGGAGGCAAGGAGCTTCACGCGCGCGGGCGCGCGGCTCGGGCGAACTCAATCCACCGTGAGTTTGCAGATCAAGCGCCTCGAAGAGACCATAGGCGCCGAACTTTTCACCCGTGACCCGCGCAACGTAACACTCACGGCGCAAGGAGAAGCGCTCCTCACGCAGGCCAGACGGTTGTTGCGGCTCAATGACGAGATTATCGGCGAGCTGTTCGAGCATTCGCTGGAAGGCGAGGTTCGTTTCGGCGCGCCCGAGGATTTCGCCACCACGCATTTGCCTGGCATCTTGGGTGATTACGCTCGCGCCTACCCTCATGTCAGCCTATCCGTCACTTGTGATCTGACCCTGCGCCTCATGGACAAAATGAGCCAGGGCGAACTCGACCTGGCGCTCATCAAGCGCGAGCCCATGGGGGGCGATCAGGGCGTGAGCGTCTGGCGGGAAGAACTGGTCTGGGTTGGCGCAGGCGAAGACATTCTGCTCCCTGGCGCGCCTGTGCCCCTGGTGGCGGCGCCCGCACCCTGCGTCTATCGCAAACGCGCGACCGCGGCGCTCGACGCAATGCAGCGGCCTTGGCGAATTGCCTACACCAGCCCCTCCCTTGCAGGACAACAAGCGGCTTTGAGGGCGGGCCTTGGCGTCACAGCGCTGCCGTCTGAGATGGCGCCCGCTGACCTTGTGAAATTCGGCGCCGAGCAGGGCTTTCCACCGCTGGCGGAGGTCGAGATTGCCTTGGTTCGCGCTGGCAAGACCTTGCCCATTGCCGCGGAACGGCTGGCCAGCTTCATTCTCGCCTCATTGGACGCCGGCGCGCACGAAGCATGATGGCGATTTGCGTGCCTGATTGCTGCGATTTCCAAGTTCAATCGCCCTAACACTTCAAACCGCCCCGCGATTGAACTATTTGAAAGTGGCCAGGCCGGGCCCCTCTGGCGGCGCACTGCGCCGCGATGTCGGACTGGAGGATTGTGGGTGGACGTGTGCGTGTCCGCCCTATCGCCCCCCGCTTTGCAGGCGGGCCGCGCCTCCATCCGCAATCCTATCGCTCAATGCAAAGCGTAGGAGACGGGCCAATGGCCTTTAACGATTACCAGAACCCAGCTGACATTCGCGCGCGCGCCGGTGCTCAGGATGCTTCTTATGATGCCGGGCTGCGCCGGCACATGGTCGGGGTCTTTAATTACATGTTTGCAGGCTTGGCGCTGAGCGGCGCCGTTGCTCTGCTGCTCGTGCAGACGGGAAGTGCGGCCCTCTTCTTTACCGCTCCCGGTCAATTCACGCCGCTGGGATGGGTCGCGATGTTCGCGCCGCTCGGCCTATTGCTGCTCGCATCCTTCAACGCCACGCGCCTCAGCACTGGCGCCACGCACGCCGTTTATTGGAGTGTCGCCGGTTTGCAGGGCGTCAGTCTCGCCGTGCTCTTTCAGGCGTTTACGGGCCAGAGCATCGCGCAAGTGTTCTTCGTCACCGCGGCGGCCTTCGGCGCGCTCAGCCTTTACGGCTACACGACTAAGCGCTCACTCTCGGGACTCGGCGCGTTCTTGATCATCGGCCTTGTCGGCGTAGTGGTCGCCTCGGTCGTGAATCTCTTTCTCCAATCGAGCATGCTCCATTTCGTGGCCTCGGTCATCGGCGTGTTGGTGTTCGCAGGCCTCACTGCATACGATACTCAGCGCCTGAAAGACGAGTACATGGCGGGCCTAAACGGCGACGTTGCCATGAAGGCGCAGGTATGGGGCGCGCTCAGCCTCTATCTCAACTTCATCAACCTTTTCCAACTGCTGTTGTCGCTGTTCGGACAGCGCGAAGAATAAGCCAGCAGTCCGCCGTTACGACCACACGTTTCCGTGCGCCGAGCGTGGCGCACGCCGTTTGACGCGCCGGAGAGGTCGCCGTGGAATTTCTGACCACAGAATATGCCAGCCAGCCCCTATGGATCTGGCTCAGCTTTCTTGCCTTCGTCGGCTTTCTGCTCTGGCTCGATCTCGGGCTTTTCAACCGCAAGGATGCGATCATCTCGCCCGGCAAGAGCGCGATCATGTGGGCGAGCTTTGCCGCGCTTGCAGTCGCCTTCGGATTTTATGTGGCGTTCGGCTTCGAGCCTGACGCGCGATATTATGCCTCTCCGGACAATCTCAACCAACAAGCTGTGGTTCAGTACTTCACTGGTTATCTGCTCGAAACCGCGCTCGCCTTCGACAACATCTTCGTCATTTCACTCATTTTCACCTACTTTGCCGTGCCGCGCGAGTATCAGCACCGCGTGCTGTTCTGGGGCATCATTGGCGCCATCGCCTTTCGCGCAATCTTCATTTCCGCCGGCGCAGCGGTGGTAAACTCCTGGACCTGGGTGCTTTACGTCTTTGCCGCCTTTTTGATCTTCACAGGCTGGAAAATGCTCGTCGGCCACAGCCAAGAGATGAAACTCGAGGAGAACGCCTTCCTCTCCTTTGTCCGTCGCCGGCTGCGCGTCACAGACACTATCAGCAATCACAACTTCTTCGTCCTTCGGCCACATCCGACAACGGGAAAACTGGTGCTTTTCGCGACGCCGCTCTTCCTTGCGCTCGTCATGGTCGAGGCGGCGGACATCGTGTTCGCAGTCGACTCTGTGCCCGCGATCTTCGCAGTCACGCGCGATCCGTTCATCGTCTACACGTCGAACATCTTCGCCATTCTTGGCCTGCGCTCGATGTACTTCATGTTGGCCGCGGCGGTGGAGCGCTTCAAATACCTGAAGTATGGCTTGTCGCTCGTGCTCGTGCTGATCGGCGCCAAGATCATCTGGAATTTCGGCCTCTCGAAAGAGCTCGGTTGGGTTCCCTATCTTGAGCCTCAGTGGGCGCTCATCATCACGCTCGCTCTTCTTGGCGGGTCAATCGGCTATTCATTGTGGCGCACGCGCGAACCCACTCAGGCGGCGTTCGGGCGGTGACGACTGGATGCGCGTCGCGAGGCGAGACTGGCCATGATCATCACTGCCATTTGCCGTTCTCATCGCCGCACGAATTGATTGGAGGAAGCGGAGATGCCAAGTCTGTGTGGCAGGTCCGGGCCCCTCTGGCGGCGCACGCCGCGATGTCGGACCGCATCGCTCCACGATTGGCATTCAGCCTGCGGAGCGAAAGAATTGAGGAGCTATCATGATCCCTAGAAAAGGCGCCGCACGCACGATCTCGCGGGCGAAGAACAGGCATCCCGACGTGGAAAAAAGCTCGTGCAAGAACATGCAGGAGGAACGCGCATGAATGCGTCAGCGCATCCCGCCAGCCTCGCGCGTCGTCATGAGGCGCTGGACGCGGACCTGCGGCAGGAACTGAATCGCCCCTTGCCTGACTTCATGCGCACCAAGCGTCTGAAACAGTTGAAGCTCAGGATCAAGGATCGGCTTGCCGCAATCGGATACGATCGGTCGCCGAACAGCCGCTGCTGAACCACTGCGCGCCTTGGCTTTTGCCGGTCCGAGGGCGCGCTTTCCTGGAGAAAATTGAATGCCTCTGCTGCTTTGCCCGAATTGCCAATCCAACATGCAGGCGCTGCAGCGCGCCGGTGTGGAGTTCGACATGTGCCCCACTTGCCGTGGCGTCTGGCTCGACCGTGGAGAACTCGAAAAAATCATCCACGGCGCGCGCAGCCCCGATCCACATTCGGCGGGGTCGCCTGCGCTCGATCCGCATCGAAATCGGCATGATCGTTATGATGACCAGGACGAGTTTGATGGACGCAATGAATATCGCCGAGACGACAGATCCGCACCGCGACGACGCAAGCGAGGTTTCGACCTATTCGACATCTTCGACTGAGCGTGCGCGCATGGGCCCTCCCAGCGCCTTCAGCCCATCGGAATTTGGCGGCATGCAAAGGCCTCATCACAACGATCGAGCCTTTTCATCATCGATTTGCGCCATCGCAAGCGGCGTTTCGGATTTCGCGCGAACACTCATTGGCGGCCGATGAGCGGCTTTGGAGAATGGCAATGACATTGCGGCGCGTAATAATGTGGTTGCAGACGTCGTCGCCTGCCGCCAACGGCAAAGCCATCGCCACTGCGACGAAAATCGCTGTTGAGCACGGCGCCGAACTCAACGCGGTCATAACGACGCCGAAGCTTTCCAGGTCGAGTCATTGGGCCGTCGGCGGCATGGTCTCGGGCATGGCGGCGGAGGTCGAAGCGAGGTCCGAGCGCGCCGCCGCAGAACTCACAAGCACTCTGGATCAAGCCCGCGTCGCAAGCGGCCTCTCCGGCGCAACAATCACCGAGGCGATTGCGCCCCATCTATCGGGCGAGTTCGTAGCGGTGCAGGCGCGAACGTCGGATATCGTCGTCGTTCAAGCGCCGGCCGAAGAGGAGGCGCGCATCCAGATCGAGGCGCTGATCTTCGCCGCCGCCCGCCCGGTCTTGTTGCTGCCGAACGACGACGAAGCACCCGATGCCTTCGATCTGGACCGGATCGCGTTGGCTTGGGACGGCAGTCGCACTGCAACGCGCGCGGTGTTCGATGCGCTGCCTCTGCTGCGAGGCGCTCGCCAAGTGACGCTGATACAGATCACCGACGACAAGGACCTCAGCAGGTCGGGAAGCGCCAGCGAACTCAGGGCGCTGCTGGCGCGCCATGGCGTCGAAGGCACAATCCTGCAGGTGCTCGGACGCGGCCGGCCCACAGCGATCGCGTTGAAAGAGGCTGTGCAACAATGCGGCGCCGATCTTCTGGTGATGGGCGCATACGGCCATTCTCGCGCACGCGAGTTCATCCTTGGCGGCGCAACACGCGGCATGCTGCAAGCTCCCACATTCCCGCTTCTGCTTTCCCATTGACTGTTGGCATCACGTGCGCCGCGGCAATGCCTCGGCGGCGCGCTGTCGGGTGTCCCGGGCTAAGCCCAGCGTCGACCCATTGGTTTTCAGCGAACCAGGCAATGTGCAGGGTCGCAAAGATCGCGCGATTTTTCGTGCGCATTTCTGTCGCTACGAAAGGCGCGCCTGTTCAATGCCCGTCTTGATTTGATCAAAGATTTCTTGTCTGCTCCTGCACCGAAGATCGGCGAAGTCGGTTATCGGTAGTGAATTTTTTCTATCGGGAGCGAGACTGAATGGCCGACCAATTGAGCACCGTGAAAGCTTATCTTGCCGCCGTCGCCGCAAAGGATGTCGACAGCGCGCTTGCATTCTTTAGCGATGACGCGGTGATTGAATCGCCCGCAGGCATACAGCAAGGCAAGGACGCCATCCGCGCCATGCTTTCCGTCGTCATCTCTCGTCCGGCCCCGCCGTCGCCGCCCGAACCCGCCGTGGAAAATGGTCAAGTCGTCGCCCGTGGCGCCACGCCGGCGGGGCCTGTGATCATGCGGTTTGAGTTCAAAGGCGACCGCATCTCTCGTCAGAGCGTGGGCGCCGGCTAGACCTGGTTGCGATCAAAGAGACCGTATCGCAACAGAGCAGCGTCACCTGGGGGGAAGATTATCGTGCGGCTACCATTTGTGCAGCGACTTGGGTACGGGCTGGGCGATTTCGGGTTTCAGCTGTTCTTCCTCACAGCTAGCCTCTACCTGCTCTATTATTACACGGACGTTCTTGGCCTTAGTCCGGCCACCGCCGGTTGGGTGTTCGCTGTGCCCCTGGTTTGGGATGCGGTGTCCGACCCCATCATCGGATTCCTCGCCAATCGCACACGAACCAAATGGGGCCGCTACCGGCCGTTTCTTTTATTCTCCGCGATTCCTTTGGCCGGCGCATGGGCGTTGATTTTCGTTCCGCTCGAACTGACCGGCGCTCAGCTGATCGCGTTTGCGTTCGCCGCACACTTTCTCTTCCGAACCCTCTATGGCATTGCCGCCATGCCCTATCTGGCGCTTTCGGCGGCCATGACGACCGATAGCAGTGAACGCAGCATACTCGCGGCTTTCCGAATGATCGCGGCCGCCGGCGCCGGGATTTTCGTGGCGTTCGGCACGCTGCAATTGGTTGAGGCCCTCGGCGGCGACCGGATCGGCTTTTTCCGCGTGTCCCTCCTCTACGGCGCCATTGCGGTGGCGCTGCTCATGCTTGTCTTCTTCACGGCGCGCGAACCCGCCCTCGAGTCTGAGTCAAAGGGGCCGCCACCCAGCTTTGGCGCGATCTTCTCGGCGTTGCTGTCTAACCGTCCTTTCTGGATTGTCGGCGCGGCGCTTCTGATCGGCTCGTTCGCCGGCGTCTTCTTCAACAAAAACCTGCCCTACTACATGAAGTACGCGGTGGGCGAGGAGCGTCTTATCGGCCCTTCGCTTGGCATCGTCACACTCGCGATCACGCTTTCAATACCGCTTTGGACCGTGATGATGAAGCGCACGTCCAAACGACTCGTTTTCCTGATTGGCGCCGCCATCGCGTTGGCTGGCTACGCGGCGGTCTGGCTCGCGCCGCAGACTGCGGCGATGGTGCTGCCCATGTTGGCGATCGTCGGGCTTGGCACGGGAGCGATCTATCTGAGCACCTGGGCGATGATGCCGGACACGGTTGAGTACGGGGAATGGAAAAGCGGAGTGCGGGCGGAGGGTGCGCTGTTCGGCGTCGTGTCGTTCCTTCAAAAAGCTTCACTTGGACTCGCCGCCGGGATGCTGGGAGAGTCGCTTAGCGCTATCGGATATCAACCCAACGCAACGCAAACACCGGAAACGATCGAAGCGTTGCGCACGATCATGATCGCTGTTCCTGCAGCCGTGACGGTTGTGATGGCGGCGGCGATCGCATTCTACCCGCTCGACGGCAAAGCTCATGCGCGGCTGGTAGAAGACCTTGCCGCGCGCAAGGCAACCGAGGCGACCCCTTAGCGCACAGCCCCCTCCATCCGCCAAGTAAGCGCTGCGAGCGTCAGGAGAAATGCAATCACAACATAGTCGGGATCCACTCCGAAAACCCTGCCCGCCACCGCCCCTTCCAGCTTAATGAGGATCAGGAACACAACATCAATTCCAGCCCCGGCCGCGAAAACATACCTTGCCCTTTGGCCACGAAACAAACGCACAGCCGCGACCGCGAGTAGCGCCACAGCGACAGGCCACAATAAGAAGATCCACCACGGCAGAGCGAGCAACACATCGAGAAAAGCCGATGGATGGGCCGGCCACACGAAAGGCGGAAGTCCGAGCCGCACCAGAGTAAGGTTCGGCATCCACAATACGCCATTCATCAGCACGTAAGCCGAAAGCAAAACGGCGATTGCAATGCTGACCCTGCTTGGCGAGCGCACTTATCGCGTCCTTAGCTAGGTCCTCTTGGCTCTTGACCGTCGCGCCACTGCGCCAGCGGACTTGCCTGACGGTGTTCTGGCGACTCGCTTGGGAGCGGGCGCCTCCGTGGCAGCTCTCCGTTCCCGCTCGACGCGAGCGCGGCCGAGCCAAAACTCCGCATCGTTGTCCGCAGGCTCGATGCCGATCGCCCGAAGAGCCGCCTTCCGCGCTTGCATCATCATTGGCGAGAGTCGCTGCGCCGGCTCGCGCATGGCGCCGCCATTGCCGCCGACACTCCAGCTCACATACTTTCCGAATGGCCAATGATACATACCGGCGTCGCCGCCGCGCGCTATCGATCCCATCATGATCTGCGTCGCCGGGGCAATACGCCAGTAAATCGCCATCGCCTTATCGATCTCGCCGTTCATGACATGGCGATGATAGTCGACGAGGTAACGCTTCTCTGGTGATTGCCACATCTCCCAGGCGCCGCCGCCGAACCATTGGGCGCCGTACTTTTCGCGTAGCATCGGGAATAAACCCAAAAGCCAGGGCGTGCCGACGTTAACGAGCACGCGGTCGCCGAACCGCTCGAACGCCTCGAACGCCATGGCAGGATCGCCGAACCCAACCTTGAGAGACACCACGTTCGGGAGGTCGGCGATCTTGTCGTAAGCCTCAAAAGGTATCTGACTTGGGTGAAAACGCGCAAAATCGAACTTGTCACTCGCATACATTACGAGGCCGAGATTGGTGCTCTCCGAGAGCATGGCGGTCTTCTGGTAGATCTCGTCCGGAGTTTTCGGCCGGAACGTCGCCGGATAGCCGAGCAGGGCGTGACTTGCGCCGACCTGTTCCGCATGCGCGAGCAGCTGCAGCGACTCTTGAAAACTGTTGTTCAACAGAGTGAAC
Source organism: uncultured Terricaulis sp. (assembly GCA_964402795.1). Taxonomy (GTDB): domain Bacteria; phylum Pseudomonadota; class Alphaproteobacteria; order Caulobacterales; family Aquidulcibacteraceae; genus Vitreimonas. The sequence continues at coordinate 185,493 of CAYODX010000001.1, read as the reverse complement.
GAAACCAAGATTTTGCCCTTGGCCTCATCGCAGACGATGGAGATGAAGCGTTTCGCTTCTTCGGTGGTCAAACCGGTTTCCACGGCGCACATGGTCGAAAAGAACCCTTGCGCGATGGCTTGGCGAACGTCCCAGCGAATGCCCTCTTCATCAAGATCACGCATGTCCGCCGTGAAGCTCGGCATCAGCGCGTTCTCGATTCCGACGAGCGCTTCGCGCGCCCATGCCTTGCGTTCACTGCGCTTGACCGGCATCAGACTGCGCGTTCCTTCTGCTGAGCGATAACCGATCGGCCGAGGAAGAAATCCTCGTCTTGATCGGGACACACCACGCCGACGGCCGCCAAGCCGCCGCGGATCACTTGCAGGTCACGCTGGAACACCCGCATCGCCGGTTGACGCGTCAAGCCGCCGTTGCCGCCAGAGAGCCATTGTTGATACTTCAAGAGCGGCCAGTGATAGGCGCCCGTCGGCACCAATGGCGCCATGATGCGCATCATTGCGCCTAATGCCGGCGCCATGCGCCAATACTTGGCCATCGCTGCATCGGTTTTACCCTCCAGCAACAGGTTCATCATTTCAACCGCATGCGGATGCTCGGGCGATTGCAGCGCCTCGGCTGTCCAAGCGCCGGTCCAACGCACATCATAGCTCTTCCGCAACAACGGAATCATGCCGATATTGACGCTCGTCACCAACAGGCGATCTGAGAACCGCTCAAAGCACTCGTAGATCATTCCTGCGTCCATGCCGCCGACTTTCATCGCCACGACGTTAGGCAAGTCAGCGAGCTTTTCGAACGCATCGAACGGCACGCCCGAGGGATGAAAGCGGTGGAAGCCGAACTTGTCGGACACGAAGAGATAAATGCCCATGTTCGTGCTGTCAGCGAGACGTTTTCCATAGGCGTAAATGTCGTCCTGAGACTTTGGCGTGAACGCCTGCGGAAAGCTCAGCAGACCGTGCGTGGCGCCGGCGGCCTCAGCGGCTTTCAGCAAGGCGAGATCGGCCTCGATCGTGTCGCCAGCCAAACTCACTGCTATGCCGAAATCGTCGCCTGCTTCGTCGCACGCGATCTGCACGAAGCGCACCTTCTCTTCGGCCGTCAGGCCGGTTTCGACCGAGCACAGGCTGCCGAAAAAGCCATGCCGTTTGGACTGGCGCACGTCTAAACGAATGCCCTCTTCGTCCAACTCAGTGAGGTTCGCATTGAAACTGGGCATCAGCACGTTCTCGATGCCGCGGAAATGCTCACGCGCCCACGCCTTGCGTTCGCTCTTCTTCACCTTCGCCATAAGGTCCCCTGAGAATGTTGTTGGCGCGACGGCTTTTAGGCTGTCACTTTCGGGTCGCGTTCGCGCTCGAGCTGATGCTCGGCCATGTCGAGATAGTCATTTCGCACCGGCGCGAAGACCTCGACGCCGACCGCTTCTTCTTCGCCCAGCACACGGCCGATATGGGGGACGTTTCCAGGGATGTAGATGAACTCGCCAGCCTCCACCTCGTAGGTGCCGAGGCTGCCGTTTTCGCCGAGGACGACCTCAACTTTGCCCTTCAGCATAACCATGAGCTGATCCCAGGGATGGACGTCGGGCTTGCCAGCCTGCGCCGCACGGCCCGTCATCTCGCCGGTAAAGGGCTTTCCCCACGCAAACTTCAGGATCGCTGCGTCCATCAGCACGGCCGTTTCTTGCATGGCGCCGCCAAACCGAGACTGCCGCGGCAAGTCCTCAAAGCGAGCCTTATAGATTTTGCTCGGCATTCCCTGCTCCTTCGGTCCAAACACGCCACGCGCTGAAGTTAGGCGTAACACGCGTTCACGGGCCAGCGCCATTGAGAAGAAATTGTGCGCGATAACGCATCATTATCGCAAAGCTTCAGCTCTCTTCCTTATCTTGGCAAGGGGTGAAGGAATGCCATGCGCAATGCCTTCCGGTTATGTCTTGACGCGATGAATTCTGCGCCTTCACTAACGCCCTGTTCGCAAGGAGATTGAGAATGGCCGACGCCCACACATTAGATCCGCGAGTGTGGTCCGGCGCTCTGTTCTCCAGCGGTTGGCGTCGCCCCCGCGGCAGCGGTCTGACTGTTTTGGAACCTGCCACCGGCGAGGTGTTAGCCGAGGTCGGCGCCGGCAACGCCGAGGACATCGCAGAAGCGGCGGAGCGTGCATACGCTGCGCAACCGGGTTGGGCAAAAGCGCCGCTCGCAGAGCGCGCGGCGATTTTCCGAAACGCTGCAGCGTTCCTCGAAGCCAATAGCGCGGCGATTGTTGAATGGATTACCCGCGAGACCGGATCCGTCGCCGCTAAGGCGAGCTTCGAGCTTTCGGTCGTCATTGGCGAGATCCGGGAAGCCGGCGCCATGATCACGCAGCCGCGCGGATTGGTTCTTCCGAGCGAAGCTGGCGTGACCAGTCTTGCGCGCCGCGTGCCACATGGCGTTGTCGGCGTGATCTCGCCATTCAATTTCCCGATGATCCTGTCCATCCGCGCGGTCGCGCCGGCGCTTGCCACCGGCAACACGGTGGTGCTCAAACCCGACCCGCAAACGCCAGTGTCGGGCGGCCTTATCCTCGCGCGCGCTTTCGAGGCGGCCGGTTTACCCGCTGACGCGCTGCACGTGCTCCCAGGCGACGCGGAAGCCGGAAAGGCGCTCGTCATCGACCCGCGCATCGCCATGATCTGCTTCACCGGCTCCACGAGCGCCGGGCGCCAGGTCGGCGCTCTCGCGGGGCAGCACCTGAAAAAAGTCAGCCTGGAACTCGGCGGCAAGAACGCGCTGATCGTACTCGATGACGCAGACATCGATCTCGCCGTCTCGAATGCCGCTTGGGGATCGTTCTTGCACCAAGGGCAAATTTGCATGTCGGCGGGGCGCCACTTGGTTCACGAGCGTGTCGCAAAGCAATTCATCGAAAAGCTCGCGGCAAAAGCCGATCATCTGCCGGTCGGTGATCCTTTCAAGGAGCAAGTGGCCCTGGGCCCACTGATCAGCGAACGCCAGGCCCAACGTGTAGAGGCAATCGTCAACGACACACTGGCTGCAGGCGCGCGATTGCGCGCAGGCGGCAAGCGCTCCGGACGTTTCTATCGGCCGACGGTGCTCGACGAGGTTGCGCCGGGCATGCGCGCTTTCGATGAAGAAATATTTGGCCCTGTCGCGCCTGTCACCGTGTTTCGCGATGAAACGCAAGCCATCGCGCTCGCCAACAATACCGAGTACGGCTTGTCAGCCGGGATTATCAGCAGCTCCCTCAATCGTGCAATGGACTTGGCGAGCAACTTAAAGACGGGCCTCATCCACATCAACGATCAAACCGTCAACGACGATCCCGCCATTCCATTCGGCGGCAGCGGAGCGTCGGGCAACGGCTCGCGCATCGGAGGTCCGGCCAATTGGGACGAGTTCACCCAATGGCAATGGACGACGATCAAGAGCGCGCCGCCGCGCTATCCGTTTTGACGCGAGGCGGCGGAAGGAATAGCCGATAAACAAGTTTCATAAGTCAGTGCGCTTTCGCTCCCATATGCTCGCTCGGCACAGCGAGGAGCGAACATGGGCCAGCGCCAGTCACCGATCTTCAACAACAACAAGCTGAAGCTCGGCTTTTTCTCCTCCAATTGCTCATCAGGCATGGCGGTCACGAAAGTCGAAGAGCGCTGGGACAATAATTGGGCCAACAATATCGCGCTCGCCAAGCTTGCCGATGAGTCAGGAATCGAATTTTTGCTGCCGATAGCGCGCTGGATCGGCTACGGCGGCGAAACAGACTTTCACGGATCGGTCCTCGAAACGATAACCTGGGCGACGGGTCTGCTCGCGCATACAACGCGGGTTAACATATTCGCCACGGTCCACACGGCTTTCATCCATCCCTTCGTCGCCGCCAAACAATTGGCTACCGCCGATCAGCTTGGCAAAGGCCGGCTCGGTCTGAACGTCGTCGCGGGGTGGAATAAGCCTGAATATGACAGCTTCGGCGTCGATCTGCCCAGCGAACATAAGGAGCGCTACGCGTTAGCGCAGGAATGGTTCGACTATGTGCGCGCCGTGTGGGAGCACGACGGCCCGTTCGAGACCAATGGACGGTTCTTCAAAGGCAAGGGCATCTACGCTTATCCCCGCCCGTTCGACGGCCAACTGCCGATCATGAACGCAGCGGGCTCCGGCGAAGGGCGCGATTTCGCCGTCCGCAATGCCGACTTTCTATTCTGCATTTCTATCGATCTGGAGCAGTCGAAAGCCGAAGTCGCCGCGATTAAGGAAAAAGCCCGGGCGATTGGCCGCAACACGGGCGCCTTCACGTTATCGCATGTTGTATGCCGAGCAACGAAGAAGGAGGCGGATGAATACTACCGCCATTATTCCGAGGAAAACGCCGATTGGGGGGCGGTCGACAATTTGATGGCGCTCCAAGGTCTGCACGCCAAGTCGTTTCCGGAGGAAGCGCTGCGGACGATGCGCGGTCGCTTCGCCGCCGGTCACGGCACGTATCCCCTCGTGGGTGATCCCGACACCATCGCGGACGAAATGGCCCGGATCACCGAGGCGGGCTTCGCCGGCACGACCTTGAGCTTTGTCGACTATGTGAAAGAATTTCCGTTCTTCCGAGACGAAGTCATGCCGCGCCTCGAGCGCAAGGGCCTACGCGAACCGTTCCGCGCCGCGTGATCAACGCGTGAAGGCCCGGTCGAGCGAAGCGTACCAGGGGCACGCAGGGTTCGCCAACGCGAGATGGGTGTCAAAATGCGTCGCGCCCGCGACAATCTCCGATGCGACCTCGGCGCCGGCGCTACGGAGAGCGACCAACATCCGCTCGTTGGAGTCGACGACATGAGGGAAGTCCTGCTCGCCCCAGGTCAAGTGGATTGAAGCCCTGGCCTGCTGTGCAAAGCAGATCGGACTGGCATCTGCATCCTGCGTCCGCTCGGCGAGCAAATATTTGTAGACCCTTCCCTGCAGGCTATCGGGCGCGACATCGCCATAGCGAAGATCAAGGGGAGCACTCAGCGTCAGACATGGCGCCGAGTACTTTCGCAGCGCAGCCAGCATGGCCAGTTGGCCACCCGCCGAATGTCCCCCAAGGGCCAGGCGATCTGGGTCGCCGCCGAAACGCTTGGCTAGGTCCAAGGAAACCTGCACTGCGGCGCAGGCGTCTTCGAGCTGCGTTGGCCAGCGATATGCCGGCGCCAGGCGATAAGTAGCGGCTACGAAGATGGCGCCCATCTCCGTCACGTGGGGGGCCATGAAACGGAGCCACGCTAGTTCGCCATGAATCCAGGCACCGCCATGAAAAAAAATGCAAATGGGACGGCCGGCGCCGAGCTTCTTGGGCGCAAAGATTTCAAATTGCTGCTGGCTGTGGTTGCCGTAGTGAGCGCGCAAGTCGGGAACGGCGCCGCTCTCCACACCGAGGTGGATGGCGCGCTCTGCATAGGCGATTGCGGCCGGCGCCGTCATCGGCGGCTGCTCGGTATCGGTGGACGCGATGCGCATCACGAACGGCAGATGCCGCCATCAACGCGGAAGATAGCGCCCGTCATGAAATCACTACCTTCCCCCGCGAGCATTACGGCGAGCGGGCCCAGATGCGTGCGGGGATCGCCGACGCGGCCCAGAGGAACGCGTGCGCCAACCGCGGCGAGAATGTCAGGATCATCGAAGGCAGGACGGTTGGCGTCAGTCATGAACGGACCAGGCGCTATGATGTTGACGGAGACCTTGGGCGCCCACTCCCACGCCAAACTTTTCGACAGCGCCACCACGCCGCCCTTACTAGCGCTGTAGGCGGCCCAGTTAACCTCCCCGCGTATGCCAATATCGGACGCGACGTTGACAATCTTGCCGCCGCCTGCGGCGAGCATGCGTTTGGCGAAGCTCTGGCAAGACCAGAACAAGCCCGAGAGATTCGTGCGAATGAGGTCGTCCCATTCGGCTTCTGTAGTTTCAAGCGCCGGCTTCATCGCCACCGCGCCCGCATTGTTGAACACGGTGTCGATGCGCCCCGCGCGCGACCATATCTCATCCACCGCTCTCTCAACGCCGCCACGTCCGCTCGACAGATCAAATGCGGCGCCTACGCAGCCCGCGCCAATCTCGGACGCCGCGCGTTCAGCAGCGCCAGCGCTGCGGGCAGTGATCACCACCTTGGCGCCCGCCTCCGCAAGCGCCTCGGCCATACCGCGGCCGATGCCGCGAGCTCCGCCAGTGACGACGATTGTGCGCCCAGCAAGGGTTTGAGCGCTCATGGCAAGCCAACCCCCGCAGCCGGCGCTTCAATCGTTTCGATGAACGCTTGCGACTCGCCGCGAGGCATGCCCTCAAGCGTCGTTGCCGCGGTCACGCAATAGAGTGTCTTGCGTTGCGGCCCGCCAAGGGCGCATGCGACCGCCCAGCGCTTGTCGGTAGTATCAATGCGATCGAGAATCTGGCCGCCTTCCCGCACCCTGAGAAATGCGCCGCTTAGCGGGCTAGCCGCCCACACTGCGCCGTCTTCGTCCAAGCAAATGCCATCGGGCGTGTGGCCCGGAATAGCCGCCCATTCGCGACGGCCGGAAAGAGAGCCATCGCCGGCGACATCGAAGGCGGTCAGGCGCTCGGCGAAACTCTCCGCCAGTATCAAAGTGCGGCCATCGGCGGAAAGCGCCATTCCATTTGGAAAGATCAGGTCCTCTGCGACCACCCGAACGCGGCCGTCTAGCTCGACCATCAGCAAACTGGATGGACGCAGTTCTGCGCCGCCAAAGAAATCGAAACCATGATGGCCGACATAGGCGCGCCCATTTGAGTCCACCAACATCTCGTTTGCGGCGCCGCGCGCGTAATCGCTGAGATCAGCGTGGGCAGACAGAACGCCCCCCGCACCAATGCGCTGTATCGCCAATGTGCGCTGCGACACCACCAACACATCGCCATCGGGAAGGAATCCCAGCCCCCCGGGTGTTCCTTCCACGACGGCGACTTTCTCCGGCGGACCAGAGAAATCTGTTCTGAGCACCGCGTTCGAAAAATAATCAACGAACCAAAGACGCCCATCGCGCCAGCGCGGCGCCTCCGCGAAGCCAAGGCCCGAGACTTCAGTGTTGAGGGACTTGGTCATGCCGCCTCGCTGACGCGGCCGGCGCGGAGATCTGCAAGTTGTTCGTCTGTTGGGACCGGCGCGTCGTAATCACCGTAAATGACGCTCATGGCGCCTGGGTCGAGCGCCAGGCTGTGCTCCAGCGCCCTCTCCACGTCATTATGCGTCTTATGCCGCGCGGCCGCGACTTGTCCGTACAGGTATGACGCCGTGATCACGAATTCATTGAAGTTGCGCACGCAACGCTCGAACGGCGCGAGCGCCTCGGCGGTGGGTCTTTCCCCTGCGCGGAGTAGCGGGACAATGTGCTTTGCAGCATGGTGGGCGTCGCGCATGCTCATGTTCATGCCCATGCCGTAGTAGGGCGGCGTGCAGTGGGCCGCGTCACCCAGCAGCAATACGCCATCGGCGACGTAAGCAGCCGCGTGGTGCTTGAGGATTTTATAGACGTGAACCCCATCCTCGCGGAGCTTCATTTTGTCCCAATAGGGAAAGCGGTGCTTTAGCTCTTCGTGTGCGCTCGCCAGCCCTTCGGACCGCCACCGGCCAAAGTCGGCGGGCATGGCTTGCACCGGACAACGCACAAGTTCGGGCGTGATGGGGAAAAGGCCGCAAAAACCATCCGCACCCCAGATTTCCGTTTGGCGATCGCCCGGCTGATCTGGAGAGCGCTCGCAGGTGAACATCACGTAGCCGTACGGATAAGTCTCGATTTCCGTCTCTATGCCGGACTGCTCGCGGACCATTGAGGCGGACCCGTCGCACCCTACAACAAGGCGCGCACGCACCTCTGCGTCGGCGCCATCGCCAAGCACTGTCACGCCGCAGGCGGCGCCGTTTTCGTCCTTGAGCAGGCCTGTGGCGCGGACACCGCGGAGAAAGCGGATGTTGGCGCCTTTCATCGCCGTTTCCGATAATGCGGCCTGCAGCAGGGGGTGCGGCAGCGCGATGCAATAATTGTACGGGGCCGGGGCGGTGGCTGCGAGCGGCACTTCCGCCAGCGTCTCGAGTTCTGGGCCGAGCGCGAGCCAATGATGCAACTCGATGGCGCCGCGGCTCTTGAATGCCTCAAGTGCGCCGACTTCGGCGAGTTTCGAAACCGTGCTCGGCGCCAAAAGATCGCCGCGCCGCAATTCCGGGATTCGGGGCTGCATCTCCAGCACCACCACATCAAGCCCCGAATCGCAAAGGTTGATGGCCAGCATCGCTCCAGCGACCGCTCCACCCACTATCACTACATCACAATCGAGGCGTTCCATGCTGCTTCCTAGATTTTGAGATCGTCGCGCAAGACCCCGTCGAAGACCACGGCTTCGCCGTCGAGCATCACCGTGCAGTTGCGCATCGGTATATCGAAATGGCATGCCGTGAATCGTCCGGCCGCTTCATTGGCGCCGGTGGAGTAGAGAAAATTACCCGCGAAGGCGCGCAATTCGGTGCCGTTCACGTCGCCGCGGTCATACATCGTGAGCGCGTCCCAACGCGCGGCCGGGTTCATGCCCCATCCGACGTGCGCTGTTGCGTAGGCCTCACGGTCATTCCAGGCTGCGTAGTAGGACCGCATCAACTCCGCATCGAGCCCAGCGCCGTCGATGCGTGTTACGTAATCTTGCTCGATGATGAGTGTTACCGGCGTTTCGATGTAGCGTTTGAAGGTGAGGTTTGCATCCCCGGGCGACAACACCAGCTGCCCGTTCACGCTACCTGGTCGGGGATTGCAGATGCACATGCCAGCAGGCCAATAGCCCATGCGGCCAGGTTTATCGGCGACGCCTGCGCTCCCCCGGCCGGTGACGCCGGTAAGGTCGATATGGAGGTCGCTGCCAGCGCGTGAGGTGACGCGCATCGTCTTCGCAGTGGTGATAAGTTGACCGCCCTGTTCGCACAATTCCTGCAGACCCGGCAGCGGACGCAAGCGATCGAACACCTCCGGGTGCTCGTCGCTCAGCATAAAGATGCGAGCGCCTCGCGACAGCAGCGCCGCCCGCTCGGGCGTGTGCAACAGACCTTCAACCGTGCAATCGACGATCAAGGAGGCGCTCGCCAATCCTTCCACGGCGGGGCTGAGGTCGTGAAACGCCAAAGACGTGCCGGTTGACCGGAGCGGTATCGCACCCGGGGCGCGCGGGCTAAGTGCGACGACGTGATAGGGCCGGGCGCCCAGACGCACCAACGCTTGCTCGGCTACATCCACAAGCACGCGGCGCGATTGGGTCTCCGATGCGATCGCGACAATTTCGCCCGGCCGCAGATGGGCCAGCGCGAGCGTCTCCGCCAAGGCTTCAATCCATTTGGGCTCTGGGCGGTCCACGTGCATCAACGCCACGTTCGTGCGCCGTCGGGGCGCCGTCAAAGCACTATTAGGAAGGCCTCATCACGGCAGGTTATCGCATGGTCGGCCGCGGCCATGAACGTTCGTGATGGGTCCAAAATATAAGTGCTTTGACGGCGTCCTCTGCGACTGCCCAACATGTGCGCGATGGTGGGGCCAGCGCCGCAGGCGCACGCGGCCACCGTGATCGTGAGGCGCACTGCACATGGCTTTGAAAGACCTGAAGGGTTACTCTGTCCCGTTTTCGCCTGGAGGCACCGCGCAGATCGTGGGCGGGTTGCCATGGAATTTCGGCGTCGACATTCTCGCAGTGCACTATCGCACCGATCCGGATCAGATCCGCAAGCTGCTGCCCGAACCGCTACAGCTGTCGAAGGAAGAGCCGGACATTGCCTACGTCTGGTTCGGCGACTGGCAAGGGCTCTGGGAGGGTCACGACGGCATGCTCGGCGTCAACCCGGAGCGGACGCAATACACCGAGTGCCTGATTGGCGTGCGCTGCAGCCATGATGGCGTCGAGGGCCAGCGCGTCGTCTATATCTGGGTAGACAAAGATTTTAGCCTGACGCGCGGCTGGTTCATGGGATTCCCGAAAAAGATCGGCGCGGTGCATATGGGCACTCGCAATCGTCATCTGCATGCCCTGAACCCTGCCATGCAGGCGTGCGGCCCCGGCTCACGTTATGCGGCGATCTGCGAGTCGCACGGCGAACGCCTCGTGACGGCCGCGATAGATGTGAAGCAAAAGATTACTCCGGATAAATTGCCAAAACCGTTCGGAACCGACCTCTTCCACACCCTTCATTTCCCGAGCGCCGATGTGGAACGACGTGACAAACCGCTGCTGCACCAACTCGTGCAGACTGTGAGCAGCGACTTGAAGTTCGGCGAAATCTGGCAGGGCGAGGGCGAGCTCACCTATCACGCCTCCGCATTCGAAGAGCACACGGCGCTCAAGCCGAAAGAAATTGTAGGCGCCTACATTATCCCTGTAGGCTTCCAAATCCGCGGCACTCGCCTGCTGCACGAATACGACTGATCTCTCCCAAGGGCCTGCCTTGGACCGCTGGGACAGCTTGCAGCGATCCCGGCGGTCCGATACGTCATGAGAACGCATCATGAATGCGCCACTTGCCAGCTGGCGGGCCCCCTTGAACTCGCGTCGTCTTGAGCACTTCCTTGCCGTCTATGAGCACCGCAGCTTCGGCCGCGCGGCTTCGGTCGTGCATGTGTCGCAGCCGGCCCTCTCCAAGAGCATTCAATTGCTCGAGGAAGAACTGGGCGTTCAATTGTTTGAGCGAGCAACCTCAGGTGTCATTCCCACCATCTATGGTGAGGCGCTGGCAGGCCACGCCAAAGTTATCCAGGCAGAGATGCAAAACGCGGCGCGCGAGATTGCGACTCTCAGTGGCGCCGACAGCGGCGAGGTTATGATCGGCGCTACGCCGAGCGTCGCCGCCGATCTGTTGCCGCGCGTATTTGAAGTGCTTCAGAAATCGCGCCCAGGCATTCGCCTACGTGTGATCGAGGGGCTGATGGAAGACCACATCCCCGCTTTGCGGCGGGGCGAGCTCGATGTCTTTGTCGGCGGCTGGGCGTCCGATGCACACCCGGATCTAGCGACCAAGCTCATTATGCGCGACCAGATACGCATTTTCGCGGCCGCCTCTCATCCGCTCGCCGGCAAGGGCACGGTGGCGTTGCCGGAGCTACTGGCCTTTCCCTGGATCTTGCCGCCGCCAACCCAATTCTGGATTGCTCAGGTGGTGCAGGTTTTTGTCTCCGCCGGACTAACCCCTCCTATCCCGCACGCCGTCGCCAATTCCGCCGGGTTCATCAAGGCAGTGCTGTTGCAGAAAAACTTTCTCAGCGCTTTGCCTGCACGCCTTCTTTGCGCCGAGGTCGCCGCCGGATCATTAGCCGCAATGGACGTCAAAGAACTGTCCGTCAGCGTGAACATTACAGCTACCTACCGACGTCAGGCCATCCGCCTTTCCGCGTTCGAAGTGTTCATGAAGTTGCTGACGGATGTGGGCCAGAAGCTGACTGTCGCGGCGCGGCCATAACGCCGGCGCGCGCTTGTTCGACCAGCCTCAGAAATGAATGGTAGTCCTCGCGCAGAGCGGCATCGTGCAGCGCCCGGATCCAGTGCGCGGCGTCGTCCCGGCTGCTCAGGTCGGACAAAAGGTTCATGATCGCAGCGAACGCGCGCAGGCCGCGTGAATGCGTGTCGCCATAGCCCTTGACCAGACGCTGCAACCGCAAGACCTCTACACCCAGTTCATAATCGGTGCGCGCCGCATTCACAGCCGATACGAGCCAGCCTTTGATTCTGTGCTGCTCGGCGGCGCAGCGGTAAGAGCTCGGCCGGATCACCCGCAAAGACGCGATGAAAGCAAGCAGCAAATATCCGCTTAGCCGAGATGTCGTCACCTTCCAATCGCGTTCAATCCATTTCGAGAACGCCACGCGCGCCCAGGCCCAGTCGTTCAAAGCCCGCCCCACAGCCTCTGGCAGAATGTCACACACTTCTTCAAACCGGGGGTGCATAAACTCAGTCACGCTGATGAGCTGTCCATCAGCAAGCCCGGCTTCGGACTTCACGCGCGCGAACCGTGCAGCGCGCAGTTTGAGATCTGCCACGCGCGCCACATCCTCATAGCTCATCCACAATGCTAGACGCCGCGCGCCCTCATAGGAGAAGCGCCAGTCGGGCGCCGCTCCCAGTTCGGCCTCCGCCGCGCACAAGCGGGCCACACTCGACAGATAGGCGCCCGCATAGCGCCGGCCCTGATAATCGAGGAGACGCTCAACACCCATGGCCGCGACGTCGCGCACAGGAAGCGGCAATTCGGCTAACCGCTCCCGCGCCGACGATGCATGGGCGGGTGGGCGTGTTTTCCTGCCATTGGCCGCGACCGGGGCGGCCAACGCTGCAAACGCCTCAGCGAAAGCCGCGAGGCTGCGCTCTCGACCGCGCCCGCTCGCGGCGACAACGGCTTCGTAGTCCGATCGAGAGAAGGGCAAGGCGGCGCTTGCGGCCAGTGCGCCCAGCATCGCGGCGCTGATCACGCTGCCATTACGCTCGGCGATATGCTGCAAGTCGAGGAGTTGCACGTTTTTTGAAGCCGCGCGGCACGCTTCCAGGACCTCCGTTGCTGAAAATGCGCCGTCGCCCCGGGCGGATTTCTCTGCGATCGCGAACACGCGGTGCGTGGAGGCGATCAGAGTTGTGCGGTCAGGCGTCACGAATCCGCGCGCAATCGCGCGACCCGCTTCCATCAGCTCGAGCGCGAGGACGATATCAACGTCGCCAGGGACGGGCATCAGCGCCAGCACCGGCTCTGCGCTCTCCCCAGTCGGCGGGCAGATCTCGACGTAATACACCGTAGCGCCGGTTCGCTGTGCGACCCCCGGCACTGACGTCGATTGCGCAATCCACCCTTTGACCTCCGCGAGCGCTACGATCCAGTCCGCAAGCACGCCGCCGCCTTGCCCTCCCAACGCGTTGATGGAGATACGGATCGGCCGGGGGTTCACGCGAGGCGCGCCATTCGCGCGCGCTCTGCGCGGCGCTGAAGCGCACCGATGAGTGTAGTGCGAAGCGCTTGACGCCAGAGCTCGAAGCGCGATGGGTTGAAGATCTGCTCCGAACGATAAAAGCTCGGGCACAACACCGCCGCGTGCGCAATCTCTCCGCAGACTCCGCAGCCGACGCAATCGTTGTTCACAACTGCGACTGGGTCTTCTCGCAGCGGGTCAGGATTGGGCTTGATCGTGAGCGAGGGGCAGCCGGAAAGGCGAATGCACGAGTGATCGCCGGTGCAAATGTCTTCATCGACGCCGTAACGCTGCTTTACGCGACGTTTGCCCTCACTTACAGCCTGAACGAACAAGGGCTTCTCGCGCCGCTGGCGGCTGAGCATGCATTCCGCTTGCGCTATGACCACTTTGGGCCCGCGCACGGACGTTGTCATCGCTTCCTTCAAGACTGCCTTCACGGCCCTGATCTTGTAGGTTTCGACCGTCCGCACCCATGCGACGCCCACGCCTCGCACAGCGTCTTCGATGCGATGATGCGTGCTGCGACGTACTTTGCCGCCGCGCGAAGAGGGTATGTCTTGCCCGCCCGTCGCAGCCGAATAGCCGTTGTCGACTATCACGAGCACGTTGTCGCTTTCGTTGAACACAGCATTGCCCACCCCGCTCGTCAGTCCATTGTGCCAAAAGCCTCCATCGCCCATCACGCTGATCGCGCGTTTGCCCCCTCCAGGGGCCTTGAACGCCGCCGCTCCGGCCGCGCCGAGCCCATAACCCATCGTGGTGTTGCCGATATTGAACGGCGGCAGGATCGAAAACAGATGACAGCCGATATCGCATGATACGTGGAAGGGCCCGATCTCACGTTCAAGCAGCTTCATTGCAGTAAACACCGGCCGCTCTGGGCATCCAGTGCAGAACCCGGCCGGACGCGTAGGCACTGCCTCCATGCTCAGCGCGGGGACTGGGAGCGCACTCGGCGCGCGCCCTGCGAATTGTTCGAGGAAAGCTTCCACCCCTTGGCGCAACACTTGGCCTGTATATTCGCCCGCCTTCGGCAACAGACCCTTGCCGGCGATGCTGGCCCCGCTCTCAGCGCGACGAAGAATTGTGTTGATGGCGAGTTCAATGAATTCCGGCTGCCCCTCCTCCACCACAAGCACAGCACGCTTGCTGCGGCAGAACGCGGCGATCTCGTCGTCGAGCAAGGGATAGGTGACGTTAAGGACGTGGACGGGCAGGCGTGTGCGGCCGAACCCGTCTGCGAGACCACAGAGTTCGAGCGCCCGCATCAATGTGTTGAAGAGACCGCCCTGCACGATGATGCCGAGATCAGCGAATTCCCCCTCTGTGGGGCCGAACGTTTCGTTCAGCTTGTGCTGGCGGATGTAGGCAAGGGCGGCTGGCCAACGCTGGGTAATTTTCTCCTGCTCATGTTGAAAGCTCGCCGGCGGCAGGACGATGCGGCCCACGTCGCGCGATGGATTTTCCAGCGCATCCCGCAGTGTAAAAGTTGGGCGCACGTTGTCTTTGGCGAGGAACCGGCCGTGCATGTGACAAGCGCGGATGCGCATCTCGAGCATGACCGGCGAGTGGGACGCTTCAGAAAGCGCAAACCCGTGTTCCACCATTTGCACGATGGTCTGGAGATTGGGGCGCGGGTCGAGCAACCAGATTTGCGATTTCATGGCGAACGCGTGCGTGCGTTCCTGCATAATGGAGGAGCCCTCGCCATAATCCTCGCCAACGATTACCAGCGCGCCGCCTTTGACCCCGCCGCTCGCGACATTAGCGAGCGCGTCGGAGGCGACATTTGTGCCGACCGTGGATTTCCATGTCACGGCTCCGCGCAGGGGGTAGTTCACCGATGCTGCAAGCATCGCAGCAGCCGTCGCTTCCGAGGCCGATTGTTCGAAATGCACGCCGAGCGCAGCCAGGATGTCTTCGGCGTCGGCGAACACATCCATCAGATGACTGATCGGCGCCCCTTGATATCCGCCTACATAAGCCACGCCCGACTGCAGCAGCGCTTTGGCGACAGCGAGGATACCCTCGCCGCGGAACGTGTCACCCTGCCCGAGCTTTAGCTGCTCGACCTCTTCCTTGAACGAACGCTCCGCCATGCGTGCGGCCTCAAGCGGCGGCGAGCGCCAGCACGCGCAGAGGCGATCCAGACCCGCCCTCCATTTTGAGCGGCGGCGTGATCAAGACCGCGCCGACAGGCGGCAATTGATCGAGGTTGGTGAGGCACTGCAGACCAAAGCGGCCGGCGCCATGGAGGAAGTGATGCGCTGGGTATGGCGGGTCGAACCGATGCGCTTGACCTGCATCGGTGCCGATCGTCTCTACGCCGAAGCCAAGAATGTCGCGCTGCTCGACCAAAAACCGCATCACCTCGACATCTGGTCCGGGTGTGTGTGCGCCATCGTCTCTTCGATTGACGTATGCCGCCCCCGCTCGTTTTGACCAATCGGTGCGAAAGAGAACCCACGAATTTGCAGGAATCCGGCCGTGACGGGCTTCCCAGCGCTCCACCTCAGCGCGCGTGAGCAGAAAGTCGGGATCTTCCGCCGTCTGAGCAGAACAATCGATGACGATAGCCGGCCCAATCAGCTTTTCGACCGGGATCGAGTCCACAGCCCCGTTCGGCAGATCGCGACCGGTCACCCAGTGCACAGGCGCGTCGAAATGCGTGCCGGTGTGTTCGTTCATCGAGAACTCGTTCCAGTACCACGCGACGCCACGCGCATCGTAGCGCGAAACTTCACGGCGCGTGAATGGCGCGCACTGCCCGAACTCAGGGGGAAGCACAAGCGCCGGAGTCGCTTCAGACAGCGTTTGCGTGAGGTCGATCACGCGAACATCGCCGGCCGCGATGCCAGCCAGCAAGCGTGCCAGCGAACGTTGCCCGTTCTGATCAACTGAAGCCGGCTCACGCATGCGTGCGCTGATTTCGAGCAAGGACGCCATCGACGCTCCAATACCCACCGCCGACACCGCTCAGCAGAAACAGCGCGCCCACAAATGAGAGATTGCGAACGATGTGCTGCACATCTTCCGGTCCGCGAATGTCGGAATGGAAGATGGTCATCGCGATGATGACATAGCCTGTGAGCAGAGTGGCGACCATACGCGTGCGCCACCCGACGATGACGAGCAGCGCGCCGAGTAGATCGAACGTCAGTGACACGGCCAGGAAGATTTCCGGCGCCGGGAACACGATGAGAGGGGTCTGGTCGGGAAACATCCGCCCGCCGATGTTTTGAGGCGTACCGCCCATGCCCGCTGCAGTCTGCGCAAAGGTCGCTATTTTGCGGAGGCCGTTGGGGATCAATGCCACAACCGTCAGGAGACGGCCGATCAGCAATGCTGCGTTCGTCTGGAACGTGTCGTTCGAGGCCATCGGCCTGGTCCAGATGTCACGCAGCACGCCGATCATTGCTTCAGTAATCCCACGCCAGTTCAACACCCACGACGCGTGGGTAATAACGCGACCGGCCTGATCCGGATATTTGAATGGGTCCGCTGTCATCGAGCAGATTGTCGCCAAACAGATAAAGGCCGACCGGACCGCGTTCGATGCCCACACGCGCGCGCAGCAAGTCGTGATCGTCCCCCATGCGGGCGGGCCCGCCGGCTGGGCCCGGAGGCGGCGGGTCATCGCCTGGGTCGCCCTGTTCGCTGATGTAGGTGTAGCCTGCATTCATGAACAGCACGAAGTCGCCGCCGATCGGGTGGGTGTAGGTGGCGTCAAACGAATAGGTGGATTGTGGAACGCTCGCGAGTTGATTGCCCTCAGCGATATTGGGCGTGCTCGCAAACACGGCAGGATTGATGATGTTGGCAAACTCGGTGGCATTCAAATTGGCGGCGCCCTGAAGCGTCAGCCCCGTAAGCGGACGCCAGGTCACGGATAGATCGATGCCTTGACCCTCCACGTCGCCGGCGTTGCGGATCACCTGCACGCCACCCCCAATCGTGTAGTTCAGCTGCACGTCCGCCCAGTCATAATAGTAGAGAGCCGCTTCCATGTAGAGCTGGTCGGAGAGATGGAATTTTCCGCCAATTTCATAAGACAAGATGTCGTCTGGATCGACGGCGAACGGCACTGTGCCGCCAGACGCAGCCACGGCCGCGGCAGTATTGAAGGTGCCACTGCGATAACCACGCGCGACGTTAAGATAGACGAGGTGATCTTCGTCGATCTCGAACGAAACGTTGAAGCGGGGACTGAGCGAAGAGAAAGTTTCCTCATCCGTATACGGGGGCGCCAAGAAGGGAGCGCGGCTCTGGGTGAAGAAGGTGCGGTTGTCTTCAAAGTACCGAAGACCGATCAGAGGCCGCAGACGTCCATTCATGAAGCCGTACGACACTTCGCCGAACGCCGCGTACGATTGTGAGTTGTAAATCGAAACAGCGCTGATCGGCGGGCCGCCAATGACGACGATATCCTCCAGATTTTCAGCTTCCTGATAGATGCCGCCGACGACCCATTGCAGCGGCGTGTCGCCCTGCGAAACCGCGCGCACTTCCTGAACGAAACTTGTGGAATCGCCCATCACGTCCAAGCGGAAGGAGGGGCCTGGGCCAAGAACAATCGGCCCGCTCGCCCTGTCCTGCCGGTCCACGTAACCAGTGGAGCTCTCGATCGAGAACGAGTCGAAATCGTACCCGATGAAGCCCGTGTACATGTCGAATACTTGATGGTTACGGCCAGGCACGGGGGAAGCGGGAAAGGCAGCCGGATCAGTTGTCGCGAAATTGCGGCCCCAATCATCCTGTATGTCGCTGCGATGGTAGCCGAAGCGCAGCGTCAGATCGTCTGTCGGCGTCGCGAGCACCTTGAATCGGTAGTTCTGGATATCGCCATCATTGAGGTCGCCTGGGAAGCTCGGCGATTGCGCATAGCCGCCAAGAATTTCCTGGCTTGCGACAGCACGGACCGCGAGCACGTTCTCGATCAGAGGGACGCTCACGGCGAGGTCCGCATAGTGATTGTCGTCGCCGCCTTCGGTGCTTGAGTAGCCCGCAGCGCCGCGCACGCGAAGCTGTTCAAGGTCGGGGTCGGCGGTGATGAACCGGATCGTGCCCCCCATGGATCCGAGACCATAGAGCGTGCCCTGCGGGCCGCGCAGAACCTCGACACGGTCGATGTCGAATGTCCGCGCCACCGGCGCATAGTTTCGGTTGGGGATGACGTAGGCCGCCTCGTCCAGATAATAACCAACCGTGCTGTCGCCGTAGAATGAGGAGACGCCGCGAATTTGATATGATCTGATGCCCGCTGCGTTGCCGCGGCCCTCGGAGGCGCCCGGCACCAGAGCGATGACCTGTGAGAGGTCGCGAACGCCGGTTTCCTCAAGCGCTTCGCCGGAAAAGGCCTGCACCGACAGCGGCACATCAGAAATTGCTTGCGATCTGCGTTGCGCCGTAACCACGATTTCTTCGTCTGTGCGAGCGGTCGGCCCGCCCGGATCGGCGTCCTGAGCCAAAGCCGGCGCCGCCGAAAGCGCTGCAACCAAGAGCGCCGGAATCGCACAGTGCATTTTCCAGAAGTTCATACATCCCCCCTTGCTTGTTCATCGCGTGTTGCAGATGCGGCTCGCTTTTCACGGGCTCGATTGTCACGAACGCTAACACGGGGGCGCGGGCGCAAAGACTGAATAATATGACTGGCCTATAACGCCGAGGCATCGCCGCTCAGGACCCGAGCCCGACCGGGAATGGGCCCTCCTGAACGCTTTCCCAGATCGACCGGCGCAGGCTTGACGCCGACGGCCCTTCCCCCGCTTCGTGAATGCCAACGGCCGCCATCGCCTCAATGGACAGATCGTTGGGCACGTTCAATTCCACTCGTGCGCGTTCGTAATCGAAGCCCTCTATCCCGCGCGCGGCCAATCCCAGCGCCGTCGCTTGCAGCGCAAGGTTTTGCCAAGCGGCGCCCGCGTCGAAAGCGTGCGTCCGCGCAGGTCCGTCCGGCCGGTGCAACTCCGACAAGAAGAGCAAAAGCAACCCCGCCCCAGAGGCCCATTTGGCGTTTGACGGGGTCAGCAGGCTTAGCAGCAGCGGCCAATACACCCCGCTACGGCGCGCATAAATGATCCGCCATGGTTGATGATTGAAGGATGAGGGCGCCCAGCGCGCCGCTTCAAACAAACTGGCAAGTTGGGCGTCACTGATATCGGCGCCGGCAAAGCGGCGTGGCGACCACCGGTCAAGCAGAAGCGGCTCGATCGGATAGTCCGCCCGGCGGACGTCGCTTGCCTTCCACACCACACCCACTCCCGCTCAATCGCGCACACGAAAGAGGTCGGCTAACACAGCTGGGGCTCACATCCGCCATGAGAAGCCTTTTTGCCTCATGAGGGGTTTCTATCGAAGCGAGGCGACGCCGCTTCAACACTTCGGGCGCGCGCGAACGCGCGTGGGGCGCACCCACTATGCTTCCGGAAAAACCGGGAGAAATAAGCCGGATCGGCGAAGCCTAGATAGGTCGCGACCTGGGCGATGCTCATGTTTGAATACCGCATTACCCGTTGCGCTTCTAAGACGACACGCTGATGCATCATGTCTGCGGGCGAACTGCCAGCAACGGCGCGGCAGGCCGCCCGAAGGCGCGCCGGGCTGACTTCGAGCAGCGAAGCACACGCCTCCACCGTCAGATGTTCGCGAAACGACCGCTCCACCACTTGGCGAAAACGCGCCACGAGAAGAGCGTTTGGTCCGGCCGGAGCAATTGCTTCAAGCTCGATGCGGTGACGCAGGCGCAACACCTCAACCAAGAGCGCGCTCAGGTAGGCTTCAACAGCCATGTCGTGGCCGGCGGCGGCCCCCCCCAATTCTCGCGACAGGCTGGCAAGGGGTGCGGCGACTATCGACGGATCGGCGCCCGCAACCCAGGCCTCGCGTCCGAATACACGTTCCAACTCCGGCTCGCGCGCGGCAAGAGCCCGCAAAAACGCGTCAGAAAAGGTGAGAACTCGCCCCTCAGTGTCGGCCAGCCAAGTAAAGGCGTGGACGCAACCTGCGGGAACGATCAAGACGCCCGGCGCCTGGCAGCGAAGTTGTCTCCCGTCGACATCGGCCACCCCGCCGCCCACGCTAATGAAAAAAACATGGTGGAGATCGCCATGGGCGTGAGGACGAATAATCCAGTTTGCCGGCCGGCTCCGATCATCCAACATTTCCAGGTGCACGAAGCGAGCGCCAGCAGAGCGAGGCTCTTCTCCATACAAAAAAAACTGGGCGATCGCGCCGGCCACACTCATTCCTCGCAGTTATGACCAGAGAGGCTGACTTCGATTTGTCCAAGTTTTGCGCCGATGTGTCCATAGCCTTTGCGCGCCGCGGCGACGGATACTTGGAGGATTTCCGAGGAGGCGTCAGACCAATGCGTGCACAAGTCGGCATCGTCGGAGCGGGGCCCGCTGGTCTGTTTCTGGCGCACCTGCTGCACAAGGCAGGCGTCGACGCCATTGTCGTCGAAAAACACGCTCGCACCTACGTCGAGGCCCGCGTACGCGCCGGCGTGCTCGAGCAAATCACCGTCGATCTGTTGAGGCAGCTTGGCATTGGCGGACGGATGGAACGTGAGGGCCTGGTCCACAGAGGTACAAATATCGCGGTGGACGGCGCGATGTTCCACGTTGATTTCGCTGCGCTCACCGGCGGCGCCACCATCATGGTCTATGGCCAGTCGGAAGTCATGAAAGACCTCGGCATCGCCGCAGACAAACTGGGTCTCAACATCGTCTACGACGCCGCCGACGTCGAATTGCGTGAGATGGAGGGCGCCTGCCCCATGATCACTTGGCGCAAAGACGGCGCGACCTATGCCGTCACGTGTGAGTTCATCGTGGGCTGCGACGGCTATCACGGCGTCAGCCGCACAACAATTCCGGCCTCGGTCCTGAACGTATTCGAGCGAGTCTATCCGTTTGGCTGGCTCGGTGTCCTGGCCGACGTTCCCCCATGCGAGAATGAGCTTGTTTATGCCAACCACGAACGCGGCTTCGCACTCGCCTCAATGCGTTCGCCTACTCGCAGCCGCTACTATCTTCAGTGTGCGGCAGACGAGAACATCGAAGACTGGCCCGATGAACGCTTTTGGGACGAAGTTTGCGTACGACTAGGACCTGCCGCAGGCGGGCGCGTGACACGGGGCGCCTCGTTTGAAAAAAGCATCGCCCCCTTGCGTAGCTTCGTGGCGGAACCAATGCGGTGGAATCGACTTTTTCTGGCTGGCGATTCTGCGCACATAGTGCCTCCCACCGGCGCGAAAGGGCTCAATCTCGCAGTGTCGGATGTGCTCATCCTCGCCGATGCATTCGCTCGCTATTACCAATCCGGCGACGCGCACTTTCTCGATACCTATTCAGCCCGCGCCTTAGCCCGCGTTTGGAAGGCTGAACGCTTCTCCTGGTGGTTTACCGGCCTCACCCACCGCTTTCCCAACACCGAACCATTCGATCGCAGGATGCAAGTAGCGGAGTTGGACTATATTCGTCATTCCACGGCCGCGCAGACAACGTTGGCGGAAAATTATGTCGGCTTGCCGCTGTAACTGAAGGGGATATCGCGCATGGGTGTTGTTGTCACCGACATTGCTCGCGCCGACCGCACTGCGACGGAACACCTTTCCGCGTTCGGCGTCGCCACCCTTCATGAAGCGCAAGGCCGAAAAGGCCTTCTGGCGCCTTATATGCGTCCGATTTACCGGCCGGCGCGCATTGCTGGCGCCGCCATCACCTGCGAAGTCGCGCCAGGCGACAATTGGATGATTCATGTCGCGGTTGAACAATGCGAGCCCGGCGACATCCTGGTCGTCGCGCCAACGAGCCCGTGCGAGGACGGCTACTTCGGCGACCTGCTCGCCACTTCGCTCAAAGCCCGCGGCGTACGGGGCCTCGTCATTGATGCAGGCGTGCGTGACGTGGCGGCGCTAACAGAGATGCGGTTTCCGGTGTGGTCGAAATCCATCTTCGCCCAGGGCACCGTGAAGGAGACGTTGGGAAGGGTGAATGTGCCGCTCCTCTGCGCCGGGCAGCTTGTGAACCCTGGCGATGTGATTGTTGCTGATGATGACGGCGTGGTCGTCGTGCGCCGAACGGAGGCGGCGGAGGTGCTGCATCGTGCTCAAGCGCGTGAAGCCAACGAAGCGAAGAAGCGCGCGCAATTTGAACAAGGCGCGCTGGGCCTCGATATCTACCAGATGCGCGAGCGCCTGAGCCAAAAGGGTCTGCGCTATGTCCGACAGAAAGATCTGAAGGGCTGATAATGCTGCGCAGCATACCCTGCACGCTCATGCGCGGCGGCACCTCCAAGGGGCTCTTCTTCAACGCCGCTGACCTGCCCGCCGACCCGGCGAGGCGAAATTCAGTCTTGCTTGCGGCAATGGGCTCACCCGATCCGCGCCAGATCGATGGCGTCGGCGGCGCCCACCCGCTGACCAGCAAAGTCGCGATCGTCAGTCGATCCACGCGACCTGACGCCGATGTCGATTACCTCTTCCTGCAAGTCGTGGTCGACAAAGCCGAAGTCAGCGACAGCCAGAACTGCGGCAACATGCTCGCAGGCGTTGGTCCGTGGGCGATCGAAAACGGCTTGGTGCGCGCCGAACGTGGCGTGACTGCCGTGCGCATTCACATGCTCAACTCGGGCGCGCGTGCGGTGGCGCACGTCCCAACTCCGGAGGGCGTGCCGGAATATGAAGGACTCGCTCGCATTGACGGGGTGCCTGGCGCGGCGGCGGCAATTCCGATCGACTTCCTCGACATCGCCGGCTCCAGTTGCGGGGCGCTGCTGCCGACGGGCAATGTCGCTGACATGATAGGCGACATCACCGTCACCTGCATCGACAACGGAATGCCCGTCGTTGTCATGAACGCAGCCGATTTCGGCAAGACCGGCGCAGAAGCGCCAGCTGAGCTGGAAGCGGACGCAGAACTCAAGGCCAAGCTCGAACACATCCGGCTTGCACTCGGCGCGCGCATGAACCTTGGCGATGTCAGCAAACAGACCGTGCCGAAAATGTGCCTCGTCTCGCCGCCGTGGGCAGGCGGTGCGCTGAACACACGCACTTTCATCCCGCATCGCGTCCATGAAGCGATTGGCGTGCTCGGCGCGGTCAGTGTGGCCACTGCATGTCTGATGCCGGGCTCGGTTGCAGCGGGCGTGGCAAGGCTCGCAGCGCGCGAAGGTGAACAGCGGATCGAGGTCGAGCACCCGACTGGTTATTTCACTGTCGATGTCGATGTCTGCAACAGGAATGGCGTTATGGAGGTCGGCCGCGCCGCGCTATTGCGCACAGCGCGCAAGCTGATGCGCGGTGAGGTTTTCGTGCCCGAGAAAGCGTGGTGCGACTGATGCAAATCGCGCTCATCGGTCTAGGCGAAGTCGGCAGCTTGATTGCCGAAGATCTTACTTCGCGCGCCACGCTAGCCGCGTACGACCTCCGATTGGCAGACCCTGCCAGTGCGCCAAGTTTGGCGGCTCGTCGGCTTGGCCTTCGAGCCGGGGCGAGCCATGCCGAGGCTGCGCGCGGCGCAGATCTCATCATCTCCGCCGTGACCGCAGCGCAGACGACAGCGGTCGCCAGGGCCGTCGCGCCCGCCTGCGCCGGCGCTTGGTATTTCGATCTCAACTCCGCATCACCCGGCGCGAAGCGGGAGGCGGCTGCGCTGATCAACGCCGGCGGCGGGCGCTATGTCGAAGCTTCGGTGATGTCGCCATTTGCGCCGAAACGCTGTGCGAGCGCCATTCTGCTTGGCGGCCCGCATGCGAGCGCCTTTGCCTCGATCGCACGCGAGCTTGGCTTCAGCGGAGTCCGCGTCTTCTCCTCTGACTATGGCAAAGCCGCTGCTGCGAAGCTCTGCCGCAGCGTCATGGTGAAAGGCATTGAAGCGCTGCTGATGGAGTCGCTTTGTTCGGCGCGCGGGTATGGCGTGGAAGGCGCGGTGCTCGCCTCTCTCAACGACCTCTTTCCCGGCTGCGATTGGCCGATGCTTTCACGCTATATGATCTCGCGCGCAATCGAGCATGGCGGGCGGCGCGCTGAGGAGATGCGCGAAGCCGCCCTCACTGTCAGCGAAGCGGGGCTCGCGCCGCTCCTCAGCAGCGCCACCGCGGACCGCCAGGAATGGGCGGCCAACTTCGAATCAGCACTCACCGAACAAGAACTTGCGGGCATGCTGGATGCAGTGCGCGCGAAAATGGATGTCCGCCACTCATGATCATCGACTGCCACGGCCACTACACGACGGCGCCGGACGCCCACAATAAATGGCGCGAAGAGCAGAAGGCTGCGTTCAGGGCCAAAGCGCTGACGCCTGCTTATCCTCAGATTTCCGACGACCTCATCCGGGAGACGATCGACAAGAATCAGCTGCGCCTCATTCGAGAGCGCGGCGCGGACATGACGATTTTTTCGCCGCGCGCCTCCGCCATGGCGCACCATGTGGGCGATGAGGACGTATCTAAAGAATGGACGCGGCGCTGCAATGATCTGATCAAACGCGTGGTTGATCTCTACCCTCGGCACTTCGTCGGCGTGTGCCAACTGCCACAATCACCGGGCGCGCCGATCGCAAACGCCATCTCCGAGCTTGAGCGCTGCATCGACGAGTTCGGCTTCGTCGGCTGCAACCTCAATCCCGATCCGTCCGGAGGGCACTGGACCGCACCGCCGCTGACGGACAGGCACTGGTATCCATTCTTCGAGAAGATGGTGGAGCTCGACGTTCCGGCGATGATCCACGTCTCAAGCTCATGCAACCCCAATTTCCACGCCACCGGCGCACATTACATCAACGCCGACACCACGGCGTTCATGCAGTTCATTGAAGGAGACCTCTTCCGGGATTTCCCGACCCTTCGCTTCATCATCCCGCACGGCGGCGGCGCGGCGCCCTATCATTGGGGCCGCTATCGTGGGCTGGCGGACATGCTGCGGCGCCCGTCGCTGCGTGAACACGTCATGCAGAACGTGTTCTTCGATACCTGCGTTTACCACCAACCGGGTATTGATCTGCTGTTTCGCGTCATCGACGCCGACAACATCTTGTTCGGCTCTGAAATGGTGGGCGCTGTACGTGGCGTCGATCCCGAGACCGGCAATTACTTTGACGATACCAAGCGCTACATCGATGCGCTTGCAATCCCCGATGTCGATAAGCGCAAGGTATTTGAACTGAACGCCCGCCGCGTCTTCCCGCGCCTCGACGCCATCCTGAAGGGCCAAGGGCGATGATCGCCGCGACTCCCTTCGACGTTACGCCGGGCTGGATTGCCTTCCATCCGAATCCGTCGAAACCGATATTCAAACCGCCGCCGGGCGCCGTCGACGCGCACTGCCACGTGTTCGGCCCGGGCGACGTTTTCCCGTATGCGCCGGAGCGGAAGTACACGCCCTGCGACGCTTCAAAGGATCAGCTCTGGGCATTGCGGGAGCATCTGGGGTTTTCGCGCAGCGTTATCGTTCAAGCCACTTGTCATGGCGCCGATAATCGGGCGCTGGTCGATGCTTTGCTCGCCTCCAATGCAACCGCGCGCGGAGTCGCGACCGTAAGACGAAATGTGACGGACGCGGAGCTAAAAGTGCTGCATCTCGCCGGTGTGCGCGGCGTGCGCTTCAATTTCGTCAAGCGCTTGGCGGATCGGCTGGACGCAGGCGAACTCACCGAGATCGCCGCCAGGATCGCGCCGCTCGGCTGGCACGTGGTGATTTATTTCGAGGCGCAGGAGCTGCCCGATCTTTACCCTTTTTTCGCGGCCCTGCCGGCGCCGGTGGTCATCGATCACATGGGCAGGCCCGACGTAAGCAAACCGGTCCACGGCCCAGAGTTCGGCCTCCTGCTCGACCTGATGCGAGCGCGCGATGATTTCTGGTGCAAGGTCACCTGCCCTGAGCGGCTCTCGCTCAGCGGGCCGCCAGGCTATGACGATGTCATCCCCTTTGCCAGGCGCGTGGTGGAGGAATTCACCGATCGCGTGCTCTGGGGCACGGACTGGCCGCACCCGAATATGACCACTCATGCGCCTGACGATGGCAAGCTGGTAGATGTGATACCGCGCATCGCGGACACAGCGGAGCAGCAGCAGAAGCTGCTGGTCGACAATCCGATGCGGCTCTACTGGCCCGAAGAGACCCGTCCTAGGCTGGACTCATCCGCATGACGCGCTCAGCAGGGACCTTGGCGCAGCGGAAGGCGCACTTTGCCGCGAGCACCGTGCTGCGTCAGCAATCCCGGCGCGCGCGTCTGGTGCTTGCTGTCGCGATCGCAGCGTTGAGCGCTGCCTGGGTCAAATGCTCGGCCCTGCTTTGGCTGAGCGCCCTCCTCGTCACCGACCATGCGCTCTCACCGCGTGTCCGCGAACGCTTCGTGCGGTTGATGCCGCCGCAGGCGCACACCCCTCAAGCCAATCGCCCGGAGGCGGCATGACCCGCAACCTTCAGCAATACCTCGCCGAACTCGAGGACATACCAGGCACCCGCGTCTACACAACCAAGCGCGCGCGCGAAGGCTATTGGCTCAACCAGTTTGCCATGAGCCTCATGAAAGCGGAGAACCGCACACGCTGGAAGGCCGATGAACGCGCCTATCTCGACGACTGGCCGATGACGCAAGACCAGAAGGACGCCCTGCTAGCGCGCGACTATAATCGGCTACTCGATCTCGGCGGCAACATTTACTTTCTGGCGAAGGTATTCTCCACAGACGGACAGAGCTTTCTGCAAGCGGTCAGCACCATGACCGGCATGAGCGTCGAGGATTATCAGGCGATGATGCTGTCTGGCGGTCGCTCCCCTGACGGCCTTCGCTCGATCAAGGAGGGCAAATAGATGGCGCGCATCAGCGCTGGGCTCAGCACGAGCCACGTCCCCGCGATCGGAGCGGCGCTGGATCTCGGCAAGACCCAGGAAGATTACTGGCGGCCCGTATTTGCGGGTTACGAATGGACCCGCGAATGGATCAAGCGGCCCGAAAACAAGCCGGATGTCGTGATCCTGGTCTATAACGACCACGCTTCAGCATTTGACATGAACCTCATCCCGACCTTCGCTATTGGCTGCGCTGAGGAGTTTCAACCCGCCGATGAAGGCTGGGGTCCGCGCAAAGTGCCGCCCGTAAAGAACGACGCCGATCTTGCATGGCATATCGCTCAATGCTGCATTCTCGACGAATTCGACATCACCATCATCAACAAGATGGACGTCGACCATGGGTTGACTGTGCCGTTGTCGCTCGTGTTTGGCCAGCCTGCCGAATGGCCTTGCAGAGTCATTCCCGTCGCCGTGAACGTCGTCACCTACCCGCCGCCGACGGGCAACCGCTGCTGGATGCTAGGCGAAGCGATCGCGCGGGCGGTTGCTTCTTATCCTTATGACCTCAGCGTGCAGATCTGGGGCACGGGCGGGATGAGCCATCAATTGCAGGGCCCACGCGCTGGACTGATCAACCCGATATGGGACCAGCGATTTCTCGACGACCTCACCGCCGATCCGCAGCGCCTGCGCTCAATTCCACACATTGAGTACCTGCGGGAAACAGGCTCCGAGGGCATCGAGATGGTGATGTGGCTCATCATGCGCGGGGCGCTTGGCGCCCATGTGCGCGAGTTGCACCGCCACTATCACGTGCCGGCGTCCAACACCGCCGTGGGCCACATCGTTCTCGCCAATCAGTGACACGGAAGACAAAGATGAAAGTTGTTCTCGCCGGCGCCGGCGCCTTCGGCGAAAAGCACCTCGATGCAATCAAGCACATCGATGGTGTGGAAGTGGTCTCGTTGGTCGGCCGAAGGCTGGATGCGACGCAGGCTGTCGCGGCTAGATACGGTGTTCCGCACACGACTACGGAGCTTGCCGAAGCCTTGGCGCAACCGGGCGTCGACTGCGTAATCCTCTGCACGCCCACGCCGTTGCACGCCGCCCAAGCGATTGAATGTATGCGCGCCGGAAAGCATGTGCAGATCGAGATTCCGCTGGCCGACTCGTGGGCTGATTGTGCTGCGGTCGCGAAAACGCAGAAAGAGACCGGCCTCGTCTGCATGGTGGGCCACACCCGCCGTTTCAATCCTTCGCACCAATACCTGCATAATAAAATCAAAGCCGGCGAACTCGCGATCCAACAGATGGACGTGCAGACCTATTTTTTCCGCCGCAAGAACATGAACGCCAAAGGCGAGGCGCGTTCCTGGACCGACCACCTTCTCTGGCACCATGCCGCGCACACTGTGGATCTGTTCCAGTATCAGACCGGCGATGAGATCGTCGTCGCCAATGCCATCGAAGGGCCAAAGCACCCCGAACTTGGCATCGCCATGGATATGTCGATACAGTTGAAAACCAGACGAGGCGCCATCTGCACGCTCTCTCTGTCGTTCAACAATGAGGGGCCCCTCGGCACCTTCTTCCGTTATATTTGCGACAACGGCACCTACATTGCCCGTTACGACGACCTCGTGAATGGCAAGGACGAGAAGATCGACGTGTCCGAGGTTGATGTCTCCATGAACGGCATCGAACTGCAGGACCGCGAGTTCTTCGCCGCCATTCGTGAAAAGCGCGAGCCGAACGCGAGCGTCACGCAAGTGCTGTCCTGTTACGGAATACTACACCGCCTTGAACAGCAACTGGTCCAACTCCCGTGACCGGATGCCGCCGGCGACGCCGCAAGTCATAAACGCCGGTTCTGAGCCCTCGCCATTATTGCACTGTTCGCGCCCCCCAATGCTTTATACATAAAGCAAATGAAGGCGCAGGAGCGGGCATGAAAATCGCGTGCATCGGAGGTGGTCCCGCAGGCTTATATTTTGCGATCTCGATGAAGCTGCGCGATCCGGCGCACGAGATCACGGTTTTTGAACGCAACGATCCGGGCGACACCTTTGGCTGGGGCGTGGTCTTCTCTGACCAGACCTTGGATAATTTGCGGGCCAATGATCCAGTGAGCGCGGCTCGGATCGAGGACGCCTTTGCTCATTGGGACGACATTGACGTCCATATTCACGGGCAAACGATCACCTCTTCGGGCCATGGTTTTTCCGGCATAGGCCGCAAGCGTCTGCTCAATCTGTTGCAAGATCGCGCCCGCGAGCTAGGCGTCGCACTCGAATTTCGCGTCGAGCTGGAGCCAGACTCTAGCGCCTACGCAAACTATGACCTCATCATCGCGAGCGATGGTCTCAACAGCAAAGTGCGCAATGCCTGGCCGGACCATTTCAAGGTCGACATTGACGTACGGGCCAACAAGTATGTCTGGTTAGGCGCAAGGAAGGCGTTCGAGGCTTTCACCTTCGCCTTTGAGCAGACCGAACATGGGTGGATATGGGCGCACGCCTATAAGTTCGATCGCGACACCTCGACATTCATCGTCGAATGCAGCGAGCGCACCTGGCGTGGCCTCGGGTTCGACCGCGCGACGCAAGAAGAGACATGCCGCGCCGCTGAGGCGATCTTTGCCAAATATCTGGATGGCGCAGCGCTCGAAACCAACGCCAAGCATCTGCGCGGCTCGGCTTGGCTCCAATTCCCACGCGTGGTCTGCCATGAGTGGGTGCGGGGCAACGTGATCTTGATGGGGGATGCCGCGCATACAGCGCACTTCTCCATCGGCTCGGGCACGAAACTCGCTTTCGAGGACGCAATCAAACTGGCCGAGGTGCTGCATTCCGGCAAAGCGTTGGCGCAGGCCCTGGCCGACTATCAGACCGAGCGTCAGGTCGAGGTGCTGAAGCTGCAGAACGCGGCGCGCAACAGCACGGAATGGTTCGAGAACATTGACCGCTACGCGAGGCTCTCTCCGCTGCAATTCACCTATGCCTTGCTCACGCGGAGCCAGCGCGTAAACCATGAGAATCTCCGCTTGCGCGACAGCCATTTTGTCGAGGAGGTCGAGCGCTGGTACGCCGCCCGCGCGACTGGTGATGAGACGAGCGCTGCCTGCGCGCCGATGTTCGCACCAGCGCGGCTGCGTGAGATGGCTTTGACCAACCGCGTCGTAGTTTCGCCGATGTGCATGTATTCAGCCGAGGACGGTCAACCGAACGATTTCCATCTTGTCCATTACGGATCGCGGGCGATGGGCGGCGCCGGCCTCATCTTCACGGAGATGACGAATGTCTCGGCCGACGCACGCATCACGCCAGGCTGCACAGGCATGTATCGGCCAGAGCACGTGTCGGCATGGCGACGTATCGTAGACTACGTGCACAAACACTCGCGCGCCAAGTTTGCGCTGCAACTGGGTCATGCCGGTGCTAAGGGATCAACGCGCGTGCCGTGGGAGGAAGATCATCCCGATCAACCTCTTGAAAAGGACAATTGGCCGTTGATTGCGCCCTCCCCCCAGCCGTGGTCGCCGCGCAATCACGCCCCCCGCGCCATGACTCGCGCGGATATGGACCGGGTTCGTGACGATTTCGTTCGCGCTGCGCGATGGGGCGAGGACGCGGGCTTTGACATGCTCGAACTGCATTGCGCCCACGGCTACCTGCTTTCCGCTTTCCTGACGCCACTCTTGAATAAGCGCACCGACGCCTATGGCGGCTCGCTCGAAAACCGGTTGCGCTATCCGCTTGAGGTTTTTTCGGCAGTGCGTGCGGCTTGGCCAGCACATAAGCCAATGTCGGTGCGTGTGTCGGCCACTGATTGGGATGAAAGCGGTGTAAGCGCAGAAGATTCCGTCGCCATAGCGCGCGCATTCCACGCGGCCGGAGCCGACCTCATTGACGTGTCTGCGGGGCAGACGTCACCTACCGCCAAACCGGTTTATGGCCGCATGTTCCAGACCCCCTATTGCGACCGCATTCGCAATGAGGCCGAGGTCATGACAATGGCGGTCGGCAACATTTACGAGCCTGACCATGTCAATTCCATCCTCGCGGCCGGACGCGCTGACCTCTGCGCCCTAGCGCGCCCTCACCTCGCGGACCCGTACTGGACCCTGCGCGCCGCCGCCGAACTCGGGTTCGACGGCATATCCGCGCCCGTTCAATACCGGGCCGGGCATGCACAGCTGAAGCGCAATCTGGCGCGACGCGAACAGGTCCCAGCGGCCGTATGATGAAAGCGGCCCCACACGCGGTTATCACCGGCGCGGGCAGCGGCATCGGCGCGGCGGCGGCAGAGGCCTTGAGCGCTCAGGGTGCGCGCCTGACATTGATCGGGCGCGACATGGAAAAGCTTCGGCGCACGGCCGCTTCCATCGACGGCGCATTTTGCGCCAAGGCGGATATCTCCAATGGCGGTCAAGTTCAGCTCGCTCTCCGTCAAGCACGGGAACGGCACGGCCCCATCGACATCCTCGTCAACAACGCCGGCATCGCACCCTCAGCGCCGTTCCTGAAGGTTGACGATGCACAATGGCGCCGCACGCTTGCCGTCAATCTCGACGGACCTTTTTTTTGCGCCCGCGACGCGCTGCCCGATATGCTCGCCGCAGGCTGGGGCCGCATTGTCAATGTAGCCTCAACGGCGGGCCTCAAAGGGTATGCGTATGTCTCCGCTTATTGCGCGTCCAAACACGCGCTGGTCGGCTTGACACGCGCCTTGGCGCAAGAGGTTGCGCGGCAGGGCGTGACTGTGAATGCGGTCTGCCCCGGTTTCACCGACACAGAGATCGCCAAGCAATCGGTATCTCGTATCGTGGACGCCACCGCGCTCGCCGCCGACCAGGCCTTGAGCGCGCTGACGGCGCACAATCCTCAGGCCAGGCTCATAGCGCCAGCAGAAGCGGCGGCGGCAATTGCATGGCTATGCACGCAAGCCGCATCAGCGGTGAACGGCGCAACGATCAGCGTCTCCGGTGGAGAAATCTGATGGCCGACGCCGAATTGGATTACGTCGCCCCTGCACACCTGCTTTCGGTGCGATGCTCGCTGCGCCTGCTGTCGGTCGCCCGGCTGATTGAGCGGCGCATCGACCGACTGATGCGCGCGCAGTTCGGCGCGACCATCTCGCGTTTCGACTTCTTGGCCGCACTCGACCGTCACGGGCCGCTCACCTTAGGCGAAATCTCGGAAAAATTGCTGGTGTCCAACGGCAATATTACCGGGTTGACGAGCCGAATGCGCGAAGACGGATTGATCGAAACGCGCGCGCACGTGAGCGATCGGCGCGCCCAAGAAGTGCGCCTTACCGCGGACGGTCGCAGACTGTTTCGCCGCATGGCGGAAGCCCATGCTGCCTGCGTCAGCGACCTCTTGCGAGAACTAGGCGGTGGCGACATGGGCGCATTGGCGCGGCTCCTGGACGCCGTCAAAGGGTCCGTGCGCAGAAAGCTTGAACAGGAGTCCGCGCAATGAATGTGCATACCTATAAGGCCGAGCACTTTCGCTGGTCGTGCAATGATATGGTCGGACACGTGATGCTCGACCGCCCCGATCGAAAAAATCCGCTGACCTTCGACTCCTATGCCGAACTGCGCGATCTTTTTCGCAATCTCTCCTATGCCGGTGATTGTCGGGCTATTGTTGTTTCCGGCGCTGGGGGCAATTTCTGCTCAGGCGGGGACGTTCACGACATCATCGGCCCCCTCACACGCATGGACGTAACGGGCCTGATGGCCTTCACCCGGATGACGGGCGACCTCGTCAAGGCGATGCGCGCATGCCCGCAGCCAATTGTTGCGGCGGTCCAGGGCGTTTGCGCCGGCGCCGGCGCTATTCTGGCAATGGCGAGCGATCTGCGCCTTGCCGCCCCTGACGCCAAGACGGCGTTCCTTTTCAGCCGTGTGGGTCTCGCCGGCGCAGACATGGGCGCTTGCGCCATGCTGCCACGCATAATCGGCCAGGGTCGGGCGAGCGAGCTTTTGTTCACCGGCCGATCGATGAGCGCTGATGAGGGTTTTGCCTGGGGTTTTTTCAATCGGATTGTTAGCGCCGACGCCGTCGTTTCCGACGCCCACGCGCTCGCACATGACCTAGCCCACGGACCCGCATTCGCCCACGCCATGACGAAAAACCAGCTCAACATTGAATGGAGCATGAGCCTGGAGATGGCCATCGAAGCCGAAGCGCAAGCGCAGGCCCTATGCATGCAGACGCACGACTTCAAGCGCGCCTACGAGGCGTTCGTCGCCAAGTCGAAACCTGTGTTCAAGGGTGATTGATGCCCGATCAAAGCTATCTTTCCTGGCCATTTTTTGAGCCCCGTCACCGCGCGCACTCGAACGCACTGAACGCCTGGGCGAAAGCCGCCAGTCTGCCTCACGATGTACGTGAGGACACCGTTGATACGGTGTGCAGAGGTCTCGTAGCCGACCTGGCCGAGGGCGGATGGTTGCGCGCCGCGGTGTCTGACGGTGACGCACCGCTCGATGTGCGGACATTGTGCCTCACACGGGAAATCTTGGCGCGGCACGCCGGTATCGCGGATTTTGCTTTCGCCATGCAGGGCCTGGGTTCTGGCCCGATCTCCTTGTTCGGCACCGATGTCCAGCGCGCACGCTACCTCCCCGCGGTCGCCTCAGGCGCAAAGATCGCCGCTTTCGCCCTTTCCGAGCCCGATGCAGGCTCCGATGCCGCGGCGCTCTCAACAACAGCGCGGGCCGATGGCGACGCCTATGTGATAAATGGCGTGAAGACGTGGATATCGAACGGCGGCATCGCCGATTTTTATGTCGTTTTCGCACGCACCAACGACGCGCCGGGCGCAAAAGGCGTAAGCGCCCTCATCGTCGACGCAGATGCGCCCGGACTGTGCGTCGCTGAGCGCATCCCCTTGATCGCGCCACACCCGCTCGCACGGCTTGAGTTTAAAGACGTGCGCGTACCGCGATCAGCGCTCATTGGCCCGGAAGGCGCAGGGTTCAAGGTTGCGATGTCTACGCTGGACGTGTTCCGCTCCACCGTCGGCGCTGCTGCTCTGGGTTTGGCGCGGCGAGCGTTCGACGAGACGCTCGCCCGTGTCGCAACACGCCGTCTCGCCGGCGCGCCGCTGGCCGCCTTGCAGATGACACAGGCGTCTCTCGCGGATATGGCGCTCTCGATCGACGCATCGGCGCTGCTTGTCTACCGAGCGGCCTGGACCAAAGACGTTGGCGCCGACCGCGTCACCCGCGAAGCGGCAATGGCCAAGCTCTACGCTACCGAAGCTGCACAAGACGTCATCGACCGCGCCGTCCAATTGTTCGGCGCTCTTGGCGTCGTCTCGGGCCACCCTGTGGAAACGCTCTACCGCGAGGTGCGCGCGCTGCGCATTTATGAAGGCGCGACAGAGGTGCAAAAAATCATCATCGCCCGCCAGGCGCTCGAACAGGCGCAGCAGCCATGACCAGCGCTCATGTCGATACCTTCGTGCGCGACAATCTGCCTGCACCAGACCGTCAGCCGATCTTTCTGTTCGACCGCCCGGAACTCCAGTTTCCAGCCCAACTTAATGCATCGTCGGTGCTTGACGAAATAGTGGGACGCGGCCGCGCCGACGCCAACGCCGTGCTTTGGTCGGGTGGAGGCTGGAGCTATGGCGATCTCATCGCCCACGCGAACCGCGTCGCCGGCGTGCTTCGCGACGACCTCGAACTCGCTCCCGGCAACCGTGTGTTGATCCACGCGCCCAACACCCCGCTCACCATCGCGATATGGTGGGGCGTGCTACGCGCGGGCGGCGTCGCTGTGACCACGATGCCTATGCTGCGCGCGTCTGAGCTGAAGACGATACTCGAGAAGGCGCGCATATCGCACGCCTTTGTGCATTCAAGCCTCGAAAGCGAATTTCAATCGGCGGGGGCGCAGGTTCGCGCAATGTATTTCGGCGCCGCCGAGCTGGAAGCACGAATCGCGCGCGCGCCGCCCGACTTCGTTCCCGTGAACACGGCGAGCGACGACCCGGCGATCATCGCTTTCACCTCAGGCACGACTGGCCAGCCCAAGGGTTGCGTTCACTATCACCGCGATCTGCTGGCAATGGCGCGCACCTTCTCTCGCCATATCGTACAGCCCTCGCCAACTGATGTGTTTTGCGGCACGCCGCCCTTTGCCTTCACCTTCGGCTTGGGCGCCTCGGTCGTGTTTCCCGCCGCTTGCGGAGCAGCGACCGCAATTCCGGCGGCGCCGGGCTTTGAGGCGTTGGCCGATGCGATCGCCGAACACAAGGTCACCACGTTATTTACCGCCCCGACCGGCTATCGGGCTTTGACGAAAATTGTCGACCGACGCTTCGCTTCCCTGCACACCTGCGTGTCCGCTGGCGAGCACCTGCCGCAAGCCACGTCCGATGCCTGGCGAGACGCGACCGGCATACGCCTTATCGACGGCATCGGCTCAACGGAGATGATTCATATTTTTGTATCCGCGCGCGGCGATGACATTCGTCCAGGCGCGACGGGCAAAGCAGTTCCGGGATACACTGCAGCTGTGGTTGATGATGCGATGCGCCCACTCCCGGCCGGCGAAACCGGACGGCTGGCTGTTCGGGGTCCGACCGGATGCCGCTATTTGGCCGATGCGCGGCAATCCGGTTACGTCGTGGATGGTTGGAACATCACCGGCGACCTCTACCGCACCGACGAGGACGGCTATTTCTGGTTCATCTCCCGCGCCGACGACATGATTATCTCCTCCGGCTATAACATTGCCGCACCCGAGGTCGAAAACGCGTTGCTTGCGCATGACGAGGTAGCTGAAGTGGCCGTCATCGGCGTACCAGACGACGACCGCGGCCAGATATGCAAAGCGTTCATCGTGCTGCGGACCGGCGCCACCCCGAGCGATGACACCAAGGTCGCGCTGCAGAATTTTGTAAAGAAAACGATTGCCCCGTACAAATACCCGCGCGCGATCGAGTTCGTCGACGCACTCCCCAAGACCCACACCGGCAAGCTGCAACGTTACCGTTTGAAGGAGACGCCATGACGGCCTTCACGCGCACCGTGCCGATCAGGTTTTCGCATTGCGACCCAGCGGGGATTGTTTTCTTTCCGCAGTTTTTCGCGCTCGTAAATGAGATGGTCGAGGACTGGTTCGCCGGCCCCCTCGATTGCCCGTTCAACCAATTGCACATCGGCGCCCGCATGGGCGTGCCGACGGTCCACTTGGAAGCTGATTTCTTGGCGCCGGCGCGCCTCGGTGACCAAGTTCGCCAAACGCTCTTTGTTGAGGGAGTCGGCGCCTCCTCATGCACCCTGAGCCATGACGCTTGGCTCGGCGACACCAAGCTTGCGCGTTTTCGTCAAACGCTCGTTCACGTCGCGCTCGACACCATGAAGGCCGCGCCCTGGCCCGTTTCGCTACGCGCACGCATGCAGCTCTATGGCGGGAAAACAACATGAAGACCTTGCTCCCCCCGGGCTGGCCACGCCCGAAGGGGTACGCCAACGGCATCAGCGCCGAAGGCCGCTTTGTCTTCGTGGCTGGACAGATCGGCTGGACGCCAGACGGTCAATTTCGCGAACAGACCATGGCCGGCCAGTTTCGCCAAACCCTCGACAACACCCTGGCGGTGCTGCGCGAGGGCGGCGCCGCGCCGGAGCACGTCGTGCGCATGACCTGGTTCATTACCGACAAGCAGGCCTATCTCAGCGCGCTGAGCGAGATCGGCGCAGCCTGGCGAGAACGCTTTGGCCGACACTACCCGGCGATGGCGGTGGTGGTGGTAAAGGCGCTCATTGAGGACGCCGCATTGATCGAAATCGAAACCACGGCAGTGGTGCCGAACGCGCCTGACCTATGACGCGCACGATCGGTCTCGATCATACGTAAGAGACACCCCGGCAGGAGCTTCATCTCCGTGGACCCGCGCCTCTAGGCAAAGGTCTTCAAGCCGCGCCAACGCGTCGGTGCTGACTTGGCGGAAAGCGTCAACGGCCCGCGAGTGTTGCCCATGTCTCCGAGCTATGCCCGCCGGAAAATGGTGGGCGCGACAGGGATTGAATGTGTCACCTAAGTGGAAAAAGCGTTGAGAATCCGCCGCCCGGCAGACTGTTCCGCGTTTATTCACCGCTCCTACAATCAACCACTTGCAGACCAGTCTGCCGCCCGAGGGGGCGCGTTCGGGGCAATTTCCAAGGGTGCGCATGTCTCCTTAGAACCGATATCGTCGGTCCATGTGGCGCGACATCACCATCACCATCCCCGACTTCGATCAGATCGCCGACAATGATCTAGCCAATCTCCTTCCAGACTGCGACGGCAAATGGAGCCCCGTGATACGGGCGGCGATGAAGAGGTTCTCGGCACGAGGCCTCGACCTTAACGAACGATGGGCGGAGACCCGGCAGGACTGGCGTTGCCCCGCCTGTCAGCGGATCAAAGCCGACGTTCTACGCCTAACCGATGCGGGCGTTCTGCTAGCGCGGCTCGATCTGCATCACGATCACCTTGGCGACTTCATCAAGAAGCGCCTCAAGGCCAGGTTTGGCTCACGCTGGGTGAGCGAAGGGCCGCCCGGCAGCATGCAAGCCGAGGAAATCTCCGAGCGGCTGCTGATCCGGTTCATGTGGACCAACGTCTGCGTGGACTGCAATGGCGCGGACGCCGCGGCCAAGCGCGCACACCCGGCTATCCCCACGGACTTTTCCTTCTCGCCTACCGAGATCGGCGAGTTCATCACCGCCACGCCCAACGCACCGCACACCATTGACTTCGATCAGGCGCTCGCCGTGTGGGAACGCTGTGCACCGGTTTTTCGGGCGCGCCTTGACCTTGCGGTCACAATTCTTGACGCGATCTCTCGCGGGGAGCTGGAAGGGTCTCCGGGTTTTGCACCCCAGCCCCCAACTTTTCTGCGTGGCGGCTCAATGCGCTTTCTGACGAGCTATGCCGATCCCCGGTTGCTCGCTGAGATTGCCCGAATCGAGCAGGCGTTGTTGTCGCGCTCGATTTCCAACGACGGCGTGAACTCCAAAACCGCGCGGACGGCGCGGGTGGCGGCTTCGCCCCCTTCTGACGAGGCGTATGCGAGCTACGACGGCGGCGGCAGCCCGAAATATTGGGCCGAGGCTGGCGAAGATTGGCGCTGTCCGGTTTGCGCGCGATCGAAGCGGCAAATCCTGCGGCCGGGCAGAGGCGCTAGGCCCTGGAATGGCCGGTTGCATCAGTTCCGCGACTTCCAATTTTCGCACGATGGTGACGGCGAGGTCATCGGCGTCGAAGGCCATGAGGATTTTCTGGTCTGCTCAGGCTGCGTGGATGTCGTCGCTGAACTGAGACAACGTCATCCAGAGTTTCGCGGCGCCCAGCATGTTCTCGCGTCCGATGACCTGCGCACCGTTATCAGCGCGGCGCCCAATGCGCGCCACGAAGTCGATTGGAATGCCCTCCTCGACTTGGCCCGCTCGCGAGCGGTCCCGGAGCGCCTCATCGACGAGTATTGGCGGGAGCGGGCGGCCTCCTCATGACCAAGCCGTAGCCTACGCGGCCTCGTCGTTCTCCTCGCGATCGGCATCCTCGCTCTCGTCGCGCAGGAACGCCGTTGGAATGGCCTTGGTGGTCTTCGCGCCCATCTCCTTCAGCGTCTCGATCTGCCGGATCACATTGCCGGGGCCGCCCGAGAGCTTGTTCATGGCCGATTGATAGGTGTCGTTTGCCTGCGTCAGACGGGCGCCGACTTGGGCAAAGTCAGTCAGGAAGGCGACGAACTTCGTGTAGAGCTTGCCCGCCCGCTCGGCGATCGCCTCGGCATTGGCGTTGCGCCGTTCCACGCGCCAGACGCTGTGAACGGTCCGGAGCGCCATCATCAAGGTCGTCGGCGTGGCGATGGCCACATTGCATTCGGCCGCGAGCAGCGTGAGTTCGGGATCCTCATGCACGGCCACCGCCCAGGCGCCTTCGATCGGGATGAACATCACAACGTAATCGAGGCCGCCATCGCTGATCGACTGGTACTCCTTGCCTGACAGATTCTTGATGTGCGTCCGCACGGACTCGACATGGCGGCGAAGCGCGAGCGCGCGCTCCTCTTCTGTCTCCGCATTGATGTGCGCTTGGAAAGCCACCAGCGACACCTTGGAATCGAGCACCACGTGGTCCCCGCCCGGCAGATTGACGATGACGTCAGGGCGGAGCCTGCGTCCCTCCTCACCTTGGTGCGTACGCTGGGTGTGATATTCCTCGCCCTCACGAAGACCTGATTTCTCGAGCAAAGTTGCCAGCACCATTTCGCCCCAGGCGCCCTGGGTTTGCGTCTTGCCCTTGAGCGCGCGGGTGAGGTTTGTAGTCTCCGCTGTCATTGTCGCGCTGGCCTGAGACAATTGCTTGATCTGCGCCCCTAGCGCGGCGCGCTCCTTCAAGCTTTCGGCGTGTGCGTTCTGCAGCCCCTGCTCAAAGTCCTTAATCCGGTCGCGAAGCGGGACGAGAAGCCCTTCGATTTGTTCCTTGTTCTGCTTGCTGAACGCCTCGCCGTGCTGCGTCATCAGGTTATTGGCGAGCACCTGGAACTGGTTCGTCAGCGTGTCCTGCGCATCGCTGAGCAACCGGAGCTTGTCGTCCGCGGCGCGCCGCTCTTGATCAAGCGTCTCCCGCAGCGTCGCCAACTCCGTCGTTGTCTCGCCGTGCCGGGCCGTGACGTCGCGCAGCCCTTGCTGCGCCTCCGCCAACAGCGCCTGCAATCCCCGGATCGTCGCGTCGCGCTCGCTGACTTGGACGGCTTTCTCCGAATCCGCGACTTTGAGCGCAACGCGCTCGCGCTCGCTTGATTCCAATTGCGCTCCTAGCGCGACCGCGCGCGCTGCGCTGGCGTTCGCCTCATCCTCAAGCCGCGTCCGCGCTTCCCGCGCGACAGCCAGGTCGCGCTCCGTGCGGGCCGCCACCGCCTGAACCTCCGCGAGTTCTTGCGCTCCTGAAGTGACACTGGCTTCAAGCGCTGGCACGCGCCCGGCTCGTTCGCGCTCGACTGCAAGCTCGGTCTCAAGCCTTGCATTGTAGGCGCGCGCGGCATGCAATTCGCCGGAGAGCCCCGAGAGTTCGCCTTTTTGGTTTCGGTTTCGAAGCAAAATGAAGCAGGCGCCGAGCGCGGCGGCCAGAACTGCAACAATGACGTCGCCAACGATTTCCATGTGCTTCCCTTTTGGAGAGGACGGGAGCGGACCGGAGAGCGTGCGCCGATTCCGCGGGGTGTGCGCTCACGCGACTGCGCTGTAGCCGAAGTTCTTTGTGCGGAAGTCCGTAGGATGGGGCGTTGCGTTGATGAAACCTGGGCTCATCAGGTCGAGGTCGATGAGCTGATGCGAGAGCCCGCCATGCAGCGGCCGCAACACTTCCGCGAGCGCGAGCGTGGCCGCCACCGCGCCGACGAAGGGCGCGCCCACTGCCTTGCCCGCCAACAGGGTCATTCCGCACTTGTCGACTTCACCGCGCGCAAGCAGATCCTCGTAGGCGGGCGCCGGCGTGGGCGCTTCCTGCGCCTCACGCTCTCGCCAAATCTCAGCGGCGGCGCGAGCACCCGGCAGGATGTGCAAGCGCATGGTGCGAAAATCGCGGTGGCCGCGACCAAGCCCAGCTTCGACGACAAGATCAAAGCCGGCCTGATCGAGGGCGCGGCGTCCAAGCGCATTGTCGAGGCCGCAGAGCGCGACCGCAGGCTCATCGGCGGCGCGCTTGAAATCGGCCGCGAACCGGCGCTCGCAGATTGACGCCTCGAACCCCCTAAGCTCGGCCCACGCGGCCATCGCACGCGTCTTCTTCACTCCTATGAGGCCCGCATCAGAGAGGATCGAAGTGCTCTCGGTTGATGGCGTCACGATATCGATGTCTTGGAGGACGAGTTGGACGTCAGCCGGCCGCGCATAGGGCAAGAGGCCAAGCCCCCACAGATAGGCTTGACCGAGATGACCCAATCCGATCAGCCACAGCCGTGACGGCAGATAACGAAGCTCCGGTTCGTCTTCAGCAGCAGCAAGCCATTCGCCAAGCCCGGGGCGCCAAAGTGACAACCCGACGAGGCGACGCCCTGCCACACTCGCCGGCGCGCTCACGTGAAGGAAGGCTTCATTGATGGCCAGCGCCGCGGCGAGCATGCCAGCGAGCGGCATCGGCGCGCCGCCTGCGATTTCGACATCAGAGTGCGCGGGCGCGACGCCGCCGCGCCAGCCGGATATAAGCGTGCGCACGCAAAACCCGTCGCGTCGGGGACGGGCCGCGCCGCCAATGAAAACCGTAGGCGCGGTCTCACGCGCCTCCCCAGGCGCACCGCCAAGCGCGACAACGGCGTCACGCAAGGTTTTGCCGTAGGGCAGCGGCGCGAGCAGCGGCGCGTCGAGCGCGCCAGCGACAGTGACTCCGCCCAAGAAGACGCGCCGTGCGAGCGCGACGGCGCTGAGCAACGTGACCTGGCCGGCAATCGTGTGCGCTTCCTCGCGCTCAATCGCCAAGTCGAGACCAAACGCGCGAAACGCCGCCTCTGCTTCCCCGATCGTTGCCGCCGCGCCGCTGTCGAGCATCTGCTTGACGAGACGATGCAACGTGTCGGCCTTATCGAACGTGGTCATCATCAACCCTCTCAAAATCCAATATGAAAAAACCGCGGGCGCTCATGTGCCGGCACGGTTTGCCAGCGCTTGGCACCCAGATAGCGATAAATGCCGATGCGCTGGCGTGTGACGGGCTCGATGGCGAAATCCGGCAGGATGAGCGCCAGATGCCCCTTGCTCGAAATCATCGGGTGCGCGCGATCGGAATCGCTTTGGCCCGCGCCGCCGGGGTGCACGTGGACGTCCGCTACGACCGAGAGATTGCGCGCTTCGCAGATCGCCCAGAGATCGCTAAAATAGCGGCCGTCGAAGCGGACAATGCCGCTCGCAAGCGCGTTCGGGTCGAGATCGTCGTACAGCACGAAATCTTCAATCCGGGCGCGGCCAGTTGAGTCGCGCGCGCCGAGCAAGAACGCACCGCTCTCACGCGTACGGCCGTTGCCTCGCGCGCGCAGGCCGATCAGCAGGCGCCGCCACAAGAGCCACGAGCACGACAATTCATGCCGCGGCGCGATGAGCCGGCGCATAGTCGCGGCATTGAAGAAGTTCATGCACAAGCTCCAGGTATTGGGCGAGGCCATCGGCCGGACGCCAGATTTTCGAGGGTGTCTCGTGACGCCAGTTGTCGTGGCCGGTTATGCTTTCGCGATCGCACGGCAAATAAAGCGCGCTGCCGTTCTTCCAGTCGGGGCGAAACACGGCCGAAACCCGCCCGCCCGAACCGCGCGGCCAGCGGTCGAAGGCGAGAATGCAATTGCGTTCTACGTCCCACGGCCCGCCGGTCGGCGGCGATTGCGGGTAGTCCGCGCAATTCAGCCGCAGCATGTATTGGACGCCGTCTTTCGCTGTGACGGCCGCGAAAACGTACGGCCAGGCGATCGATTGAACGCGCCAGCGCCCTTCTACGTCGGCCAGACGAAAACGAGGCTTTGCCGCATCAGCGCGCAGCGCGCGTTCATCGGGAGCCATGATTAGACGGCCTTCGGCGCGCCGTTGATGCGCTCGTCAGGGACCAGATCGAAAGCAAGCGAACAGGTCTTGCGATTGGTCAGCGCGCCAATGTGCGTGGAGGGGCTGGGGCGTTCGTGCGTGCCCGCGATTTGCAGCACGTGCTCGCCGGCCTCCTCCTCGGTCATGCCGAACTTCTTCACCGCCGCCCAATGCTTGACGCGCGCAACGGTGGCGCCCGGGGCGAAGCGGCGATTGACGGTTTCGCGGTTGAAGGTCACGGCGACATCGACCTGGCGGCAGCGGTGCAGTTGCACCTTGACGCCGGCGGCCTTGGCGACATCACGCACCAGCGTTGCGTCCGCGAGCGGCTCTTCACCGTCCTCGGCGAACAGCAGGGCCTCCGCGTCGAGCCCGTGCTTTTCGCGCAAGCGCGCCGCAACGTCGCCGAACGACGCTTCGGCGTCGATTTCGAGATGCTGGATCTCGGCAAGGCCCTCGCCTTGGTAAAACACATCAATGGTCTTCATGAGAGCACTCCCAGAGGAATGGCGAAGAGCGATGCAACAGCGCCCGCCTTCGGTCCTTACTGGGTTGATCGTGTTGGCTCCGGAAAACCGGAAACGCTTTGCTCACCTTTCCTGCGTCGCCAAAGCACCCGCAGGCAGCGCCGCGCAGATGAAGAAATGCGGGCAACGCGGACACGTGACCGCGTCAACGTCGGCAGGAAACCAACCGGCAGCGATGCCATCGAGCATGGTCTCGCTCTTGGCTTTGCGGGTGTTCAGCTTGGCAGCGCTTCGAGGCACGGCCTCGGCGGTCTCGTCAGTCAGATGCAGCGCTTCGATCACCGCGCCTGGTCCGAACTGCGCCTCGGCCGCCAGCTGGTAGAGAGCATAGTCCAGCCGGTCGTACTCGTCGGTGCGCTTGTAGCCTGTGCGCACGCGCCGGACGACGATTGCGCCGCCGGGCAGCTCGGCGATTTCATCGGGCGTCACCAACACCCGCCCCTTAGCGAAATCGATCGCCAACGGCTCGGATTTGCGAAAGCGCCGTCCGGCGCCGGCGTCGACGAGCGCACTGACCATGCGCGCCGCCAGGCGGTGATAGTCGGCCGCGAAGGCGTGATCGGTCGGCCCACGTTCTTTCCAAATTTGTTCGAACGCCAATTGCGCCTCAGCCACCGAGGGTGGCGCGGTGTCGCGCGCCTTGGCGAGCCAACGGATAAGATCATGCAGGCAATCGTGCGTACGGGTGAAGGCCGTGGGCTTTCGTCCTCCGCCCAAACCCATGACATGGGTATAGAAGAAGCGCCGCGGACATTTTTCGTAGGAGAGCAAGCGCGTGTCCGTAAGCGCCCAATCCGGCCCGAGCGAAAGCGCGACTGGCTGAGGCCGTGGGGCGTGCGCTGGAAGCGCCAGCATGGCGGGTGCGGTGATTTCGCGGACACGCGCAGGCAGCCAATCGAGAAAAGGCGAGGCTTTGCGATTGTTCCCGTTGGGCTGTCGGCGTGCGAGCGTCAGACTCAAGCGCTTCTTCGCGCGCGACAACGCCACGAAGAAAAGACACTCCTCTTCGTCCTCGTGCGCGCGTTTGGGGTCAGCTGCTTCTTCGGCTTCGATCATGCCGGACGGCGCCGGACACCTCTGGCCTCGATACGATGACGGAAAGCTCGCTTTAGTCAGTCCGGGCGCGTGCACCGCGTCGAACTCGAGGCCCTTGCTGCCATGCACCGTCATCAACCGGACGGCGTTCAGGTGAAGCGCGGCCGCCGGCACCTGCCGCAGATCCCGCTCTTCCGCAAGCAGAACCAGCTGACGCACCCGATCGAGCGTTCGGCGAAGAGGGATACCGCTGCCGACTGGGCTTTGATCGCGCACGAAGTTCAAGAATTGCCAGACGGCGACCGCGCGCATTTGACCGGGCACGGTCGGCGATGCCGCGAGATGGCGCGCCAAATCAGTGCGATCGAGCATATAGCCCGCGAGCAGCTCCCAGGCGGAGCCGCGCTCAAGACCGGCCATGTCCTTTGCAACTTGGGCAAGGCCCGCCCGGCCCTCGCCCGACAAACCCTCGACGGCGTCAAGCGCACCAAGACCTTTCAGCGGCGATTGCGGGGCGGCGCGCAAATGCCGGAGCGCCAAGTACACATCCTGCAGCGCAATCCCGTAGCGCGGCATGGCGGCGATCCGCACCAGCGCATCGCCGAAGGGATCGATGGCGAAGCTTATGATCGAGAGGAGATCGCGGACTTCGTCACGCTCGAACAGACTGCCAAGATGCAAGACCGGAATGTCGCGTTGCTCTAAAGCGGCGGCGATGGCGTTTAGGCGATCGTTGGATCGGCATAAAACGGCC
This sequence comes from uncultured Terricaulis sp., assembly GCA_964402795.1. Lineage (GTDB taxonomy): Bacteria > Pseudomonadota > Alphaproteobacteria > Caulobacterales > Aquidulcibacteraceae > Vitreimonas. The sequence goes on along the minus strand of CAYODX010000001.1, from coordinate 140,829 downwards.
TGGTCGCGCAGCTTCACGCCGTCTTGCTCAAACGCCCGAACGCTCGCTGCGACGCCCGCCGCCTCATCCTCGATAGTGTCAAACCGCTTCAGTTCGGCCTCGACGCCCGAGACGCCCGCCAGCGCGGTGAGTTCAAGCGGCAGCATGCCCCGGGACGCGCCCATGTGCGGAGAGACGGCTTGAAACGTGTCGACGATTTCCTGCGTGGACCGGTAGTTGATCGTGAGTTTGTCGATCACGGCGCCTGGATAATCGGCGGCGAACGCGGCCAGGTTCACCGCGGACGCGCCGCGGAAGCGATAAATGGACTGACGCGCGTCGCCGACCACCCACAAACGCACGCCGTCGCCCGCGATAGCCTTGAGCAAACGCGCGCTCGCTCGGTTAACATCCTGGTATTCGTCCACCAGCACGTGACGATGACGCAATTGGACGCTGGCCCGAAGCGCGGGGTCGCCTTCAAGAAGCAAGGCGGGGCGCATGATGAGATCGCCAAAATCGACGCCGCCATAGTCTCTGAGCGCGCGTTCGTACAATTCGTAGATCTGCGCCACTTCCAGGCACTTCTGGGCGACGACGACCGCGTCATCGTCCGCTGCGCGCGCCGCCATGTCCTCGCTCAGCGCGCGGTAACGTTCAGGGTCGGCCAGTTCATCCTTTGCCCGTGAGATCGCCTGCACCACATCGCGCAGAATGAGCGCCGGGTCCCACAAGTTGCGATAATGCACGAGCGGAAGCGTCGGCAGGATTTCTTCAAGGACCTCGATCGCGTCGCTTCGATCGAAAAGCGGCGGATTGGATGTAAGGCCGAAGAGCTGGTGATGACGGCGAATGAGGTCGAGCCCAAACGCGTGAAACGTGCCAATCCAGATCTTGGGGGCCGCATCGGGCGCGGAGAGCGATAACCGTTCCGCCAATTCTCCAGCCGCCCGGTTGGAGAACGTGAGCACAAGCATGGAGGCTGGATCGACGCCCTCGTTCAGCAACGATTGCACGCGCTTGATCAAAGTGCGGGTCTTGCCCGTACCGGGGCCGGCCTGCAGCTGAAACGGACTACCGCGATGGACGACCGCGCGATCTTGCGAGGGGTCTGGACGCAACGGCCCAACCTCCGCCGGTTCGGCGTCCGTTGGCGGCGGCGGCAACAAAAGTGCGTCGAGTAATTGTTGACGAATGAGCCCTTTGGGCAGCCCGGTCTTCTCGGCGATAGCGAGCGAAGACATCGCCTCGTCCACATGGAGCCGCCTCGCCAGCGTGCGCGGCATCAAGAACTCACGCGCAAAGACGTTCGCCTGAAGTTCGCGCCGCTCACGCGCGCCGTAGTCTTCGACGCGTTGCAGGCCAACGGGCGCCGACTCGATGGAACGGCTTGGGTCGATGTCGCCGCTCGCACAGAGAGTAGAGCCGACGTGCGTGCTGGCATGGCCGATCTCGTGGGCCACCAGGAGAGCCTTGCCGGCATCGTCGCCGCCCGACTGGCATAGGATTGCCCCGCTTTGCACGTCGAACAAAGCTCGCGCGCCATTGAGCGCAGGATCGCCCTCTTCAAGCCACGCCAGTTCGAGCCCCAACGCGGCGACAGCGGCGTCCGCAAGCGCAAGCGGGGTAAGCGCGTTTGCGCCGGCGGCGACCACTTGGTCGTGCAGCTGTTCTGCAGCCCGTCGGATGAGTTCGAAGCCGTCCATCGCCTAAAGGCTTAAGAGCCGCTCTTGCTGCTCGGGTGTAAGTCCAGACGAACGCACGGCGTCGGCGAAGCTCTGACGCGCCGAAGCGTCCGGCTTTTCGTCGGCCTTGTAGTATTTCCGAACTCCAGCTTGGCGGGCCGCTCCGGCGGCGAAATGTGCGACGAGGACGCCCACCGGGGCGCGCATCTCGTCGGCGACGAAACGCCTAAACCCATCCGTCATGTCATCCGGTTCAATCTGGCGATCGCGCAGTTTGTTGAGAAACACGACGTTGCCGCCGATACGCTGCGCCAAGTCGCGATAGTCTTCGCGTGACAGGGCCGCGAATGGATTGACTACAGCAGCATCTGTTTCCTCACTCGATTGAGCGGCATTGGTCACGGCGTGCAACCGGTTCTGGAATCGGCTGAGCGCGCGCGACACTGCGGGCGACACCACGTCCGGATCGATTGTGGTTTCAGCCGCGTCGACCTCTGCTTCCCCGCGCAAGGCGTCGAGGGCGAGTTCGATCGCAAACTCGGTCAGCTCCTCTGCGTACTGGGGATGACGGCGCACGACATCGTCCAGAAGCGCAGCATCCGGAACCGCTTTGTCGATTGAAAGCTCATAGAGAGCATCGCGCAGCGCGGGAGCGCTGGATGTCACATACATTGCTAAAGGTCCTCCTTGAATGGCTTCAGTTTCGCGGCTGCACGCGCCAGACGATTGCGGATGGTCCGGCCGGAGCAACCGCACAGCGTCGCCGCCGTCGGTTCATCGGGGTCATGCGACTCTTCTTTGTACCCCATGAGGTGCACGAGCGTGACGGCGCGGCGTTCGTCGTCGGGCAAAGCACGAATGGCGGCGTGCAAATCCTGCAACTCCATCGTGCCTTGTTGCGTCGCCGCCGTTCGGAACGCTTCCGAGAGCTTGGCGAACACGGCTTCGGCGCCGGCCTCATCGTCCTCTTCGTCCTCAAACTCGGCAGGCAGCGTGGCAATGCGGCCGCGGCGCGTCATTTCGGAGCGGACAAGATCAATGCGGAACGTTTTGAAGGCGCGCTGGAACCGGCATTCGAAATAGTCGAGTTCGTTGGCGCCGCCAGCGCCATCGAGTGCGAACATCTCACTGAACTCGCCGAGCACTTCCTCGCGCAAGTCTCCGGCATTGGCGAAGTCAGCGTCCCGGATTTTCACCTTCAGGATCGCCTCACAGCGGTTTAGCAGCACCGCAATCACCATGTTGGCTCGCGCTCCGTCACGGTCGCGCATCGCCTGACGGATCAGATGGACGAGAGATTCCGATTGCAAATAATCCGATGACTTGCGGTCAACGATCCGCAGACGGGCTTTGAGCGTTTGGCCATCCAAACCGAGCGCATTGGCGATCGTCGCCTCGACCAGCGCGGGCCGCTCATAGAGCGCACCGTGCTTGTCGCGTTTTGTCAGGGGTAGAACCATTTCACTCCTCTGCATTGCCAATGGCGGCCGCAGAGCGTCCCTCGCCCTGTCCGTCCCTAGGCTGATCGGATGCGACGGCGAAACCCGGAAAGCCGGTTTTCATTTTTTCCGCGCCGCCGTGGTTAAGGACGCCGCAGCGCAGGCGGCCGCACCCAATGCACGCCTAGATTGCTTCAATTTTGTCGATTCTGCAGGGCCCTGTCGGAGGCGGAACCAACTTCAGGGTTGTAGTTTGTCAGAAACTACGATATATTTCTGACATTCGAGGACTACGCCCATGCGATCGACTCACCAACGTATTGAAGAATATACGCAAAATCTGCCTGAAGGCGCTTCCATCAGCGCCAAGGGGCTATTGCATCTGGGGAGCCGGGCGGCGGTGGATCAAGCCTTGTCGCGCATGGTTCGCCAGGGCCGTCTCATCCGGGCGACGCGGGGGGTCTACCTGCGCCCGGTCGAAGGCCGCTTCGGCGTGCGCCCCCCTGCGCCCGCCAAGGTAGTGGAAGCCTTTGCGGCGCTCAAAGGCGAGACTATCGCTTCAAGCGGTGCGGCGGCGGCCAATGCTCTGGGCCTCACCACCCAGGTCCCGGTGCGCGAAGTCTATCTGACATCGGGCCCAAGCCGCGAACTCCGCCTCGGCGCACAAGTGGTTGAACTCCAACATGCGCCGTCCTGGCAGCTCACGCTTGCCGAACGCCCGGCGGGAGCCGCATTGCGCGCACTCGCTTGGGCAGGACCGAAGCAGGCTGGCAAAACCGTGCGCGAACTGAAGCGCCGTCTGCCGGAAAGCGAACGGCGCGCCATGTCCGCCGCGAGCGGCAGACTGCCGACATGGGCCGCCAAGCATGTGAGCGCTTTGGCGCGTGGCTGAGGCATTCCTCTCGCTCCCAGCCGACGCGCGGCTTGAGGCGCTCCGGGTCGCGGCGGGCAATTCTGGGCGGCCCATACATCTTCTCGAAAAAGATGTGTGGGTCGTCTGGGCACTTTCGGCGCTGTTTCAATCTTCGCTTGGCGAGCACCTTGTCTTCAAAGGCGGGACGTCGCTCTCCAAAGCCTACAACGCAATCGGCCGTTTCTCCGAAGACGTCGACTTGACCTACGACATCCGCGCGCTCGCGCCCGACCTCGTCGGTGACGCCGAAGAAGCGTTGCCGACGACACGAGCAGAAGAACGCCGCTGGACAGATCACATCCGCAAACGTTTGCCGGAGTGGGTGAAGAACACCGCCCTTCCCATCATCGCGGCCGCCCTCACGAGGGAAGGCAACCTTGGCCAAGCCCGTGCCGATGGCGACAAGATATTCATCGCCTATGACCCTGTTGCCGAGGCCTCTCTTTATGTCTCGCCCCAGGTGATGCTTGAATTTGGCGCGCGCTCTACCGGCGAGCCCAATGAGGAGCGCGACGTTGTCTGCGATGCGGCGGCTTGGCTCACCGAACTTGAATTTCCAATGGCGCGACCACGCGTCATGCGGGCGGAGCGCACCTTTTGGGAAAAGGCCACCGCCATTCACGTTTTCTGCTTACAAAAGCGCTTGCGCGGCCACCGCTTCTCCCGGCACTGGCACGATCTGGCGCGCCTTGACGATGCCGGCATCGCTGCTACCGCCCTTAATACTGATGATGTGGCGCTTGCGGTCGCGCGCCACAAAACCATGTTCTTTGCCGAGAACAGCGCCGAGGGCCAACGCATCGATTACGAAGCCGCCATCCGCGGCGGCCTCAAGCTCGCACCCGAAGGGACTGCGCTCACGTCACTCGAAACGGATTACGACGCTATGGTCGCCGACGGCTTGCTACAGGGTGAAGCCGAGACTTTTCAGGACCTGATGGCGCGGTGCAAGGACCTGGAAGACCGCGCCAATGCGCGCGCCGGCGCCGCCGCTACCCAAGAGTCATGACCGCCGCCTCCATCCCTGATCCGTTCTTTCACCTGCCTGCCGGGAGCGAGTGGAATGCCTGCATCGGTTCGCAGGGACACGAAGAGCACTATGTCGACGGCTATATCGAAGCGGCGATTGAACTCACCGGCGCCATTCTCGCCAAGCGTCTCTACGGACAGCGCGACACGTTAGTGCTGCCGATCCTTTACTCTGCGCGTCATGGGGTCGAACTCACGATCAAGTTCTCATTGAGCCGACTACGCAAAGCCGGCGTTGTTACACGCATGCGCAAGATAGACCATGACATCGCGGCAGACTACGCGCTCATCCGCGCAACTCGTATGGGCGACGCGCAGCTGACAAGCGAGTTCGCGGCTCTTGCTCCTTATGTCCAAAGTCTCGAAACGATCGATCGTGACGGGCAGATGCTTCGGTACGCACGCGCGCGGACGGGCGCGAAGAGCATGGGCGACAAATCGCTCGCCAACATCGAGGTTATTCACGCGAGTCTGATAAAGCTCAAGGCGATCCTCGACGCGATCAAGTATCGCGTTGTCGCCCTCGTTGATGAGCGCCGCACCGGCTCGTTCACGCCAGATTGTTCGCGGCGGGATCTCATGGAGATCGCCAAGATGTTGCCGCCGCGCGACAAATGGCGCGACGCCGCGTTCGACGAGGCGAAGGCCGCGATCAAGACCCGTTTCGCTATCGGCAGCAACAAGTTCGCGACCGCCTTGAACGTCATCCAGGCCCATCGAGAAATGGGCGGCATGTTGGGTTTGGCCTTTCCCCTCGCCCATTTGAGCGACGCGCAGGCGCTCTACGTCGTCTCGCAATGGCGCCGCCGTCATCCCGATCGCCAAGAAGCGCCGCTCGGCATGGACTATTTCGATCGCGACGAAGGCGATTGGAAAGCGATGAAAGAGGACGCGCTTATCGCCAAAGAAGTGAACGAGGCGGTCCTCGCCGCATTGTCGGCAGACGAAATAGCCGACCTCGACACCATCTTCTATTTGGGCCGCGACCGTGTGCCGTGTGAAGACTACGACGCCCTCTTGGAAACGACGCGCAAACGCCAACGCGGCGACATTGCTAACTCACTCAATCACCTGATGGAGAAGACCAATTTCGCCCAGGCGCTGGAGGCAGGGTTGAAGGCTTTAGGCCAGCGCCACCTCGCTGCGCGTGTCGCGCAGGTCGCAGGCGCCGACGTGGCGATGTCGAACCCCAGCTGACGCCGCCTCGGTAGCTGCACGCCGCCGCATCGCCACGGCCCCCGATTCAGCCTACAACAGCGGACGATTGAACGCGCGGCGATAGAGCATTCGTCCATGGACGGCAATTTTTCCAATAAAAATAACAACAAAACGGCGGGCAAAGGGCTCGATGTCGAACGGACCTTTGTCCATTTGACCCGCCTGGCGCTGCAGGGCCGCCAAGCCGACGTGGCCGCGCTCGCCCGCCGGAGCCTTCGGCGCATTGAATCGCACCGCGAAGATTTGCAGCCGCTGATCGATGCGGCCTTGGCGCTCACAGATGGCGCCCCGGCGCGCCGACAAATCGCGCGTCCCGCGCCCGTTGACGCCGAAACCCGGCTCGAACTGTTGCGCGCCGATGCCGATGTTGCGATCGAGCACGAGCCGCTTTGGCCGAGCGCCATCGCGGCTGCGTTGTCGAGGGTCGTTAAGGAGCGCAGCAAAGAGGCCGCCCTGAAAGCGCAAAACGTTGCGCCGACACGATCCCTGCTTTTTATCGGCCCGCCGGGCGTCGGCAAGACGCTCGCCGCGCGGTGGCTCGCCAGAGAGACTGGGCGTCCGCTGTTCATTCTCGATCTCGCCAGCGTCATGAACAGCCTCCTAGGCAAGACTGGAACGAACTTGCGCATGGTGATGGAGCACGCCAAGCGCGAGCGGTCCGTACTGCTCCTGGACGAGTTCGACGCCCTCGCCAAACGCCGTGATGACGTCGCCGAAGTGGGAGAACTGAAGCGTCTGGTCACCGTGTTGGTGCAGGAATTAGATGCCTGGCCCGATCACTCGCTTTTGGTGTGCGCGACCAACCACGCCGAACTGCTCGATCCGGCCATTTGGCGCCGATTTGACGCGGTGCTGGAATTTCCAAAGCCAACACCTAATCAGATTCAGAACCTGCTAGCTCAACGCCTCGAGCTTTCGTCCGCGAAGATCTCAGCCACTGCTCTCGCTGCCGAGATCATGCACGAAGCCACATTTTCGGATATTGACCGGCTCATCGTCAGCGCGCGGCGCAACGCCATCGTCGATGAGAGCACGATCGAAGTCGCCTTGCTCGAACTCTTGGCGCAGCGGATCGCCGACGCACCAGTTGAACAGCGCATCGACTTGGGGCTCCGCCTCATGAGCGCGGGCCAATCGCAACGCCGGGCGTCCGAGCTGACGGGCGTCGCGCGCGATACGCTCCGCAAGCACGCGCCGGCCGAAAAGCCGACGCCGCGCGCCAGGAAAGGTGAGCGCGCCTAATGCCGCGTAAATCCAATCCCCTGCTCGGACGCGGCGAGAACCTGACTGGCGGCGTTGAAGTGCCGCGCGGCGGCAGCGAGAAAAATCCGCCTTACGACTTTGCCCGCGCGCGCACGCGCGTTGCGTCACTGGCCGAGGCGACGATCCGCGATCTGGCTGCACTGCCAGAGGCGGCGTGCCCTGGCGGCGAAGCGGTCGCCGTCTTGACCATGCATCCGCGCTACATTTCGAAGAGCGATTTTCCCTCTGACCTCATCGCCGCGATGGGTGGGCGCGCGATCGGGAGCCGGTCGCGGCTGGTGAAGCCCGAAAATTGGGGCGTCAAGAAGCACCCAGACGAGGCGATGGCTGATGAGTATTTCATCGCCGCACCGCGCAAACGCTTGCGCCAATGGGCGGGCGGGCTCTCGAGCATCAATGCAACAGCGCCTGGCGCAGTCACGCTTCAACAGGTGGAAGACCTGCGCGCGTTCACCGGCGGGATCAAACTGCGCTCGATCCCATCCGGCGGTAAAGTGATGCTTGAAGTGGCGCTGCACAGCGTCGGCGCCAGCGGCGTGCTGCGCAGCTTCTCAAAATATGTCGAGAGCCTCGGCGGCGAAGTTTTGGACGATCACCGCGTTGACGCACGAGGGCTCACCTTCGTGCCGGTTCGCATTGCGCCCGAAGCAAGCGCGGCAATGGCGGATTTCAGCTATGTGCGGGTCGCGCGCGGCATGCCGCAACTCCGGCCCTATAGGCCACCGACGGTGCGCACGGTGGACGGCTTCGTCGTCGCCATTCCCTCGCTTGAGGTCCAGAGCACCGACGCCCACGCCGTGATCTTCGATGGCGGCATTCCCGAGGCGTTCCGCGCACTGTTGGCGCCGGCGGTCACCTTGATTGAGCCGGCAGGCATCGGCGAGCCGGTCGCCAGCCTGGAAGCGCACGGCATGGCGGTGACATCCGCCTTTCTGTTCGGTTCGCTGCGCCAAGGAGAAGCGCCGCCCCCGCCGATCTGTCCGGTCACGCATGTGCGGGTATTGGACAAGGCGACAGGCACTGATCGCGACGTGCTTTATCTCGACGTGCTCAATCGCATCATCGATCACCTCGACACGCACGGCGACGAGTATCGCTTCATCAATATCAGCCTGGGTCCAGACCTCGCGGTCGAAGATGATCAAGTCACGGCCTGGACAGCGCTGTTGGACGAGCGCTTGGCGGGTGGCACTCAGTTCGCCACAGTCGCGGTCGGCAATTCAGGCGAACTCGACCGCGACGCGGGCCTCTGCCGCATTCAGCCGCCTGCGGACGGCGTCAATCTCATCTCTGTCGGCGCCTGCACGCACGCAGGCACCGGTTGGCGGCGCGCCGACTATAGCTCTGTCGGACCTGGCCGCACGCCGGGACGCGTCAAGCCCGACGGCGTCGCGTTCGGCGGCTGCGATGATGAACCCTTCTATGTATTGGCGCGCCCGGCCAAGGCCGTCGGCACAACCGGCACTAGTTTTTCTTCGCCCCTCACCTTGCGCACCGCGGCCGCGGTTAGTCTTGGTCTCGGCGAACCATTGGGCGTGCTCGCCTTGCGCGCGCTCACCATTCACCGCGCCGAACGTCACGACACTGAAACACAAGAAGACATCGGCTGGGCCGCTTTGAGCTCGATCCTGAGATGCTCACTACCTGCGATGACGACGAAGCCATCATCGTCTATCAGGGCGAACTTCCAATCAGCGAGCACCTGCGCTGCGCGTTGCCGATGCCGGATGGGGCGCTGAACGGTCCGGTGCACGTCAGCGCGACCCTCGTCATTTCGCCGGAAGTCGATCCCAACAATCCGAGCACCTACACACGCTCTGGGCTCGAAGTCTTCTTCCGCCCCAATGCGGGACGCTTCCGCAAAATCAAGAAAGGCGAGAAGGCGCCCAAACATGCGCAGACCAAGCCGTTCTTCTCACTGACCAATCTCTATGGCGGCTCGGAAGTCACGCTTCGTGGCGACGCCCACAAATGGGAGCCCTGTCTTAGCCGCTCTCAGAAATTCATGGCCAAGACGCTCAATGGGCCAGTGTTCGACGTCTATTACCATCACCGCAGCGGCGGGACGAAAGCGACCGACGTCAATCCGATCCCCTACGCGCTCATCGTCGGCCTCAAGGCGCCGAAGATGGATGACTTCTATGATCGCGTGGTGCGCGCCTACAGCGGCGTGCTTGTACAGATGAAGCCCGAGATCGACATCCGCATTCGCTGAAACAGTCGGTGCTCAGCAGTGAACAGCGCGTTGAACACGGTCTGGACGATCATCCAAATCCAATACGAATAGAGGGCAAGTAGCGGGCCGAATACGGCAATGCGCATCGCCCGGTCTGGTTGGCGAAAAATCGGGATGGGAGGATCGGTGTGCACCCCGCGATCGACTGGTTGCTCACAGACATCTTCTCGGTTGGCCTGAGGCTTAGTCGGCCTCGCACGTCTTCTGCTAGCCGTACGCCCTGCGGCGATCAGGGCGATGCCCCATGGCACCAACCGCACCCAACCAGTCGTCTGGAGCGCGCAAGCGCGCCGCCCGCGACAAGCAGCTCACGCCCTCGCCGCATGCGCTTCGTCTGTCTCGCGGCCGCCAAATGCCAGTGGCGTCGGCCAAGTCGCTTTGGAACGAGTGGAGCGAGCCTGAGACGTTCGCCGCGGCGCTTGACTTGCACATGCGCCGGCATGGGGAGAGTTCCGAGCAGCTCTGGCGCGCGATCATACGGGATGGTGAGAATTTTCAACCATCGACCGTGGCGGCGTGGCGTCGTGGGGTGAAGTCACCCCAATGGGCGCGCAGCTTCATCCATCTCGAGCGGATCGAAGAACGATACGGGTTGGGGAATGGATACTTTCGGCGCCTACTGCCGCATCGATCGCGCGCGGACGCCTTTGAAGGACTCAAGGGGATCAAGAGCGCTGAGCAGCGCCGACTGGCATGGCACCTTCCGAGTGATTTCGCATCGCGCAAGCCGCGCGAGCGTGGGGAGATACTGGAGTGGGTTCGGCGCGTCGTGGTGTCCGGTGCGACAGACTATCGTTGCTTTCAGGCCAACGCGATCAAGCAACGCTATGGGCTTCGTTTTCCATCGGACGAGCTGTCGACTTGCGAACACGGTGCGTTGTCGGCCCCTCCCCGACTTGCAGCCGAGATGCGCGCGCTCCTCGACTTCAAGACCACCACGCTGACCCCGACCGGCTATCAACGGCGTGGGGTCTGGGGGCCGGACACGGCCGCGCAGAAAGTTGAGCATCTGAGCCTGCTGTTTGGGGCGCTCGCTGCGTCGCCCGACGGTGCATTGAACGGACACGGCGTGCCTCTGGAGCGGCTGTGCTTCGCAATGCTTGTCGTTCCGGCCGTCTGGGACTGGTACGTGCGGTGGCGCGAGCAACGGCGGGGCTTCTACACGGTCTGGGAAGTCGACATGCTGAGCCTCGCTATGGGGCTGACGTCGGCTGAAACGGGATGGCTGCGTCAGACGCCAGCATTGGTCGATGCGCTCTCACCGATCGACGGTCTCATCGGAGAGGACGATATCTGGCGTGTTCGACGGGACTGGGCCGGCGCCTGCGCGCGGCTGCGGGCGCACGCGCATCGGCGAATGAAGGAAATCGAGCGGGTGCTTCGCGTGCATCGCGATCCCTTCGAGCCGATCCTACCTGTCCTAGAAGCTGATAGTCCGCTGGCTGAATATCGAAAGATTGCGGACGAGATCGTGCGGCTGATGCCGGATGGGCGATACTATCCGAAATGCGCCGCGGAGGCGCTGCGAGCGCTGCTTATGGTGCGCCTCGGACTTCATCTCGGCGTCCGCCAGAAGAATCTGCGTCAGCTGCTTGTGAAGCCACGCGGCATGACGGCGTCCAGCGAACGGCGGTTGGAAGACTTGAAGCGCGGTGAGATGCGCTGGTCTGACCGCGACAGTGCGTGGGAGGTGTTCATCCCAGCAATTGCGTTCAAAAATGCCGACTCGTCTTTCTTTTCGGGGAAGCCGTTTCGCTTGCTGCTGCCCGACCTTTGCGGGCTGTACGGCCATATCAATCGATATCTCGACGGAGGACGGGGGCTCCTGCTTTCCGGGGCTGCCGATCCGGAGACCTTCTTCGTCAAGAGCGCCAAGCAATCGAGCAAGCACGCCGCTTACGATGAGACGACTTTCTACGAGGCGTGGCGTTGGATCACGCAGCGCTACGGCATCTACAACCCTTGGACGAAACGCGGCGCCATTGTTGGGCTCTTGCCTCATGGCCCTCACAATGTGCGTGACGTGTTGGCGACGCACATACTGAAGCAGACCGGTTCGTTTGAGCAGGCAAGCTACGCCATTCAGGACACGCCGGAGATCGTCGCCAAGCACTACGGACGTTTCCTGCCGGAGAACAAGGTTCATCTTGCCGCTCAGATCCTGAATAAAATTTGGGCGAGTTGACAGTGAGACATTTGCCGCCCCACCCGGCGGCTCGCGCCGGCATCAATATGTCCGCACCGAGCGCCGGTAATTTGTTGCTCGTGGCTGTCGCCACCGGCGTCAGTATTCTGGCGAACACCTAAGAGAAAAGGATCTCCTTTCCGCCTCTAACGCCCCGGAGCGATGCTTCAGGCGTTTTGTTGTAACGGCGCAGGGGCGAGGTCCTTACGGCTACAGGTGACTTCACACTAGCGCCAAGTCGTGGTGACGAGTCGTCTCATTGGCAGCGTCGATGAGAGTTCGTTAGAATCACGCTCATAAGGAGCGCAGCTCAATATGCCGTTTCCCGCCACGCGAGAGCGCGGAGATGATCGCCCACTATTTGTCGTGCAGGATCCGCGCCTGCGCTCGATGGTGCTGCCGCTCTTCTCCTTCGACCCCGCGCGCACCGATGATCGACCCCTGGGCCACGGAACGGCGTTTCGCATCGATCCGTGGGGCAGCTGCGCCACGGCGTTCCATGTCATCGAAGACCTCTTGACGCTCCAGGGCGATCAACCGGTTCTTCGCGATGACATTCGCCTCGCCGCGCTCGAAATCGAAGAGTTCGGATATGGGTTGGCGTCCCTTCCACCAAATTGCTGGCGAGCATTCACCGCCATGTCCGCGGTGTGCGGCGTCGAAACGCCTCCGATTGGCGCGAAGCGACTTCGCAACCTCACCGAACTCGCTTGGCTGGATGTCAAGCGCTCGGCATTACGACCAGGCTCCACTCCATTCCTGCCGATGGACATGCGGAGATGGCGACCCGCACCCGGAAAGCGGGTGCAGGCGTTGGGGTTTGCCGATCTCGACGTCGATGAAAGAGCCAAGGGCGACGCGCGCCCGCTCAGCCAGCACCTCTACGGCTCCGAGGCAGAAATTGTGGATGTGCAACCGCCAAATCCGGACAGCGGCCGACCTTGGCCGCTGTTTCGGGTTGAGGCCGATTGGCCAGGCGGCATGAGCGGCGGACCGGTGTTCAACGACGATGGCCATGTCATCGGTCTCGTCAGCACGGGTGTCGCCGGCGCAGGCATCGGCGCCGCAACGTGTTTTGCCGGTTGGAACGCCGCCGAAGGCACATTCCGGTCGCTCGACGCGTCAAACCCGGGTTCGCTGCTGTGTTGGGCCGCTCTCGATCAAAACGACGACATCATTGCCCTCGCGCCTGCGCGCGATCTCCTTCAGCCCACAATCGCGGAGGGCAAGGCCACGTACCTCGCCTTCGTTTCAGTGAATCCAAGCACGGGCGGATACTTGCGTATCGACAATCGCCGCACTTAGGCAGCTCACTCTGCATCCCTATGAGGACTCGATGCCACTTTGATGCTTTGAAGAATCTCGCTGGCCGGAAAAGCGCCTGCAAAAAAACCGAATGCCCTCTCGACGTAAGCGCGTGCGCCGGAGGCTTCCAGCGCCGAGATCGAACTTAGGCTGCGAGTCGGCCTCCATTGCTCGCCGTGAACCGCTCCCAATTGACGCGAGGAGCATTCGCATATCGCTGGCATGAAGGTTTGCAATAGCGTGCGCTTGGCGGTGGGATCGACATCGAGGAACGTAAGTATCTGGGCAAAGAAAGCAGCGGTTCTGAGATCACCCGGCCAGTCCGGCTCGAGACTTTGGAGCACGGGAAAGGGAAAACTCTCTTCGTTCTCGGACATGGCATACGTTTGATAAACGAAGTGCTGGTGTGGCACGCACACCGCAGTGACGCCCTGAAACAGATAGTCTTGGCCTCTCGGGATCAAGCCAGCCGAATCCGCGGCGCCGGCATGGAATGACTTGATCCGCGCTGCAACTGCATCATCGGAGGTGTAACCGGAAAGATAAGCGAATATACCTTTGAACACTGGTGTTGCAGGGGGGTCGACGCGAAACACGTCGTGCAATATCTCCAACGCGTCATCCAAAGCGTTGGTGTCGAGCGTCGTCTTCACTTCTATGATTGCGCGCACCGAGCGGGCGGGCACCACGACAATTCCATGCTCGCGAAACAATGGCCCATATTCCGCCGTGTCCCACACCAATACGTCGAGCTGGCGGGGACTGTTCTCGATGAAGCCGGTGTCGACGGCGTAGCGCGTCGGCATCAGCTGTCGCAGCGTGTTGCGCAGAAGCTCTTCGCGATACGACCCGACCGTTCCCGTGTGACCGATAAGATGGTCAATGCGCGCGCTCTTGGCGAGCAGCTCATTGGAAAACGTCGCGAGGTAGTATTTCCTCCGAAATGCCTCGCGCACGATCTGGGAGACGCCCAACCATGTGCCGCCTGGGTCGACGCTGATGGAAGCGCTTCCCATGGACACCATCATGCGCAGGGTGTCTTCCACCAAGTCCGCGTCCACGTCCGGGGATGCTTTTAGTTCGGCAATGACCGCTGGCAGCCTCATTCGATAGCGGTCGGCGACCCGCAGGAGCGCCCCGACCGCTGCAGCGATCGCATGCCACGGCGCTGGCTCAGCCGGCGGGCCGCGGGGCGGCGCGATGTCGGTATAGTCGATGAGAGTGTGCCGCCCGATCAGCCGCGTATGGTCTGACAGCAATTCTGTCTTCCACTCATTCCCGACCATTTCGGGAGGGTAGGTAACCGACCAGAGCCCGCCGCGCTCAACGACCATTCCAACGCGCAGGTCGGTCCAGTCGGCATTGGGATCGTAAACAAACTCACCGCGGCTGAAACTCGCAGCAGTGTGAGGTGGCGCGAGAATCCGCCGTTTCTCGTAGTTTGGTCCGTTGGTCATTTGCGCTTGTGTCTTTCTTGCGCTTTCTAGCTTTGAAAAGCTCCCTTCGGAATGCCCCCGCGGCATAACTTCGCGAAATTGCGTGTTGCCATCGTGCTCGCGCGCGTCAAGCGACGCTTCGCTCTGCGCGCTTGACCCGCGCTTGCGCGCGATGGCCGGGCGGAGCCTGTCGGGGCGCGGGGCGCCGTTTTTCACAATGTCGCCCCTCGCCTTCCAGGCGGGGTCGAACGCAGGGCTAAGGTCGGGCGCGGTTGTAAACTTCCACCGCCGCGCGGCGAGATTTGATGCCGCACTTGCGCGATTTCCGTTACACAACAAGTGCCGCCGTGGCGGTCGCGACGGCGACCGATCCGCAACGAGGAGCATTGTAGGAACGGCCTTCGCTATAGGTCGAGGGAGGTTATGATGACTTCGCCATTGCGGCTAGGTGCAAACACTTTGGCGCGCTCAAGCGCGGCTTCCTGATTGCGTGCATCCATCTGCATCCACCGCGGCAGCGCGGTTCGGGCGATAGCGTAGGCGCCATGCTTGGGGCAATCGAAGGCAACGCCGTCGGAGGGCGTGGCCCGGCCGTCTTCTATTCTGCCGCCGCAAACGATGCACATCTCAGAGAGCCTAGGATGTTATTGGGGCTCGGTCACTGACGTTGCCGCCCAATCACGAAAATAGATCGCGCTGGCCCGGCAATGGCGGCTCTGGCGGCTTCTGCTTCTGCTTTGGCGCCGCGCGCCGCTTGGCGCTGACCAATTTCTCAGTAACGCGCTGATGATGGCGCTGTCGATCGAAGACGCAGCGTCCCTTGAATTGCATAAGCGCGGTCTCCAGCGCGTCCATCTCTGACTTCTTCCAATAGATTTGGCGCCCGACACGGGTGGGCTTTGGAAAAGCCGGAATGTCGCTCGCCGCTGCGCGCCACAGCGTCCAGCGGCTGACGCCCAAATCTTCGACGACAGCCTTCAAGGGAAGATAGTCCTTGAGCTTCACCGGTAACGTCTCAGGGCAATATCGCGGGTCACAATCAGCCTGACGGCGGCGCCAGGCCGGACTGTCAGGGATGGCCGCACCGTGAGTTCACGATCGACGATCCGCCCGCCGCTCTCCGCGGCCTGCTGCGCGGCCGCGTCGCCGACGCTGCGCGCGAGTGAAGCGTCATCGTCGTCCTCGCTCTCATTGGCGATCACTGAGATAATCGCCGACAGGCCGATCGCGGCGGCGAGACGGTCGAAATGATGATCCGTGCGATCGGTAAGCCCCGAAGCGCCAGACGGATCGGTCGCAGCCATCTCTTCGAGGTTCAGACTCCAACCGTTCGGCAGAATGAGCCTCGTCCACACCAGATAGAGCCGCCGATCGCCATACCTCACTGCGTTCTCATAACGGCCAATCAGGCGCGCGCCCTGAGGAATGAGCAGGTGCTGGCCGGTAACGGAATCGAACACCGGCGCCGTCACTTGCGCGATCACCTGCCCGGGCAAATCCGAATTCAATCCCGTCACGAGTGCGGCTGGAATGACGTGACCAGCCTGCAGGGCATAGCGCGAACTGGGCGGCGTCAAACGCGAGGCGAGAAACCCGCTACTGGCGTCGCGCGCCGCAGCGCCGGTGGCTGCGGCGTTGGCGTCGAACACAATCGGCGCCGCGTGGGCGATCGCCTGCGGATCAGGCGGCGGCCGCGTGGCCCCGCCGCTCGTTTGCGCGGGCGTGTCCGCGCCGCCTGCCGCGCTCCACATCGGGTCTTGCGGCGGCCGCAGCTCCAATTCATCGTCGCCGACATCGAGTTCATCGCGCGCAAACGGCAGCGATTGCGCATCGTAGCCGGACGAGGCTTGCGCGATCGATTCCGGCGGCCCCGCGGCGGCTTGGACCGTGTTCTCATTGTCGACGATGCGGCGTTCGGTTGGCGAAAGGCCATTGACCAATGCAATGGCCAGGATCGCGCCGGCGATCAGCGATCCGGACAACAGCACTTTGCGCGAAAGCCGCTTCGGCGATGGCGGTTTGGTGCGGATCGCCAGTGACGGTTGTTCGGTGGCCTCAGGCATGCTCATCGCCGCACACTCCGACGGCGCGGCTGCGGCGGACTTGGGTTGCGCTCGATGCGGACGATGATCGGGGCGCGCGTGCCAAGGCGGAGTTCGCCGACATCGAAGATGCGGTCGACCATGTAGCGCTGGCCATGTGCAGTCGCGATGACACGGTAATTGACGAGTTCGGCGCCCTCGCCGGTAACGACGAAGAGCGGCGGGAGATCGGCGGCGGCGACGTCGGGCGAAAACTCGATCCACGTCCTGCGCCCGTCATCGAACACGCGCACCGGCGCCCAGACCGGCATGCGTCCGCGCGTGGTGCGGACACGATAATTGAAATTGAGCCCGTCCGCCGGCGTTGCGACGCGGTCATGGTCGCTTGCTTGCGGATAGGACCAGGCCACCTGCGCTGAATAGGCCGATCCCGCCTGCGAGATCGCTTCGATCAAATAGGTGCGTCGGTCGGTGATCAGCACCACATTGGTGCGCAACCCTGCGGCCTGCGGTTTCACCAGGACGATCGTACGCGCATCGCTATCGGCTTCGGACTCCGCTTGCGTCACCAGCCAGCGCGACGTGTCGCCGGCGGCGATCGTGCTCAGCGTCTCGCCGGGTTCGAGCAGCACGGTCGAGACGTAATTAGGATTGGTGTAGAGTTCATAGATCGCGCCAGGCTCATACGCATAAGTATGGCGCGCTTGCGCGAATCCTTCACGGCTTGGCCGCTGACGCGAGGCGTCGTTCGCGGCGGCAAGCATATCGAGCGGCGTCTCGGCCCGCGGACGCCGGGTTTGGCCATCGGCGTGCGCTGGAAACGCGGCGAGCGTGATCGCCGCCGCGCCGAGAAGTGATCGAAGCGCTTTCATCTTTGGCGGCTCCAGGAAAAGTCGGAGATGAGCAAGCCCAGAGGGTTGTTGGCGATCTCGTCGGCGTTGCGCGGCGGCCGCGTCGTTACGGTGAAGACACCGGAATAGATTTCCGGATCAGTCGTGCCGGTCGCATTGGTGGCGCGCTCGACCCAGGTCACTTCCCACGCATTGTTGGAGCGGGCGATGATCGAGCGGATGTGAATTGTGCGCCCGACGCGGCCCAGGCTGAGGAAGGGATCGTCTTGTCTGGCGATCTCGGAGAGTTGCGCGGCCGCCTGCGGTGTCAGGAAGCGATAGGCTTGCATCCAATTGTCTCTGAGCACGACGCCATCGGTCGGCAGCGAGCGAACCAGACGGATGAATTGACCCAGGTGATAAGCCGTCTGCGCTTCGTTCGGCGACCAGCGGCCATCGGCGGCGCGCACGTTGAGCACCTGGCCCTCTGGGCTCACTTCGACCACATGCACGAACGTGCGCTGCTGCAGCGCGATGACGATATTGCCGACGACGCTGACGCCCAGGAGCCCGAGCGCGCCGAAAGCGATGTTGCGCCAAGCGCGGCCGGACAACACAGCCGAGCCCATGCGGGCGTCCCATTGCTGCTGGGCGCGTCTGTAGGGCGTGTCCGCTTCCGGCGGTGCGAACGAGGGCGCCGGCCCGCGAAAAGGGATGTTCATGACCGTGCTCCGCTCGAAGGTTTGGGCGGCTTCATCGCCGCATAATTGATGGCGGGACGTGCGCCGCCGCTCCCGCCTCCGCTGCCACCGCCGCGCGGGCGTGAGCCGGCGGCAAAGCGCGCAGCCCCGGTCACGAAGCCTTTGACGGAATTGAGGGCGAAGCGGCCGCCCTGATAGGCGATGAGCCCGGCGCCGATCGTGGTGAAGCCGGCGCCCACGGCCGTGCGCACCGTGTCCGCGCCCGAAAGATGCGGCTGGCCCTGCACCACTTCGCTTGCCAGCATCGGCGCAAACCAAGCAAGCGCCAGCACGGTCATGCCGAAGAAGAGCACCTGCAGGCCGCCGCCGTCATCGAGCACAAATTGCGGCGGCAGCGTCTCAACGAAGGTGATCGACACCGAGGCGATCAGGGCCAAAACGAAAAGACGAATGGCGCAGCCCGCCACCCAGCCGAGCGGGCGCTCCGCAACCCAAGCGGTGCCGTTGAAGACGCCCCATGGCAATGCAACAAAGGCCGCGAGCGCGCCCAGTTTGAAAGCGATCAGCGAAACGAAGAGCTGCAGCGCCAAGACGAAGAAGCCCAGCGCCACGAACAATGCCGCGATGAAAATGAGCGACATCGTCAGCGTATCGGTGAAGAAGTTCATGCCTTCGGCCAACGCCACGGTGCGGCCGAACATCTCGATGCCGATCTGGCCGACGCGACCGGGATTGTGCAGCTCGGCCATGGTCATCGACCCGCCGCCGGCGTTGAGACCAAGCTGGGCGCCCGAGCGTACGATGATGCTGGAGAGACTCGCCCAATTGTTGATCAGAAACGCAAAGAGGCCGATGAAAAGAACCTTGCGGAAGAACGGCGCCATCGGCGCTTCGCCGCCCAGCGCCCATTGCACGCCGGCGAGCGTCACCGAGATGACAATGAGTGCGTTCAAGACGTAGCGCACATCGCCTTGGATCAGGCCGAAGCCGGAATCGGCGACCGCCAGGAACTGGTCGAGAAAGGAATTGACCTGCGTCGGGTCCATCTCAGTTCTCGAACGCCGATCGCGCCGGCGTGGTTTGCCGATTGGCCTCAGGCGGGAAAGCGCGACGCTGGATTTCACGTCCGCGCTCCTGCGCGGCCAAGCGCTCCATGCGCTCGATCTCCAGCGCCCGCCCCTGCGCGATCAGGAGCGCGTGAATCTCCGCAAGCTGGCCTGCAGTCACGCCGAGCAATTGATTGGATGCCTGGATGGCGCCGGTTTGCCCTTCGGCCGAACTTGACGATTGCATGGCCCGGTCGATGCGGCCGCGGGCGCGTTCGATCGATGCCGCGGCGCGCGCTTCGGCCTCCATGGCCCGTTCGAGACTGGCGCGGCTTTCGCGCATCCATTGGTTGGATTGACCCAATACGTCTTCGAGCTCGAAATCCTCCCAGGTCTCGGGATAGAGCGTCCGCAAGTCTTGGCCAAGCTGGTTGGCCTCGAACGCAATCCCCTGCACGGATTCGAACAGAGCTCGAGTTTCAGAAAGCGATTCCGAAAGCTCCGGCGAGAGCTGCAGCGGATTCTGCCGCAACATGGCGGTGGCCTGCTCAATCTGCTGCACCTGGTTGCGCACCTGCTCGATCATGTGCGTCACCTGCATGATCGATTGCGCCAGATTGGCGGGATCGATGACAGCCATCTGAGCGCGCGCCGGCGTCGCTGGCGCCAGCACGAGACTAAGCGCAAGCGCTGTGGTGAGCGCCAGTCTGAGGAAGCGCGATTGGGTCGTCGTCATGGGGAGCCTCTCCTATTCGGCGGCGAGCAGGCCCGCATCCGCGGGCGGGTTGGCGTTGAAACGGCGAATGGCGTCGGCGGCGTCGCGCAGACCACGCACGTCGAGCCAGGCGGCGGCGAAATCGCCCCCCTCCGCCTCGCGCAGCACATGATCAATGAGGCTGTGATCTTCTGGCCGGGATGCGGCGACGAAAGCGAGCGCGGCCGGTCCAAGACCCAGTTCGAACACCCGCGCGCCGTCGCGGGAGACGAGATAATAATCCCGCTTCGGCGTTGCACTGGCGATGAGATCGATCTGGCGCGCGTTGAGGCCCAGCGCTTCGTAGAAGGCGCGCGATCTGGGTTCGCGCGCACGGTCATTGGGCAAGAAGATGCGCGTGAGACACGCTTCGATGATGGTCGAGGCGATGGGGCTTGCTTCGACGTCGGCCAGTTCCTGGCTCGCGAACACTACGGCGACATTGCGTTTGCGCAGCGTCTTCAGCCAATCCTGAATCTGTGCCGCAAAACCTGCGTCCTTCAGGAAGAGCCACGCTTCATCCAGCATGAGCAAACTGGGCTTGCCATCGAAACGGCGCTCCAGCACGCGGAAGAGCGCGCCCAGCACGGCGCTCACGGCGGCCGGACGGCGCATCAGATCGTCCATCTCGAAGGCTTGCACGCGGCCATAGCCGAGCGAGCTGTGATCATGATCGACTAGGCGCCCGTGCGGGCCCGCTTGCGTGAACGGCGCCAAGGCCGCGCGCGCGGCGCTGTCTTGAACGAGTGCTGTGAAGATAGTGAGCGTGCGATCTTCGATGGGCCGCTCAGCGAGAATCTCCAACGTGCGCCAGAGTTCGCCGCGGAGCTCGGGCGTCACAACGACATTGGCGCTGAGCATGAGGCCTGAGAGCCAATCGAGCGCCCAGGCGCGCTCGTCATCGTCGTCGATGCGCTCCAGCGGCTGCAGCCCAAGCGCTCCCTCTTCGCCGAGATCGAAGAAATCGCCGCCAAGGCCCAGCACGGTCGCGCGCGCTGATTTGCCCTTGTCGAAGAGATAGATTTGCGCATCGGAATAGCGCAGCCATTGCGCCGAAAGCGTTGCGAGCAGCACCGACTTGCCCGCGCCCGTCGGCCCGACGATCAAAGTGTGTCCGACGTCGCCCACGTGGAGGTTGAGACGAAACGGCGTCGCGCCATCGGTCGCCGTCAGCATGAGCGGCGCGCCATCAAGATGCGCGTTGCGCTGCGATCCCGCCCACACAGCTGAGAGCGGGAGCAAGTGCGCCAGGTTCGGCGTCATCAGAATCGGACGGCGCGCATCCGCGTAGGCTTGCCCGGGCAAGCCGCCCAGCCAGGCGTCTACGGCGTTGAGGCTCTCGAGCTGCGTGACGAAACCCAGGCCGTCCGTGACCTGCTGAATCTGGCGCACGACGTCATCGGCTTCGTGCTCGCTGGCTTCGGCGACGACAATGGTGAGCGTGGCGTAGCCGGCGGCGACCGCGTCGGCGCCCAATTCCTGCAGCGCGAGGTCGGCGTCCTCAGCCTGGTTGGAGGCGTCGTTATCGACGAGCACCGCCTCCTCCTTGAAGAAGGCTTCGCGCAGCAGCGTCATCATCCCCTTGCGCTTGGAGAACCAGCGCTTCCTGATCTTCTCCAATTCCTTGCGTGCTGCTTCGCGGTCGAGCGGCAGATAACGCGTGATCCAGCGATAGGAGATCGCCAGACGATTAAGCTGGTCCAAGAGCCCTGGTTCGGTTTCGGTGACGAAGCTGCGCACAGAGATAATCCGCAGGCATTTGGTCCCGAGCCGCGGCGCGAGACCGCCGACCAAGGGTGCGTCTGTTACGAGCGCATCGAGATGAAAGGGCGTATCGGGAACGGCGACGCGGTGGGGCCGGTCCGAGACGCAATCATGCAGATAGGTGAGCGTCTCTTCGTCATCGAGCCATCGCGCTTCGGGACAGAGCGTCTCCATGAGCGCGAGGATCTGATCGCTCTCTTGGATGAAGCGCTTCAGATGCTGGCGATAATCCTTCGCCGTGTCGGACCCGGCATCCGCGTCACCTTCGAACAGGAAATCTTCGAACCTGGTCTGGCTCTCGGCGGGCGCAAGCCAGGTCAGCGTGAGGAAATAGCGACTCTCGAAGCGCGCGCCGGCGGATTGGAAGACGCTGCGGCGTTCTTCGTCGATCAGCCACGAGAGCGCGTCAGGCCAATGCGCGTCCGGATAGCCAGGCGCTGGCGAGCGCCGACCCTCCACATGAATGCACCAGCCCGAGCCCAAACGCCGGAGCGCATTGTTGAGCCGCGCGGATGCGCCCAGCAATTCGGCTGGCGTCGAGGAATCGAGATCGGGACCGCGAAACGAGAACGTGCGCTGGAAGGCGCCGTCCTTGTTGAGGATGATGCCCGGACCAACGAGCGCCGCCCACGGGAGATAGTCTGAGAGCTTTGCGCTGGTGTGTTTATAGGGTCGGAGATCAAGCATGATCGGTCCCGCTCACGATGCGAAGAAGACCGGCAGCCCCATGTGCCGGCGCCAGATGTCGAGAAACCAAGGATCGCGTGCGGCCGCCCACGCAGCAGCGGCTTGCAGCACGATCCAGAGCGGCAGCGCTAAGACGGCTTGCTGCAGGCCAATGCCGATCGCGCCGCAGATGGTGCCGTTCAAAATGGCGTAGCCGCGCGGCACGCCGCCCAGCAGAATGGGACGCGTCAAGCTGGTGTGAAGCGGCAGAACGTAACCGTCGGGCGTTTCGAGCATATCGGCCGCCTCAGATCAGCGCGCCGCCGGCGAAGCCGAACAGCGAGACGATGCCGGTGGCCGCCCAGAAGGCAAGACATAGCCCTGCGCCAACATAAGCGAGCTTCCTGACCGCGGTGCCGTCACCGGAGAATGCGAGCGTGATGCCCACCATGACGACGGCGATGACGCCGGCCGCGCGCGCGACCGGACCCGTAATCGATTCAACGATCTGTTCGAGCGGACCTTCCCAGGGCATGCCGGAGCCGGATGCGTGCGCCGGCCCGGCGATGATCAGCAGCAGCGCAAGTGCGGCGGCACCGCGCAAGAGGCGCGGAAAGCGGCGTGCTATTTGTTGTCTCCTCATGGCGTCATCCCCTTGATGGATTGGATCTCGTAGCTTTCGCCCTTGAAGCCGTTGACGCGGACGATCTCGGTGATGGCGCGTGCGGTTTCGGTGCGGGTGATGAAGACGACGATGTCGACGGCGCTTGCGATCAAGCGCCGCGGCGCGTGCGCCGATTGTTCGAGCGTCAGATCTTCAAGCCGCGCCAGCGCATCGTGAGCGGAATTGGCGTGCAGCGTGAGCAGTCCGCCCGGATGGCCGGTGTTCCAGGCTTTCAACACTTCAAGCGCCGCTGCCCCGTCGCGAACTTCACCGACGACGATACGATCGGGCCGAAGCCGCAGCGTCATCTGCACAAGATCGCGCATCGAAACCGGCGGACTGGTGCGCTTGGTCAGGAGCTGCACGCAATTGGGTGCAGCACATTGGAGTTCGGCGGTGTCTTCCAGGATGATCACACGCGCTTCATGGAAGGAAGCTTCGGCCAACAGAGCGTTGAGCAAGGTCGTCTTGCCGGAGCCAGTGCCGCCGGCGACGACGATATTGTCGCGCCGCCTAACCGCCTCGACGAGCGCTTTGGCTTGCGCCTCACTGGCGATGCCGTCGGCGACGTAATCGTCAAGACGGTAGATGCAGGCTGGGCGTTTGCGGATGGCCAGGATAGGCGCGCTGACCAGAGGCGGCAGCAGCGCCTGCACACGCGCGGCCGATTGGGGCAGGATTGCCGCCAATGCAGGACGCTCCTCGCCAACGATCTCACCTGCCTCATGAGCCAGGATGCGGATCGCGGTCTCACGATCGGATGCCGAGAGCGTGTGCACGGTTTGCTGAAGCCCCGCGCCGACGCGATCGAGCCAGAGTCGCCCATCGGCATTGACCATGGCTTCGACCACGTCGGGTGCGGCCAACGCCTCAGCGATCGCGGGACCGAGTGCGCGGGCCAAAGACGAGCGGCGCCGTTCTTGGACGAGAGCGTGCGTGCCGGTCATGATGCGGCGCCCTCGCCTGCAGCATCATGGCCGTTGATGGCGTGCTCGGCGCCCAGACGTTCCAAGAGATCGTCGCCCGCGTCCGCGCTGGTGACACGTTCTGTTAGGAGGTCGAGGAAGCGCTCGAAGCGCGCGTCGGCGCTAGCGGCCGCGCTCTCTTCAATGCTGGGATCGAGCGGCGGGTTGTGCTCAAGCCAAACACGGACGAAGAGGAGCAGCGCCTGCTTGGTCTGCGCCATCTCCCAGATGAGCTTATCAAGTCTGGCCTCGACCCGATTGAGCTGACGCTTCTGGGTCTCGGCGCCCGCTTGCATCGCTGCGTCCGAGGCGGTTGAGAAACGTGCGCGCACGGCGTCGGCGATCACGGCTGACTCGGAACGGTTCTGCGACGCGGCCAGTCGTGTGACCGCTTGGGCCAGGTTGGCGTCGAGATAAGTTTTCATCGGCGCGCGCGACATGGGGCCTACACTCCCGTCGCGCGCCGCTTGGGCGGGGGTTGAACGTCGGGCGTTGCAGGCGGCGCTGGCGCCACCGCCGGCGTTGATGCGGCGGACCGCAATCCCGCGAGCGCGATCTCGGAAATCTTCTGCGGCTTGGGTGCCTCGGATATTGCAGCGTGTGATTGGTGTTGCGCGCCGAACAGGTCGGGCTGTGCGCTTGGCGCCGGCATTGGCGGCGGAGGACGAAGGGCGGCGCGGCGCTCCGGTCTCGCAGTGGCGCGAGGTTTGGGATCGGGCGCGAGACGGCCGAGCGCGCGCACACCCAGCCAATCGTGCTGCGGTGGAATAATCTCCGCGCGTGGCGCCGGCGGGCGGAGGCGTTGGGCGAAGATGGGCTCCTGGTCGAAGCGGACCTTCTTGGCGCGGATCGGCTTGGCGCCGGCGACGAAGATGAGCTGTTCGTCGCGCGGCAAGGCGCGAACATCTGCAGGCAGCATCAGCGGCCGGCGTTCTTCCCGATAGGTGATCGAGCCTTTGCGGATGCCGAGAATATGGGACGCGGGCGCTGTTCGCTTTCGTGCGGGCGCACTTCCCACACTTCGCCCGCCATGTCGGAAATGCGTTTTGCCGTTTCTGGATCCGAGGCCGAGAACGCCGTGACGATGTGGGCGTTGTCGAGGATGACATTATCACGCCCATAGGCCTTGATGATGTGATTGAGCGATTGGCAGACGAGATAGATTTTGATCCCATACCCCGCCATCGCGCCCATCATCTTCTCGAAGAAATCGAGCCGGCCGAGCTGAGGAAATTCGTCGAGCACCATCATCAGGCGGTGGTTCTTGATGCGCCCTCGGGAGTCGCGGGTCTGATCCTCCATCAGCGCGCGTGCGGCGATGTTGATGAAGAGCCGCATGAACGGCATGAGGCGCGGCGCATCCGACGGCGGCGGCTGCAGATAGAGCGTGACGGGTTGTTCGCCGCACATGAGGTCGCCGATGCGAAAATCCGAACGCGACGTGCGCTCGGCCACGATCGGGTCGGCGAACATGCCGAAGAAAGATTCAGCGGTGGCTTTGACCCCTGAGCGGAGACGTTCTTCGCTGCTCAGATAGGATTCCGCCGCGTGCAGAACTTCGGGATGCATTTCGGGCTGGCTGGTCTTAGGATTGAGCCGATGCAGCGTCGTGCGCATCTCTTCCGCCGTGCGGTCGAGATCGCGGAGCTTTTCTCGGACGACAGCGAGCGTCTTGCGTTCCGGCGGCTCTGTGTAGAGCACATGGATGACGACGCCGGTGATGATGTCCTTGCCTTTGTTGTTCCAGAAGAGCTCGGCGCCGCGCGTCTCGCCGTGGGGATGCACCAGCGCCTCGACGATGTTCTGGATGTCTCGGATCTCGTTCGCGCCGATGCGCACTTCCATCAGCGGGTTGAAGCAATGAGAGGTGGGATCGGTCGGCGCGAGGCGGAGCACACGACCGAATTCGGCGCGAAAGCCGGAGGTGCCGGGAAAGCCGTGGCGCGGATCGCCGTGATCGAGTTCGCCTTTCACATCCAGGACGAGCGCCGAACCGGTCCAGGTGAGTAGCGTTGGCACGACATGGCCGCGGCCCTTGCCCGAGCGTGAGGCCCCGATCAGCACTTGATGTTCCGGCCCATCGAACGCCAAGAGTTCACCGTCAAACTTGCCAAGCACCGTTCCGCTGGCCGCGAAGAGTCCGGCTGCTTCGACGTCAGCGAATTTCGCCCACGCATCCTTGCCGAAGCTCGGCAGCTTGCCCCGGCGTCGCGCCATCGCGCCAACAATGCAGAGAGAAACGCCGCCGCCCACGACGAGGATGAGATGAGCGGCGGCAAAGGCGCGGGGGTAGGCGTCGGCCCAGCGGGCCGACCACGGGAAGATTGACCACGGCGCGTAGACCTTGAACGAGCCGAGTGTCAGATGTCCGCCGAGTGCGGGCTGATAGGCGAAGGCGTGCGCAATGAACTGGGTGGCGCAGACACCGGAGAGAACGAGGGAGACAACGACGAACGTCGCTGCGGTGGCGGTCCCTCCCCTCGACTGCATGACATCCCTCACCTGTTGGGCTGGCATCAGCGCGATGACAGTCATGGGCGCGAGGAAAGCGAATCAGACGCAGGACTTCGATGGGCGAACTCGCCCATTGCAAATTTCAGAATTTCTGATCTGACCGGCGGGACTTCGCCAAACGCGCGAGCTAGCGGCGCTTCTTTATAGCCGGGATGTCTTTCAGCATCTCTGTGAGAAACTTGCGCTCGTCGATATCAAGCGCTCGCAGCCACTCGACGAGTTGGATGACATCGAGACGCCGCTCGTGCAGCTCGACCTTCGCGACATAGCTCTGAGTCTTGCCAAGACGTTCAGCGACCTCACGCTGGTTGAGGCCATCGGCCTTCCGCGCCGCGATCAGCTTGGCGACGATCGCTCGGTATCTGGGATCTCGTAGCGTTGTCGCCAAAGGGGTCCACTCCGCCTCTGCATGCGGTGGACGACTTGGCTAAGCAGGTTTGGAATTGATCCCGAAGAGGGATCATTCTAAAATGAACCGCTGCAACCCTGATGACCTGGACCTGCGGGCGTAGCACAATAACTAGGCTGCCCGACCCCGAGATTTAGAGGCGAGTTTGGCGCAAAATCTGGATGCGAGAATAGCCCGGGCCGCCGCCACGTTGCAGGATGCCGGCTGTACGCTGCTTGCCAAAGTTAGAGCAGGCGGCGGCGTAATGGACATGCTCTTTTTCACGGCGGCCGGCGCGCGCCTCCTCGTTCGCTGCAGCACCAAGCGTTCACCCAAAGCGGACATCGACGCGCTCGCGATCATCCATCAGGAACGGACGTTTGATCACGTCATACTGCTACGCGGCGAATCCGCACGACATGATGAACAACCGCCGATCATTGCATTTGCGGAATTACCATGCCGGGCGTCGGCTCTGGCGATGCTCCAGCCCGGTTGGGCGGCCTGATCAATCGCCATTCGGATGCGAGCGCAGGATCGCAAGGTCGCGGATCGCGCGCGCGGCAGCAAGACGGCGGGAGAAGTAGGCGCGCACGGCTTCGATTCGAGCGGCGCTCTCGTTGGAGCTAAGCGCCACATAGAGCTGTTCAAGTTCGTCGAATACGTCGGGCCAGAGATCGGGTTCGACCAAGCGCGCGTAGCCAAGACGGTCATCGGCATTGGTGGCGGCGTACCGGATTTCGTCGCCTGCCCCAGCGTCTAGGACGCCAAACAGTTGCCGGACCTGCACCGCATAGGACAATTGCCGTTCGACCTCGAAGAACCCCGTAGGTTGCGCGCTTTCGAGCGCGAGCAAAATGAGCTTCTCTCTCCATAGGTAGAGCGCACCGAGCTGGGCCGTGCTCCAGCGCGCGACTTGAAAGCCTTTGTCCTTGGCGATGACCAAGCGTTCACCGCTTAGTCGGACCAACGCTTCTTTCACCGGCGTTGGCGAAGCTTTGAGCGTGCGGCTAAGCGTTCCAAGATCAAGATGCTGGCCGAGACCGTATTCGCCCTCGACCAGCTTTTGCTTGAGCCCGCGGTAGACTCGTTCGCGGATTTGGCCGTCAGCCGCCATAGTGTTCTCTGAGTTGGCGCGCGATGTCGGGCGTCAGGGCGTCCACGAACGGACGCGGACTGGCGCCGGCATCGCTAAGGGCCACAAGCGGGTCTTGGCCGTCGTGGCCGCCAAGATTGGGACGATGCATCCGATATCCGATTAGGCGTTGCAGCTCCGGCGAAAATGTGCGGGCCACGTCTGGCGGATAAGCGAGATATTGATTTTCGTATTGGCGCAGCCACCCCAGGCAGTACGAGACGATTATGCCCGTGCGCGGTTCTGCGGTGCGGTTCTCACCGGCGCTGTGCGTGAGCGAGCCCATGAAGATGAGTGCAGCGCCGGGCAATATTTCCTCCTGCACCGCGTTTGCTGGATCGCTATTGCGATCAACGGCCGTTCGGTGTGAGCCGGGCCAAAGGCGCGTCGAGCCGTTCTCTTTCGTGAATGGACTGAGCGGCCACATCACGTTGATCAGCCAAGGCACACCCTTTTCGGCGAGCGGCCACATCTCTTCGTCGCAATGGGGCGCCTGAGCGCGTTCACCGCCATGGACGCGCGTGGCTTGCGTGAGATTGAGCTGGATGCAGTCGCATTGCGCACCGAGCAGCGTTTGAGCAATGGCGAGAATCTGCGGATGCAGCACAAGCTCGCGTGTCCTTAGCGCTTTGGTCAGGAGACCGCCGACGCGGGTCGTATCCCAGCCGTAGAAATCGCCTTCGCACTTGGGCGTCGATTGCAACCAAGGCTCCAAGTCATCCGCAATCGCGCGGATGACTTCGGACGGGACCGCGTCTTGCATGACTGTGTAACCGTCACGCTCTAGCGTTTCGAGTTGTTTGCCGATCTCCCAATCGATCGAGCGCTCCGCGCGCGTCCGGGTTTTGGCGGGCAAAGCTGGCAGACGAGGTAGAGCTTGCATGATGAGGCTCCAAGAGACGTAGAGTTTGAAAGGACGAGTTTAAGCGGCGCGGCGCAGATCGGCGTCGGCGTAGCGCGTCAGCGGTTGCGCGAAGCCATGATTGGCCCGCACGCGCGCAAGGCCAGCGCTATCGATCTGGGCGATCATAGCGGTGAGCCGTTCGCGGCCGATGCGCACTTCGGGTCCGAGCGGCTCGACATCCCAGCCGGCGCGGACAGCGAGCGGTTTGAGCGCGGCGCTCGCTACGAACGTCACCTGCTCGATGCCGAACAGGAGCCCGGTCTCCAGGATGCCGCCAATCATGCGGAAGAGGAGCTGACGGCGCGCGTCCCCTTTCGGCGTCTCAGGCGCCGGACAGAAGCGGGTCGCCTCCCAGATGCTGGACGAGCGCGGGACTGCGCCGCTGCAGAGCTGCGAGAAGACATCCGCCAGAAGGTGCGGCCGATCGGTGCGCAGCAAGCGTGCGGACTGCAACACGGCGCTCGATGCTTGCGCCCCGTTATTCACCGGCGCGGCCGTTTCGACCAGATAGATCGCCTGCTCGCTGTCGAAACTGTCGATCTCGAGCCCGCCGACGCTTTCCATCTGCCAGCGCATCCGGTCGATGAAGAGATGCTTGCGCTGCAGGTGCATCTCGGTCAGCGCGTGATGAAAGAGGCGGCGATTGTCGGCGGTGATGATATTGATCATGGCTTGCGCTCCGTTGCGGCGGATCGGCAAGCATTGTCTCTTTGCGGCGTCGCTGCATTGGGAGAGGACTCCCATTGACTCCTGCACGAGTTCTTATCTCGTCAGTGCGAGTCGCCCTTCTTCCACGTCGGCCGTTCGTCCGGGTAAAAGAGAATGTCCGGCTGCAGTTCGCCATAGGTGACCGCCAACAGCACAGCTTGGCCGCGCTCGGACACATCAAAGAGCGCGCGCACCGCATCCACGCGTTTGCCTACGGTTCGCGGCGAGAGTCCAAGGATTGTGCCGATGTCGCGATCGCTCTTGCCTTGCGCGACCCAATACAGCACCTCGCGCTGTGCCGGGCTGAGGCGCACGTTGGCTTTCCAATCCGGTAAACGCCGGCGCGCTTCGAAATGCGCGCATGCCGCCATCCAGGCGAGGTCCGGCGTCAGCATCGGCTCCAAGCCATCCGGTCCAGGCACAAGCGAACACGAGGCCGGCATGGCGCCGGGCAGAGAAAGCGGAATGGTCATGCCATCGGCAATGCCGAAGTCGCGCGCTTCGTCGAGGACGCGCATCTGTTTACGCGTGAGCACGAGGAGACGCGGCAGATCCGACCAGTGAAACGGTCTCTGTCCGCGGCGCGCCAGCCAGAATGCCGGATCATACTTCGCGCAATCATTGGCGGAGAACCATTGCTGGTAATCGGCGGGATAGTTGCACATCATCACCGCGCCACGCACCGGCCTTAGAGGATCGGTATGGCTCGCGAGCGCCGCATAGCGAATGCCGCAATCGGCCATCGCCGCGAAGAAGAGCCGCTCGATCTCCTCGACGTCAGCGGCAGCTTTGCACTTCTCATCGAATTCGAGCGTGGCTTGGCGTTTGTGCATTGGCTTAGCTGCGCGCTGAGTTACGCGCGCCTGCGCGTCGAAAACTCAGCATGTTCGCCCAGTTGAGCTTCGCGCTTGACGCATCTTGTGCATGATCTCAAAGTAAAACTGTCATCTTACGCGGGGTTTTGCAGTGTTCGCGGGCGCAGGTGCTTCATCCATTAGGCAGCACAAAGTAATCGCGTTCTCGCATGTCTTGAGAGCGCCGTTGCCATCTGCCTCGCGCCACGATGGCCCGCGCACCGCGGGAGACCGTTCGCTCCAGAAGACGCGCGAGGCCATAGGACCCACAAAGAAAAGTCAGGCGACCCCATGACGACGCCTGCCGACCGCGGCGCCGCCGACCTTCAGACCGCCGGCATGGTCGCGCGTTATCGCGAGCCCTTGATGCGCTATTTCACGCGCCACGGCTTTGGCCCGCCGATCTGCGAGGATCTCGCCCACGATACGTTCTTGCGTCTGTTTGCGTTGAAGGGCGGGCCTCAAATCGAGAATCCCGAAGCCTATCTCTTTCAGATCGCGGGTTCGGTGTTGGGCGATTACGTGCGCAAGCAGAAGGTCCGGCGCACGCATGCGGGGATGGTCGAACGAATTTATGCGTCTTGGTTTGTGGGTGAGAGCCCCGAACACGTCTTAGAGGGCAAACAGACATTCGAGCGGTTTCAGGCTGCTCTTATGGAACTCAAACCACGTGTCCGCGACGTCTTCCTCCTCTCTCGCATCGAAGGGTTAATGTACACCCAGATAGCTGTGAGGCTCGGCGTTTCGGTTAGAACAGTGGAAGACGATATGGCGCGCGCGATGAAGCATTTCGTCAAACGCCTGCGTGATCCGCAATGAGCCGCACCCCTTCCTCCGATGGGGCGGCGTCGCCCCCAACAGATGACCTCACGGATGAAGCCGCGGCTTGGTTCGCGCGCATGCATTCCGATCAGGTGACATCCGAAGATGAGCTCTCCTTCGTCGAGTGGCTGGATGCCGACCAGAGCCACCGAGCTGCTTATGAAGAGGCGGCCTCGGCGTGGGCCGAGATCGGTGCGCTCCGCGCTGAACCCGGCATGCGCAAGCTTGTCGCGCACCTATCGCCGAAAGTGAACGGGCGCAGCACAAGTCGGCGCAGCGTGTTGCTCTGGACCGGCGGCGGCATCGCCGCCGCCGGCGTCGCTGGCTTCATCGGGTGGCGCACCATGTTTGCGCCCCAAGCTTATGCGACGGCTTTTGGGGAACAGCGCCGCGTCGCGCTGGCCGACGGATCCACGCTCACCTTGAATACCGAGACGACGGTGCGCGTTTCGTTGACTGAGACCGAGCGGCGCATTTGGCTCGACCGCGGCCAGGCGCACTTCATTGTGGCGCCGGATGCCAATCGGCCATTCCGTGTTTTTGTCGGCGACGAAGAAGTGCGTGCGTTGGGCACGCGCTTCGAGGTGCGCCGTGAAGGCGCGCGCATGAAGGTCACGCTCGAGGAAGGCTCAGTCGCCATTTTCCGCGAAGGCGGGTCGGAGCAAATCAGCGCGGAGCCGCGTGCCGCGGCCCAAGCAGTGCTGAGGCCCGGCCAGCAGGCGATCATCGCGCCCGAAGAAATCGAGATCGCTGCGGTCGATACCCAGCGCGTGCTGGCATGGCGCTTTGGTCAGATGAACCTCGACGCCGAGCCGCTGGCCGACGCAATCGCCGAGATCAACCGCTACAACACCCGCCAGATCGTGCTGGAGGACGCGAGCTTGGGCCGGATGCCCATATCAGGCCTCTTCCAGACCGGCTCGCCCGATGCCTTCGTGGACGCCGTTTCGAGGCTCTTGCCAGTCGAAGTCGCGACCCAGGACGATGGAAGCATCCGCCTTCGTGATGCGCGCGAGCCATAGGGTCTGCTTCCCATCCGCAGAATGTGAATTTTTTATTGGGGGTTCTCGCGGCTCGCACGTCTACTGGCCGAGCATGCGAAATCTGGAACCAAATCTGGCCATGCTCTGGGGGAGTGTTTCCACATGGGCATGAAATCTTTCGGGCTTCGCCAAGCGCTCTTGATGAGCGCCGCCGCTTTCGGTTTGAGCATGGGTGCAGCTGTCGCGCCGCCGGCTTACGCGCAGGAAGCGACCCGCACGTACGACATTCCCTCGCAAGACCTCGATGATGCGTTGCGTGAGTTCGGCCGCCAAACCGGGCGCGATGTGCTGTTCACACCGGATGCGGTGGCTGGGAAACGCTCAGGCGCGTTGGTGGGGCAGATGACGGAGCGCCAGGCGCTTGAATCTTTGCTCGCAGGCTCGGGGCTTCGCTTCGAACAAACCGCGTCCGGCGGCTATGCGGTGCAAGATCCAACATCCCCTACTCGCCTCGGCGACGCAGGCGCGGCGTCGAGCGATAGAGGCGAAGATAGTGCCGAAATTCTCGTCGTCGGTCGGCGCACTCTGAACGCCGACATTCGGCGGAGCGAAGATGACACTCAGCCGTACGTCATTTTCGACCAAGAGGAGATTGAAAACAGCGGTGCCTACAACGTCGAGAGTTTTCTTCGCGATCGCCTTCCAATGAGTGCGCAACAAGCCACACTCCTTCAACAGCCTGGAATCTCCAATGCGGGCCAGGCGGGACAGTTCAACCTACGAGGGCTGGGCACTGATCAAACGCTCGTGTTGATCGATGGACGACGCGTACCAGGCACTGCAACGGGACTGGATCTGATCCAGGGAAACATCAATGGAATTCCGCCATCAGCCATTGAACGCATCGAAGTTCTGCCTAGCACAGCTGCTGGCATTTATGGCGGGGGCGCGACGGGTGGGGTCATAAACATCATTCTCAAGCGAGAGTATTCTGGACTCATTGTCGACGCCAGCTACGGCGTGGATGGGAACGGCGGCGGCGGCCGCGATTCCCTGTCTGCAGCTGGCGGATTGTCCCTAAATGATGGGGCAACACGTCTGACCTTTGCCGCTAGGCGTTCATCTCAGGACGCGCTCCAGGATTTTGACCGCTCGTTCGTCGCCCAGAGCCGAACTCTCCTTTTGGATAACAATCCTGCATCATTCTGGGCGCCAACCTTTTTCAGCAATCGGCCAAATATTTTCAGCGCCTTCGGCGATGAACTCGTGCTCGATCCCTCGTTCGGTGGCTCGCCCTTAGGATCTTCCTTCACCTCGACTCCAGAGGGATACAGGGGGCCAACCCAGGATGGCATCAGTCCGCTAGTGTCACGGGCGGGAGAACTCAATCTGACTGGCGCGGGCGATAGTCTTCTCGCAGCTTCAACAATCGAGACCCATCTTCTTTCCTTCAGTCATCAGTTCAGCCGCACGACTGAACTTTTTGTCAGTCTTTATCGCGACGACTCCGTAGATGAACGGACGGACTCCTCGCAGCTGCAGCTCTACCTCGCCGCCGACGATGCAACCAATCCCTTCCAACAAGACGTGTACGTCAATGTACCTCTAGGTCCGTTCGACCGTTCGTATGCTCAGTCCAGTTCTGATCGCGCTCAAATTGGCCTTGTATTTCCGCTCGTCACAGGTTGGAGAGCCGGGCTTGAATACAACTGGTCGCTCGCGGAAACGAGTTCCTGGTCCACAAGCGCATTCTCCCCCAACGGGGCCAATGCCGCACAACTCGAGCAGGTTCTATTCGCGGATCGCGAGACAAATGGCTCTGTCAACTTCCTATCGCTCGCCGACTTCATCTCTAGCGCGTACGGTCCGACCGAAACGACTCTGGAGAACATTGCGCTCCGATTTTCTGGCCCTCTTTTTCGTTTGCCCGGTGGTCCAGCACAGCTCTCAAGTTTGATTGAACAGCGATCGGAAACGGTCGACGACTTTATATCCACGACAACGGCTCCGACGTTTACCTCGCGCCTCTGGCGACCGGAGATGTCGCGGGACGTGCAATCGTACTATGTCGAGGTAACCCTGCCTTTCGTGTCCGCGTCCAACGACACGCCTTTCATTCGCGCACTGGAGCTGACCGGTTCGGTTCGTCGCGATGACTACACCATAAGGGCCGCGGGAACCTCTGGCGTGAGCATCCCATCAGCGGACGGTCCATTTCCAAGCCTGGAGATCGGTGAACGCGAATTGGGATCAACGGACTTCACGCTTGGACTAAGGTATGAGCCCAACACCAGCGTAGCCTTCAGAGCAAGTTACGGAACGGGCTTTCAGCCGCCTGGATTGTCCATGGTGAGCCCCACAGGCAGGCTGCGATCTCCGAGCACGGTTCGAAACTTGCGCGATCCCCGACGCGGCAACGGGATGCTTGGTGGCGTTGCTCTAATTAACTTCGTGACTGGTGGCGCTCTCGATTTGGAGCCGGAAGAATCTGAAGCGTTCTCCCTCGGCACAGTGTTGACGCCAACCTGGTTAGATGGCCTGCGCCTTTCTATCGACGTAACCGATATCCGGAAGACCAACGAGTTCTGGATTCCCACCATGCAGTACGTCATCGACAACGAAGCGAGCTTTGCCGGGAGAATTGGGAGAGCGCCAAATCTCGCGACAGATCCTCCTGGTTGGGCGGGGCCGATCGACTTGATTGATACAACGGCAATCAACGTTTCAGATACTCATGTCCGCGCCGTCGATATTCAACTCGATTATTCGATTGAGACGTCTCGCTGGGGTACATGGCAGGCATATGCCATCGCGACTCAGCAAACACACTTTGTGAGACGCATTCTGCCAACTGACCCTAGCTATGACTCGGTAGGCTATGTCGATGGTCCGTTGGAATGGCGGGGAAACTTTGGCCTGAATTGGAGCGCTGGCTCGTGGGATTCAGGTTTCAACGCCCAGTACTTCGACTCGTACTCCATCGAGTACTCCGACCCCAGCCTTGCTTTCGCGAACGCTGAAAGACTGCAGGATCAGGGGACCGCGACGGTTCGCGCTCAGATATTGGTCGATGCATTTGTCCGGTACGAACTGAACAGTGATCGCGTAGGAATCGACGGCCTGCAGTTCACGCTCGGCATACAAAACGTCTTTGACGAGCAACCTGAAATACTCGCCGCCAGCGTGGGTACAATAAGCGGCTACAGTGATCCGATCGGGCGCCGCTTCCTTTTCACCATCCGAAAGGCGTTTGGTTCCTAACTGCGTACGTCGTTCCTGCGATAGCGCCTCTGTTGCCTGCACACTCATGACGTCGTCGCCCACAAAGAGAGATTTGATCAGCGACCATCAAGGAGCCTGAATATTGAAGCGCGCCTGCATTTTCGTCCTCTCGGTGTACCTTTTTGCCCTCCTATTAGAAGGCACCGCACAGGGCGAGACGGATATTCACACCAGAAGCTGGACAGCCGCTGACTCGGTGGGAGTGCGCGTAGTTCGTACGAGACTGGGAGTCTTCGGCTCTGGATTTTCCGACCCGACACCTATTGATGCGCGCCGCGCAATCCGAATGTCTCCGGATGGCCGACACTTTTTCTTTGTTACGGGCTGGGGCGACCTTGCGCGGGACTGCAGCGTCCAGCGGCTACAAGTGTTTTCGGTCGACACAGTGCGCGCAGCGCTCGACCGCGACGATGGGACGCCGCCTGCACCGGTGCGCGCGATTACTTGGTGCTCAGGGGCCGCCAACGGGTCGATCGGCAGCGCTGTTATGGACGCTCAATGGGAGACGGGAACCACGATCATCTTCCGCGGTGTCGATGATGCGTCGCGGGAAGCAGTGGTCGATCTCTACCGCCTTTCTGTTCCGACAGGCAGTCTCGAACGCTTAACAAGGCCAACCCTGCGCAGCCAGGAACGCGTGCTTGGGATGTCCGAATGGGCTTCTCAAGGAAACGTAACTGTCTTCGCACATACACTATCCGCCCAGCCACTAGTTCCGCAGCCTTATCCATCGGTGCTGATGAACGCTGATACCGAGCTGGCGCGTCTTCGGCGTCCTGCGCTTGACCTGTTCTTTCGGCTCGCGGTTGCGTGGAACGGGCGTACGCGCGCCGTTGCGGACGTGGCCGCAATATCCGAGATCCATATATCGCCGGATGGGAGATGGGCGATTGCGAACTATGTGCCGATTGACCGCTCAATCCCAGACGAATGGAGTCGCTATGCCGGTGCCGAAACGCCGTCTATGGGTGACATGCCAGCTGGTGCCCATCGCATTGGTGCAATTGATGTGCGACGTGCACGCTTGGCCGACGCGACCCATGCTCCCGTATGTAACGCAGCCTATGACGCCGGCGATCGAACAGGCGGCTTTTCACCGAGGGGATCGATCGGAGATGAGATTGATCCTGATGTCATCGATTGGGCAGGCCTACTTCTAGGCTCAACAGTCTATTGGAGTAGTGACAGCCGCCATGCAGTGTTTTGCTCAACACTACCTGAGGAGCTGGCTGGACAAGACTGGAGAACTTCCGCCTATCTCATTGACTATCTACCGGAGTCCGACGAAATCCGGACAATCGCACCAATCGTCGATCGCGCCAACGGTAGAAGAATATCGCGAATTGAATGGGCTGAGCGCGGAACGGCCATACGACTGTACTATCGCACTCTCCCCTCCGTGCCGATTTTTGCGGGAACGCTTCAAGGCGAAGACGCCGGCAGCCGCGTCTTGACTTTGTCAGGCGGGACTTGGCGTGCCGGCCCAGTTGAAGGCACACAAGCGGAAGTGGCTCAGTCGCCCACACCCGCGCCCCCAGATCCTAACGTGCTTCTAAGCAACGGCGTGACGATCAGTGCCGTAGAGGACACTAACGATCCGCCCAATCTCTTCGCGTCGCTTGAGGGCCGACGCATCGCGCTTTTGCCCCCCGACCCCGCTCTGCAAGGTGTTTGGCTCGCTTCCGGTCAAGTAGTCGAATGGCAGGAAGCGAGCGGCAACACGGTTCAAGGGACTTTGTACCTGCCGCGTGACTTTAGCCTCGCCTCGCCGCCCCCAGTCGTCATTGAGCTTACGCAAGGACGCGCAGGCCGATCCTTTGGGTTTCGCCCGGGCGGTAACACGTCAACCGGATTCGCCGGCCAGGCCTTGGTTGCCGAAGGCTTCGCAGTTTTGGTCGTTCAACAGGACAGCCGGGATCCTCGAGACAGGGAGCAAGAGGCACCGATCATGGTATCACGCATCGATGCTGCAATCTCCTCGCTTGCTGCGCGCGGCCTGGTAGATAGAGACCGCGTCGGGCTCGTCGGATTCTCCCGTACAGGCTGGTACGCCCACTATGTTGTCAGTCATCCGGGCGCAACAACTATCCGGGCGGCAGTCGTCGCCGACAGTATTACGGGCAGTTATCTTGAGTATGTTAGCGATGGTGCCAGCAGACCGGACTCACCAAACGGAATTATGCAAGGCTTCGCCGACACCAATGGCGGCCAGTTCTGGGATAATCGAGAAGCGTGGCTGCGTCATGCCGTAGGGTTCAACATCCAAAACGTCCGGTCACCTGTGCTTCTGACTCAAAGCCATCTGGAAGCGCCGCTAGAAATCATCGCCGCTTATCGCATCACGCGCCGACCGTTTTATGCCATCGCATTTCCCGCCGGACAGTACCATCAGCTACAAACGCCGCGTGAGCGCTTAGAGTCAGCGACCGCCACAGTGGATTGGATGAATTTCTGGATTTTAAACAAGGAGAACGCAGATCCGGTTCGTGCGGAGCGGAATAGCCATTGGCGCGAAATCCGCAGGCGCTGGGAGCACACAAGCTCGAGAGAAGAAGCCACACGTAACCGGGGTATAGCGCGAGATGCGCGATGAACCTCACGACATGCATAACCCGGGACAAGGACATCGTGCTCGCGAGCTAGTCGCGTAAACACCCAGTCTTCGCGCTTTAGGACAAAACTTGTTGCGCACGCTAATCCTGGTTGTGGCCATCTCAAGGTCTCGATCGACTCGAGCTGAACATTGGGCCGCGGAAAATTGGACGCGACGGGCGAATGACGCGAGCAATCACATGGGCGTGACCCCGCCTCACCGCCAAATGACTGATAGAGCTATGCGCTGACTGCTGCGCTGTGCTCACAATTGGGGGACCCAGTTTGATTTTGAGACACCTGCTTTTGGTCGCCGCGCTCGTTTCGGCGGCGTCTTGTCAAACTGCGCGTTTCGTTGCGCCCAATGCGCCCGCTGCCACCCGCCAGGGCGAGCGGATGCTCGATTGGCCGTGGCAGGAAAGCGATCTCCGCGCTGACCCCAATACCCGCTATGGCAAACTGGCCAACGGGATGCGCTACGCCATCCGCGCCAATCGCAACCCAACGGGCGCGGCCTCCTTCCGCTTTCGCTTTGACGTCGGCTCGCTGATGGAGGACGACGATCAGCGGGGGCTCGCTCACTTTCTCGAACACATGGCGTTCAACGGCTCGAGCAATGTGCCCGAAGGCGAGATGATCCGCCTCCTCGAGCGGCGCGGCCTGTCCTTTGGCGCCCACACCAACGCCTACACCTCGTTCGACGAAACCGTCTATATGCTGGAATCGCCGAACACGGAGCCGGGGACACTCGACACCGCGTTCATGCTCATGCGCGAACTGGCGTCCAATCTCACGATCGATCCTGCCGCCGTCGACCGCGAGCGCGGCGTCATCCTCTCCGAAGAGCGCTCGCGCAACACACCAGAACTGCGCGCCGCGCAAGCCCTATGGAACGCGCAGTTTCCCAATGCGCGCTTCCGCGAACGCATGCCCATCGGCACAACCGAAGTAATCCGCAACGCGCCCGCGCAGCGCCTCCGCGACCTCTACGAAGATTTCTATCGCCCCGAGCGGGCCTTCTTCGTAATCTCCGGCGACATCGACGTCGATCAAATGGAAGCCAAGATCCGCGAAACCTTCGCCGATTGGCGCTCCTCCCGCGCCGACCCGGGCGATCCCGAGCTCGGCAGTGGCGAAGACGGCGCCCAAGCCGGCTATTTCTACGATCCCGGCGTCGCCACCGGTGCTGAGATCGCTGCGGTTCGGCCCGCTGAGCGCGAAGCCAACACGATCGCGCAAGTCCGCCGCAATTTTCTGCGCGGCATCGCCAATGCGATCGTCACACGCCGTCTCACCCGTCTGGCGCGCGCGTCCGGCGCAAGCATTCAAGGCGGCCAGGCTCGCAATGACGAGGTCTATGACACCGTGAACGTCGCACGCGTCCAATTGGCGACGCGGGCCGAGAACTGGCGGGTGGCTCTCTCGACCGGCGAACAGGAAATCCGCCGCGCCGCGCTCCACGGCTTCACCCAGGCCGAGATTAACGAACAGATCTCGCGCTATCGCACGGCCTTCCGCACCGCGGCCGAACAAGGCCAAACCCGCACCAGCTCCGAACTCGCCGACGAGATCGTCAGCGAATTTTCCCATTGGGGCGTCGACATGGACCCGGCCGACGAACTTCAAATGTTCGAACAACTGGCGCCGGATCTCACGGCCGAAAACGTTCACGCCGCCTTCCGCGCGCAATGGCAGAACGTCGAACCACGCATCTTCGTCACGTCGGGTGCGCGCATTGAAAACGCGCCCAATGAGATTGTGGCGACCTATGCGGCGAGCCGCCGCCAAGCGGTGACCGCCCCAACAGACCTCGCCAACGCCCAGTTCGCCTACACTAATTTTGCCGCGCCCGGCCAAATCGCCGAGCGGACCGAGATCGCCGATCTCGGCATCACCACGGTACGCTTTGCCAATAATGTGCGCCTCAACCTGAAGCGCACCGACTTCACCGATAACGTGGTCATGGTCAGCGTGCGCTTTGGCGCTGGGCTTTTGGAATTGCCGACCGATCGCCCTGGGCTCGGCATGCTGCTGCAGAGCCTGCCCGAAGGCGGGCTCGAAGCCCATAGCGCCGACGAGCTGCAATCCATCCTGGCGGGGCGCAACGTGCGCACCCAGATCGGCGCCGGGGCCGACGCCTTCACGCTCTCGGGCGCGACCACGCCGCAAGATCTCGAACTGCAGCTTCAACTGATGGCGGCGTATCTCGCCCATCCCGGCTACCGGGTCGAAGCGGTCGAACGCTTCCGCCAGAACATGGCCAATCAATACCCCACAATCGCCGCAACGCCGAGCGGGGTCTCGCAACGCGATGTCCCGCGCCTCTTGCGCTCCGGCGATGCACGCTATGGCATCCCTTCGCTTGACGAGCTGCGCGCGCGCGATTTCGACCAATTGCGCCAGGCGCTTGAGCGCGCCTCAAGCCAAGGCGCAATCGAGATCGGCATCGTCGGCGACATCGATGTCGATCAGACTGTCGACCTTGTGGGCCGAACCTTTGGCGCTCTGCCCGCGCGCGAAGCCGCTGACCCACCTTTTACAACAGAACGCCGCCTCACCTTCCCGCAAGGCGCGCGCCAGGCGACCGTCCTCACGCACGAAGGCCAGGCCAACCGGGCGCTTGCGCTCACCTATTGGCCCACCACCGACGACAG
The DNA here is from genome assembly GCA_964402795.1 of uncultured Terricaulis sp. Classification (GTDB taxonomy): domain Bacteria; phylum Pseudomonadota; class Alphaproteobacteria; order Caulobacterales; family Aquidulcibacteraceae; genus Vitreimonas. The sequence goes on along the minus strand of CAYODX010000001.1, from coordinate 99,873 downwards.
CGACACGCGCACCATGCGCACGCTTGAGATCCTGCGCGCAGTGATGACGCTGAAGTTGACCCACCGGGTGCGCGAAACCGAAGCGGCGACCTATTCGCCATCGGCGCAAGCCTTCTTCGCCCACGCCAATCCGGGTTACGGCTATCTCGGCGTCTCGCTCGATCTCGAACCGGAGAACGTCAACCGCTTCTTCGGCATCGTCGATGAAATCGCCGCTTCCCTCGCCGCCGGCGAGATCAGCGCCGATGAACTCGAACGCGCGCGCCGGCCAATCCTCGAGCAATTGCGCAACAATCTCGAAGACAATAGCTATTGGTATCAGCTCGTCGCCACTGCGCAGAGCGATCCCGCCAAGCTGCAGCGCCACCGCACGATCGCCGCGGATTTGAACGCCGTGACGGTCGCCGACCTTCGCCGCGTGGCGCGGCAGTATCTGATCGCGGCGCGCGCCTATCGCGTAGCGATCATGCCGCGTACCTCCGCGCACACGCCATGAAGCCGAGGTCTTTCGTCGTCCCTAGTTGGCAAACACGAGCTGCCTTTGGCGGCCCATTAGCTCTGCTTCGTCGGGCCGAAGAACATTGGAAAGAATGATCGTTGCGTCTTCAGCCGGATCGTGTCGCTGATATCGATCGTGTTGCCCTTGCGCCGGACACCGCCCTGCAGCGTCAGCACCTCCAAATCCTCGCAATCCATGATCGCGGTGTGGACGTCATCCGTGTGCGCTGGCGTGGCGTTGTAGATGCCCTCATAGAACTCGCCGACATTGATGGCGTCGCCGGTCTCTGAAAGCAGCCGCGGGATGTCGCTCACCAGCTGTGTTCTCGCTGCTTCGCGCCCGCTCATGTCGAAGAGATAGAGCGAGCCGTTGTCGTGCAGCGGATCGTACTGAAGCATGTTCAGGCCGGACTTGCCGAAGTGAGCCTGGCTCGATGCATTGTCGTGCAGGACGTTATTGTAGACTTGGCGGGCGCGATAATTGTTCGCGAAATGGATCAGCCAATAGCGCCAGCCCGCGGGATTATGGATCGAGAACGGGCTGACATAGGGCGCGCAGGCCCGGAAGGCGTCGAACACCATCCGCTCTGCGGCGCCGAGCCAAGCATCGTTGGTCATAAGCCCCTCAATGCTTGAGAGATCAGCGAGCGTAATGCCGAGGTGCTTGATCTGATTGGCAAGCTTGACCGGGTCGCGCTTGTGCAGGAACGCCAACAGAGGTTCGATCAGGAAGGTGTAGAAGATCTCGGCTGAGGGCGTGGATTGCATGATGTCGAGCACGGTTTCGCGCTCGACCTTGGAATGCCCGCACTGGTCAAGGTTGAACAAGACATTGCGATAGCGTCCCTGCTCAATGCGCGCCTTGATCTGCGGGTAGGACGCCTCGAACGTGTCGGTCAGATAGAGCGGTTGAAGATGGAGCTTCGGACACTCTTCTTTGATCTGCGCCAGCAACGGGGCGCAGTTCTGCTTTAGCAGCTCGATGGCGGTTGGATCGGCATCGTTCAGCACCAGAACACATTCGATTTCGAGCGGGGCCATGCCCGCGGCCGCGCGCTGCAGGTTCAAGGCTGACGACGCCGCTCGGAGTTCTTCGATGAAGATGATCGGCGAACCGCCGCTTCCGCACGCATAGCGTCCCGCGCCGGCGAAGCCGTCGACTACTGCCAAACGAAATCTCGATTGCTGCGGCAGTTGGCAGCGCACACCGATGTAGCGCGCAAAGTATTCGCGCAGGATTTTGTGCTTGCGGGCAGTATGCTCCTCAAGCACCGCGCCGTCGGACCAATCGTAAGCCTTGGCTACCACGCCGGCTCCTCGGATTTTCGAGCGTTACGCACTCGCCACATCCGGCATGCCGTCCCAGGTGCGGCCGCGATAGAGACGTCCGTTGGCCTTTTTGGAGCGGCGTTGATTGTCTTTGCCCCACGCTCCCCACTGCTTGAAGAAGAACACCACCCCGTAGGCGTCGCAGAGGTCATAGATCTCGTCGATCCACTCTTCGCGCACCGGGCGCGCATGCTGCCCGCTCTCTCCGCCCACGATCGCCCATTGGATGCCGGAGAGGTCGGGTTTGCCGACTGAGCCAATAAGCGGCTCGAACGAGACAAATCGTATCGCCGCCGGAACGCTACGCAATTCGGCGATGCGGTCGATCACCTTCTTGTCCTCAACAGACGTCCCCAGCCAGACATTAGAGAGGATTGGGCCCTGTCGAGCTGAGACAAAGCGGGCCATGCGGTCCGGCCGTTTGGTCAAAATCTGATAGTGATGCCGCGGCGTCTGCTGCATCACGCTCCAGACTTTCTCGACGAACGCATCGCTGACGGCTTCGTGAAAGAGATCGCTCATGGAATTGACGAAGATCTTGCGCGGCTTCTTCCAGTTCAGCGGGATTTGCAGCGACGCTGGATCTTCCCGAACAACGCCATTCCACACCACGCGTTTGCGAACCGAGCGGGTCAAGCCGCGGTACTTCTCGACATCCATGGACGCGAGACGGCTCGCCATTTTCATGGCGTAGCAATTTTTGCAGCCCGGCGAGATGATCGAGCACCCCGCGACCGGATTCCAGGTCGCGTCAGTCCATTCAATTTGGGTCTCAGCCATGCCTGCTCCGCGCTCGCGCGTCACTATAGGCGATGGCGTCGTCACGAACCAGCGTCGTTCCACGCGCACGCGATACGCGCCGGACCACACTTGATCGCACGCCATCCGGCTTCATGAGGTCAAGGCACGCTTCGCTCTGCGGCCTTGACCTCGCCGGCTCGCGTGCCGGGCCGCCATTGCCCGGCGCGATGGTCGCGTACGGGCGATGGAGAAAAGCAAATGTCTGATATCACCATGATCGCTTTGTCGAAGCTCGTGCCCGGGCGGCGCAATGTCCGCAAAACCAAGCCCGCGATGAGCATCGACCAGATCGCCGCGTCGATCGCCGCGATTGGCTTGCTGCAAAATCTCGTTGTCTCAGCGGCGGATAAGGGGCGCTACTCGGTTGAAGCCGGTGGGCGGCGTCTGAAGGCGCTGAAAAAGCTCGCCAAGGCCAAGACCATTCCTGCCAACGAGCCCATCCCCTGTCGCGTCGTCCCATTGGATGATGCGACCGAGATCTCCTTGGCCGAGAACGTCCAGCGTGAACCGATGCATCCCGCCGACGAGATCGAGGCCTTCGCGCAACTGGCCGAAGCCGGTCATGGGCCGGAAGCGATCGCCGGCCGCTTTGGCGTCAACGGCACGCACGTCGCACGCCGGCTGAAGCTCGCCCGCGTCTCGCCGCGGCTGATCGAAGCGCTCAAAAAGGATGAGATCGACCTCGACCAATTGGGCGCACTCGCCTTCAGCGACGATCACGCACTGCAGGAAAAGGCCTACTTCGATTGCCCCGAATGGCAACGAACGCCCGAGCAGCTCAAGGCGCGGGTGACGCAGGCGCATGTCGCCGAGACGGATAAGCTTGCGCGTTTCGTCACCGTCGACGCTTACGTCGAAGCGGGAGGCGCGGTTGCGTCCGACCTTTTCGCCGATGAGGACGAGACGCGCTTCCTGGCCGATCGTGAACTCCTGGTCCGGCTGGCCGAGGCGAAGCTCGAGCCGATCGTCGCCGAGGTCCAGGCCGAGGGCTGGGCCTTTGTCGAGATTTCGATCGAGGGCGTGACCTGGTCGCAATTTCCGGAGCGTGTCCGCGAACGCCGGCGTCAACTCTCTGCCGACGAAGCGGCCGAGCAGGAACGTCTCTACGCTAAGCTGGACGAAACCGAAGACGAAGCCGAGATCGAGAAGATCGAAGCGGCGATCGACGCGCTCGCTCCAGCCCAATGGGACGAAGACGAAGTCGCCCTCGCCGGCGCCATCGTCACGCTCGGCCACTCTGGAGAGGTTAAAGTCGAGCGCGGTCTGGTGCGCATCGAGGATGTGAAGACGCTCAAGGCGCTGCGGCGCAAGCGTGCTTCCGCCTCTACGGGCGCTGCCGGAGCTGAGGCGGAGGGAGTGGACGATGCGGTCGCAGCCGTGACGCGCGATAAGCCCGCCCTGCCCGCCAAGCTGATGGACGAATTGCTGGCGCACAAGACGCTGGGCCTGCGCGTCGCTATCGTGGATACGCCTCAACTCGCGCTACGACTTGTGGCCTTCAGCTTGGCCGCATCCTTCGTGGGCGATGCTTGGGCGTCGTGCCTCTCAATCAAGGTCGATTACATCGACGTCGGCCGCTCCATCACACGCGCGGAGACGAAAGCGGCTGAGGAGTTCGAGGAGATCGCGTCAGCATGGCGTTCGCGCCTGCCCGCCAATCCAGAAGAACTTTGGAGCTACGTTGCGTCGATGGACGAACTGATCCTTCTCGAGCTGATTGCAGTGACCATCGCCTTTGGGATCGATCTTCGTCGCGTTGGTCCGCTTTCCGGGATGGAAGCACGTCAAACCCTTGGTCATACGCTCTGTGAACGCGCCGGCCTCGACATGAGCAAGTATTGGAAGGCCTCGAACGCCAACTACTTCGAGCATGTTCGAAAGGACGCTGTCGTTGAGGCGCTGATGGAGGTCAGTCCGAAACTTGATCGCGTCGCACTCGATAAGGCGCCCAAGAAGGAGGTGCTGAGCCGCGCGAAACGCGCGTTCAAAGGCTCGAGCTGGTTGCCTGGCGTGCTGCGATCAACCGCACCTGCTGACGCAATGCAAGTAGCTGCCGAATAGACAAAGCGGCCCGGTCAGCGCACCTGCTGACCGGGCTATTTGTTGCGCCTGCGACTCGGGCGACACATTGCCGATGGACGATATCGCGCGCGCCTTCTCACAGCGGGCCCTGTCAGGCACGCCCATCTGCGATTACCTGACGCCGATCATCACGCGCTTTGCCACATCCCACGCCGCAGACAGCAATTATCTGATCGAGTTGGCGTCGGCGGATGAAGGGCAATTCTGGTCGAGAGTATGGGAAGCCCTTCTCTTTGATCGCTTGTCCCGCGCTGGATGGAGCGTGCGCAATCCCGGCGCAGGGCCGGACTTTTTGATTGAGCGCGGTGGTGTGACAGTCCTTGTCGAAGCGGCGGCCCCGTCGCCTGACGGTCTCCCAGAGGATTGGATCAACTATCAGTTCGGCAAGGGCTACAGCGTACCCCATGAGCAGATGCTGCTACGCTGGACCGCGAAGCTCTCGGATAAGGCGAAGAAGCACACGGCTGATATTGCCAAAGGACACGCCGACCCGAATCTTCCGTTTGTGATCGCCATCAATTCACAACGTTTGAATAGCGTCGGTCCGGAAGAACACGGGATCAGTCAGTGGCCGTTCGCGGTCGAGGCCACATTTCCCGTAGGTCCGCTCGGTGTCACCTACAACACGCAGACCTCGACTTGGGGCGACACCCATCAAACGCTGCGCTTCAATATTTCCAAGGCCAGTGGCCAGGCAATCCCAACCGACAATTTTCTGAACCCTGATTACGCGCACGTGAGCGCCTTGATCGGTTGCGTCGCCTGCTACGCAGACCCAACCACTTGCGCGAAGTTTGAGGGCCAATACCCATATTTCATCGTCTACAATCCGCTTGCCACACGGCCGTTGGCGCCGGGCTGGCTGCCCAATGCGATCGAATACGTCGCGCACCCCGTCCGCGAGGACGAGTTTGAGCTTTCCCGAATTACTGAGTGAGCACATCCATGTCGGAGCACCCAGACCCGCCCGCGCTACGCGCCGTCTACTTACTGGGCGGTCTGCAAGCGGAAGATTTTGGCGAGGCGACTGTCGACATCATTCTGGACGGAGCGCCACCATTGCTTCGCTTTGCGCGGCCGGCCTATGCCGATCTCTACCGCGAACTTGAACGGCGCGGCTTACAACCCGTTGGCGTCCACTTCATTCAGGAGACCGCCGACGCGAACGGGCTCAACCCCGTGAGCTGGCACAGCTGGAAGACACCGCGCGGCCTACATGGACGCCAAATCATTCAAGATTGGTCCGAGGTCCGCAGATCTGACGCCGCCCGCACCGATGAGAGCGTCGCCGAGTTCGCGTCGAAGGTCAGAGGCTATCTCCGGCTCGTGAACTTTCGTCTCTTCCAGCTCGCTCGGTCGTATCACGACATGCTGCGCTATCAGCTGACTGGGCAAGGCCTGCCGGCGGCAGGCACACTCTTTTCGAACGCTTGGAGCTTGCATGTTGATGGGGCCATCCACGCGTTCCTAGCCGACGCCGCCTCGCTCCGCGATGCGCTTGCCGAGGGCGCGTGGCGCTTCGTGCTGAAGGAAACCGATGGGCAGGTTTCGTCGATGGGCAGCTTCCTGAAGCGCGCCAAGACGGCCACGCATCCACTGGCCTTGGAAATACTAGCTGCAGGCGCCGACGGTGGATGGATCAAAAACCTCACCGACATTCGCAATGATGCAATCCACGTCGTTCCGGTCGCTGCCCGCCAGGAGCACCGATTGAGCGAGGTGCGCACGCGCGCGCTGACAGGCGACAAGACTGTGCCGGTGCTTCACCACCCGCTGACGGACGACCAATGGCGTTTGCCAGCCCGCTTGCCACGTGTTCGCGACTACTCTGATAAGGCAGAGGTCCTGGCTTCGGTCGCGGCGTACCGCGCGTTTGCTGCCGCGAGCGGCGATGCGCTTGAATATGCATGGCGCACGCTTGGACACCTCATGAAGTTGGCGGAAGACGTCAGACGGGCGGCTAACCTGCAGGGTAAGATGCTGACCATCACGGACGAGGACCTCGTTGAAGGCGCTGTGGTCACGTTTCAGGACCAACGGCGGCCTCAGTGAGGCTTGGCGTCGCTGAAGAGCGTGTCGGCTTCGGGTGCAAGTGTCATCTCAGTTCGCATGCGGCGATACTGATCGACCCGTTTCCATTGAAGCTCAGGCGCCTGATTGGCTTCGTGGTCCACTCCAGCTGTGGGCCCTAGAAAACCTACCACGCGGAGACGCTTATTCCATTCGAGTGCGAAGGAACCGACTTTCGGGTTGGTCGGATTCCCGCGGATCAGCAATTTGAAATACCCGCCCGCGCCGATGGCGCGAAGCTGCTCTTCCCAGGTAGCGGTATGCTGCGCGAACCATTGAAAGCGCTCATTCCCCCAATCACTCATGCGCGCATCTGCGACTGATGCCGCGTCCTCGACGAAGCGGCCAGTACGAGCACTGGCGTCATACGTCATGCAATAAACGAACGCCTGCAGATGCAAGAACGCCAACGCATCGATCCGCTCAGGATCGATCTGCGGTGGCGTCAGCATGTTGAACGACATGGACGCCCGGCCGAACCGTCCGTCGATCGTCAGCTGCTCCATACTGTCCGCGACCGGCTTCTTCGTCCTTCTGCTCCCGGAATTGCGCGCCTTCTTCGAGGCAGCCTGCGCAATCTGTGGTTCATGCGGCTCAAATGGATCGTTCAAGAGGATCGCCGAGATATCGTCCTCAAGATTTGCCTTTTTGTCGTTACAGGTCTTGCAGGCATTGGCGATGAGATTCCACTCGCCCTTGAGAATGCCGGCCGGCACGAAATTTCGGCCGATGACGTGCTCACGCGTGAACGGGCGTTCTGCGCTGCGTGCACACCCACAATAAATGCAAGTGTGATTGCGGAGGCTGACGATCTTGTTGTGATGGACGAACGCCTTGCTCACGGCCTGGTCCTTTTCATCATCTGCTGGTTCAACGACGCGAAACGTTACCCATCTATATGGGCATGACCGTTGTTACCCGCGAGCAATTTGAAACCGTAAGCGATGTCGAGGTGCGCCACCGGCCGACCGGCGCCCGCATTTGGACCTATCGCTATGAGGAGCCCACCGTCGAGAACATCGCCGGAGGCCACTGGGTCAATTGGGACCGGGCCGGCGATGCGATGCCCGATGGCGCGGAATATGAGCGCTCCGACATTGAGCGCGTCGCGATAGAGATCTTGGCCGAACTGGGCTTGGCCAGGGAGGCCAAGCGCGCGGGCTAGCCGCACTCAACAAAGCGCCGCCGCAGGGATTCGGACCTGCGGCGGCGCAATTTGGACGTGGGGACGTCCAGCTTACTTCTTCTTTTTCGCGGCCTTCTTCGGCGCGGCTTTGGCCTTCTTGGCTTTCTTAGCCATAGGTCATGCTCCAGCGTTGACGAGGCGGGTTGGGCTCGGGCCTCGTGCCGGAATCTGCTGCTGAGTCCAGAATCAAACCTTAACGCTCAGGGCGCATCGACGCTTCTGGCGATCCGATCGAAGATCGCGCTTCGATCCTGATCGTCGAACGACTGACAGAGGCTGATCAGTTCAAAACCTGGCCGGCCCTGTATGGAAGCCCTCGCCTCGTGCGCGCCCGAGCGGACGATGGCGTGCTGCGTGGGCCAGGCCGACGTTGCATCAACGCTGATGTCCGACGCCGCCGGCGCATCGCGAAACTCGGTGAGCTGCGCGACAAGTTCGGTCCACTTGTCCTCCGCGAGAGCGCGAGCATAACGCTGGCGGACTTGGTCCGCCGAGAGCGATGCGGTCTGAGGCCACGGCAAGCGCCAGATCTGACACTCGAAATCGGCGGCGCCGACCAGGACGCGGAGCGCGCCCTCGGTTTGGCTACGCATCTCGTTGACGTGCCATCCTGCCGGATGCTCGAAGCTGAGCTGGCGGCTCGGGTGCGTCCAGCGCGCGAACTGCTCTTGCGCAACAGCGGCGCCTGCCAACGCAATCGAGGTAAAAATGACAGCAACGATCCGCATGATCATGATCCAGGCGACGGAACGCGACGAACATCGTCAATGTAGCACGAGACGCGCCTTTGTGTGGCCGGGTCTCTGAAATGAATGTTGCCCTGTCCGGGCTGCGATCCGGCGCAGATGAAGGATGAGGACGTCGACTCTATCGCCAGGCGCTGCGTCCAATCGACATTGCGGCATTGACCGCCGGAGAGGTCGACTTCGTATTTCGTTGACGGGCCGGCATCGAGCCGGATCGTGTCATCGTCCACGGTCTCGTAGCCCGCGACCACGCTGACATTGAAGCAGTCGCGCTCGCCTCTGTTTGCGGCGTCTGACTGCGCGGCATCAGGCGCCGCACAGCCTGCCATCGCCAACGCCGTCAGGCTCACGATCCAACGCATGCGTTCCTCCATTGAGAAGCACAGTGTTTGAAGACGTTTGAGCGGGTCGAACCCACAGCCGGTGCGGCCCTGGCCGGTGCAGAACGCTTCTCCCACGGCGATCGCCGCTTCCGTCGGATGCAGGGTCACTCCCGCTACCATGGGTTTTGCTCTTCGCACGCGGTCGGATCCGCGCAAGGGGCAAGCCTCCGGTCGTCTTCGACGACCCCTTGCGCGGCTCCTCATCCCCGCGTGCAGCCGCGACACCCATCGCGGGAGCGTCCCCGCGCCGCCCGCCGGAGCTCTCCGGCGCCACGGGAGAAATCTCATGTTCCGTTACACCGCCCAAGGCCGCATCGGCCGCATCGACCAGGTCAAAGGCACGTCCGACATCGTGCGCGTCTCTGTCGCCGCCGATCGATTGGTCGAAGGCAAGGACGGCGCCTTCACCAAGACCGAATGGCTCTCGCTCATATCGTTCGACAAGCCGCAGAACGAGGCGATGTTGACCGAACTCGAGGTCGGCCAATCCATCAAAGTCGAAGGCCGCGTCGAACCACGCAAGCGCGAGGTCAACGGTCAGACCATCTACGACCATTCCTTCGTCATCACCCGTTACGAACGGCTGTCGAAGCCAAAAGCCAACGGCAAGGCCAAGTCCGCCGCCTCTGAAGGCGCCACGGGCGACGCGGCCGGCTGACGCCTCCGCTGGAGCCGCTCTTCGGAGCGGCTCCTCCCTTTTCAGCAATCAGCAGCGGAGCATCGACAATGCCGCACGATCTCATCACGGCCGACCAACGCGCGCTCATGCTCGCCCATGGCGCCAAAAGCGCCGCCGGCGAAGACATCGATCCCTATCCGGTCGTCAAACTCTTCACCCCTGATGGCGCAGCAACTTGGCTGCTCACCGAACTCGATCCCGAAGACACCGATATCGCCTTCGGCTTGTGCGATTTGGGCATGGGCTTTCCCGAACTGGGCTCGGTGCGCCTTTCGGAAATCGCGGCGGTGCGCGGCGCTGTTGGCTTGCGCGTCGAACGCGATCTCTTTTTCGAAGCGGAGAGACCTTTGTCGAAATATGCCGACGCCGCCACACGGCGCGGCTTCATCGAAACGTGACCTCAAAGCGCGCCGCGTCCGCAAGGATGGAGCGCGCTTTTCAGGCCGCCGCCCATGCGACGCCACGTATTGAGCCAGGAGAACCCAATGGCAAAGTTCAAGATCATCCAGCACCGCGACGCCGTCATCCGCTACGAAACGATGATCGAAGCCGAGACCGCCGCAGCGGCGCCGCAGAAGGCCAAGCGCTACGATTGCCGCTGGACCACCGGCGATTGCGCCGAACTGAACCACGCCGAGATGGAGGTCCAGGACCTATCGGGTTCGGTCCTCATCGAAGCGCGAGAGATCTGGTGATGATCACTCCCGTTCTCGCCGGAGCCAACCTCCAGCGACAGGCGGAGCACGCGGCGCACGCGCCGCCGCGCAACGGCTCTGCCGTCCTCCGCTTCGCTACGGCCCGCCCGCCTTCGGTTGACGGGTGCGCGCCGGTGCTTTGAGCGCCGCTTTTTAAGGGCTCCGCCGCCGGAGATCGGCTCCGGCGAGAACGCGGAGACCCATCATGTCCTCTTCTCAACGCGCGAGCATCTATGATCGCATCACAGCCGACATCCTTGCCGCTATCGAGCGTGGCGCCGGCCAATGGCGCATGCCGTGGCACCATGACGGCTCGCCAGCGTCTCGCCCCGTCAATGTCGCGACCGGTATCGCCTATCGCGGGCTCAATGTGCTCGCGCTCTGGGCCGCGGCCGAACATGCCGGCTATGCGCACGGTCTTTGGGGCACCTATCGCTGCTGGGCCAAGCTTGGCGCGCAAGTGCGCAAAGGCGAACGCGCAACGCTCGCTGTCTTTTGGAAGCGCGCCGACGCATCGTCCCACGAGGATGACCGCGATGGGGAAGCTTCATCTTCGCGCCCGCGCATGTTCGCGCGCGGCTTCTCGCTCTTTAACCTCGCACAGGTGGATAATTATGTGGCGCCCGAGACGCCGCGCCTCGCCGAAAGCGAGCGCATCGCGCACGCCGAAGCGTTCATCGCTGCGCTCCAAGTGCCGATCGTCATCGGCGGCGACATGGCCTATTATCAGCCGTCGACCGACACCGTACATCTGCCGCCATTCGAGCGGTTCAACGATGCGGTCTCCGCCGTCTCAGTTTCCATCCACGAACATGCGCACGCATCGGGCGCAAAGCACCGGCTCGATCGCGATCTCACCGGCAGGTTCGGCACGTTCTCCTACAGTATGGAGGAGGCCTGCGCGGAATTGACGGCCTCATTCGTTCTCGCGGACCTGGGCCTCGCGCACGAACCGCGACCCGATCACGCCGCCTACCTCGCCACATGGATGGAAGTGCTCAAATCGGATTCGCGCGCGATTTTCACGGCCGCGTCGAAAGCGCAGCAAGCCGCCGACTGGATGCAAGCGATGCAGGCATCCGATGGCCAAGACGCGGCGTGATCGTCCGCATTATCGTTAAGTGCGATGATGCCAACCGCCGCGTCACGAGGGTTCATCAGGAGAGTGACGCGGCGGCCAGGCAGGACAAACGAGGGTGCTGGTGGGGGATCCTCGTTGGCAGCGCGACGAGCAGGACCAGCCTGTCAGCCCCGGGACAATTCCTGCCCGCCGCACCACGCAAGAAGACGTGCGACCTTGCCAAACCCACAGTGGGCCGCTGCGCTTGGTGTGGATTCACGCGACATGCGCTTGGATGTCCGCCAGATCCGCCAAGATGCTCTCCGTTGTCGGCCAACGGCCCGCGCCGCGGCCCTGCGCGGACCATACCCGCCCGTCATCGCCCCTGACGATGATGGCATTGCGGTCTCCGCCAAGGCCCGCGAACGGGCCGTGGCGGGCCGGCTCGAACACGATCTCGCCCCGCAAGGCGCCGCCGCGCTGCACGAGACGCGCGATCTGTTTTAACGGCGTGCGGCGCGCGAGGCTCGCGATCGCGGGCGTCAATGTCTCCACATAGAGCTGATCGTGGCCCAAGCCTTCGCCGAAGGCTTCGAGTGCAATCAGCTTCAGCTTCGCCAGCGCATCGGCGCCGGAGAAATCCATGCTGGCGTCCTCCTCGGCGAGACCCGCCGCCCGCGCGGCGGCCAGCGCCTGTGTGAGTTCGGCGCCGTCGCGTAGTTTTTCCAACACGAAATTAACTGTGCCGTTCAGAACACCCTCGATGGTGTGAATGTCGCTCTCGGCTTCACAGGCGAGCCGGACCGCTTCCAGGATCGGCGCGGCGCCGCCCACCGCGGCCGAATAGAGCAGCCGCGCTTGGCTCTCGCGCGCGGCCTCCAGCAAATCCTGATAGCGCGCAGCGATGGCTTGCTTGTTGGCGCTGACGACGTGCTTGCCCTTTTCGAGCGCTTCCACCGAAAGATCGGCTCCCAATTCGCCATCCGACAGGACGTCAATGACGATGTCAGGCTCCGCCGCGAGCACGTCATCGGGAGACAAGGTGAGCGGGATCGCGCTCCAATCCAAGCCGCGTTTCTTGTTGGGATCGCGGATCAGCGCGCAGACGATTTCGTATTGATCAGCCCCGGCCATAAGGCGCTGCGCCAGCCCGCCCCCGACTACGCCGAGGCCGGCCAACGCCACACGCAGCCGACGACGCGTGCGCGGCAGCGCCGGGACGTTGGGTTCGTCGTCGATGATGGTGGCGTCGGCGGCGCCGATCGAGCCGACTTCGACGGTCAGATGCCGCGCGGCGGCGAAATCGATCGCCTTGGGCTGGATGAGCTGACCCGCCACCTGGCGGGCCGAACTCCAATCGATGCGCGCGAAACGGCGCGCGTTCGCTTTCACCGCAGGATCGCTCTCATAGACGCCGTCGACATCCTTGACCAAGCGCACGCGCTCGGCGCCCAGCTTCTCACCGAGGAACACGGCGGTCAGATCGGAGCCGCCGCGTCCGAGCAGCAGCGTGCGCCCCAGAGCATCGCTGGCGACAAAACCGGGCACAATGGCGACGTCGTGGGTTCTGAGCGCGCGGCTCAACACCGATTCCTGAAACGCGACCGGCGCCGCATCGAGCGGATCGCCCTCGGCAATGATGCCGAGTTCGCCGCTCTTCAGCCCGATGGCGCAAAGCCCGGCGCGATCGCAGGCAAGCGCCAGCAGCGCCGCGCTCGTCTCTTCACCGAGCGCGACGTAAGCCGGCGCGTTGACATTGTCGTGCGGCGCGCCGCTGGTCTCGGCTTCGCCGAGCAAGCGGTCGGTCACGCCGGCGAATGCCGACACCACCGCGACGACGCGTCGACCGCCGCGGACGATGCGATAGATTTCCGACACCACTCTTGGGATGTCGTCGGGCGCGGCCAGCACAGAACTGCCGAACTTCAGCACCACGATTGGCTTCTCCGATCGCGGCGGCGGCGTCAAATCCGCCGATGTCTCGATGAAATGTACTGAGGGCGTCATGCTGCGCTCGCCTTCTGCGCTGCATTGGCGAGTGCGCTCTCCAGATCGGCCCACAAATCCTCCACGTGTTCGAGGCCCGGCGACAGCCTGATGAGACCATCGCCAATGCCTGCCGTTGCGCGCGCCTCAGCGCTCATAGACGCGTGCGTCATCGTGGCCGGATGGCAGACGAGGCTTTCGACGCCGCCCAAAGATTCCGCCAACGTGAAACGTTTCAGGCGCTCGACGAATGTCGGCGCGGCCGCCGCATCGGTGAGTTCGAGGCTCAGCATCGCTCCGAACCCCAGCTGCTGATCGCGCGCCAGCCGGTGACCGGGATGGGAGGCAAGCCCCGGATAATGCACGGCGGCGATGTCGGCGCGCCCGTTCAATCTGTACGCCAGCAATTGGGCGCTCTTTTGCTGCCGCTCCAGGCGCACAGAAAGCGTGCGCAGTCCGCGCAAGGTGAGCCAGCAATCGAACGGCGATGCTGTCTGGCCCCGCGCATTGGCCCACCATTGAAGCTGCTCGGCGTCTTCCGCCTTGGCTGCGATCACCGCGCCGCCAACGACATCGGAATGGCCGTTGATGTATTTCGTCGTCGAATGGACAACGAAATCGGCGCCAAGGCTGATCGGCTTCTGCAGAAGCGGCGACAGGAAGGTGTTATCGACCGCTACGCGCGCGCCGGCGTTCTTGGCGGCGCGCGAGATTGCCGCGATGTCAACCACGCGCATCAGTGGATTGCTCGGCGTCTCGACCCAGACCAAAGCTGGTCTGCGCGCCAGCGCGCGCTCCAGCGCTGCGCCGTCGTTCTGATCGATGAAGGCCACCTCGATCTGCCGCTTGAGCGAGAGCGCGTTGAAGAGCCGCCACGCGCCGCCGTAACAATCATGCGGTGCGATCACCAGCGCGCCGGCGGGCAGGAGACTGAGCACCAGATCAATCGCAGCCATGCCTGTGGCGAGCACCTCGCCGCCGGCGCCGCGCTCAAGCGCGGTCAGCGCCGCGGCGAGTTGGTCGCGGGTCGGGTTGCCCGAGCGGCTGTAATCGTAGGTGCGCGGCTTGCCGAAGCCCTGGAAACTATAATTGCTGGAGAGATAAAGCGGCGGGATCACCGCGCCGTAAGCGGCGTCGTCGTCAATCCCTGCCGATGCGAGGATGGTGTCGTCTTGTGTGGTCATGCGCCCGTCGTTCTCAAGAAGCTGCGAACAATGCCGCCGAGGCGCTCGGGCTCTTTCAGGAACGCGTCGTGGCCGTAGACCGAGTGGAGCGCGTGCAGCGCCGTGAACCGCGGGAGTCTGTTGGCAAGCTCGGTGATGAGTTCTTTCGGGACGATCTGGTCGGTTGGACACGTGACCAGCGTCGTCGGGACTCTGATCGCTTCCGGCGAGACGCTGCAGCGGTCGATCGCTTCGGAGAGCGAGAGCCAGCGTTTGGGGCTCATCGTGTGTTGGTAGGCGTCCCCTCTCGACACGAGATATTTGTCGAGATCTGATCGGCCGTCTGGCCCCAGTATGTTGAGGAAGCGGTCCTGGAACTCGTCCTGTGATCGGTACGTGATCATCGCCAGTTGTCTGGCGAGCGCCAAACCCTCTGCGCCGCAGCCTTCCTTGAGGGCGAATTCCACCACGCGCCGTTGTACGCCGCGCCAGGCGCTGGCGAGCGGGCTTGGTCTGTGAGCGGCTGAGATGATGCAGAGGCCGCCCACGCGCTCGGGCGCTAACGCGCCAAGCGCAAGCCCAACCATGCCGCCATAGGAGGCGCCAATGAGGGCGTGGAGTCTGTCGATGCCGAGTTCATCCATCGCCATCAGCACGAGCCGTGCTTGAGCGTTAGGCGAAAGCGCCGCGCGCTCGTCGCTGATCGGCGCGAAATCGATGCCGAGCGCCTGGTGCGATGTGAGATCGAGGGGCCGCGCTTCGCCGACGAGGTCATTCCACCAGCCATCGGCGCCGGCGAGCTTTCTCCCGGCCGAGATGCCGCCCATGACAAGGACAGGCGGACCGTTTCTGCGGCCATAGCGGCGCACGCGGATTTGACGGTCGCTCAGGATCGCGCCCGTTTCCGTTCTGAACGGCTGGCGGATGGGAACGTAGATATCCTTGGGATCTGCGATTGGGGATTTGAGCCGCGTCACACTGTGATGCGCGCGGGCCCCGTCTATCAGCGCGTTTTCCGAGGCCTGATCCTGCGCCCCTATCTCTGCAATCGACATGATCGTTCGCTCCGCACTTGGTGCGGCGACTTGGGACACAGCTTGCGGGGAGCAGAACGCGCGCGACAGCGCAGGCGTTCTAAGCCTCTTTTAGCGGATTTTCTAACGCGCCCCGCAAGCTGAGTTCAAATCGGCGCAGGCCATGTGTAGCCGCACGGCGCGCATCTGTCATCGTGCTTTATTTTCGCCGGACTCCTGTGGGTTTCCGAGGCTCGCACGTCTTCCTCACCTTAAGACTGGAGGAGCGAGGGCGATGCGCCCCAACCTACAGCTTCTGCTCATGGGCGCGGCGGGTCTTGTCGCCTTGGCGATCGCCGGCGCGCGCGCTTCCGAGCTTATCCTCTACAATGAGACGCCATCGATGCCGGTCGGCTTCTATGCGCGGTCCCATGAGCCAATCGTTGTCGGATCCATCGTCACGATCAGGGCTCATGACGTCGCGCACGACTATGCGATGTCACGCGGCGCCGGAGCAGACTTCCGATTGCTTAAGCGGATCGCGGCAACGCCCGGCAACATCGTCTGTGCTGACGGCGAGCAGATAACGATCGATGGTGAGCTGCGTGCGCTGCGCCGCAGCTTGGACCGTTCGGGCAGAGAACTTCCCACCTGGTCAGGATGTCATGCGTTAGGCGCGCACGAGTATCTGGTTCTGGGCGATAGCGCCGATAGTTTTGATGGCCGCTACTTTGGCGCGGTGACAGAGGCCGACATCGAAGGCGTTTGGCGGCCGATTCTGAAAACTCAATAGGACGTGTTGGATGGATACGGGACGGACGATGGGATGGTCGCAAGATAAAGCCGCGGCCCGTGGCCGCGCAAAGCGCTTGCGCGCGCAGCACTTTTTGCAGGCCGCGCGATCTGGCGCGGGCCGCGCGGCGGGCCGCGCATGAGCACGAGCTTCGATCGCCTCCTTAAGTCTTCGCGCCTCGCCATGCTTTCGATCGGCGCCGATCAATTCATTGTTGATCGCTCAATTCGATTAACGCGCCCTGACCGTGAGCAATTGGATGGCAAAGTGCGCAAGAGCCGCGCGGCCAGCAGTGGGGGTGGCGGCAACGACGCCAAGGCGCTCGTAAACAAGCTGTCCAAACGCCTGAAAGCGAAACCACCATCCGCCAAGCTCGCATCGATGAAGGGAGCTGGCTCTTTCGATACTCGCCAACGTGCTGTGGCGAAAATCCACTACTTCAACCACGCCGGCGGCGGCGCGGCAGCGCTCAAGGCGCACGCGAAATACATCGCACGGGACGCGGCGGCCCGTGAAGAAACAGCACCCATTGCGACCGCAAATGAAGCGGCAACCACGGAAAAGACTAATGCGACGCGCGCCCACGCCGACTATCTAGAGCGCGGGGGCCAGCGCGGCGTCTTCTACGATGCGGCCCAGGATGCCGTGAACGGCCGGCCCCGCTTGGAGGCGTGGGCGCAATCGGATCGCCGTCACTTCCGCATTATCCTCAGCGCTGAAGCGGGAGATCGGCTCCGCGATCTGCCTGCTTACACCCGCGAAGTGATGGCGCGGGCCGGTTCGGCTCTGGGGACGACACTAAGTTGGGTAGCCGTCGATCATCGAGACACTGATAACGTCCACACGCACATCATCATACGGGGGCGCCGCGCCAACGGTCAGGACCTGGTGCTGCCGCGTGACTTCATCAAGCATGGTTTCCGCAGCATCGCCCGCGACGTCGCCACCGAATGGTTGGGCGCGAGGACGCGCGAAGAAGAACGCCGGGCGCTCGGTCGGGATGCACTCCGGCATGGCCCCTCTCGTCTTGATCGTCTGATCGAGACACAAGCGCGCGATCTCAAATTGCGCGTCGCGGACATTCGCGCGCCGAACGCCGATCCGCATCTGACGCGGGCCTTGAAGGCCCGTGTGCAGGAACTCGAGCGCATGGGCCTCGCCAAGCAGATTGGACGCAGCATTTTTGAGCTGACGCCGGATTGGCGCGAGCGCCTTGCAGCGATGGAGCTTCACCTCGACATCCGCAAACGCGTGATGCGCGAACGCATCGAGCGCGGATTGGCGCAACAACAGGCGCTGCAGCGCATCCGTAAAGGCTTGCTCGATCGCTAGCTTGCAACGTCCGGAAAGCTTTGGCACAAAATGGCGCACAAGCCCTTGTTCGCCCCGCGCACGCGGGAAGTGACTGGATCCCATTCGGCCGGGATCGGCATATGTTCGGGCCAGTGTGACGACGCCTGCAATTCGGAGGCAGCGTCATGCTGATTGGCTTATTCATCATCGTTGTATTGTTGGGGTTCCTGCTCGAAGCCGCGTATCGGCTTCTGGCGTTCGCGCTTTTGTGGATCATTCCCATCTTCGCGGCGCTCGCAGCGATGCAGCTCTCCCTCGCGCTGCAGCCTGATCACCCGGAAAATGTGTCCGTCGCCTTTGCCGCAACGGCGCTCGCGGTACGGCTGTTCATGAGCCTCGTCGCAATGTTCGCGCCGCAGCCGCCGCGATGATTCCCGGGTCAAGCGCGTTGATGGTTGCCGCACGTAGCCGCTCGGTGCTTTGCGGGGCTCCGCCAACGGACGGTGTTATTGCTGAGCCGAAACACGCAAACACACGGCTATGGGCAGCAAATCGTGAGCACCGACTGGATAACAGGCGCCGAAGTGCGCGAACGCACGGGCTGGAATGCCCAACAGCTCAGGCGAAGAATAGCCGACGGCAAGTTTCCGGCGAAGGTCGATTTCGACCGCTGGAACCGCGCCGAAGTGGAGGCGCACCTTTCAGGCAAGACCAGCAACGAGGGCTGGACCGTCAATGAGGAAGCAATTCGTTTGGCCGTGGCTGGGTACGTACGTCGTGCCCAAGAATCTGCGCGTCGCCGGCGACTACCCAGGCACGTGGCGCATCCGCTTCGAGGTGCCGAAACGTCTGCGCCCTGAAGGATGGCCGCCCGTCATCGAACTCCCGCGCCATGAACCCTATTGCACAGGGCCCGACGATCTCGAATGCATCATCCGCATCAGGCAAGAAGCGCTCGCGCTCTACGAGTCCTTGAAGGCGGGCCGAAGCGTCCACGAGGAAGCTCCTCCCCCGGTGCGCATCGGCTCCATTCCCTGGCTTATCATCAAGTGGGGCGGCCAGGGCTTGATGGATGCCGTGGTCGGCAAGATCGGCACCACGGAGGCAGCGCTCAATCCTGATCCGAAGGCGCGCGAGGAATGGCTTAATTGCGAGCCGCGTACGCGCAAGCTCTACATCCGCTCGCTACGCCATGTGATGGGGTGGTCGACCTCGATCCGCCACTTGCCCGTCGATCACATCAAGCCGGCGCAACTGCGCGACTACCTCTCCCGCTTCACACAGGGGCAGCGGAAGAACATTCGCGACGCCCTGTCTTCGTTGTTTGGCATCGCCGGCGAGGAAAGCATGCTGGAGACCAACCCGCTCAACGGAAAGAAGGCGGGCCTGAAACGGCAGGTGAAGAAAAAGAACAGGGTGAAGAAAAAGGTCGAATGCTGGCCGCGAGACGATGTCGGTTTCTACGCCAACATCGCTCGCACCACTGCAGCCTGGATGAACTTTACCGGCAAGCGCATCAAACGAACCTGGCCCGGCGGTTCGATTATGGTGCAGCTCATGTATGAGACCGCCGCCGATTCCACCGACGTGATGACCTGGACCAAGGAAAGGCATCTGGTCGAGCGCGAAGGCTATCGCGGCGTCGATTTCGACCGCGGCAAGACCGGCCAACCGACCTTCATTCCTCTGAGCGCTGACTTGCTCGCGGAGATCGACGCCAATGGGTCAGAACACCTGGTGACCGATCCTTTCGGCTCGGCTTACACGCCGGTCGTCGACGACACGCGGATGCGGGGTCACATGATCACGCTGCAGGAGCAGGTGGTGAAAGCTGGCGGGGTCAAGCGCATCTATGACCACCTTCGCCACAGCGCCGCGACCGAAGCCGAAGAAATGGGAATGGCGCTTGAGAAAGTGCGTCACCTCACAGCGCACAAGGACCCTTCAATGCTGCGCGAAGTCTATGTCCAACAGAGCGCCAAGATCACTGTTGAAATCCAACTGAAGCGCGGACTCATCGGAACGGACCCACGACGGAAAAAGAACGAGAAAGCGTAGAGTCTGCCGGGCGAGTCTGCCGGGTGCAGATAATTATTTGTTTTTACAAGAGAAAATGGTGGGCGCGACAGGGATTGAACCTGTGACCCCTCCCGTGTGAAGGGAGTGCTCTCCCGCTGAGCTACGCGCCCGGCCGAGCGGCCGAAGGGCGCGGATATGCGGCGGCCTCCGGGCTGCGTCAAGCCTGAGCCATCGGGCGCATGTATGGCGCAGCGCCCCCGGCCGGCGGCCGGTCAGCCCTTTTCCTTTTCCGTGCGAACCCGGTCGAGCACCTCGAGGTACTTCAAGTCCGGGTCGCCGGCTTGCGCCGCCGCGGCTTGGGAATCCTGCTGCTGCGGCAAGTCCTGCCCTTCAGCCGGTTTGCGGAAGATGAAACGGCGCCGTTCCAGGCGTCGCTGCGTCAGCAGCTTGATGCGCATGCGCCAGGCCTCAGCTTCCCAGGCCAATTCGCGCGCCGCCGCTGGCTCCAACGCGCCTTCGCTGGCGAGCCGCTCGCCAAGCTGCTTGAAGGCGTTGCGGGTCGTCTCGAGAAACTCAGCCGTGAGATCTTCGTCGGCTTCGAGGATGAGGCCCGCCTCTTGCAGCACATGCAGCAAATCACCGTGCGCCTGGATCGAGGGCTCGGCGAACGAGGAGGCGAAAGCCGTCGTCAGTTCGGCGGCGCGCAAGCCGACATAAGATTCAATCACAGCGCACGCGCCGGGTTTCAGGCCTTTGGCGATTTTTTGCGCCAGATGCGGGGGATGACTGCAATACGCGAAATCGTCAGTGCTCAGCAGGCCGTCATAGAGATTTGCGGAGATTGCGAACGCTTCCACATCGATGCGCGTGACTGTCACACGCTCGCCCAGTGCGCTCCGGGCGATGCCATGTTTCAGCGCGGCGATCGTCTCCTCGCGCCATTCGAAGGCTTCGATTTTTCCAGGGTGCGCGGCGGCGACAGCGCCGAGCGGGCCGATCAGACCAGGTCCGAGCACCGCCAGAACGCCGTCGGCGGCAAGGCCGATGCGCGCAGGGTCAAGCTTGTCGGCTGTGGAATCGCCGGGGCGGATACGGTCCTTGCCCCACAAAACCTCGAGCGCCTTGAGCCGCGGCGACAGCTCGAACGCTGGAGGCTCAAACAACGCATCGTCGGCGTCGCCGCTATTCTCGTTGGCAGGCGCCTGCATGTCGGCTTCGATAGCGGCGAGCGCGGCCGCCTCGTCGAATTCCTCGCCGTCCCACCAGGCGCGCAGCTTCGCGCGCGTCAGCGCGAGGCTGCGTTTGTCAAACAAAGCCTTGAGAGCGGCCGTCATAGCCAGCCCATTCTAGCCAGTCGTCGTTAACGATTTGCTTGGGTCAGGGGCAGAAGCGGCGGCGAATTCGACGGTAAGGGCGCGTCTGGATCGCGCAGGAACGCCAGAATGTCGGCATAAACCACCTCCCGCTGCAGATCGCGAATGAGCCAGTGGTAGCCGTTCTCGTAATAGGCGGTGCGAACGGAGGGCGGCAGGCGCCGCGCCGCGGCGACGGCAGAGGCGCGCGGGATGATCTGGTCGTGTGCGCCGTAGAGAAAAAGCACATCCCCTTGCAGGTTGGCGGCGCGGTCCGAGGCGCGCTGCATGAGTTGCACTAGGCCATAGACGGCGTCGATGCGCGTGCTCCAGATCATAAGCGGGTCTCGTCCGGCCTTGCGCAACGCCTCGACATTGTCGGAGGCCGTGATGCGGCGAGTAAGGTTGCGCGGCGGCTGCACTGCGCGCCAGGGAAAGGTGTGCGCGCCCAGCCAAAGGGTCAGTGCATACGAGTCCGGCATAGTGGACCAGCCCCAGACCGCAGGCGCGGCGAGGATCAGCCGATCGATATCCGGCGCGCCCTCGGCGCCGAAGGTCGCGATCGCTTCGGCCGCTCCCATGCTGTCGCCCATCACCGCAACCAGCGCGCCAGGATGGAGACGCCGCGCAACCGCGACAGCCGTGCGCAGATCCTCGGTCATCAACGCCTCTCCGCCCCAGACGCCGCGCCGCGGCGAGCGGCCGAAGCCGCGCGCATCGTAAGCGTAGAACGCAACGCCGCGCCCGGCGAACCAAGGTCCCGCGAGATAAAAGGTTTCCGCGTAATCGTTCATGCCGTGCAGGCCGATCACAACCGCCCAGGGCTGGTTTCCCTGCGCCGGCAACCACGCGGAAAGTCCGAGTTCTGCGCCGTCGAACGAAACGAAGCGCTGGTTCGCCACGTCGAAACGGGGGCCTTCGAAGGTAGCCAACGGGGATGCCGCACGCTGCACTGTCGGCGCGCATGCCGCGAGCACGATCAGCGCAAAGCTGACGAAACCCTGCGCCGCAATTCGGGCAACACTTCCGCTTCGAACCAAGGATTGCGCTTCAGCCATGCCGTATTCCGCCACGATGGGTGCGGCAGAGCCATGACATCCGGGCCGTACTCGCGCCAAGCGCGCACTGTGTCGCCCAGACTCGGCTTCGCCGCTGCGCCGAGATGATAGCGTTGCGCGTAGGCGCCGACGAGCAGAGTGAGACGAATGTTCTTCAGCAGCGGCAACAAGCGGGGCCGCCACAGCGGCGCACATTCCCGACGCGGGGGCAAGTCGGCGCCGCTCACCGTGCCAGGATAACAGAAGCCCATGGCCGCCACGGCGACATTGCGTTTGTCGTAGAAGGCATCGCGATCGAGATTCATCCAGGCGCGCAAGCGATCGCCGGAGGGATCGTTCCAGGGCACGCCGCTTTCATGCACGCGCCGTCCCGGCGCCTGGCCGGCGATGAGGATGCGCGCATGTGGATGCACCCACACGACCGGGCGTGGGTCATGCGGCAACGAAGCAGCGCACGCGCGACATGCGCCTATTTCGCTGACGAGACGCTGCAGACTGTTCGTTCCCACGTCCGCTGAGCTACTTGCCGGCGCTCCGCCTGTCCACACGACGGAACAGCTGCGCCCGCATGCTGCATCGATCTACGTCACACATCCTCAGGCTCGTGTGGCCGCCCATTCGTAGCGAAATTTCACAAAGTCCGAAACACAAACCAGTCAGGCGCCCTGCTTCATCATTTCACGCGCAATGATGATGCGCTGAATCTCGCTGGTGCCTTCATAGAGGCGGAAGATGCGCACGTCGCGATAGAAGCGCTCGATGCCGTGATCGGCGACATAACCAGAGCCGCCGAAGACCTGCACGGCGCGATCGGCCACCCGCCCGACCATCTCGGAACAGAACAGCTTGGCCGCCGCCGCATCCATCGTGACGTCGCCGCCCGCATCGCGCTTGCGCGCCGCCTCCAGCACCATGGCCCGGCCTGCATTGGCCTCGGCGCGGCAGTCCGCCAACATCGCTTGGATCATCTGGAACGACGCGATTGGTTGGCCGAATTGCCTGCGCTCGGCGGCGTAGCGCACGCTCTCCTCGATCAGGCGCTCTGCTACGCCGACGCATACGGAAGCGATGTGCAGACGACCGCGGTCAAGCACCTGCATGGCGACGCGAAAGCCCTGTCCCTCCTCGCCCAGCCGGTTTTCGA
Organism: uncultured Terricaulis sp.; assembly: GCA_964402795.1. Classification (GTDB taxonomy): domain Bacteria; phylum Pseudomonadota; class Alphaproteobacteria; order Caulobacterales; family Aquidulcibacteraceae; genus Vitreimonas. The sequence goes on along the minus strand of CAYODX010000001.1, from coordinate 76,523 downwards.
CCGGCACAACGACATTATCGAAATTGACGTCATGGATGTGCGCACCCTGCTGGCCCATCTTCTTTTCTGCCTTGCCCACGGAAACGCCCGGCGACGTCCGCGGCACCAGAAAAGCGCTTACGCCTCCACCGCCTTTTACTTCCGGATTGGTGCGCGCCATCACGGTGAACAGTGATGCGCGGGCGGCGTTGGTGATGTAGCGTTTGCCGCCGTTGAGTACGTAGTGGTCGCCTTTGAACTCGGCGCGCGTTCGCACCGACGCCGAATCCGATCCAGCTTCGGGTTCAGTGAGCGCAAACGAGGTGACGATCTCGCCCGAGGCTATGCCGGGCAGCCACTTCCGCTTCTGCGCCTCATTGCCGAACATGACGAGGCCCTGGCTGCCAATGCCGACATTGGTGCCGAATGCGGATCGAAACGCGGGCGATGCGCGGCAGAACTCGAACATGGTTCTGCACTCAGCCTCCATTGAGAGGCCCAACCCGCCATATTCTTCCGGGATAGAGAGGCCAAAGAGCCCAAGGGCGCGCATTTCGTCCAGAACGGCGTCGGGGATCGCATCTTCTTCGGCGACCTTCGCTTCGAGCGGGATCAAGCGTTCGTTGACGAAGCGGCGGACGACGGAAAGCAGCTCGTTGAGCGTGTCCTGATCTTGCACGATTATCCTCAGCAGATTTGGCGGATCGAGGTAGTGTTATATCGATGCGGGTTGCAAGCGACCGCGCGCGTATGGGTCTGCGCCACGCGCACTTGTACGACCCGGTCAAGCGCGGCGACGACAGCGTGGGCGTCGGCGGCGTCAAGCCGCCACAGCCGCGTGGAAGCGCGCTGATCCACGAGATTCATTTCCCAAATGCCAAGATATACGGCATCGCCCGCGCCAACCTCGAACGCCGGCCGATCGGGCCCAGTGATGACGCCTTCGGCGGCATAGTTCAGCGTGCGATCGCGGATGACGGCAAAAACGCCGTCGAGTGCATAAACGCCTGGCTCAACCTCCGCCACGACGAACTCGCCGGGGATGCCGTGCACGCGCACGCCGTTGGCGTTTGTGCGCGCGTCGATGGAGGTGGCGGCGTCGAAACGCAGGAACGCGCCAGTCGTATCGAGCCGGCGCCAGAGCATGGAATAGCGCGGCGCCATGTTGGAGGACGATTCCGCCACGCCAATGATCACCAGCGCCTTTGATGCGGCCCCGGCTTCGTCGTTCAGACGCCCCCGCGACGCGCACTGCGCCAGTATCAGGCAACCGATCAGCACCCAAAAAAGCCGCATCGCTCCCGCCTTGCCCAATGCAGCCTAGCATGTCAGCAGCGTTCGCGGGAGCATTGAATGAGCGACACTAATTCCGCGGAGGCGACGCCGGGGCCGGTGGTTCTGCCGGACGGGCCGTTCGCCGGCTGGACCACCTGGAGCACGGGCGCCGACCCTTACGAGACCTTCCTTGGCCCCTTTTGCTATAAGCAGGAGGCGGACGGGCGCGTGCGCTGCGGCTTCATGCCGGAGCGTCACCACTGCAATGGCGGCGGCTTCCTCCATGGCGGCGCGCTGATGAGCTTTGCCGATTTCTCTCTTTTTGCGATTGCACACAGACAGCTGGAAGGCACGAACGCGGTCACACTGACGTGCAATTCCGAATTCCTCAGCGCCGGACATCCGAACACTGTCGTTGAAGCTACGGGCGAGGTGTTGCGCGAAACGCGCTCGATGATTTTCGTGCGCGGCGTGATTACGCAACGCGCTGAGCCCCTGCTTGCATTTTCCGGCACACTCAAGAAGATCACGAAGCGCTGAAAGGCGTGATGCAACCGGGGTCCAACCATGCGATCGCCCAAACCGGCGTTCGACCTGCGCGCGGCGCTGGCCGAGGAAATTCGCGCTGCGCTGGATGAACTCGAGCATATCGCCGAGAAACCAAAAGCGCTGCATCGCTGCCGCCTCCGCCTGAAGCGCGCCCGCGCATTGGCGCGCGTCGGCTTCGGCTGCGCTCCCGGTCTCTCCGAAGTATTCAATGACACCGCACGCGGCGTGATGCGCCACTTGGCGCCGCATCGTGACGTCGCCGCGCTGACACAGACTGCGCTCGAGATCGGCAAGGGTGCTGACGGCAAAATCGCGAAAGCGATGGCGGCTCTGGCGCAGAAACTCGAGGACCGCGGCGCTGCGCTGGCGCCGCTGAATGTCGAAGCGACGCGCGCCGGGCTGAAGGATCTTTTGGCCCTGGCTCAGGTCTGGCCGGAAGCGTCTGACCGCCAGATTCGACGCGGCGCCGAGCGCATCGCCAAGCGCGCGCATAGGGCGCATCGAAACACGAAGAAACACCCAGGGTGCGAAAGCCTGCACGAGTGGCGCAAGCGGGAGACAGACCGGCTCTACGCAGCGTCTGCCTTGGGCTCGGCTTGGCCCGCGCGCCGCCGCCGCAGACTAGGAGCAGAACTTACCGAGACGCTCGGCCGTGCGCGCGACGCGCATCTCCTGCTCCTGAAGCTTCAGACAGGCCCCGACGCCGACGCCGAGGATCAGTCCGTTCTTCGCGCTGAGCGCGCATTATCGGCTGAGCTGCGGCGCTGCTCTCGCCGGGCGGCGAAACTCGGCGCACGCCTGCACCGCTGACGCCCGCACCTCTGCCAGGGTCGATGTGCGCATGCGTCCGCTTGACCCGCCCAGCCGTAAACTTCATCACCAGCCGCGAAAACTCAGGGGATCAGCACGCATGTCCGACATTCGTTTCGACGGCCAGGTCGTCATCGTCACTGGCGCTGGCGGCGGACTCGGCAGGAGCCACGCGCTCGAATTCGCACGCCGCGGCGCGAAGGTCGTGGTCAACGACCTCGGCGGTGCGGTGGACGGTTCGGGCGGCTCGTCTGCTGCAGCAGAAGCAGTTGTCGCCGAGATTGTCGCTGCCGGCGGTGAAGCGGTTGCCGACGGCGCTTCGGTCACCAGCGACGCCGGCGTCGCCGCCATGATCGAGCGCGTCATGTCGATGTGGGGCCGCATCGACGTCCTGGTCGCGAATGCTGGAATCCTGCGCGACAAGAGCTTCGCCAAAATGGAGATCGCCGACTTCGCCGCGGTGGTCGATGTCCACCTGATGGGAGCGGTGAAGCCGCTGAAGGCGATGTGGGAAATTCTGCGCAACCAGAATTATGGGCGGATCGTCGTCACCACATCATCGAGCGGCCTTTACGGCAATTTCGGCCAGAGCAATTATGGCGCGGCCAAACTCGCCCTTGTCGGACTGATGAACACGCTGAAGCTCGAGGGCTCGAAGAACGACATCCGCATCAACGCAATCAGCCCGGTCGCAGCCACGCGCATGACGGATGCCCTGATGCCGCCGGAAATGCTGGCCAAGCTGGCCCCGGAATTAGTGACGCCCGGCGTAATCTATCTTGCCTCGAAGGAAGCGCCGAGTGGGGTGATCCTCACGGCAGGCGCAGGCGTGTTTTCGATGGCGCAGATCGTCGAGACGCAAGGCGTCGACCTGCCTGCAGGCGCCAGCGCCGAGGCTGTACGCGACGCGTGGGACAAGATCACAGACCCGGCCGGTGCGGAACCTTATGCCGCCGGAGGCGGGCAAACGCAGAAAATATTGCGTCAATGTAAGCTCTAGGGGCGTCATTGCCGCTGCCCTTTGGGGCAAAGCGGCAACACCTATGTGCAAGCGCTGAGCATCCCGCGATTTGAGGGTGGCAAGCGCCAGCGTCTGGTCTAGGTAGCGCACCAATGACGGGGCTGTGGATCCTCTTTGCCTTACAGGCGGCCTCCGCCGCCGCCCTTGGCATTATGTGGCGCCGGCAGGCTGTGCTGCGCCGTCAAGTGCAAGACATGCGCGAACGACTGGCCGCTTTTGAAAACAGCGGCAAGTCCGCGCGTCCACATGCGCGGCTTGCCGAAGCGGGTGGCGTTGCTGCGAGCCTTGATCGAGACAGCGCTGCGGTCGTTGCTGTCCACCGCTCCGCCGGCGGCCCGCTGGCGCGTGCGGCGCACGCCTGGGGCCTCATCGATCAGCCCACCCTGCCTTTCGATACGCCGACCCCGAATGAAACGCACCGCGCCATTGCGCTGGGCGTCGCCGCTGCAGCGCCGGGGCTCGGTTTCTTCTTTGGCGTCAGTGCGCCCATCATTGTCGCGATCGGCCTGATGACCTCTATGGCCATGTTGCTGCTGGGCTTGAGGCGAGGCTGGCGCATAGGCGAATGGGCTTCGGTGATCACGGCCTCCGCGTGGGCGGTGTTGGGCTTCGCGATCGGCGCGGCAGCGAGCGCTCCTGTGCTTTATTCCGCGTTTGTCGCCATGACGGGTGTCGCCGGACTGGCCCATGCAGACCGACGCAACGCAGCGCCGGGCGCGGTAATGGCGTTGTCGATGGCCACCATGGCGCTCGCCCTCGCGAGCGAGGTGGGAATGGTGGGCGCACCCGGCGGCGCATTTGCTCTGGTTATCGCCGCCGCCGCAATCATCGGCGCCAAGAGCCTGCGGCTTGAATCGATTCACCTCGCCGCGTTCGGCGCAGCGCTGATCGGCCTGTTTGTGCTAAGCGGCCAGGAAGCGGCCGCTATCTGGTTTACGCCCGCCGCTGCTTGGAGCGGCGCATTGTTCTTCGCCATCGCGGCAGTGCGCGTTCCCCAACTCGGCGCGCGTGGAATCGCCATCGCCGGCGCCGGCGCGGTTGCGCCATTGCTGGCGATCGCCGCGTTGCATTGGGCGCGGCACGGGCTTGCGGACCGCTACGCCGCCGCCGGCGCGTTCACGATCATGGCGGCGCTGCTTGCTGGATTGATAGCAGTCTCAGCCCGTCGCCGTCCCAATGGCGCGGCGTCGCTGAAGGTGACGCTCTGGGTGCTCGCGCTCGCCAGCTTTGCAGCGCTTTTCGCGGCCGCTTCCTTGGCGCTGCCGTCGCACCTTGCGAGCCCCGCCTATGCGCTTGTCGCGCTCGGCCTCTGCGTGCTCAACGCGCGCGCACCGGACGCGGCGTGGCGCACGTTCGCGCTGCTCGCGCTTGCGCTGAGCGCGCTCAACAGTGCAGGCGCTGCGTTGCTCGTGCTTCGTGAAGCCGGCGATGGACCGGCGTGGATGATTGACGCGCTTGGCCTCGGAGCGCCGGCTCTTCTCTGTGCTGGCGCTGCCGCAGTCGCGCTGCGAGCTGAAGCGCGCGTCAGCGCAGGCGCTTTCGAGGCGAGCGCGCTATTGACAGCGGTCATCGCGGTCAATCTCGGCGTGCGCATCGGTTTTTCAGAGGGCGCTACGCTGCTGCAGCCGATCACGTTTCTCGAAGCCGGCGCGCATGTCAGTGTCTGGCTGCTCGCGGCCCTTGTGAGCGCATCGCGCTCACGCCGAGGCGCTGGCGCGGTGCGCATGACGGTTGCGCTTGCATTGGGCGCGCTCGCGCTCAGCGCCATCGCGGCCGCCAGCGCGCTGTGGCTGACGCCCTATTGGAACCAGCGCGACGCTGCTTCGGCTTTCGACTATGCCCCGCTCGGCTTCCTCGGACCGAGCATCCTTTGCTGGGCCCATTGGGTGTTCTGGCGCGCCCGCGGCGCGGAGATGCAGACACGACTGGCTCTCGGCGCCGGCGCCTTGTTGCTCGCCAGCTTCGCGACGCTGGAGACCGTACGCTGGGAAGGTGCTCCCGAATGGGCGGGGGCGCTCGTCAGCGCCGGCGCGTTTGCTCTTGCAATCACCCTCAATTTTGCATCGGGCGTCACCGCGCGGCCGCGCGGACTGTCATACAGCGACGAAGATTTCCATCGAAATCGGCGAGGCCAAAAGCGGGCTTAGCCGCGTGAGCGCCCGCGCCAGATGTCCTGTTTCAGCGTGGTCTTCGAACGCCCTCCAATCGGAAAACGCGGCATGCACTGCGAAATGCTGGCGCGAGCCCATCGCTCGAGTCACGACATAGGAAGAGCAACCTGGCTCTTCGCTGAGCACATTGGTTGAGAATTCACGCATCAACGTTTCGAACTCTTCGTCCGCGCCAAGCAGCGTCTCTGCGCGCATGATCGCACAGACAGCGCCAGCGTCCGCTGCCGAAAACGACTTCCCCATCAGCCACGCTCGCCGCCCCCGCGGCGCCTTCAACCCCGTTGCGCGCGATGTTAACCGCAGCGCTGGCGCACGCAACCGATACGCTCAGCGCCTGCTCAGCTGCCCCAGCAGGCGTAAGCCACTTCCTTCATCCGCGTGGCGCTGCCTTCCAGATAGGTGTGGGTCTGGCCATTGACGGTCACGCTCAAGCGGTCGCTCGGCTGCACCGCGGCCAGAATCGGCGGACGTTGGGGGAGGTTGATAGTGACGGCTGCGTTGCGTCCGCGGCCACTCACCTGCATGGGAACGTTGATGGTCAAATTGCCGATGGCGACCGCTGCAGTGCTCGCGCGGCGACCGGCACGCGCCAGCGTATAGTCTGTTATGATGATGTCGCCAGTCGGAGGCCGACAGGTCAGCGTTGCCGTGACGCGCCCACGATCGTCGCGCTGCGTGGCGGTCGCAACACCGTCCGTGTAGGCGTACGTCCAGGCGTCTTGCTGCTGCGCAAGAACCAATCCCGGCGCACCGAGGGTCAAGGCGCACGCACAAGCAGCGAACAGCTTCCGCATCGCGGGGATCTCCTTCTGGTCCAGTGGCGGGCTCATAGCATGAGCGCGCGCCCTGAAGCGATGCCAGAAGGCGGTTGACGGATCGTCATCAGCAGAGGGTTGGGGGCGCTCCTCTTTCCAAGTCCAACAATCGCCGCTTCCGCTCCATCCCGCCGCCATAACCGGTCAGGCTTCCATCCGCGCCAATGACACGGTGGCAAGGCACGATGATCGTGATGGGGTTGCGGCCATTGGCGAGGCCGACGGCGCGCATTGCATTGGCGTTGCCGATCGCCGCCGCCAAGGCGCCGTAGCTCATGGTTCGGCCGTATGGAATCACGGCCAATGCCGCCCAGACCCTTTTCTGAAACGGGGTCCCTTGCGGCGCGAGCGGCAGGTCGAACGTGCGCAGCGCGCCGGCGAAATAGGCGTCCAGTTGCTGGCGGGCGCGATCAAGAACGGCATCGACCCCAGATGGCGCAGGCTCATAAGGATGACGCGGGTTCTCGAACTGAAGATCGGTCAGCGCCGCGCCGTTGGAAATCAGGGTAAGCGGACCTAACGGACTATCATAGATGTTGCTCACCTTCATGGTCGAAGTCCTTTGCCGGCGGCGCGGCGCCACAATCTAATTGCAGCGTACGCACGCCACGGTCTGAGGTGTTCCAGCCGATCTCCTTTGCAACCGAGCGCGTTCACGAGCGCGGCGTCGGCGGCTGGATAAGCATCGGGATCGCCAAGCGCGCGCATCGCGATGTATTCGATCGTCCATGGCCCGATGCCGGGCACAGCCGCGAGCGCATTGCGACCAGCGGCGATGGCGCCCCGCGCGAGCGGCAACTTCCCGTCCGCAGCGGCTTTCGCCAGCCTATGCACAGTCTCAGCGCGCTTCGCCGGCAGACCGATCTTGGAGATCGCCTGTGCGCCGGCAGTGGCCAGTTGTGCGGCATCAGGAAAGGCGCGAGTGAGCCCTTCCGGGCCCCGCTCCAGTTCAGAGCCAAAACGCGCGACGAGACGCTCCGTCAGCGTCCTTGCGCCAGCGACAGTGACTTGCTGGCCCAACACCGCACGAACTGCGAGTTCAAAACCCTCGAGTGCGCCGGGCACGCGCACGCCAGGCTCACGCGCGACATCCTCAGCAAGACGCGCGTCCGCGGCGAGATGTGCATCGACCGCGACCATCTCTGCGTCAAGATCGAACGCACCGCGGACTTGAGCCACAAGCGCGCGCAGATGCGGCGCGAGGTTCTCCGAAAGCGTCAGGGCCAAACCTTTTTTTCGGGCGCCGATCTCCACCCAGCCGATCGTTCCGCCGATCTTGAGTACGCGCGCATAATGCGCGGCACCCGCGCGTTCGACGCCGCTCAAAGCGCGAAAGCGCAGAAAATCGAGCATGGGCGCCATCGCGTATTCGCCGCGTGGGGACAGCGACACCGTGAAGCTCTCGCCGCGCTCTATTGTTTTGCGTCCGCGCATCTTCGACGGCGGAGCGCCATAACGTTCCTTCATCATGGTGTTGAAGCGGCGCAGCGAGCGGAAGCCCGCGGCGAAAGCGATCTCCGTGATCGGCAACGCTGTCTCGTTCAAGAGACGTCGCGCTGCGAGCAGCCTTCCTGTCTGTGCGATGTCGATGGGGCTCGCCCCAAACTGGGCATTCATGACCCGGCGCAGATGGCGCGATGTGACGCCTAGGTCCGCGGCGAGCGCTTCAAGCCCCTGCTCTTCGAGCGCGCCAGATTCAATGCGGGCGTAAGCGGCGCTCGCCAGGCGTGCTGGAGCGTCGATGGGTGCGAGGCCCGGCGCGCGCTCCGGCCGGCAGATGAGGCAGGGGCGAAAGCCCGCCGCCTCCGCTGCTGCCGCGGACGGCCAGAAGGTGCGGTTCACGCGTTTTGGGGTGCGCGCGGGGCAAATGCAGCGGCAATAAATGCCGGTGGATTTGACCCCGACATAGAAGCGGCCGTCAAAGCGGCGGTCCTTCGCATCGCAGGCGGCATGACAGGTGTCCGCGTCCAGCATGTCTCCAGTATGGCCCGCTCTTAAGGCTGCGTCTCGCCGGATTCGGACCCGGTGAGCCGGCGACGCGAACCGAACACCCCTTTACGCCGTTACCACCTCCAGAGGTCATGACGTGAAGAAGTACAGTTATCTTTGGATCACCCTGATCCTTTTCCTGGGATCGCTGATCGGCCACTGGCTGTTCGGCTGGTACGCGTACCTGGATGAGCAGCGCGCCCTCGCACAGGCGCCGCAAGTCTCCGGCTACGCGGTCGAGATGTTGCGCGACACGCTGGAGAACTGGCAATCGGAATTTCTGCAGCTCATCTGGCAGGTTGCGGGACTGGCTATTCTCTATCACGCCGGCTCGCCGCAATCGCGCGGCGACGACGAGCGCATAGAGGAAAAACTCGACTTTCTGCTCCGCACGCTAAGCGCGGAAAAGGCGGAGTCCCTGATCGCGGAGCTCGACAGGCGTTTTCCCGGCCGCAAACCGAATGACAGCTATTGAGTAGGGTCCCCACGCGCTGCGCGGCGTCGCGCGAGATGCATTTCCAGCATCTTCGCGTCTTTGAGCCAGCGGCCATGCGCTGCGATGCTGGCGATGGCGAAGCCGTACAGTCCCGCGCGCCAAAGCCCCCGCGCGACGTAATGCTGGAAGAAATAGAACGGTCGCGCGAAGAGCAGTCTGAGCGCGACGTACCAGAACGGCTTCAACTTCGAATTCTTCGCGCGCGAAGACGAGCTTTGATTGAACTTCGCATCGAGGTGGGTGAGATCCGACCATGAGCGGTGCAGGATTGGCGCCTTGAGCTTGCCAATGACCATGCCCGCGGGCGTCTCGAACTGGTCCCATTCAGCGTGGTCCGGCGCACGTACCACGCGCCTGTCATAGAGCCGGTTGCGCTTCACCACCGCCGAATGCCAGAGCGCCGGAGCAGTGTCCGGCTTGGTCACAAGCTTGACCTGATACACGGAGAGCGCCGGCTCCCCTTGCGCGAACAGCTCCCGAATTTCCTTGATCAATTCCGGCGTCAGTTCTTCGTCGGCGTCGATGTCGAGCAGCCAATCGTGCTTGGCGGCGTCCTCGCCGATGCGCTTCTGCTTGCCGAAGCCCAGCCATGGCGCGCGGATGACGCGCGCGCCAAGCTGCTCGGCGATCTCGATGGTTCGATCGGTGGAGCCGGAATCAACGACAACGATGTCGTCGCTGACTTGCCCCGCAGCTTGTAGCACCGGCTCGATGATGCGCTCTTCATTCTTGGTGCGCATGATGCATGAGAGCGGCGGCTTTGCCGGAGCCGCGTTTGGCGCATCCCCTGTTTTGCCGCCTTCTGCCGCCATGCTCATGCGCGTCCTGCCGATGGCGCGCTTGTCGCGACCGGCAGCGATCAAGTCAATCCTGAGCCGCCGCTCACGCCGCTTTGGCTTCCCCGCCGAGAGCGATGAAGCGCTTCAAGTGATAATCGACATTCCCGAACGTGGCGTCGATCATGGTCACGCGCTTGAAGTAATGGCCGACACGCATTTCATCGGTCACGCCCATGCCGCCGTGGATCTGCACCGCCGCCTGGCCGACGAAACGCGCCGCCTTGCCGATGGACACCTTCGCCGCCGAGACGGCGCGGGCGCGCTCTGTATCACTTTCCCCGAGCTTGATAGTGGCGCGCAACGCCATCGAATAGCTCTCCTCGGTCGCCATGAACATGTCGACCATGCGGTGCTGCAACACCTGGAATTCGGCGATGGCTCGGCCGAATTGTTTGCGCTGCTTCGCATACTCCCGCGTCAAGTCGGTCATCATGCGCATGCAGCCGACGGCTTCGCTGCAATAAGCGGCGTTGGCTTCATCGACGATGCGCTCGATGACTGGCAGCGCGCCGTCCGCTGCGCCGACCAGAGCCTCGGCGCCAAGCGACACGTTCTCGAAATAGACCTCAGACGCGCGCGCGCCATCCATCGTCGGATAATCCCGGGTCGAGACACCCTTCGCATTCTTAGGCGCCAGGAAGAGCGAAACGCCCTTGCGGTCGCGCTGCCCGCCGGCCGTGCGCGCCGTCACGAGCAAATAATCCGCCTGCGGCGCGCCGAGCACCACTGCTTTCTGCCCGTTCAGCACATAGCCTGGACCATCTTTCTTCGCCGAGGTCGAGACATCGTTGAGCGTCCAGCGGCTGTTCGGCTCCGCTTGCGCGAAAGCGATGATGCGTTCACCGCCGGCGATCGCCGCCAGATGTTCGTCCTTCTGCGCGGCCGAGCCGGCATATTTGAGCGCACCGGCCCCGAGCACGACCGTTGGCACATAAGGCTCTACCAATAGCGCCTTACCGAACTCCTCGGCCACAACACTGACATCGAGCGCACCGCCCCCGAGGCCGCCGAAATCCTCCGGCAGCGGCGCTGCAAGCAGGCCCAGCTCCGCAAACGTGGCCCAGTTCTGCTTCCATGCGTCTTCGCTGGAGAGCGCGGCGCGGCGCTTGTCGAAATCATATTGCTGCGCGGCCCACTTCGAGAGCGAATCGCGGATGGCGTTCTGTTCTTCCGTGTAATCGAAGTTCATCGCTTAGAGCCCCAGCACCATCTTGGCGATGATGTTGCGTTGGATTTCGTTTGAGCCGCCGTAGATCGAAGCCTTGCGCCAGTTGAAGTACACCGGCGCCGCCGCGGCGGCGTAGTCTGGCCCCACGGCGAATTCGTTCGAACCGAGCCCGCGCGGGAAAGGCTGCGCATAATTGCCGACGGCTTCGAGCGTGAGTTCGGTCAAGCGCTGCTGGATTTCAGTGCCTTTGATCTTGAGCAGCGAACTTTCCGGTCCAGGGCCGCGCCCCGCCTGCTCGCGCGCGAGCGTGCGCAGTTCCGTCATCTCAAGCGCCGAGAGATCGATCTCGAGCTCGCCAAGCTTGCGCTTGAAGACGTCGTCCTCGATCAGCGGCTTGCCGTCATCGCCTATTTCCGCCTTCGCGATCGCCTTCAGGCGCTCGACATTGCGCTTGGAGCGGGCGACGCCGGCGATGCCCGCCCGTTCATGCGCAAGCAGGAACTTGGCGCAGGTCCACCCCTTGTTCTCTTCGTAGATACGCTGATCGATCGGCACTTTCACGTTGTCGAGGAAAACATCGTTCACCTCGTAACCGCCATCGAGCAGCTTGATCGGCCGCACCGTGACGCCCGGCGATTTCATATCGATCAGCAGGAACGAAATGCCTTCCTGCTGCTTCGCGTTAGGGTCGGTCCGGACCAGGAAAAAACCCCAATCGGCATACTGGCCGAGCGTGGTCCACGTCTTCTGACCATTGACGATGTAATGATCGCCTTCGCGCACGGCGCGCGTTTTCAGCGACGCAAGATCAGAGCCGGCGCCGGGTTCGCTATAGCCTTGGCACCACCACACATCGCCTGACAGAATGCCGGGAAGGAAACGCTGCTTCTGCTCGGGCGTGCCGAAAGTATAAATGACAGGGCCCACCATGGAGACGCCGAACGGCAATGGTGGAATGGTTTCCGCCCGCGCGTTTTCCTCGAGCCAGATGTAACGCTGCGTGGCTGTCCAACCCGTGCCGCCGTATTCCTTCGGCCAGGCCGGCGCCGACCATCCCTTCTTGCCGAGGATCTTGTGCCAGGCGACGAAGTCCTCTTTCGAGAGGTCTTCGCGCAGCACCTTGCCCTTCAGGTGCTTTGGATAATTCTCTTCGATAAAAGCGCGCACCTCATCGCGAAACGCGATTTCATCTGGCGAGAAATTCAAATCCATGATGTCGGCCCATTGCGCGCACCAGCGCGCGCGTCGGCGCCGACTATAGAGCCCCGCGCGGGCCTATCAACTCAGCGTCTGGAATACGCTTGCCGCTGCGGCGCCGTTGCGATGTGGTCCGTTGTGTCGGCGTCGCGGCCGCTTCACGGGTGACGGGCGCAGGCGCCGACGTCGTTGGCGGCGCCGAGCCTCCGGGCACATCGGCGTCGACACGCGCTTGCGTCGCTCTTCGCGTGTCATCGACCTGGCAATCCACGCCATAATCGGACGCGGTCGCAATCGGCACAGCAGCGGCCGTAAAGAGGCCTGCGAGGATCAGTACTTTCATCGCTCCGCTCCTATTCCGCTCGGCCGAGTCTTGCTCAGACTGCGCTCTCGCTGGTTTGGTCTGTTGCGATCAGGCGTGCGCCGCAGTTCGCCGCCGAATCCACCATAGCCGCATCTGCCTCGGTTTTGCTGATCACAGCTTGGCGAGCGGCGCGCGCCTCGGCCGCCGCGGCCGCTACAGCATCAGTCGGCTGGCGACGGGCTTCTGCATTGAGTTCGTATTTTACGCCGGCCAAATCAGCTCCGGGCGATGCGGCATCAGCATAGGCGGCGCAGCGGACTGCGGCGACAAACTGGGTCTCGTCCATGCTCGGCGCTGTCGCCTGCATAGCCATTGGCACGGCGACGACAGCTGCTAGGCCTGTGGCGATCTCGGCAATGCGCATGATAACCTCTGGTTCCCCGTAAGCTCGCCCGTTCGCTATGGGAGATGCGGCTACGGCTTTTGCCGGATGCACGATCCAGAGCGATCGAGTGATATCGAAATACGATAATTTACATCGAAAGTCAATGTGGTTTTATCGAAAAACAATGATCCCGTACCGATGAGCCCGACAATCTCCACGCCCTGCATCAAGGTCTGTGTCGTCGACGGCGCCTCGGGGCTCTGTATTGGCTGCGGTCGGACACTGGGAGAGATCGCCGCCTGGGGCGGTTACGGCGAGGAGCGGCGGCGCACGATCATGGCCGAACTGCCGTCGCGTCTCGATAAGGCGCGACAGCCGCGATGAACCAGGCCGACATCGCCAACACCATCTACATGCTGATTGCGCTCTTCCTCTTTGGCGCAGCTGCCGCGGGCGCCGCGCGCAAGGCGAAAACCGCCGGTTCGGCAGGGCCGGGAGCGCTGGTTTCACTTCTCTTTTGGCTCGCGCTCGCAGCACTAATCGTCGCGCTCTACCTTGGCGCGCGGTTCTGGGCGGCCGCGATCGCGTCGTTCAGCTGAGCGCCTCGTGCAGCATGTTGAGCGCCACAAGCGCCAGCAGCATTGCGAACGCGCGCTTCAATAATGCCTGCGGAAGCTGGTGCGCGAGGCGCGCACCCATTGGCGCCGTAATGGCGGTGAGCGCGGCCAAAGCGAGAAAGCCGGGGGCGCTCACAAAGCCGAGCGACCAGGGCGGCAAGCCGGCCCGCCCCCAACCGGCCGCGATATAGCCAAGCGTCGCCGGCAGCGCGATCGCCGCGCCGAAACCGGACGCGGTCGCCACGGCGCGGTGAATGGGCATGCCGCACAGAGACATAATGGTGACGCCAAAGGCGCCCCCGCCAATTCCCATCATCGCCGAGAGCAGGCCCAGACCGCCCGCGGCAAGTGCGCGCGCCCCGCCTTTCGGCATGGCGGAGAACACGCGCCAGCTGGGCGTGGACAGGCCCATCTGCACGGCGATCAGCAGGAGACCCGCGCCGAACACGATCATCAGCGCTTCCGTGTCGGCGATGCCTGCGAGCGCCGCACCGGCCAAGGCTCCTGCCGCAATCCAGGGCGTCCAAGCCCGCAACACGCCGTAATCGACCGCGCCAGCTTTCGTGTGCGTCGCCAGCGAGCGCCAGGACGTGGCGATGATGGTCGAAAGCGAAGTGCCAATGGCCAGATGCATGCGCACCGCCTCGTCGACGCCGAATGCGCTGAACACGAGGTAAAGAGCCGGCACGATGACCGCCCCGCCGCCGATGCCAAACAGACCGCCGACAAAACCGGCGAACAATCCCGCTCCGGCAAGCGCTGCAAGAAACCCCCAAATCTCCGCGCTCATGCCGGCATCAGCGCCTGCGTCACTTCCTGGAGAGCCTTGCGTACAACGTCCAGGCAAGCGTCTTTTCGCACGCCTTCTTCCGAAAGCAGGCGCCGCCAGCGCCGCCCGCCCGGAACGCCATTGAACAGCCCCAGCATGTGACGCGTCATCGCATGCAGAGGCGCGCCCGCCGCAAGGTGCGTCTCGATGTAGCGCATATGCGTCGCCACCGCCGCTTCGCGGCTTGCGGAGGGCGCACGCACGCCGAAGACGCGCTCGTCCACGTCGAGCAGCAGCGATGGATTTTGGTACGCCGCTCGTCCGATCATCACGCCGTCCAAACCGGCGCTCTCGCGCCGCGCCTGATCGAGATCGGTCAAACCGCCATTGAGGATGATCTGCAGATCGCTGCGTTCGCGTTTGAGCGCGCGCACCAGTTCATAATCGAGCGGCGGCGTTTCCCGGTTCTCTTTCGGCGACAGCCCCTTCAGCCACGCTTTGCGCGCATGCACGATGAACGTCTCGCAGCCCTCCCGCGCGCACGCATCGACCAGCGTGAACAGCGCCTCGCGCGGTGTCTGATCATCGACGCCGATGCGGGACTTGATCGTCACCCGCACGGCGGGCGCAGCTTCCTGCGCGGCGCGCCACAAGGCGGCGACCAGATCCGGCTCGCGCATCAGGCACGCCCCGAAGCGGCCCGCCTGCACCCGGTCTGACGGGCAGCCGATATTCAGGTTGATCTCGTCATAGCCGTAGGCCGCGCCGATGCGCGCAGCCTCGGCCATTTTTGCGGGATCGCTGCCGCCGAGCTGGAGCGCGACCGGATGCTCCATCTCATCATACCCCAGCAAACGCTGACGCTGACCGTGGATCACGGCATCCGCAGTCAGCATCTCGGTGTACAGCAGCGCCCGGCTTGTCAACGTCCGGTGGAACGCGCGGCAGTGGCGGTCCGTCCAGTCCATCAGCGGGGCCACGGCGAAACGCCGGTCGATCCGATCCATTCCACATGATCCTCTGAGCGCTGCGCGTGCCATAGCAGATTGGGGTTAGGAGGCGCGACAGCTGAACGAAGGCGCGGCCCGGGGCCAGCTGCGCCGATCACAGAACGCAAGATAGCGCCCTGCAGACGCGCAAGGTGTCGGTCAATGAGACCGCCTACTTGGTCGGTCTTTCCGATTCCGCCGCCGTTCGCGGGCGTTGAAGCGGTGGACTGGAATCAGTCCCCGCCACGCGCGTGCTGGAAAACGGCGGGCCGGATGACGCTCGCCGGAATGCCGATCATGCCTCTCGGCACCACAGAAGTGCCGATCTGCACATAGGTCCGCGCGCCATCGCAGCCCCATGCGATAAAACGCGTCGATGCAGGACATTTCACACGCCGCCCCCGATCCGACGCCCGACATCGCCACCGGCTCGGGCATCGTCCGCGGCGCCGCCTCCAATGGCGTTCGACGCTTCCTCGGCGTTCCCTACGCTGCGGCGCCCGTCGGTGCGCTGCGTCTCGCGGCGCCCCAGCCCGCCCCGCGCTGGGACGGCGTGCGCGAGTGTCTGCGCTATGGGCCGATCGCGCCGCAAAACGTGCCGACCCGAGCAGAAATGGATAAGGCCCTTCCCGGCCTCGATATCGAACCGCTGATCGGCAATGAGCAAAAGCAAGGCGACGATCACCTTGTGCTGAACATCTGGTCGCCCGCTGAGCCCGCTGCGGGCATGCCGGTGATGGTGTTCATCCACGGCGGCGCCTTTACTGGCGGGGCAGGATCGGCGGATGTCTATGATGGCAGCGCGTTCGCGCGCGCCGGCGTCATCTGCGTGACCATCAATTACCGGCTGGGCGTCGAGGGCTTCCTGCCCATTCCGGGCGCGCCGACAAATCTCGGGCTGCGTGACCAGCTGTTCGCGCTTCAATGGGTGCAGGACAACATCGCCGCCTTTGGCGGCGATCCATCCAACGTCACCATTTTCGGCGAAAGCGCAGGCGCGATGTCTGTGGCCAATCTCATTGCTTCGCCTTTGGCGAAAGGGCTCTTCAAACGCGCCATCGTGCAAAGCGGGCACGGCGACATGGTGCGGCCGATTGCGGTGGCGCAGCGCCTGGTGACCAAGCTCGCGAAAATGATGCGCATCCCGGCTAGTGTCGACGGCTTCCGCAGCCGCTCGATCGAACAGGCCCTGTCTGCGCTGAAAAAAGTTTCTCTGCCGACGGCCAACATCGATTTGCGCAATCCGGACAAACGCGAGCCGGCATTCGGCCTTAGCCGCTTTCTGCCGGTCTATGGCGACGATGTCTTGCCCGAACACCCCGTCACGGCGCTGAAGAACGGCGCCGGCGCCGAGATCGATCTCATTGTCGGCACGAACACAGAGGAAATGAACCTTTACTTCGTGCCAAGCGGCGTGCGGCGGAAAATCGGGAAGTTTCTCGCGCATTTCGCGACCAAGAAGTCCGAGCCACAAGCACGGGACATTCTCAAAGCATACGGCATCGACGAGCGTGGAAAGCGCCCCGGCGACGCTTTCACCGAGGCGCTGAGCGATCTCGTGTTTCGCCTGCCTGCCCGGCGCTTCGCCGCCGCCCACCGCGGGCGCACCCACGTCTATGATTTCTCCTGGCGTTCCAGCGCTTACAAAGGCGAACTCGGCGCCTGCCATGCAATCGAGTTGCCGTTTGTGTTCGATACGCTGGCGACGGCCGCGGGACCGCGCGGCTTGGCGGGTGAGAACCCGCCGCAGGAATTGGCGGACCGAATGAATAGGCTTTGGGTGCAATTCGCGAAGACGGGCGAGCTCCCATGGCCTGAATACAACGCGGAAACGCGCATCGTGTATGACCCCGCGACGGACCAGGCGGCGCCTGAACCGCCCATGCCTGCCGAACGCTTCTTGCCCCTCTGACAGAGCACGCATGTATCTCGAACAATTCAAACTCGCTGACCGTGTTGCGGTCGTCACCGGCGGCGCCAGCGGCATTGGTCTGTGCGCCGCCGAGGCGCTGGCGGAAGCAGGCGCGCGCGTCATCATCGCCGATCGTAATGAAGCTGCGATCGACAAGGCCCGGTCAGAGCTCGCTCGCAAGGGCTATCATGTCGACGGTGTAGCTCTGGATGTAACCGATTCCGCGCGGGTCACTGCCCTCGCCGCCGAGATCGTCGATCGCGAAGCGCGCGTTGACATCCTGGTCAACAATGCGGGGATCGCCCGGAGCAACACGCCGGCTGAGGAGGTCTCGGACGAGCACTGGCTCAACGTGCTGGACGTCAACCTCAATGGAGTATTTTGGTGCGCGCGCGCGTTCGGCGGGCACATGCTGGCGCGCGGCGCGGGAACCATCGTCAATGTGGGCTCGATGTCAGGCTTCGTCGTCAACAGGCCGCAGCCGCAGAGTTATTACAACGCATCGAAGGCGGCTGTGCATCAACTGACAAAATCCCTTGCGGCCGAATGGGCGCCGCGCGGCGTGCGTGTGAACGCTGTCGCACCCACTTACATAGCCACGCCGCTCAACGCTTTCGCCGACAAGAGCAGCGAGATGTACAAGCGCTGGATCGATGGGACGCCGCAAGCGCGCCTCGGCGCGCCCGAAGAGGTCGCCTCGATCATCCTGTTTCTAGCCTCTGACGCGTCAAGTTTGATGACAGGTTCCGTCGTTCTTGCCGACGGCGGCTATACCTGCTGGTGAACGCATGATCGATATTGGAAGGATCAGTCTCGCGTTCGCGCTTGCAGGCACGTTGAGCGCGTGCGCGCACGCGCACGACCCGATCGCTGCAGGCGACCGCTACGTAAACATGGGCAGTTCTTTCGCTTCAGGCGCCGGCGCGGGGCCTCTAGCCCCAGGCGCCCCGCAGCGCTGCTATCAGAGCCTTTCAAATTACGCCCGCCTGCTCGCCGCTCGTCTTTCCCTCGATCTCGTCGATGTCAGCTGCGCCGGCGCCACCAGCGCGCACATGATCACTGCGTGGAATGAATTGCCGGCGCAAGTCGACGCCGTGACAACCGACACGCGCCTCGTCACCATCACGGTCGGCGGCAACGACATCGCGCTCGCCGGCAATCTGACCGCCGCAAGCTGCGAGCAAGGCGAGTTCATCCACGCTGCCGGTATGACCCTTCCGTGTCCGGCGGCGTTTCCTGTCGCGGAGGAGGCTTATGTCTCCCTCGAGCGAAACCTGCGCGAGCTGTCGCGCCGGCTCTCCGAGCGCGCGCCTCGGGCGCAGGTGATATTCATCCAATACTTGAAGCTTGTGCCCTGGACGCAGTGCTCGCAGACCCGCCTCACGGAGCCTGAGGCAGCTGCCTTGCGCGCCTCGGCCCAACGGTTGGCCGAGATAACAGAGCGTGTCGCGCGCGAGAGCGGGTATGACGTGCTGCGCATGGACCAGTTCGCGCGTCGACATACGCCGTGCGACGCCGATCCCTGGAGCACCGGCTTGCCGAGCGACTATGACGAAGCCATGGGCGCGCCGTGGCACCCCAATGCGCGCGGCATGGACGCAACTGCGACCCGCCTCGAGTTGCTGTTGCGGCAACGCGAACGACATAGCCCATAAGGCAGAGACGATCCGCTGGGTAAACTTTCAGTGCCGCTCGGCACAGCCGCCGTTGCGCTTGAACCTTTCAGATAGGTCGCAGACGCGTTTAGATGTTCTCAACAAGCAGCATGCGCGCAAGCCGCATGCGTTTCGGGGAGAACGACATGCGGCGGATCCATCAATTGCTGGCGGGAGCGGCGCTTGCGCTGGTTTCCTCACCGGGCGCAGCGCTTGCTCAGGACGCCGGTTTCGCCGCGGATGACGAGGAAGTCGTCGTCACCGCTCGTAAGCGCGAGGAACGCCTGCAGGACGTGCCGGTAG
This sequence comes from uncultured Terricaulis sp., assembly GCA_964402795.1. Lineage (GTDB taxonomy): Bacteria > Pseudomonadota > Alphaproteobacteria > Caulobacterales > Aquidulcibacteraceae > Vitreimonas. The sequence continues at coordinate 57,280 of CAYODX010000001.1, read as the reverse complement.
CCGTCACTGCGGTCACGGCTGGCGTGCTCGAACGCGAACAGATCAACACTGTACGTGAAGTGGCGACGATCACGCCTGGTTTGAACATCACGACGGACGCCGTCGGCCGCGCCTTCCTGTCCATTCGGGGCGTGGGCACCACGCTCATCGACAGCGTGCAGCCCGGCGTCGGCATCTTTGTCGATGGCATCTATCAGCCGAACACGTCGTACTTGAATAACCCGGTCGTCGATGTCGAGCGCATTGAAGTGCTGCGCGGCCCGCAGGGCACGTTGTTCGGCAACAACACGCTCGGCGGCGCCATCAATGTCATCACGCGCGCACCGACCGACGAATTCTCCGGCCGCTTCTCCGCCTCGTACGCCGACCCAGACAATTATCAGACGGTGGCCGGCAGCTTGAGCGGCCCGCTGATCGAGGGCGTGCTGAGGGGCCGGATCGCCGCCGCCTATCACGCGCATGACGGCTTTTCGACCAACCTCTTGGCCGGTGGAGACGCGCGTCCGGTCGAGAACCAATCCGTCAACGGCAGCTTGATCTGGGACGCGCCCCAAGGCGCGCAAATAACGCTCAATGCTTATTGGGATCAGGTTGAGGGATCGCAGACGGCCTATTCGAGCCCGTCGGGTCCAACCGATTATGTCGACGATGTCATGCTGAATCTCAACAGCATTGCGACCTACACTTATTCCGGCGCGAACGTGCGCGGCGTGTTCGAGGTGGCCGACAACACGCAAATGACTGCGATTCTCGCCTATGATTATCGCGAGGGCCAGGCCGCCGGAGACGGTGACTTCGGGCCCGTTCCCTTCATCCGTGTCGTCGACGGCCACAACCAACTCGAAACCATCACGGGCGAAGCTCGCTTCGATACGCAATGGAACGATCGCTTCAGCACCCTGATAGGCGTATTCGCCAGTTCCTCGCAGACCGACACCTCAGTGCAGAACGGCGTCACCATTCCGACCGGGTTGCCGCCGCCGGCCCCGCCGACGATGGAAATCATCGCCCCGCCGACTCTGACGCATTCGCAAACGACGCAAGAAGCCATCTACGGCAATGCATTCTATGACATTAGTCCAAACCTCGAATTGGCCTTCGGTTTGCGTTACGATCACCAGCAGGTCACCACGAGCGGCAGCGGCCAGTACGAAGCCAGCGAATGGCAACCGCGTCTGACGCTCACTCAGCACCTGAGCCAGGACCACATCATTTACGCATCGGTCGCGCGCGGCTTCCGCGGCGGCGGCGCAAACACGGCGGGCGGGCCGCTTCCCATCTATGAGGGGGATTCCGTCTGGACCTACGAGCTTGGCGACAAGTTCACCACCGAAGATGGCCGCTTCAGACTGAACACAGCCGTCTATTATAACGACTATCAAAACTATATTGGCCAGAACGCGCTCACGCCGGCGCTGATCGCCGTCAACCTCAATAGCGGCGACGTCGAATCCTACGGGCTCGAGGTCGAGAGCACATGGCGTCCCTCAGACTTCTTCCAGCTCCAAGGCGGCGTCACTTATAACCACTCACGCATTACCGACGACTCCGCGTTCGAGAGCGTCATTGGCCACGGTTTGGCCACCGATCTCATCCTGTTCCAGCCGGACTGGAACTTCTTCGTCACGCCGACCTTCACGATCCACGCCGGCCCAGGCGACATCGTGTTCAACACGACCGTCACCTACAAGGGCGAACGCGCCGGTTCGAGCCTTAGCCCCACCTTCCAGCCGATGCTCGACAGCTACTATCTGGTCAACGCCAATCTCGCCTATGAGATGGACAATTGGACTGTAGCGCTGTGGGGCACGAACCTAGCCGATGAAGAGTATTATGACTCCTATCTCGACTCTTCGCTCCTGGCCGCATTCTTTGGCCCGCCCGGCCCGTCGAATCCGCTCGTGCACGACCTCGGCATCACGGGTGATGGGCGCCGCGTCGGCGTGCGCATCAGCGCGCGGTTCTAAGTAATGGGCGCCGCGCCGGATCTCCGTGCGCGCACCCAGCTCGCACCAGCCTTCGTCGAGGCGCTGCGCGGCATCTTCGGAGACCGCCTGCATCTCGGCGAGGCCATGCGCGCACAGCACGGCGCAAGCGAGACTCATTTCGCGCAAGTATTGCCGGACGCTGTGGTGTTTGCGCGCTCGACAGAAGAGGTGGTCGCGCTGGTCAAGGAATGTGGGGCCGCCGGCGTGCCGATTATCCCTTACGGGGCGGGCACCTCCGTGGAGGGCAATACGACGCCCGTGCGCGGGGGCGTCACTGTCGACCTCTCCGAGATGAACCGGATTTTGGCGGTCAATCCCGATGATTTCGACTGCACGGTTGAGGCCGGAGTTCGCCGCGAGCAACTGAACTCCTACCTTAGGGACCTAGGTCTCTTCTTTCCAATCGATCCAGGCGCGAACGCCACTTTGGGCGGCATGGCGTCGACACGCGCGTCTGGCACCAACGCCGTGCGCTACGGCACAATGCGCGAAGCGATCCTGTCGCTTCGAGTCGTGACCCCTGACGGGCGCGACATCCGCACCGCACGGCGCGCACGCAAGAGCGCGGCGGGCTACGATCTAACGCGGCTTTTTATCGGCTCGGAAGGCACGCTCGGGATCATCACCGAAGTGACGCTGCGCCTCTGGGGCATTCCCGAACAGATTTCCTCCGCCGTCTGCAGCTTCACGACGCTGGATGGAGCAGTCCGCACGGTCGTTCAGGCCATCCAGCTCGGCGTGCCGCTCGCCCGCGTGGAAATCCTTGACGACGTGCAGATGCGCGCCGTCAATCAGCACTCTGACCTCGACTACCCGGAACTCACTACGCTGTTCTTCGAATTTCACGGGAGCGAACAGGCGGTGACGGAGCAGGTCGCGACGGTCCGCGATCTTGCCTGCGACAATGGCGGCGGTGAATTCCGCTGGTCCAACCTGGGCGAACAGCGCGCCAAATTGTGGAAGGCGCGCCATCAGGCCTTCTATGCAGCGACGGCAATGCGCAAAGGCGCCGTTGGCTGGCCCACGGATGTTTGCGTCCCCATTGGCCGCCTCGCCGAATGCATCAACGAAACCAAGAAGGATTTGGAAACCGCCTCATTCCCGGCGCCGATCCTCGGCCACGTGGGTGACGGCAATTTCCACGTCATCTTTGTGATCGATCCCAACGATCCTGCCGAGCTGAAGGAGGCGGAAGCCCTCAATGAGCGTCTCGTGCAGCGCGCTCTCGATCTCGATGGCACCTGCACCGGCGAGCACGGCATCGGCCTAGGCAAGAAAGACTGGCTGCTGCGCGAACTCGGCGAAGATGGCGTTGAAATGATGCGCGCCATCAAACGCGCGATCGATCCGCAAGCCCTGTTCAACCCCGGCAAGATTTTTTCGGACTGAAAATGGATACGCGCAGATTGGTCGATCCGGCGCTCTTGCCGGTGCTGGATGTGTTTCCGACAATTGCGCTGACGGAAGAACTTCTCGGTCCGATGCGAGATGCTGAGCGATTTGCGCAGCTGCCAGTGCTCGCGCCTCTGGGGACGCGCGAAGCCGTCGAGCAAACCGTGCGCACGGCGCCCGGTCCTGAGGGCGCGCCCAACATCACGCTCACAATCTATAAGCCGCGCGGCGCGCGCAGCGCGCTAGGCTGCATCTACCACATTCACGGCGGCGGCTTTGTCGGCGGCAGCGCAGCGGCGCTGGAGCCGCTGCACCGTCCTGCGTCGCGCGAGCTCGATTGCGTGATTGTCAGCGTCGATTATCGCCTCGCGCCGGAACATCGTTTTCCTGCCGCTATCGAGGATTGCTACGCTGGCTTGGCCTGGACTTTCGCCAACGCAGATGCGCTGGGAGTCGATCGCGCGCGCATCGGCGTGATGGGCGAAAGCGCCGGAGGCGGGCTGGCGGCTGCACTCGCGCTGTTGGCCCGCGACCGCGGCCAATACACGCTCGCATTCCAGCATCTCATCTATCCGATGCTTGACGACCGCACGTGCGTAACGCCAATGCCCAATCCGGTTGCAGGCGAGTTCATCTGGACGCCGCACAACAATCGCTTTGGCTGGTCTGCGTTGCTCGGCGCTGACCCCGGCGGTGCGGACGTGTCGCCGTACGCGGCCCCAGCGCGCGCCACCGACCTCGCCGGCCTGCCACCGGCCTATATCGCCTGCCCGACGCTCGATCTCTTCATCGACGAGGACATGATCTACGCCCACCGGCTGATGCGGGCGGGTGTTCCGGTCGAGCTACATGTCTATCCAGGCGGCTTCCATGGCTTTGATATCTTTGGCGGAAACGCGGAGATTTCGATGCGGGCGCGGGATGACAGCCGCCGCGCGCTGCGCCGCTCCTTGCGTTCGGGCTAGCTGGGTCGACCTATCTGATAGGTGATTGCCAAACCTATCTTAAAGGTGCAGCCTGTCCTCCGTAACCCTACCAACTAGGGGGAGGACAGAGTGCGCGAGTTCGTCGAAGTCTCTCCGGAGATGACGTTGCTGTTGGGCGCGGGGCCCCTCGAAGGCGCGCCATTGCCGCCCGATCCAATCATTCTGGCGTTTGACAGTGACGATGCGACGCCGACCCTCGCTTTCACACAGTCGCTGACCTCCGACGACGCGCGTCTCATGCTTGTCGTGCAGCGCTCGGCCTTCGAGCGCGTCGGCGGCGGAGCGATTCACGCGCCCGCGGCGGTTCACCTGCCCTCCGCGCTCCGCGCGATTGTTCTTGCGATACGCGACAGCGCGCTCACCGGCGAAACGTTGAAGGTCTACCGTCTCGGCAAAAGCATCGAGTTGCTCTGCGAGACGATCCGGCTGCAGCAGGCGGGCGAGCTCGTGTCGGTTGGCGCCGAGAGCTCGCTTTCATTGGACGACGCGCGCCGGATCGCTCAGGCTCGACGCCTCATAGACGAGCACTGGAACGAAAAGCTGACGCTCGATCGCATCGCCCGCACCTGCGGCCTCAACCGGGCCAAGCTCACCCGCGGCTTTCGCGACATGTTCAATTGCACGATCGCGGAAGCCCTGGCGGAACGTCGCCTCGATCAAGCTTGTCTGATGCTGCGAACAACCGATCTGCCAGTGTCTTCGATCGGCTACGAAAACGGCTACATGAACAATGCAAGCTTCGCCCGTGCGTTCGCCCGCAAGTTCGGCGTCTCGCCGTCCGACTTCCGCGCCTGCCAAGCGAGCGCCGCATGAGCGCCTCGCTCTCCCCCGCCCGCCGCACGCCTGATGCCGGCTCGCTGGTGCAGACGGCGATGAACGCCGTCACAGCACACATCAAAGACCACAATCTGCGCGTCGGCGACACTCTGCCTGGTGAAGCGCACTTCGCCGCCGCGTTGGGCGTGAGCCGCGCGGTGATGCGCGAGGCCTTTGGCGCGCTCGCGGCATTGCGCTTGATCAGCGTGGCCAACGGGCGCAAGCCGCGCGTCGCCGCACTCGACGGCTCGGCTATTGCCGCCTCGCTCGAACACGCCGTTTCAACGGCGCAAATCAGCGTTCCGGAAGTCTGGGATGTTCGCCGCACGATCGAACAGCGCACTGCCGCACTGGCCGCCGCTTCGCGCACCGACGAGGAGGCGCGTGAGATCGTCGAGCTTGCGGAAGCCATGGTCCGCGAGGTCGACAATCAGGCTTTGCTGACGAGCCACGACATCGCCTTTCACCGCGCCATCGCGCGCGCCAGTCACAATGCGCTCTTCGTGCAAATCGTGGCCTCCTTTGCGCCCTTGATGGAGGTCGCCGTCCCGACGGCATGGCGCACCCGCGTCGCGAAGAAGCAAAAGAAGCTGATGCTCGATCGCCATCGCGCTGTCGCACGGGCGATCGCCGACCGTGATCCGAAGGCCGCGGCCGCCGCCATGGCGGACCATTTCGATGCCGCCATCGGCGATCTGCTGAAAGCGCAAGAGTCAGAATGAGCACAGCGAATTTCACTGCCGCCGTTCCGGCTGCCAGGCATCCGGCGCGCGGCGCCTGGGCCGGCCTCCTTACGCTCGCTATGACTGTGCTCAACGCGTTCGCTATGCGCAGCATCTTCAGTCCGCTGCAAGAAGCGGCCAAAGCCGATCTTGACCTAAGCGACATGCAGATGAGCCTGGTCCAGGGTTTAGCCGTATCGATTCCGATCGCACTGCTCTCGGTGCCGCTTGGCCGCATCACTGATCGCGGCAATCGCATCCGGCTCCTGCTGGCGCTCGGACTAACCTGGACCATCGGAACTGCTGCGACTGCGTTCGTCACGGAGTTTTACAGCCTGTTCTTCGCGCGCATGCTCGCAGGCATCGGCGCAATGTGTGCTGTTCCAGTCGCAATCTCACTGGCGGCTGACCTTAGTACGCCCCAGACTCGCGGTCGCTCGCTTCTCGTCTTGTCGCTCGGAAACTTCGCTGGTGTCGCGGCCGCTTTCACTTTCGGCGGAGTGCTCGTGGGTGCCCTTCAATCGACCTCAGCTATCGCCGGGCTTGCCGCCTGGCGCAGCGTGCATGTGGTATTTGCGCTCGCGAGCTTCATGCTTCTGCTGCCATTGCTGCTCATGCGCGAGCCAGCGCGGCGCGAAGTGGAGAACTCTACTCAGGCGTCGCTGCGTGCCGCGCTCGCCGCGATCTGGCGCCGTCGAGCGCTGCTCGCGCCGCTTTTCCTCGGCCAAGTCTCCGTGGTGATGGCTGACAATGCCGCAGGAACGTGGGCCGCCCCGGTGCTGTCGCGCAATTACGGCCTGCGACCGGAGCAGTTTGCTGGATGGATGGGCCTTGTCATTCTCGTCTCCGGCTTGATCGGCGCGCTCGCTGGCGGATTCGCCGCGGACGCTGGCCACAAGTCGCGCATCAAGGGCGGAATCTTGCTGGGCGCCGTCGTGGCGGCGGTGCTTTCCATTCCCGGCGCGCTCTTTCCAATCATGCCTGATGTAACGAGCTTTGCCCTGATGCTCGGCCTGTTGCTCACGTGCGGCGCTGTCACCGGCCTCGTCACCGCAACTGCGGTCGCGGTGCTCGTACCGAACGATGTTCGCGGCGTTTGCCTCGCGACCTTCATGGTGGTGGGCTCGATTGTCGGCCTCGGCGCCGCGCCCTCCTTGGTGACGCTCGTCAGCAGCGCGCTCGGCGGCGAGACTTATCTTGGCGCAGCTCTCGCCGCTACAGGCGTGGCAACCAGCATCGCCGCGGCCGTCGGCTTTGCATTGGCCTTGCTGCGAACGCACGTCGCCCCTGACGCTAGTGAACCTGGCTCGCCGCCTCGCTGCTGATCCAGGCCCCTGCGCCTGCCGCCTGAGCTTCAGAAGCTGAGGCCGCCGCCGACGATCACGACTTGGCCGCTGACGTAATTGCTCTCGGGGCTGCAGAAGAGATAGACGCCATCGGCCGCCTCTTCCGCGGTGCCCTCGCGGCCGAGCGGAATCATCGCACGGAAGGCCGCCAGCGAGGCGCCGGGAATCCCCATTTGGATCCGCTCGCCTTCGATTTGGATTTTCGAGCCCGCGTCTTCGCTGGCCCGGGTCAGGCGCGTGCTGATAAGGCCGAACGCGACGCAATTCACGCAGACTTTGTAACGCCCCCATTCTTTGCTGAGCGTCTTTGTCATTCCGAACAGACCCGCTTTGGCCGAGGAATAATTCACCTGGCCCGCATTGCCGCCCGTGGCCGCCACGGACGAGATCAGCACTACCTTACGAAACACCTCACGTCCCTCCGCCGCTTCCTTCTTGGCGAAGATGCGGATCGGTTCGGCCGCGGCGCGCAAGATCCGAAACGGCGCCTTGAGGTGAACGTCGATCATTTTGTCGAACTGCTCGTCGCTCATCTTCTGAATGACGCTGTCGAGCGTGTACCCCGCATTGCTGACAATAATGTCGAGCCCATTGAACCGGTCGAGCGCCGTGTCGACGAAGCGAGAGCCGAAATCAGGCGCCGCCACGTTGCCGACGCAAGCCGCCGCCTTGCCGCCGCCCCCTTCGATTTCACGAACAAGCTCGGCAGCCGGCGCCTCATCGAGATCGTTCACCACCAAACGCGCGCCCTCGCGCGCCAACTTCAGTGCGAGCGCCCTGCCCACTCCGCGGCCAGCGCCTGTGATCAGCGCGACTTTGCCTTCCAACCTTCCCATTCAGCCCTCGCCGCCATCCACTGCGATCACCGCCTCGCCCTCCAGCGTGCGTACATCGCCGTCAATCGTCGTTCGGATCGCCAACCGCGCTCGCCGCTCGCCCTCCGCTTCGAAGATTTCGCGCACTTCTCCCGAGCATCGCACCGTCGCGCCAACTGGCGTGATGGCGAGAAAGCGCACGCCCCAGCTCCTCACCCGCTCCTGCGGCGCGATGGCGGTCAAGAACTGCGCCAAATAAGCCATCGAAAGCATGCCATGGGCGAAGACGTCGCCCATTCCCGCGGCCTTGGCGAAGTCGCTGTCGATGTGCAGCAGCACATGGTCGTTGCTCGCCCCGGCATAGAGCGCGAGCGTGCCGCGCGTGATGGGGCCGCGCACCAGTTCGGGCAAAGCTGCGCCCGGGGTCAGTTGCACGATCATGCGGCCACCTCGTTACGCACCACCACGACGAAGCGGAACTCCGTACACAACTGGCCATGCTGGTTCACAGCGCGCGTGTCCTGCACGATGAATTCCAGCGCCCCGCCCTTCTTGGCGTAGATATCGACGGTCTTTGTCGTCAGCGTTATGACGTCGCCTGCATAGATGGTCGCGTAATGGGTGAAGCTCTGCTCCCCGTGCAGCACGCGGCCCATATCTACGCCCATATCGCCGAAGATGTTGCCGCGTTTCGGCGGGGCCGCTGACGCCAGGCACAAAGAGAATGTGAGCGGCGCGGGCAAGGCTCGGTGGCCGGCGGCATGAGCGGCGGCTTCATCGAAATAGATCGGGTTGGTTTCACTGGTGGCCTTGGCGAAGAACCGGAGCTGACCCTTCTCCACCTCGACACTGCGCGGCTCGGATTCCACGCCGATGAAGGAACGATCAATCATGCGCGGCCATAGAGCGTTACGACGCAAGCGCCGCCGAGCCCGAGATTGTGCTGCAGCGCATGTGTGACGTCGTCCACCTGACGTTCGCCCGCCGCGCCGCGAAGCTGCTGTGTCAGCTCGTAGCACTGCGCCAACCCGGTCGCGCCGAGCGGATGGCCTTTGGAGAGGAGACCGCCGGATGGGTTGGTTACGACGGCGCCGCCGTAGGTGTTGTCGCCGTCGCGAATGAACTTCTCCGCCCCGCCCTCCGGACACAAGCCCAGCGCCTCGTAGGAAATGAGTTCATTCGGCGTGAAGCAGTCATGCAACTCGCACACCTGGATGTCGTCCGGTCCCACACCCGCAGCCTCATAGACCTGCTGCGCCGCGGCCTTCGCCATGTCATAGCCGATCACGCGCATCATCGAGCCGGAGTTGAAGCTCGAATCGGTGTCGGTGGTCATTGCCTGCGCCTTGATCTCCACGTCTGCGTCGAGGCCATGCCGCTTCGCGAAAGCCTCCGAAACGAGAACGGCCGCCGCGGCGCCGCACGTGGGCGGACACGCCTGCAGCCGAGTAATGGGACCATAGAGGTGCTTTGCCGCCATGACTTCTTCAAGCGTGATGGGCGTGCGGAAAAGCGCCATCGGGTTATTGGCTGCATGCCGGCGCGCCTTCACAGAAATCATCGCGAACGTCTCGTCCTTTGCGCCGTAGCGTTTTTGGTAATCGAGCCCGCCGCCCCCGAATTGCTGCGCGGCAAACGGCACGCCCTCCACCGCGCCTTGCAGCTCTTCCTGCGCCGCCAAATGCAGATCCAGAGTGCGCTTGCGGTCGTGAAAGACCGCCCCCAGCGCGCCAGGAAGCATCTGTTCAAACCCGACGGCGAGCACGCAATCGGCGCCGCCGAGCTCCACCATCTGTCTGGCGAGATACAGCGCGGTCGATCCGGTAGAGCAATTGTTATTCACATTGACGATCGGAATGCCGGTGCAGCCGACGCGGTAAAGGCCAGATTGGCCTGCGGTCGAGTCGCCATAGACGTAGCCAGCGTAGGCTTGCTGAATCTGGCTGTAGGAAACGCCAGCATCCTTGAGTGCGAGCCTGATGGCGCGCTCAGCCATCACATCATAGTCTTCGCTTTGTCCGGGTTTCGCGAACGGGATCATGCCGACGCCGGCCACGCGTGCTTTGCTGCTCACATCTCGCCTCATCTTTTCATCCACTACTATGCGCGAGCGCGAGCGCACGTCAGCAGTGGGAAAGAGCCGCAGCCTTGGCGGGTCTTGGCGGGCATGGTGTCCTGGCTCGTGTAAAGGAGCGCTTCAAGGTCTCGCGTGGATACGTCAAAGCTGAAGGTGGTGCGTCTTGAGGGAAAACCGCGCGCGCGTGGACGCATGCACGGTGAGTTGCTGCGCGAACCCATCGCAGCGCTGATCGAGCGCTGGGGCGACATGCTGGAACGCGCCCATGGCGTGGACCGGCGCCGTTACCTCGATCTATTTCATGCACGCACCCGTTACAGGGCGACACTGGAGCGCGCCGCGCCGACGGTCATCGAAGAGGTCCGCGGCATCGCGGAAGGCGCCAACGCCCCGTTCCTGACGCTGCTGGCTTTTCAACACGTGAACGAAGAGTTCGAGCTCGCGCCGCTCTTTGCCGGCATGGCCGCGGCGGGAGAGGCCTGCAGCACCATCGTGCTGCCGCCGAGCGCCGGTCGGCCAAGTCTCATCGCGCAGAACCTTGACCTCGCGCAATATCTTGACGGTTTTCAAATCATGCTGCGTTGCCGCTGCGACACCTCTGACGGAGAAATCATGACCCTCTCCGTGCCGGGGATGATCTCGCTCAACGGCATGAACAGCCATGGCTTCGCCGTTTGCGACAACACCCTCGGACAGCTACGCACTAATCCGGACGGCCTGCCCGTCTTCGCGCTTTATCGGCTTCTCCTGGAATCCACCACACTCGACGACGCGGTCGCGCTGATAGAGGCGACGCCCCACGCTGTCGGCCTCAACTGGGTCATAGGGGATCCTGTCGGCGTTCGGATGATCGAACGGTCGGGCCACGAAATGGCCGTGTTCGGGCCGCTCGATGACGAGCGGGCTGCCTTTCATACCAACCACCCGCTTGCGTGCCGCGATCTGCGTCAGGACCTCGGCGCCCGTCCAGCGCGCAGCACCTATTTGCGCCACGCCTCGCTGCATCAGCGCTTGCATGGCAGACACCCACACACACTCGATGTCGAACATCTCAAGCAGGTGCTCTCAGCGCGGGATGACCCGGATTACCCCGTTTCGCGCGGGGGCGGCGCCAATAGCGAAGATCAGCAGATCGGCTTTACGCTGGCCGCAAGCGTATTCGAGCTACGCCAAGGCGATCCACTCTGGCATATCGCTACCGGCCCCCCGCACGAGACGGCTTTCAAGCTCCTGCGTTTCGACTAGAGGGTGCGCAGAACGTCCTTGAACGCATCCATGAATTGATTGGCATGCGTCTCCGAGAACACCAGAGGCGGGCGGATTTTGAGGACATTGGCTCGCGCCCCGGTCGCACTGATCAGCACGCGTCTCTCGCGCATGCCGTTGACGATCGCAGCCGCCGTTCGAGCGTCAGCGGCGTCGACAGCGAGGAAGAGCCCCGCCGCACGCACTTCGCCGAGCGCCTGACGCTTCATCGCCACACTCTCCAGCTCTCGCCGTAAGATGGCCCCGACGCGGTCGGCATTCTGCATCAGGTCTTCGCGCTCTATAACGTCGAGCACCGCCATGCCTGCTGCGCAGGAAACTTGGTTTCCGCCGAACGTGTTGAAATAGCGCGACGTGCGTCCAAACACGTCGAGGATGTCGGGGCGACTGGCGACGCCGGCGAGCGGATGACCGGCGCCCATCGGCTTGCCCATGGTGACCAGGTCGGGTGTTAGACCGTGCCGGGCGAATCCAAAGAAATGCGTCCCGGTCCGGGCGAAGCCAGCCTGCACTTCATCGGCAATGAAAAGCGCCCCGGCCGCGTGCGCCGCGTCCACTGCCGCAGACAAGAAGCCCGCCGGCTCAGGAAAAAGCCCATCGCTGGAGAACAAGGTATCCACGAGCAGCGCGGCCGGCTTGATGCCGGACGCATTCAAGTCCGCGAACGCCGCAGCGACGTGCGCGGCGAATTCTTTTCCCGCATCGCCGCCGCTGCACGGCGCGGGCACGGTGCGCACATGCGCACCGACAGCGACGCCGCTGCCGAGCGAAGGCGACAGCTCCGCAAGAGCCGCGGTGACGCCGTGATAAGCGTTCTCCGTCACGACCATACCCGCGCCGCCCGTGTAGGCGCGTGCGATCCGAAGCGCGAGGTCGTTGGCCTCGCTGCCGCTGCAGGTGAACATGACGTTCGACAGTAATGGCGGCAGTTTGCCGACAAGGCGCTCGGCATAGGCGACAACGCTCTCGTTCAAATAGCGCGTATGCGTGTTGAGCACGCGCGTCTGCTTGGCGATCGCCTCCGCCACGTGAGGATGGCAATGACCGGTGACGGCTACGTTATTGTAAGCGTCAAGATAAGCCTCTCCGTCGGGGCCATACAGCCAAACCCCTTCGGCTCGCACCACATGCACGGGATGCTGGTAAAAGAGCCTGTACGCAGATCCTAACACGCGCCCGCGCCGCTCGATCAAAGCGCGCTCCTCGCTGCTGAGACCGTCGCTGCTGGCGGCAGAATAGGCGTTGACCATCGTCACACGACGACCTCCAGACGGGCCGGCGATGCAGCGAGCGCCGCCAGCCCCGCCCAGGCCGCCGGCGCATTGCGCAGAATGTACGCGCGGTTTTGTGGATGAAGCGAGGCGCGCCAATTGGTGATCAGCACAGTCATCGCCAAGCGCGCCTGGATGAGAAGCGGCAACAATTCGATCTCCGCAGCGCTGAGCGGCCTCTCCTCATGGAAAGCCGCCACGTATTGCGACACGTCGGATAAAGGCTCGCAGCCGCTCCGAACGTGGTATGCGCCTGCGACAGCGACATCACAGATTACCGGCGCGCATACCATGTCGCCAAAATCAATCACGCCGCTGGCGCAGCCCGCTGCATCGACCACCACATTATGCGGATTGAGGTCGTTGTGTATGATCTGTGCGGGCAGTCTCGCGAGTTCTGGCGCGGCTTCCGCATCGAAGCGATCGAGCACGCCTTGAAGCATGCGCCGTTCAGCGTGGATCTCCATATGGTCCAACAAAGGACGCAACTGCCGCAAGCGCAACAGATCCCATAGGAGGTCCTGCGCCGCAGGGGGGGCGGCGACGCACGTGCCCAACGCGCGCGCCAAGCGGCCGTGCAGGCGGCCAAGGCTCGTCCGCAGCGTTTCCGTCCGCTCGACCTGGTGCATCAACACGCCATCGATCCAGCTGAGCATCCGCACGAACGAACCGCGCTCCACGAACTGTGGCTGCCCGCGCTTATCCGGTATCACGCGCGGCGTCCGCAGCGCCGGATCGACGCGCTCGAGATGCTCGAGCACATGATTTTGGAAAGCGATGATCCTTTCGTCTTCGGCGGCGTTGGCGATCTTCAGCACGTACTCCGCGCCATCGACGCCGCACACGTGAAAGTTCTGATCTCGCTCGCTCGTGAGCGGCCGCACACTTCCCGCAATTCCAAAGCGCAGAGCCAGCCCCTGCGCCTCCTCCGCCGAGAAGCACGGAGCTGCGCTTTGAAGCACCGTCGACACGGCTACGAGCAGCGGTCGGCGCCGATCGCGCGCATCACGAATGAGATCAGGCGAGTGCTCAGCTCGTCCAGGCTCATCTTTCCGTCGGTTCTATACCAGCGCGGAATCCAGTTCATGGCGCCGAATATGAACATCGCCGACATCTTCAGATCCGGGCAGTCCAGCGTGCCATCATCGACGCCCTCTTGAAGGATTTCCCGCAACATCGAGTCGATCTTGCGCCGCCCTTCGATCACCTTCCCGCGGTTTTTCGGCTCCAGTGCGTTCGTGCCTGTCATGACGAGGCAGGTGCCGAAATCATCGACAACCATGCGTACGTAGCGGCGAAGGAATTCCTCGAGTCGTTCGCGACCGGTGCACGATCCCGCCGCCGGCATCGGCGTTTCACCGTCGGTAATCGCCTCGATGCCCAGCCGGTGGCACTCGAACAGGATTTCGTCCTTGTTCTTGAAATAGTAGTAGAGGGCCGGCTTGGAGACGTTGAGCGCGTCTGCGATATCCGTAAGCGTGGTTTCGTGGAAGCCACGCTCGCTGTAGGTGCGCGCCGCGGTCCGCAGCACAACCTGTCGCTTCATCTCGAACTGTTCGTCGCGGTTAGGGATCGCCTCTCCCCAAGCCCGCTTGGGCGCTTTCGCCATGGCTTGCTCCGACGCTGCCTGCGCGTTTTGCGCGAGCATAGCCTGATTTGGCCTCAGTCGACCAGCGGGAACATCTATTGACTCCTGGTTTGTTTTATTTACTCATGAGTCAACTCGTGAGCCTCCAGCCAATGGAGCAGGCGTATGTGGGACGGATCTGCGACAGCCAAGGCGGGGTGTTCGACGCGGCGCTCGACGCAGGCCGCGAGCTTGCTGACCGGGCTTTATCTCGACCACGCCGCGCCGCTGCGCAGCTATCTCACCTCAATTTTGAGGTCGCCGGCCGATGCAGAAGACGTGATGCAGGACGCGTTCCTGCGTCTGCACAGGTGCGAGAAGCTGCCTGAGTACGAGAATCCGAGGGCCGTGCTCTACAAGACGGCCCATCGGCTCGCACTGAACCTCATTCGCAAACGCCGCACCAGCGTGCTGGATCGCGCCGCCGTCGCCGACGAGCAGATAGCGCTGACGCCTTCGCAGGAAGCCAGTGCTGAGGAAGCGCTGCTCGCCAGCGAACAAGATGCTGTCTATTGCGAAGCGCTCGATCAGCTTTCGCCGCGTTGCAGGCAGGTGATCGAGATGCGCACCGTCAATGAACTGTCGTTCAAGGAAATCTCGGAGACGCTCGGACTTTCCGTAAGCACGCTGGAAAAGCATCTGGTGCGGGGCAAGCGCCGCTGCACCGAGATTGTCGCCGACTGGCGCACGGCAGCCGCAGCTTAAGGGGAGCCGGATGGCCGATCTGTTCGGCTTGATGCAGGATCGCCCGCTGCTCATCCCATCCATGTTGACGCACGCGGCGCGCATAAACCGCGCGCGTTCGGTGGTTTCGCGCCTCCCCGGCGGCGCTTTCCGCTATACTTACGCCGACGCCGAAAGGCGCGCGCGCCGGCTGGCTAAAGGCTTGCAGCGGCTGGGCGTAGACCGCGGCGATCGCGTGGCCAGTCTCGCCTGGAACACGCATCGCCACTTCGAGCTGTTCTACGGTGCGCCGGGCATGGGCGCTGTGCTGCACACGCTCAACCCTCGGCTTTGGGAAGAACAGCTCAGCTACATCATCAACCACGCCGAAGACCGCGTGCTGCTGTTCGATCCTGATCTGTTGCCGCTGGCCGAGCGGCTGGCGCCACATATCCCCAGCGTGCGCCACTTCGTATTGCTCGGGACGGCGGCCGACTTGCCGGCGCAATCAACGCTGCCGCTGACTGCCTACGAAGACCTTCTCGCCGACGACGACTACGCCTGGCCCAGCTTCGACGAGCGTACGGCTTCCGTGCTCTGTTACACCTCCGGCACGACTGGAATGCCGAAGGGCGTGCTGTGCTCGCACCGATCGACCGTATTGCATGCGCTCTATGCCCAATCAGCGACGGCGTTCGGGCTGACGCCACACGAGTCAGTGCTGCTGGTCGTGCCGATGTTTCACGCTTATGGCTGGTCGTTGCCTTATGTGTGCGCTATCGCCGGCGCCAAACTGGTGCTGCCAGGAGCGGCGCCCGACGCCGCGACCATCGTCAACCTGATCCATGACGAGGGCGCCACCTTCGCGACCGGCGTGCCGACAGTGTGGACCGGCGTCTTCCAGAACCTCGATGAGACGGGCCGCGATCTCGCCACACTGAAGCGAGCCTTGATCGGCGGCTCGGCGATGCCGCCCGCGATGAGCCGGCGCCTGCGCGAGCAATATGGCGTGGAGCCGGTCACCGGCTGGGGCATGACGGAGCTCTCTCCGCTCGGTTCTTTCACGGGCGCCACGCCTGAAACCGATGCGCTTGCGCCTGCCGACCGGACCGCGGCCATTTATGGTCGCGCAGGCCGGGTCCTCTACCCGCTTGAAGTGAAGATCGTCACTGCGGCCGGTGAAGAAGCTCCATGCGACGGCGTCAGCAGCGGAGACATTTGGGTCCGCGGTCCCTGCGTAACCTCTGGCTATTTCCGCGGCGAAGGCGGCGCCGTGCTCGATGAGGAGGGCTGGTTCCCGACCGGCGATGTCGGCACGCTCGATGCGCACGGCGCCATCGCTATCACTGATCGCGTCAAAGACCTCATCAAGTCCGGCGGCGAATGGATCAGTTCCGCCGACATCGAGAAAGCCGCTTGCGAATGCTTCGGCGTGGCGCAAGCTGCAGCCGTCGCTGTGCAGCACCCCAAATGGCAGGAACGCCCGCTCCTCTTGGTCGTGCCGCGCTCGGGCGCAAGCGTCACCAAAGACGCGGTGATGGAGACAGTGCGCAGCAAACTCGCGAAATGGCAGACGCCGGACGACGTCATCATTGTCGATGCATTGCCGCTCACCGCCACCGGCAAAATCGACAAGAAGCTCTTGCGCAGCCGCTATGCTGAGCATCTGATGGCTCATGCCGGCGAAGCTTGAGCATATGTGAGGGGAGACACCGGCCGATGACCCATACTGCCCTTGCGGGAACAGCGAAGGCGCCGATTGCCTACTATCCGGAAATTCGCACCTTGGCCGACGCGCCGCGCGTGCACGGCCGCGACAGGCCGAACCACCGTGTCTTTCACTTTGAAGGCCGCGACACGACGTTTGCGGAATTCGATCGCCACACCGCGCAGGTGGCGAACGGCCTGCTGAGTCTCGGCCTCGGCAAAGGGGCTCGCGTTGTTTATCTGGGCAAGAATTCCGACCGTTATTTCGAACTCCTCTACGGCGCCAGCCGGGCAGGAACCGTGCTTGCCCCGGTCAACTGGCGCCTGGCGGAGCCAGAGGTCGTCTACATCGTCAACGACACGGAAGCGGAGATCATCTTCGTCGACAGCGCTTGCGCGGCGATGGTCGAACGCATCCTTGCGAAGCTCCCGCGTGTGCGGGCGGTAGTCGCAATGGAGGCCGGGACCAAGTGGGAAACGTTCGAGGCTTGGCGCGATCGTTGGGCGACCATCGACCCGAAAATCCCGGTGGAGCGAAATGACGTGGCGCTGCAGCTCTACACCAGCGGCACGACCGGCCGGCCGAAAGGCGTTCAACTGACGCAAAAGAGTTTTTCCGCCTTCAACGAACATGCCGGCGAAAACCCTGGCGCTTTCGGCCCCGAGATGGATTGGAACGAGTGGTGCTCCGAAGACGTGAGCCTGGTCGCCATGCCGGTGTTTCACATCTCCGGCAGCGGCTGGGGCATCGTTGGCGTCTATAGCGGCGCGTTCACCGTGGTGCTGCGAGAGTTCGACAATGCCGCCGTCATCGACGCGGTGCGGAAATTTCGCGTTTCCAAGACCGTGCTGGTGCCCACGACGATCCAGATGATGCTGGACTTTCCCGGCCGTCAGCCGGGCGACTTTGCCTCAATGACGGACTTTTTGTATGGCGCCTCGCCGATCCCGCTTGATCTGCTCGAACGCGCTGTAAAGGCGTTCAAGTGCGGTTTCGTACAACTCTATGGCATGACCGAGACGTGCGGCGCCGTCACCTACCTGCCGCGTGAGGACCACTATGTAGGCAATCCGCGCATGCGTTCAGCCGGCAAGACCATTCCGGGCGCCGAAATTCGCATCATGGATCCGGAAAGCAACGAGATTTACCCGCCGGGTAAAACAGGTGAGATCTGCATCAAGGCGCCGGGAACGATGGTCGGCTACTGGAAGCAGGATGATGAGACCGCGCGCGTCATTCAGGCTGACGGTTGGGTGCGCAGCGGCGACGCCGGCTACATGGACGAAGCCGGCTATGTCTTCATCCAGGATCGCGTCAAGGACATGATCGTCTCCGGCGGCGAGAACATATACCCCGCTGAGGTCGAGAACGCGATGCGTCTGCATCCAGATGTCTCTGAGGTCGCGGTGATCGCCGTGCCCGACGAAAAATGGGGCGAGGCAGTCAAGGCGGTGGTGGTTCTGACCCCTGACGCAAAGGCCGACGCTAAAGCGCTGCTCGATTTCACGCGGACGCAAGTCGCTGGCTACAAGGTGCCCAAATCGATCGACTTCATCGACGCGCTGCCGCGCAGCGCGACCGGAAAAGTGCTGAAGAAAGATCTTCGTGCGCCCTATTGGTCCGGCAAGGACCGGCAGGTGAACTGATGACGGAGGAAGAAATTCTTCTTGCTGAGCGGGCCTGCGCCAGGCTGCAGACGCAATACTGCATCCACGCGGACGCCTGCGATGTGGAGGCCTTCACCGCCCTTTTTTCCGAAGACGCTTCCATCAAGGTGCCTGAATATCCCGCGTTTGTCGGGCAATCTGCGATCCGCGCCTCGATGCAGGCGCTTGCGGCGACTGGCATCACTATGCGCCACATCGTCACTAACAGTCTGATCGATGTACGCAGCCCGAACCAAGCAAGCGGCATCTGCTATCTGATCGCTTACGGCAGCAAGGCGGCGCCGGACGCCCACGGCTGGCGGCCGATGGAGCAGCCCGGCACGATCGGCCACTATGAGGATGTGTTCCGCCGAACGGCGGCGGGTTGGCGCTTCACATCTCGCGTGCTGACCCGCGTGCTGCGAAGGCTCGACGACGCCGTGTTGCAGGCCGGCCGGCGCGACTAGCGTGGCGGTTCGCGCTCAAGCGGATGTCTAAGAAGCGCCCAGTGTGGGCGAGTGGAAAGGCGAATGATATGGAAATCGGGGACTGGAAATCGGTCGCCGGCATGGCCGAGACCTATCGGACTGCGCGGGAGCTCGGGATCGAGACCAACCTTGCCGAGCTTGAGGCGTTTGGCTTCACCATTATCCCGCCGGACAGGACGGGTGCGCCGGAAGGCTTCGCCGACAAGCTGCTGAATACGCTGCTCGACATGGCGAAGAAGGAGGACGAACGCGCCGTCGAGCTCAACAAGCACTCCGATGCCGAAAAGCCCGCCTATGGCCGTCAGTTCTTCCACCTGCTCGAGCGCGATCCGGTCTTCATCGAGGCGATGATGAATCCCGCCGTGCGCGCCATGGGCAGCTATTTGATGGGACAGAGCTACCGCCTTTTCAGCATGGTCGCTTTCTACAAGGAAGGATCGGCGCGCTCCACGCACATGCATTGCGACTGTGTCGGCGTGCCATCACCCCTGCCGGCCTATGGCACAGTCTGCAATGTGAGCTGGATCCTTACACCCTACCGTGAAGAAACAGGCACGCTTGGCATGGTGCCGGGCAGCCACAGATGGCGCCGCCACCCAACCCAGTTCGAGCAGCCAAAGTTCATCGGCGGCATGATGGACGACGATATGGTGGTTCCTATCCGCGCTGAGCCCGGCTCGCTGGTCGTGTTCACCGGCAACACTTGGCATTGCACCTATCCCAAGACCAGCGAAGGCGTGCGCGCACACATTGCCACGGCGTTCAGCCGCAACTTCATTGACTCGGCCGAAGACTACAGCGACGTGCCCGACGCCATCATCGCCGCGGGCGGACCAGAACTGGCGCGCCTCATCGGACGCAAGCGCTGGCAAGGCTACGGCGTTGAAGGTCCAAAACTCGAGAACATGGCGCTGGTGCGCGCGGCCTATCAATCGCAGTACGGGTGAGCAGATGGCGAACAAAGTGGAATTCGCCAGCCCCGAATGGCTGAATGCGCTCAAGGGCATGATCGAGCGCTACATGGCGCTCGCGCCGTCCGATCTCGAGTTGAGTATCTGCGAAGTGTTCACCGGCGTGCCCAGACACCTCGACAAGAACGGCGACGGCGTGATCGCTTGGCACTGCCGGATCAGCGGCGGGCGCCTCTCCTTCCACGACGGCGAGATCGACGACGCGGACATAAAAACGGTGGCGGACTACGCGTTCATCCTTCCGTTTGCGCGCATGAAAATCACCCCGGGCGACATGGCCGCGTATCAGGCGCAGCAAGCCGAAGGCGCAAGGCTCGGCAAGGTCAGCCATTCCGGAGACCGCTCGAAAGTGCCGCCGGCGTTCTACGGCATGCACAATGAACTCGCTGATCTCACCTTATGAGCAGGTCCATGTCCGAACACAACGATCTCATCCTCTACGAGAAGCCCGATCCGAACATCGCGCGCATCGTGCTGAACCGCCCGCAAACGGCGAACGCGCAGAACACCGACCTGCTCTACGACCTCAATGACGCCTTCGATCGCGCCGCGCGCGAGGACGAGGTGAAGGTCATCATTCTCGCAGCCAACGGCAAGCACTTCTCCTCCGGACACGATGTCATGGAGCGAGACCATCACGACAATCAGGACAAGCGACGCGGCGTCACGCCCTTTCAGCAGCATCGCCGCGCTGGCGCCGAAGGACGCATGTCGCGCGAGGAAGAGCTCTATACAGGGCTTAGCGAACGCTGGCGCAACATCCCCAAGATCACCATCGCCGCCGTTCATGGCAAATGCGTTTCTGGTGGACTGCTGTTGTGTTGGCCGATGGATCTGATCGTCGCCTCTGACGACGCCGAGTTTCAGGAGGTCACTGTCGCGATGGGCGTCGCTGGCGTTGAATGGTTCGCGCACCCTTGGGAGATGAACCCGCGCAAGGCAAAAGAGATGTTGCTGACGGGAGAGCCCATCAAGGCGGCAGAGGCCCTGCAACTCGGCATGGTCAATAGGGTCGTGCCGCGCAGCGAACTCGCTGACGCCACGCTCGCGCTCGCGCGCAAAATCGCGGCACAGCCGACTTTCGCTGCCAAGATGGTGAAACAGGCGGTCAATGCTTGCCAAGACGCACAAGGCCGGCACGCGGCCATGCAGAGCGCTTTCGCGCTGCACCAATTGGCGCACAGCCACTGGATGGAAATCTACGGCCTGCCCATCAACCCGGAAGGCATCCACGGCAGCGTCAAGAAAAACTACGCGCCAGGACAAGAGCCCTTTCGCACGCCCAGTCCGCCGGAAAAAAAGACCTGAGGCCCACGGCGCGGCGCCTTGGCGGATTGCGACCGCTCCAGTGTCCTCATCCATAGGGGCGTCTCAGGTTGAGGACGTTCTGAGAACAAATCCGGGGGAGGATAGAAACAATGTCTCGGACCCATGCGCCTATTCTGAATGCGTTCGGCCTGACAAGCAGAAGCCTGTTGCTCGGCGCCTCGGTGTGCGCGCTGTACGCAGGACCTGCGGCGGCCCAGGATCCGCCGACCTCCGACCAGGCTGATGACCAGCGCATCGAACAAGTCGTCGTTACGGCGCAACGCCGCGAAGAAGAACTCATTGACGTGCCTATCGCCATCACGGCGGTCGGCGCAGCTGAGATTCAGAATATCACTGCGGGATACATGACCGACATCGGCATCAAGACGCCGAACGTCATCATGGAGCAGAGCTCGATTTCACCGCGCCTCGCCATCCGCGGCGTCACCTCTCAAAGCAACATCAACGCAGGCTTCCCCCCCGCCATCGGCGTTTATGTCGATGAGGTCTATCAAGGACGGGATCCGACCTTCAACACGATCCTCAACGATGTGCAGCGCGTCGAGGTGCTGCGCGGGCCGCAGGGCACGCTGTACGGCAAGAACACAATCGGCGGCGCCATCAACATCATCACGCGCGAGCCGACCGAAGAGTTCAGCGGTGAAGGCGACCTGACCTTCGGCAACTACAATCTGTTGCAGGCGCGCGCGTCGGTCAGCGGCCCGCTCATCGGCGATAACCTGCTCGGGCGCCTTTCGCTCGTGCATCGCAGCCGCGACGGCTACCTCGAAAACACGACCACCGGCGCCGACCTCAACGACATCGAGGCCAACGGCGCACGCATCGTGCTGACTTCCAATCTGACGCCTCGCCTGCACTTCCGGTTTAGCGCTGATGTGTTCGACGAAGAAGGCACCAGCGCTTTGGAAACAGGGCCTGCCGTGCTCAATGGCGCTGTCCCCATCCTTGCAGCCATTCCGCCGCAAAATCCCACCGACAACGTCGTGCAGTTGGATGGCGACGAGTTCGCCGAACGCAATCTCTGGGGCTCTGCTGCGCGCTTCGATTATGAGATGCAGGGCGCGACGCTGACATCGATCACGGCTTATCGCCAATACACCTCGGACTTCGGCGACGATTCCGACGGTCTTCCTATCGACGCGTTCACGGTCGGACGCTCCGAAAATGCAGAGAATTTCAGTCAGGAGTTCCGCCTCACTTCGGATAGTGACGGCCCGTTCAGCTGGATTCTTGGCGCCTACTATTACGTCGAGAATGTCGAGAATGCGCGCCGCATCCGTCTCGGGCCCGCCTTCCCGACCTTGCTCGCGGGCAACGCTGCGCCGTTCGCCTACCCGACCTATACACAAGAAACTGCGCGCACCTATTCCACTATCGAAAGCTCGAGTTGGGCCGTGTTCGGCTCGGCTACGTTCGATCTCAGCACCGACCTTCATCTCGGCGTCGGCGTGCGCTACACCGATGAGAACAAGGATTTCACGTACGTCCAGCAACACTTGCAGCAATACATGGCCGGGCCGGGCCCGTCGATCATCCCGAACTTCGCTGTGGCGATCCCGCAGCGCCAGGAGAACTATTCCGACGGCCGCTTCACTGGCGATCTCAGTCTCAGCTACGACATCAGCGACGACCAGATGGTGTTCGCCCGGTACAGCCGAGGCTTCAAAGCCGGCGGCTTCCAGACCGACGTCATTTCGCCTCCATTCAATCCCGCCGCGCAATTCGGGTTCGATCCGGAGACGGTCGACAATTATGAGATCGGCTACAAATCCTACTGGTTCGACCGGCACCTCGAGCTCAATCTTGCTGCGTTCCACATGGATTGGAGCGATAAGCAAGAGCAGGTCTTCACAGGGTTGTCCTTCATCATCGACAACGCCGCTTCGGCGACGACGCAAGGCGTCGAACTGGAATTGCTGGCCCGGCCCTTCGAAGGCCTCAGCATCGACGCCAACTTCGCTTATCTCGACACCAAATATGAGGAGTTCGCCGGCAACCCGACCGCCATCGGCCGTCCAATTCCTGGGCAACCGGAGACCTCCGGCAGCCTTGGCGTTCAATATGTGACGCCGATCATGACCGGGGTCGAACTCTTCACGCGCGGCGACGTCGTCTATCGCGATGACTCGTTCGTGAATGTCACCAACAACCTCATGAACGAGGGCTCCACCACGTTCAACGCGCGCATCGGGCTGCAGAGTGCGGATGGGCGGTGGGGCGCCTACCTATGGGGCCGCAACGTCACCGACGAGGCCACGGTTCGCGCCGGTCAGCTCTTCCCGTTCCCGTTCGCGACGATCACGACTCGCGACCCCGGGTTCGGACAGACATATGGCCTGGAATTGCGTACGGCCTTCTAGCTAGCATTGTGGACCGGGGTCAAAGGGACCCCGGTCCATCATCACCACTGCGAAACATGATTGATTCGACACATTATACGCCGGAGCACGAAATCTTCCGGGCGAACGCCCGCCGCTTCATCGAGCGTGAGTGCCTGCCGAACCGAAAAGCTTGGCAAGAGGCGTGCAGGCCGCCCCATGAATTGTGGGAGAAAGCGGGCGCGGCGGGTTTGCTCTGCACCAAGCAAAGCCCGGAGTTTGGCGGCGCCGGCGGCGATCTCTATCACTGCATGATCATCATCGAGGAGCAGACGCGCGCCTGCTTCAATGAGCTGGCCTTCTACCTGCACAGCGACATCATCGCGCCCTACATCGAGTTGTACGGTACTGAGGCTCAGCGCCGTCGTTATCTCCCGAAAATGGCGACTGGCGAGTTTACCGCGGCGATCGCCATGACCGAGCCCAGTGGCGGGTCCGATCTGCAATCCATGCGTTCGCGCGCGGTCCGCAAGGGGCAGCACTACATCCTCAACGGCCAAAAGACGTTCATTTCCAACGCGCAAACCGCCGACTTCATTCTCGTGGCGGCGAAGACTGATCCCGACGCTGGCGCCCGCGGCGTCAGTCTCTTCATCCTCGAGACCGCGCACGCGGAAGGCTTCGCACTGGGGCGCAATCTGAAGAAGATCGGCTGCAAAGTTCAGGACACGTCCGAACTCTTCTTCGACAATGTCAAAGTCCCGGCGGAGAACCTGCTCGGCGGGGTCGAGGGCCGCGGCTTCTATCAAATGATGCAGCGTTTGCCGGAAGAGCGCCTGATCATGGCTATGTCTGCCGTCGTCAACATGGAGGCGGCCACAGACGAGGCGATCGGCTACGCCAAGGAGCGAGAGACGTTCGGTAAGCGCCTGATCGAACATCAAAGCGCGCGGTTTACGCTGGCTGAATGCAAGACGCAGTGTACCGTCGCGCGCGCCTATCTGGAGCGCTGCATCGATCTCTTCATCGAGAACCGCTTCGACGCCGAAGCTGGCGCGATGGCCAAATGGTGGACCACCGAAAAGTGCTGCGAAGTCATTGACCATGCGCTGCAATTGTTTGGCGGTTACGGCTATATGAAAGAAACGCCGATCGCACGGCGCTGGATGGACGCTCGCCTCGGCCGCATTGCTGGCGGCGCGAACGAGATCATGAAAGATCTCATCGGGCGCGCGCTATGAACGCCCCCGTCGCTCCTCCCTTTGGGCGCTGGCCGTCCACATCGCTTGCCTACAACGACGAGCACGCGCTCCTGCGCGCCACCGCGAAGCGCTTCTTCGAAACCGAATGCGCCCCACATCGCGAAGCATGGGATGCAGCCGGCATGGCGCCGCGCACCATTTGGCGCCGTGCTGGCGAACTCGGCCTGCTCTGCGTCCGGGCGCCGGAGAAGTTCGGCGGCGGCGGCGGCGATTTCTTGCACGCACTCGTTCTGATCGAGGAGCAGGTGAAGGCGGGCGTCGTCGGGCCGATGCTCTCGCTGCACAGCGACGTCGTCGCACCCTACATCCTGCACTACGGCGACGACACGCAGAAGCAACGCGTCCTTCCGAAAATGATTTCGGGGGAGTGGATCGGCGCCGTCGCCATGACCGAACCGAGCGGCGGCAGCGATTTGCGCGCCATGAAGACGAGAGCCCGCCGCGACGGTGGCGATTACCTGATTTCCGGCGCCAAGACCTTCATCTCCAATGGCGCGACAGCCGACATCATCGTGCTCGCAGCTCAGACCGAAGCCGGGATCAGCCTGTTCCTGCTTGAGACCGATGATCTGCCAGGCTTCTCGCGCGGCAGACCCCTCGACAAGGCTGGCCAATGGTCCGCCGATACGACCGAACTCTTCTTCGAAGACGTGTGCGTGCCCAAGAGTGCGCTTCTGGGCGGCGTAGAGGGACGCGGCTTTGCGCAGTTGAGCGAACGTCTGGCGGAGGAGCGTTTGCTCACTGGCATTGTGGCGGTCGCGTCGATGGAGCAGGCGCTCGCGGATACCATCGCGTATACGCGCGGCCGCCAAGCCTTCGGCCGCGCCATACTGGACTTTCAGAACACGCGCTTTCGCCTGGCTGAATGCCGTACCGAAGCAGTGGTTTGCCGCACCTTCATGGAGCGCTGCGTCCACAAGTTCATGGCTGGGCGACTCGACGCCGTCGAGGCGGCCATGCTGAAGTGGTACAGCACCGAGCAGCAGAACAAGATCATTGACGCATGTCTGCAATTGCACGGCGGCTATGGCTACATGCTCGAATATCCAATTGCACGCATGTGGCTCGATGCTCGCATCGCCAAGATTTATGGCGGCGCCAACGAGATCATGAAAGAAATCATCGGCAGGTCATTATGAGCGCGGTCGTCGACTCGGAATTGGATCCCCCTCTCCTGCTCGTAAACCGCTCCGGCGGCGTGGTCTGGTTGACGCTCAATCGCCCTAACGCCGCCAATACAATCGATGCGCCGATGGCGCGCGCTTTTCGCACCACCGTGACCGAACTCAACGCCGACGAGAGCGTCCGCGCGCTCGTGATTTCCGGGGCCGGGAAGATGTTTTGCGCCGGGGGCGATTTGCAGCGGTTCGCTGCTGAATCGGAGGAGGCTGCGGATTACGTCAAGGGTCTTGTCGGGGACCTCCACGCAGGACTCGAAGTGCTGGAGAATTTCCGCGCCCCCGTGATCACCGCCGTGCATGGCGCGGCCGCCGGCGCTGGCATGGGGCTCGCGCTCACGGCCGATATTGTCATCGCCGCCGAAAGCAGCCGCTTCGTCATGGCCTATACCCGCGCGGGCCTGACGCCAGACGGCGGCAGCAGTTGGATTTTGCCGCACCTTATCGGTTTGCGTCGCGCGCTCGAGCTCACGCTGCTCAATCGGACAATCGGCGCGGAGGAGGCGCTGCGCCTGGGCATGATCACGGAAATGGCGCCCGATGCCGAAGTGACCGCCCGCGCGCGCGCCATCGCTCAGGAACTGGCGGAAGGACCGACTGCAGCGTACGTCGCGGCGCGACGGCTGTTGCGCCATGCCCACGCCACCGATTACGCAGGGCACCTGCATGCTGAAGCTGCGGCGATCGAGACCTCCTTCCGCACCAAGGATGGTCTCGAAGGCGTGCGCGCCTTCAGCGAGCGGCGCATTCCGACCTTCCGTGGCGCCTGATCCTGCGCCCCCGATGAACTGGTGGCGGCTCGCGATCTACGCGCTGCCCGCAGTGCCGCTCGCGTTTCTGTTCGTGCCGCTGACGGCGTTGCTGCCGGCCTTCTACGCTCAAGAACTTGGCCTCAGCCTGAGCGCAGTGGGCGGCTTTCTGTTGGTTTCTCGCCTGTTCGACGTTGTCATCGATCCTGTTCTCGGCCGTTGGTCCGATAACACGCGTACGCCGTTCGGCCGCCGCCGGCCCTGGATGCTGATCGGCACGCCCATCACGATGCTCGGCGCCTGGCTCATCTTCATGCCGCCGCAAGGCGCCGATGGATGGCGCCTGCTCATCGCCAGCGGCACAATCTATCTCGGCGCCTCCATTCTGGGCTTGGCCTACTCGGCATGGGGCGCTGAAATCGTGGAGACCTATCACGGACGTGCGCAGCTCGCCGGTTTCAGAGAGGCCG
This sequence comes from uncultured Terricaulis sp., assembly GCA_964402795.1. Lineage (GTDB taxonomy): Bacteria > Pseudomonadota > Alphaproteobacteria > Caulobacterales > Aquidulcibacteraceae > Vitreimonas. The sequence goes on along the minus strand of CAYODX010000001.1, from coordinate 30,192 downwards.
CGAACATCATCGGCATCGTCGCCGCATCTGCGGTGCCCGCGATTACTGCAATATCCGGTCACGGCATCGACCGTTACACCATGAGCGTGATGGGATGGGCCGTGATCATCATGACCCCACTGACCGTGCTCGCTTTATTGCGTTTCATCCCCGAGCCGCGGCAGCCGGCAAAGCAAGCCATGCCGTGGTTCGACACGATGATGACGGTGTTCAGAAACAAGCCCTTCGCGCTTCTCTGCGGCGCCTATTTCATTATGAACATCGGCGCGACGATCACCAACAGCACACTGATCTTCTTCATCTCTCATTACCTCGGTCAGCCGGAAGTGATCGGCCCGGTGCTGCTGACATCATTCGGATCGGTGCTCGTCGGCGTGCCCTTTTGGGTTTGGGTGAGTCGCCATGTGGGCAAGCATCGCGCCGCCGGCATCTCGTTGATGATCGGCGTTTGCCTCAGCGGGCTGCTGGCGATGCAGCTGAAACCCGGTGACGGCTGGCTATTCGTCGCCCTCATGGGACTGATCGGAGCCGTCAGCGCAGCGTTTCTGACGCTGCCGCTCGGCATTGTCGGCGACATCATTGACTACGATACGATGCGCACCGGCGAGTCGCGGGGCGGACTCTATTTCGGCGTCTGGTCGTTCTGCGCCAGCACCTCGCCTGCCCTGGCGATTGGCATGACCTTGCCTGCGTTGGAGATGCTCGGCTTCTCCGCTACAGGGCACAACTCGCCCCAAGCTTTGCAGGCGTTGAAATACGTCTATTGCCTGGCGCCTGTGCCCTTCTTCATCGTTGGCGCGCTTGCGTTCCTCAGATTTCCGCTCGACGCGCGCCGGCACGGCATCATCCGCCGGCGTCTGCAAACACGCGCAGAGCGGCTCGGCCCGCTGCAACCGCACGCCGCATCGACCGATTCCCTTGCTCCGCTCATCAATCCGGAGGCCACATGAAATTCGAAGAGTATCGCCGCTATGATGCGATGGGACTGGCTGAACTGGTCGCGAAGGGCGATGTTTCCGCCGACGAATTGCTCGACGCAGCGCTCGCTCGAGCCGCAGAAGTCAATCCGAAGGTCAATGCGCTGATCCGTGATCTCGAGGGCGAGGCGCGCGCCGCCATCCGCGCCGGTTTGCCGGCTGGGCCGCTTTCCGGCGTGCCCTATCCAATCAAAGATGTAAGCGTCCACATGAAGGGCGTGCCGACCGGCGCCGGTTCACGCCTCTTCAAAGACGTCGTCCAGGAACGCGACAGCTCCCTCATCGCGCTTTATCGCAAAGCAGGGCTGGTGCTTTTCGCCAAGACCAACACGCCGGAGTTAGGCCTCGCCTGCGTCACCGAGCCGGCGGCGAATGGCATCACCAAGAACCCGTGGAATTTGGATCATACCAGCGGCGGCTCTTCGGGCGGCGCTGCCGCCGCTGTCGCCTCAGGCATCGTCCCGGCCGCGCACGGCAGCGACGGCGGCGGCTCGATCCGCATTCCCTCTTCATGTTGCGGCCTGTTCGGTCTCAAGCCGTCGCGCGGGCGAGTCTCACTGGCGCCGGCAGGCGAAGGTTGGGGCGGACTGAGCGTGCAGCACGCGCTCACCCGTTCGGTGCGCGACAGCGCCGCACTGCTGGATGTCGCCTGCATTCCTCAGCCCGGCGACCCGTACTGGCTTACGCCGCCGACGACGCCGTTCCTACAGGAAGTTGGCAAAGCGCCCGGCAAGTTGCGCATCGCCTACACCACCGAGACATTGACCTGGGGTGAAAACAAGCCAGAGCCGGCGCGCGCGGTGAGGGACGCCGCGGCGCTCTGCGAGTCGCTCGGTCACTACGTCGAGGAAGCCAAGCCGCAGGCGGACTACCAGGCCATGGCGGTCAACACCAACACGCTGGTCACCTGCTCCATCGCGTCACTGTTGAAGCGGGAAGGCGATCGTCGCGGCGCTCCTGTACGCCGCGATGAAGTCGAGCACCTCACCTGGTCGATCGCTGAGAGCGCCGCCTCCATTGACGGCGTCACCGCGGCGATGGCGCTGCAAAATCTCCACGCGTTCAGCCGACAGCTCGCTGCTTTCTTCGAGCAATACGACGTGTTGATCTTGTCCACTTTGGCGAAAAAGCCGGTGAAACACTACGAGGTCCACATGGACGCGAAGGACCTCAGCGATTACGCCGAGCGGCTCTATAGCTACATTCCCAACACGCAACCGTTCAACGTCGGCGGTCAGCCGGCGATGAGCGTGCCTTTGTCCTGGTCCGACGACGGCTTGCCGATCGGCGTGCAGTTCGTAACCAAGGCCGGTGGCGAGGCGCTGCTTTTCCGTCTCGCGGGCCAGCTCGAACAGGCGCAGCCATGGTTTGACCGCTACGCGCCGCTTTGAAGGCGCAGGTTGCAGCAGGCCCTCAACCGGCGTTCACCGTCTCGGAACGCGCGGCGTCGCCGCCTCGCAATTTCGGCAGATGACGCGCCGCAGCAAACAGCGCCGCAAGCACGATCGACAGCCAGCCAACCCAGTCGCCAAGGCGGGTCGAAAGCGTTTGGCCGCTGCGCACGGCGACGTCAGCAATCAGCGTTTGTGTTGGCAGGCTTCGCGCCTGGGTCACGGCGCGCGCCTGCTCCGGGCTGAGCAAGTTCACATTGCGCGCCAAGATGCGGCCGTCACTATCGATGATTGCTGTATCGTAGAGGGAGTCCGCCTTCGCCAGAGGAAAACCATTTTCGATCGCTCTAAAAACGAGATGCGTGTAATGCGTCGCCGCTATGCCTGGGACATCGTTGGAGGGCACGGCGATGAAGCCGGCGCCGCGCCGCGCCATCTCACGGGCCGTGTCGGTGAAATCCAGATCATAGCAAATGATTGTCGCGATCGGGCCGATCGCGGTCTGGTACACAAGGTACTCCCCGCCCGTGTCGCTCTGGTCGCCGGCGAAACGCCCGGGGTGAGCCTTGCCATACGGCCCATAGGTTTCGCCGGTGGGCGAGAATATGACCGCCTCGTTGCGACGCACCCCATTGGAATCGAGGCGATAACCGACCGCGATATACGCGCCCGTTTCTCGTGCGAGAGTCGTGAATAGGTCCGTGCGCTCGGCTAAGGGGTCGAACTTCACGCCGCCCTCGCGCCAGACGACAATTTGTGCTCCTTGAGCGCCGAGTTCGCGCGTCGCCGCAATCATGCGCTGCAGCTCTTCCTCGGCATCAAGCGGCGTGTTCGCCTGCACCGTCGCAACGCGCAAAGTCCCTTCTCGGGAAGAGAAAAGCGCCATTGACGCCCCCGTCCAGCCGACGGCCAACGCAGCAACAATAGCGAACGCGCCGAGAGCGCCGGCCAAACGAACCGGAGCACTCTGGCTCGACGGCCATCGCCCATCCAGAAGGGCCAAGAGTACGCCGCCGATTGCAAAGTTCATCACCAAGATCAGCAGCTCGGCGCCGAAGAGACCGAAAATAGAGACCGGCTGCAGCAGCCATGCCTGCTCGTACAGCGCATAGGCGATGTTGCCCCAGGTGCCGGCAAGCACGTCAATTCCTGAAAATGCGCGCGCAGCGTCAATTGCGGTCCATGCCAGCGGAAACGACACAGCGAGCCAGCGATAGCCGGTGCGCGCATGAAACCAGCGCCCTGGCCAACATAGAAGCGCGATAAGCACGCCGACATACACGGGCCAAAGTTGAATCAGGAGCGGCACGCGTCCCTGCGACAGTCCGGCCGACAGCTGCCCGGCATAATAAACGCCGAGAGCAACGCCCGACGCCAGGGGCGACCAATCGATCGGCATAAGGCGATGCTGAGCGACAATCATCGGCGCGAACGCGACGAACGCAAGCGGCCATAAGCCGTACGGCGGAAACGCCAAGTTCGCGAGCACGCCGCTGCCAGCGGCCAGCAGAACACCTAGCGTGATGCGTGCAAGTGCTGATGATTGCAGCGCAGATTGCGGCCGCGTCGCCGCATCGTGTTTCTCGGTCGCCACTTCACCCTCTGACTGCAACTGCAAGCCGGCGCCTTATGAGACACCGGACGCATGCAAATCCTCCAAGCCATGGAGACCTCCTCGCTCCTGCGGATGATGCGACTATTGGTCAAATGGCGCACCCGCGTGCGCGGGGCGTATCGAGCAATTGACCCGTGGGTCAATCGCTTGACCCCATGGTCGACGCTCAGCGCCGCGTGCTGCATTTGCGAGAGCCGTTATGAAGCAATTCGACACGCTACTCGTCCAAGTCGATCGCGGCGTCGCAACGGTGACGCTCAACCGGCCGGATCGGCGCAATGCGATCAATCTCACGATGGATCGCGAACTCGCCGAAGCGATGCGGGACCTTGATCGCGAGGAGAGCGTGCGCGCGATCGTCGTCACCGGCGCGGGCGAGAGTTTCTGCGCGGGAGTCGATCTGGCTGCAGGCGCTGATGTCTTCGGCGCAAGTGCGCACGCGGAGCACGACCGCGAACTGGGGGTGACCTCCGAGACCGTCGGGGAGCGCTATGCGTTCTGGCGGTTCGCCACGCCGGTCATCGGCGCCATCAACGGCGCGGCAGTCGGCGCAGGCCTCACCATTGCTCTGTTGTTCGACATCCGCATCGTCGCAGAGGATGCCAAGCTTTCCTTTCCTTTCACACGGCTTGGAGTCATCCCCGACGCCAACGCGCACTGGATTCTGCCGCGGGTTGTCGGCGTTTCGCGCGCAACCGAATTGCTGCTGTCGGGCCGCGCCTTCACCGGCGCAGAGGCGGCCTCCATGGGTCTCGCTTCGAGGGCCGTCGCCCGCGCCGAGGTTATGCCAACTGCGCTCGATTTGGCCCATGACATAGCCGACAACACCGCACCCGCTTCGGTGGCGATCACGAAACAGCTGATCTATCAAAACCTCGTCGAGAGCGACCGCAGCGCCGCAATGGCGCGAGAGACCGATCTTATTTGGTGGTTGGGTTCGAAGGCTGACGCTGCTGAAGGCGTGCGCGCGCGGATGGAGCGACGTGCGCCGAACTGGCGGCTTTCCAAGCATTTGTCCCCTGCAGCGGATGGCGAACCAGATGCTTAGCCATGACCTCGTTCTCCCTAATCTGCTCGCTCAACAAGCGCGCGTGCGTCCCGATCGCATCTATCTTCAAGAAGTGAGCGGCCGGCAGCTGACTTTTGCACAAACGCACGTCTCCGCTTTGACCTGGGCGGAGGCTCTCAAAGGTGTGGGCGTCAAGCGGGGGGGAATCGTCGTCACTATGCTGCCGACGGGAATCCACTCCTGTCTGGTCTGGCTCGGCTGCTCTTGGCTCGGCGCGATGGAAGCGCCCATCAACACGATGTACCGCGACCGAATGCTGAAATATCTCCTGGATAATACAGGAGCGCGCATCGGCGTTTTTGCGCAGCAATTCTTGCCGCTGCTGGCTGAGATCGCGCCGGCGTTGGGCAAGCTGGAGATCGTAATCGTTCCCGACCTCGCCGGCCCGGCGCCGGAGATCGGCGGCCTTCGCATCGTGTCCGGCGAAGCGCTGCTGTCGCAAAGCCAGCCGGCGTTCGATGTCGCCGCCCCAGCGCATTACGACATCTCCACCATCATCTACACGTCTGGAACGACCGGCCCATCCAAGGGCGTGCTGGTGCCATGGGCGGAATTGTACCAATTCGCCAACGTACTGCCGCGCGATGCGCTGGTTGAGCAGGAGGCGCATTATTGCTGCCTTCCCACCTTTCACGTCGGCGGCAAATCGGTCGTGTACATGGCTGCGCTGCTCAGCGCGCGGCTGGTCATGCGCGAAGTGTTCAGCGTGCGGGAGTTCTGGGACGACATCCGGAGATTCGAATGCACGACCACCGGCTTGATCGGCGTGATGGCGCAGCTGCTTGCGGCTGCGCCGGCGGACAGCCGCGATCGCGATCACCCGTTGCGACACCTCCATGTTGCGCCGCTCTTCTCCGGCATTGATGAGTTTGAGCGCAGGTTCGGCGTCATCACGCACACCGGCTATGGCATGACAGAAATCGGCGTGCCGCTTTCCCAGCGTAGCGAAGAGCGCACCGACTGGCGCAGCTGCGGGCGTGTGCGCGAGGGTTATCAGCTCCGCATCGTCGACGACCATGACGAAGAGGTTGGCTGCGGCGAAGTCGGCGAATTACTGGTTCGCTCCGATGAACCCTGGATGCTGAACGCCGGCTATCTGAATATGCCTGAAGAGACGGCGCGCGCCTGGCGCAATGGCTGGTTTCATACCGGCGACGGCTTTCGCCGTGATGAAGACGGCAATTACTTTTTCGTCGATCGCTTGAAGGACGCCATGCGTCGCAAGGGCGAGAACATATCCTCGCTCGAGGTCGAGGCGCACGTGCGCACGCATCCGAGCGTGCTTGAGGTCGCCGCTATCGCCGCCCCCTCCGAGTTCGGGCCAGGAGAGGACGAGGTCAAGGTTCTCGTCGTTTTGCGTCCTGGCGCGGCGCTCGAGCCCTCGGAGCTACTCGCCTTCCTTGAACCCAGCATGCCGAAATTCATGCTGCCGCGCTATGCCGAGGTCGTCGATAGTTTGCCGAAGACGCAAACCGCACGCGTGCGCAAGGTGGAATTACGGAAGACCGCCTTTACGGAGCGCACGTGGGATCGCGTGAAGGGTCGATACTGCACGCCGCCAGCCAATTAGCGCCAATTAGGCGGCGCCGGCTCGATAGCGAACGCCAGGCGCGGGCGGATTCTCAGGCAGACCAGCGAAGCATTGTGCAATCGACATCCATTGTCGCGCCGCCTCGCCTTCAACAAGGATCGTCGTGTCGGCGATGTTGCGCACCTGCGTGACTACCTGACAGAATTCCACCGCACTGCCCTGCACCAAGCCCCTCTTGCTCGATGCATTCCACTCCCACGCCGCGCCCGAAGGCGCCTTCAGCCGCACCACCGGCGCCTCTGCTGGGGGTGGCAGATTGCGTATCTTGAAAGACCACGCGAACGTCTTCACGCCCAGATGGGCGATCGCTCGGATGCGGTCCGTTTCCTCCCGCTGAAGCCCGCTCGCGTCGAACAGCGCGTGGCCATGCGCCCACGTTTCCATAAGCCGGGCCGTGATGCTCGAGCGCGCGCTCATTTCCGAACCAGCCCAGGGCACTCGCCTCGAGGCATCGGTCTCGCTGAAGCGCTGCGCCACGAGCGGATAAAATGCGCGCCATTGTCGGCAAATCTCGACGCCGTCCGCGTGATCGAGCCATGCATGCGTCAGCGCCAGATGACCCTCCGCCTGCTGCGCGGTCATCAGTTTGCCGACGAGGGACCAGTATGCCGGCTCGTCGGTCAGCGATAGCAGCGCCAGGTGATTGCCAAGGTGAAGGTGCGCGATGGTGTCCGCGAAGGTCCAATTCTTGAATTGAGTCACTTTGGACCAGGCGTCCGGCGCCAGCGTGTCGACGAGGGCCGCGAGTGCGTCGCTCTCGCCCAAGAAGTCCTTTGCTTCCTGCAGATCCGCCGCTTGATTCATGTCGCCCATCACGCCGATCGCTCCGCTTCCGACGATGCTTGATCCGCCGCGCCGGTCAACAGGCGCGCGCCGGCTCGAATGCCGCATGGCGGATCGCTGTCGGAGCGCGTGTCACTCTCTTAAGCGCCCGCGCGCAATCAGGCATGCACCCATGTTCAAGACGCTATTCACTGAGACGTTCGGCGTGCCGCATCCCATCGTCCTCGGCGGCATGCAGGGTGTCGGCAAAGCCGAATTGGTCGCGGCCGCCGCGAACGCGGGCGTGCTCGGTTTTTTGACGGCGCTGACGCATTCCACGCCAGAGAGGCTGGAAAAAGAGATCGCAAAAACGCGTGAGCTGACGGACGCCCCCTTCGGCGTCAACATCACCATGCTGCCGACCTTGAACCCGCCGCCTTACGACGAGTTTCGCCGCGTGATCATCGAGGCAGACGTCAAATTTGTCGAAACCGCGGGCAATCGTCCGCACGACTTTATTCAGGAGTTTCGCAGCCACGGCGTCAAAGTGATCCACAAATGTACGGCGGTTCGCCACGCCGTCTCGGCCGAGAAGGCGGGTGTCGATGCGATCTCGATCGACGGCTTCGAGTGCGCGGGACATCCAGGCGAAGACGACGTGCCTGGGCTTGTTCTCATTCCGGCCGCGGCCGACAAGATCACAGTGCCCCTCATCGCCAGCGGCGGCTTCGCGGATGGACGCGGCCTGATCGCGGCGCTGGCCCTGGGCGCGCACGCCATCAACATGGGCACGCGTTTCCTCGCGACCAAGGAAGCGCCCGTCCACCAGGCCTTCAAAAATGCGATCGTCGCGAACGACGAGCGCGCCACGCAATTGATCTTCCGCAGCTATCGCAACACGGCGCGCGTTGCAAAGAACAGCGTGAGCCAAGCCGTCGTCGCCATGGAGCAGGAGGGGCGCCCGTTCTCGGATGTGGCCGCGCTGGTTTCAGGCGCCCGCGCCCGCGAAGCGCTCGCGGCAGGCGACATCGAGGCCGGCATCTGGTCGGCAAGCCTCGCACAGGGACTGATCCACGACATTCCAAGCGTCGGCGATCTGGTCGCGCGCATTCTGCGCGAGGGGCGCGAGGCCGTCGCGCGACTCGACAGCGCGCTCGCGCACTAAAGGCGCTCGAGTTCTCTCGTCACCTACCCGATATGCTCGTTCAAAGCTGTCATCGTATCGATGATCGAGCGCGGGTGTGACGGCGCCGACAAATCCGTGATCTTGCTCCAGTTGTCGCGCACCATCTCGGGTGACACCGCATTCCTGAAGCCAAGCCCGACGCCCGCAGACCGCTCCCACGCAACTTCGGCGAACCAGCCGCCGCCGACTTCAATCAGCTTTCCTGTGGCCTCGCAGGCCTCGCTCGACAGCCACAACACAAGCGGAGCGACTAGCTCCGGCTTCAGTGTCTCGAACAAGGCGGCCGGCATGATGCCTTGCGTCAAGCGCGACGCCGCCAACGGAGCGATCGTGTTCACGCGAATATTCTTGGCGCTCCCCTCCAAAGCGAGCGTTTGCGCCAAGCCGTGGAGGCCAAGCTTGGCGGCGCTGTAATTGGCCTGACCAAAATTGCCGTAAAGCCCCGCGCCAGACGCCGTCATCACCACGCGTCCGAATCCCTGCTGGCGCATGTGAGGCCAGGCTGCGTGCGTTACGCTGTAAGCGCCGAACAGATGCACGCGCAGCACCATGGACCAGTCGTCGTCTGTCATCTTATGGAAGGACACATCGCGAAGGATGCCGGCATTGTTCACGACGACATCGATGCGTTGGTAGGTGTCCAACGCGCATTGGACGATCCTTTCCCCGTCCTCGACCGAGTCGAAGTTGGCGACAGCCTCTCCCCCAGCTGCGCGGATTTCTGCAACGACCTTCTCGGCCGGCGCGGCGTCCGCCCCGACTCCGCTCGTGCTGCCGCCGAGATCGTTGACGACGACCTTCGCTCCACGGCGCGCAAATTCCAGCGCGTGCGCTCGCCCCAAGCCGCCGCCGGCGCCAGTAACGATGACCACGCGCTCGTCAAAGCGGATAGGCTGCTCGTGCATTTTCATGATCTCCCGCCAGAGGCGCCGCCCCCGCTTTAGAGTTCGTTGAAGGGCGTGTTTTTATCGGGCCGTACATCGCCCGGCAGCCCAAGCACGCGTTCGGCGATAACGTTGCGGAGGATCTCATCCGATCCCCCGGCGATGCGCGTAGCTGCAGCCCAGATCCAGCTACTGAACACGGTGCGCAAAGGCGTATCGGGCTCGGCCGCGTAAACAGCGGTCTCGCCAACAAGATCCAGCATGAAAGCGGCAGCGCCTTGGGCGAGGCTGGCGTCGACAAGTTTGCTGATCGATTGCTCAGGACCCGGCATGGCGCCGCGGGACAGCGACGTTTGCGCGCGGAAGCTCAGCAGCCGCAGCGCCTGTTCTTGCGCCCAGTTCTCGACAATACGGTCACGCACGCGCGCGTTTGCCAACGCCGGGGCGTCGTCAACGGACACCATCTTGGCGATCTCCAGCATCTTTCGCCAACCCGCCAAACCGAAGCCTTTGCCGGCCTTCATGCGCTCGTGCATCAGCGTCGACATGCCGACCTGCCAGCCCTGACCCGGCTCGCCCAGGCGGTCTTCATCCGCAACGGCGACATCGGTGAAAAAGACCTCGTTGAACTCGGCGCTGCCCGCCATTGTCCGGATCGGCCGCACCTCGATACCGGGCGACTTCATAGCCACAATGAAGGCGGTGATGCCTTTGTGCTTTGGCGCCGACGCGTCAGTACGCGCGAGCAACAGGCCATAATCAGCGAACTGCGCGCCCGAGGTCCAGACCTTCTGACCGTTGACGATCCAGCGCTCGTCGTCGCGCACTGCGCGCGTGCGCAAGGCTGCCAGATCAGAGCCCCCGCTCGGCTCGGAGAACAACTGACACCACAGCTCCTCGCCCGAGAGCGCCTTTGTCACATAGCGTTGGCGCTGCGCCTCTGAACCCCACATCGCCACTGTCGGAATGCAAATGCCCAAGCCTATATCGAGCGTGCCGCGCGGCACGTCGAACTTCGCCTCCTCTTGTTCGTAAATGACTTGATTGATCGGCGGTTCTCCCCCGCCGCCATACGCCTTTGGCATCGTCAGCGCCGCATAACCCGCGGCCGCCTTCTTAGCCTGCCAGGCCTTGGCCCGCGGCACGTTATCCGGGTCGGCGACAACAGACAGATCCTGCTCTGCGCGGGTTGGCGTGGCGTTCGCGGCCAACCAGGCATGGACCTTTTCGCGGTAGGCGCGCTCCTCCGGAGTATCGCTGAAATCCATCGTCTAGCTCACAATGCCGCTTTCGAGTTGACGCATCGCTTGTTCTTTCCAGCGCAAGCTCGATCCGAGCGCCAGCGCGTACGTTCGCGCGCGCTTGTAGAACAGCTGGCAATCATGATCCCATGTGAAGCCGATGCCGCCGTGTACATGAACATTCTGCTTCGCCGCGTACTCGAATGCTTCGGTCGCCATGATGCGCGCGCCAGCCGCGGCCAGCGGCAGTTCCGCTGCATCGGTGGCGAACGCCCACGCGCCCCAATACGCATGCACACGCGCCGTCTCGATCTTCACGTACATGTCGGCAAGACTGTGCTTGATCCCCTGGAAAGCGCCGATCTGCTGGCCAAACGCCTTGCGCGCGAGCGCATAATCGCGCGCCGAATACATCGCGCGTTCGGCCGCTCCGATTTGTTCGAAGGCGAGAACAACTGCGCCAACGTCACGCAACCAGGCCGCCGCTTGTGATTTCGTCCGCCGCAGTACAGCGCACGGCGCGCCCTCGAACACGAGATCAGCCGAGGGCCGTGTCGGATCGATGCAGGCATGCTGCGCGCGTGTAACCCCGCTCGCATCCAACTCCACCAGCGACAACACCGGCTCGCCCTGCTCAAGCGCGGACACGACCGCCACGTCCGCCGCGCCGGCGTCGAGCACTGCCCGTTTGCAGCCAAACAGTTTGCCGCCGCGGATTTCAGTCGGCTTGCCGCCCGATGCACCTGCCTCGCTCAATGCGGCCGCGCCGATCGCGCCGCCGGACGCCAAGGCGGGAAGCCACTTCTCCCGCTGCGCCGCCTCGCCCCAGCGATCCAGCGCCGAGGCGCACTGGAAACTCGACACATAAGCAGTCGCCGCCAGCGCATAACCCAATTCATACGCAACGACACAGACTTCCAGCGGGCCCAGTCCAGCGCCCTCAGACTCCGGGACGGCTGCGCCGAGCACGCCAAGCTCGGCGAGCATGTCCCACGCAGGTCTGGAATAGGCGGCGCGCTCGTTGAGCACGCGGCGCGTCTCGCCGAGCGGCGAGGTCTTGCTCAGCGCGCGACGCACCTGCTCTCCGAGCGCTTTCTGGTCGTCCGAGAAATCGAAGTTCAATGCGTCCTCTCGGTCTTTTCCCGCCGAGGCTGTCCGCCGAACGGACATCATCCTGGCGATTTGCAATCACGCGCATAGATCGACCGGCTGGAGTGAATCGACAGACTCACTCGCGTCCGGCTTCGCGCCCGCCTCCATTATGCGCATCGCAACCGCTTGATCGCGACGCGGAAAAAGGCCGCGTCATTAGCGGGTCCAAACAGCACGAGTGTCATGGGTCACGTGAACTTATGACCTCAGCGCCACGTCCGCTTGGCGTTATCTCGCCGCCTCCAGCGTGACAGTGCGCGATCTAACCCGGCCCAGGGATGCATCGCCACGCAGATGCGGCGAGCGCCAAAAAACGCTATCCCCCTTTGCACCAAACCGCTCACGCGGCGGACAGACACCAGATCGCCACGAGGCCGACCACCCACGCCAGCGCAAGCAGTCCGGCGAAAACCAGCAGCGCAGCGTTTCTCGCCATCAGCGTCTCCCCGAAGGCGACCGCGCCAGCGCGGTCGCCTTCTGCTCCGTCACCGTGGAACGTCAGCCGACGCGTGCCCATCGACTTCAGCGTTTACCGAGGCGTTCGATGTGGCCTTGCGCACGCGCTCTGCGCTCGCTTCGACGCGGTTGCGGACGGCGCCGACAGTGCGCCGCGCTCGATCAATACCGGCCGAGGGATTGACGTTGGCGCCGGCGGACGCGTCTGCCGATGCGTCGAGCGAAACCGAGCTCGAGCCTACTGCGGCGCCGGCGCCAGCGCTTGTGCTGGCGTCGACGCCGACACTGCGTTGGCGCTGGGCTTCTGCCGCGGCTCTGCGCGCCGCCCGCCGCGCCTGCTGTTCGGTCTGACGCACCGTGCTGCTGACTATTCCCGTGTCAGTACCGATTTGACCCGCGCCGCTCACCGAACCGGTGAGCGATCCCGTGGCGGCGCCCGCAGAACCGGTGACGGCGCCGGCAACATTGCCGCCGCCGATTATCTGCGCCGAGGCTGGCGTCGCCAGCAGCGCGGCGGCAACAAGAGCGGAGGCTGTGATCAAGTTCTTCTTCATGTCCCTGTTCTCCGATAAGACTGCGCCTGAGCGCGTGCAGTTGGAGAACGAGAGAGACTTCGAGTTTCTTCCAAAAAAGACCGGCGCCGCGCAATCAGCGATCAAGTTCCACCACGCCGAAGCCGTAGACATCGTCCCGACCCGGCGCGCCGGCATCGCGGGCAAGCGAGCGCAGGCTAGCGATCGCGCGGTCGGCTGAACGCGTCTCCCTCACTTGCACGGCGATCAGCCCCGCGACGATGGGCGCAGCGAAAGAGGTTCCGCGCACGCGCGCCACGCGACCGTGCGGCGCCGCCGCTGCCACTATGCCCGGGGCGGCGAAGTCCACTTGCGCGCCGCGTCCGGCCTCACGTAGCACCCTTCCCGCAGCATCGACCCCAGTGACGCCGACCACGCCTTCGTAAGCCGCTGGAAACAAGGGTGCGGCGGCGGGTCCGTCATTGCCCACTGCGGCGACGATGATGCGCCCGCCTGCGATAGAGCGCGCCACCATTGCTTCTACGATGCGATTGCGCGGGCCAACAAGGCTCACGTTGATCACACGCACATCTTCTTGTTCTAGCCACGCCAAAGCGCGCACAAGCGCTGAAGATGCGCCCCCGGTTGGCGCGCCGCCATAGATGTCAGCAGCGACGAGCCGCGCACCCGGCGCCGCTTCGAGCAGCAAGGAGGCTACGGCCGTGCCATGCGCGTCAGGTGTCGGCGCCACTCCAGCAAACGCGCGCTCCAATGCGATGGCGCCTGTGATGGCCGGATGCTCAGCCGGGGCGCTGTCGATCATGCCGATGCGCACGCCGCTGTCGCGCCGCGCGCGCGGCGACGGAGGATCGCGCGCTCGGCCAGCTTGTCCCGACTGCAGATAAAGGTGGTCGAAATCGAACACGCCATCGGGGTCCGCGGCGCGCAAGCGCTGCAGCGCGCGCGCCGTCGTCATGCCAGACGGAGCGCGCATGGTCACCAATTCTATGCCTTCGCCCAGCATTTGCCGCGCGACGATCTCAAATCCGTTCACGCGCGCTTGCGTCTCTGCCTCCGCACTCATGCCCAGAGCCAAGATCTGGCTGCGGATGATCGGCTCGCCTTGTGGATCGGCCTCCAGCGCGCGCCGATGCCGGCGCAGAAGATCGCGCACCTGAAGACGGCGCAGATCGCGCAGCGGGATCGCTTCGGCGGCATTCTCCACGGTTTCGCCGGCGCGGCCGACCACGCCGCCCACCGCTGGAACTTCGGGCAGGCCCAGTTGCGCCTCGGCCGGCGTGCTCAGTGTCAGCGCAAGCGCCAGTAGAAGGATCCACTTGGTCACGGCATCAGCAACGTTTGACGCGGCCTTTTTCTTCCCCCACCTAGCATGGCCGGGCCGGGAATAAACCTGACCATAGAATCGTTAGACCCAGAGAAGATGGCGAGCGCCGATCAGCTCCGCTCCGACATCGCCGCGCTGACGCCGCGCCTGCGCCGTTTTGCGCGCGCCCTGACCGGATCGAGTCCCGACGCCGACGACATCGTGCAAACGGCACTGGAGCGCGCTTTGACGCGGTTGCATCAATTCGATCCGGACACGCGGCTGGAGGCATGGCTTTTCAGCATTGTGCGCAATGCCTGGATCGACGAGGCGCGCGCCCGCTCCCGCCGCTCGAAGGTCATGGCGCCGGCCGAACTGGGCGAGCACGTCGGCGACGAAGGCGCGGTGCGCATCGAGACGCAGCTCGAAGCGCAAGATGTCTCGCGCGCGATGCAGCGCTTGCCCGCCGAACAGCGCGAGGCGGTCGCGCTTGTCTGTGTCGAGGGCCTGGCGTACCGGGAAGCGGCTGCAATTCTCGGCGTGCCGATCGGCACCGTCACCAGTCGGCTCGCCCGCGGGCGCGAAGCGCTCCTTGTGTTGCTCGGAGAGAGCCCATGAGCGTCAGCCAAGACCTGCTGATCGCCTATGTCGACGGCGAACTGGGTGAGCGCGAGCGCGCCGAGTTGGAACAGCGTATCGCCGCCGACGTGGATCTGCGGGCCCGCGTCGAAGCGCACAGACGCCTGCGCGGCCGGCTCGCTGGCGCTTTCGCCGCGACGATCGAGGAACCGTTGCCCGATTCGCTGACGGCGACGCTTGAGCGTTCTGCATCCAACCTTGTCGCCTTGTCGCAGCGGCGACGGCCCTCGCCGCCCGCGCTCAGGCTCGCAGCGCTGGCTGCGAGCATAGCCGCGGGCGTGCTCATCGGGATCGCTTTGCCGCGTTCTCCAGTGGCGCCTTTGGATGTGGACGCGGACGGCGTCTACGCCGCTGGCGTGCTGGAGCGATCGCTCGATACCCAACTTGCAGCGGACGAGGCTGGCGCAGTTCGCATCGCCCTCACTTTTCGTGCGCAATCCGGCGAGTATTGCCGGACCTTCGAACTCGTCGAATCCGCCACTGCCGGACTTGCCTGCCGGCGCGGCGATCGTTGGCTGGTGCAAACGACCGCGGCCACGCGCGAGGGCGAAGTTCGCATGGCGGCGGCGCCGGCCGTCATGGACGCAGTCGACGCAATGATCGACGGCGAACCGCTCGACGCCGGTGGCGAACGCGCAGCGCGTGAAAGGCGCTGGCGTCCCTAGACAATCAAAGCGCAACGATGGAACCGCGAGCCGCCGGCGTAAGCAATTGCGGTAGCCGAGGGGCGCGTGAAGCGCTTTCGCGCCCGTAGCCTTGGTTACTTAATGGAGCTTTTACTGTGAGCACGCACGTCTCTCTCCGAAAGACGAGGGCGCAGGCGTGATCGACACCACCCAGTTTGAAGGCGAGTCCGGAGCGGCGCTCGCGCGGCGCATTCTGGAAGATTTGGAGCGCCGCCAGATTGGGGCCACACCGAAGAATTACGAACTCTGGGCGGCGCACGAGACCGGCTCTGCGCCCGCACTGTCGAAAGATCTGCGCGCATTGCTCGGCGCGGGCGTTCCGCCTCCGCAACAGGCGCTCGACGCGCTCTATGCCCGGCACATAGGCATGGAGCAGTTCTCGACCACGATCTTGCATTCCAGCTCAGCCCTCTCATCCGAGCTGGCCAAAGTCTTGTCCGACATCGCCCACATCCAGCATCACGCCGGAGAATACGCCGAAGACCTCCGCGCCGCCGAAGCCGGCGCGCAGGCGTCCGCCGGCGAGGATGCATTCCGGGCCGCGCTCGTCCATCTCACCTCGGCGACGAAGACGATGATGGCGCGCAACGAGCAAATGCAAGCGGCCATGCAAACCTCCGCCGCTCAGGTCGAAGCGCTGCAGAAGAGCCTCGACGCCGCGCGCAAGGAAGCCATCACCGACGCGCTCACCGGCTTGGCCAATCGCCGCTATTTCGAACACTGCCTGCATGAGGAAATCGAAAAACACGCGCAGACCCTGTCGCTCATTATGTGCGACATCGATCACTTCAAGCGATTCAACGACACCTTCGGGCACCTTGTCGGCGACTCCGTCATCCGCTTCGTGGCCGCCGCTTTACGGGATGTGCGGCAGGGCGTTGCGGCGCGCTATGGCGGCGAAGAATTCGCGCTTTTGCTCGCCGGCGCTGGCATGGAGCGCGCGCAGGCGATCGCGCAGCAAGTCCAGCAGGCCATCAAGGCGCATAAACTCACGCGCAAATCCACCGGCGAGCAGCTCGGCACGGTGACGTTGTCGTTCGGAATAGCCCAGCGGCGCTCCGGAGAAAGCGCTGGCTCGTTCGTTGGTCGTGCAGATGCCGCCCTCTATCGCTCCAAGCAGAGCGGGCGCGACCGGATCACTTGCGATAACGCGCTTCGCGCCGCCTGAGCGCGCTTGCGCTTAAGCTGAAGCCTCGATCACCCGGTCCTGCTGCAAAGCACCGACCAACGTCGCCGCCAGATCTGCGCCGTCCACCGGCTTGGTCAGCACCGGCGCGCCGGCGAAACGCGGTTCGATCACCGCCGCCTGATAACCCGTGACGAACACGAGCGCCGCACCTGACGCGCGGATTTGATCGGCGAACGACCACGCCAACTGCCCGCCTACATTCACATCGAGCACGGCCGCATCGATGCGCCCGCTCAGGGCGCGGCGCGCCTCCTGTATGCTGGCGAACGGCCCAATCACCTCCGCTTCAAGATCGCGCACGATGTTGCTCGTCATCATGGCGATCAGCGGCTCGTCCTCCAGAATGAGAATGCGTCGCCCGCGCAAGGCGCCAGCCGGAGCGCTGCGCTCCGCTTCTGCCGCCGCGATGTGAGTGTCGCCGTCTGGCGTGCTGAAATGCGCGCGCGGCAGCTTGAAACTGCAGTGCAGACCGGTAGGGCGCCATGATCGTTCGATGCTGCCGCGCAACTGACCCTTGACGCTGGCTTCGATCACTTTGGACCCGAATCCCTGACGACTTGGCGCAGCCACGCCCGACACGCCCTCTTCGCTCCAGCTCAGCCGCAGATGGTCGCCCTCCATCCGCCACTCAACCGTCAGCTTTCCCTGCGGGGCGCTGAGCGCGCCATACTTGGCGGCGTTGGTCGCCAATTCATGCACGGCGAGCGCCAGATTCTGCGCCACCGAGGGCGCCACCGAAACAGGCTCGCCGAGAATCTCGATGCGGCCCTCCTGTTCGTACGGCGCGAGTTCCTCATGCACCAGGCGCAGCATGTCCGCTCCGCGCCAGCGCGACTCGGAAAGCAGATTGTGCGCCGTAGCCATCGCCCTGATGCGGCCTTTGACCGCGTCCGCGAATGCGGCGCTGTCGGAAGCCGGCGTCAGCGTAACGATCGATTGAATTACGGCGAGGGCGTTGCGAGCGCGGTGATCCACCTCCCGCGCCAGAAACTCTTGCCGCGTGATCGCCGCTTCGAGTTGGGCGGTCCGCTCCGCCACGCGCTGCTCCAGTTCGTCATTGATGTGCGCCAGCGCGCGCGTCTTGAGGTGCAAATCCAGGAATACCCGCACCTTCGCCCGCAGCACGCCCGGCACGACAGGCACCGGCACATAATCCACCCCGCCCAGCTCGTAGCCCCTGAGGCTGTCGAGTTCAGTCACGTTGATGGCCGAGATGAAGATGATCGCCGTGTCTTTGAAGCGCGGATGATCGCGGATCATCGAGGCAAGTTCGAATCCGTCGAGGTCCGGCATGCAGACATCGATCAGAATAACCGCCACTTCGTTCTTTAGCAGGACTTCCAACGCCTCCCGAGCCGAACTGGCCGTCAGCAGCGGCTGCCCGAGTTCTTGCAGAATGAGCTCATAGCTCATCAGCTTGCCAGGCTGATCATCCACCAACAGGATGTTGGCCTTGTCGATGGCCTGCAACCCGCTCATCAGCGATGCAACCACATGCGCAGCGCCGATAACAGCTGCTCGGTATTGACCGGCTTGGCGAGATAATCGGACGCGCCGGCTTCGAGGCACTTCTCGCGGTCGCCCTTCATGGCCTTGGCCGTAAGCGCGATGATGGGCAAACGCCGGTGCGCCGGATTGCGTCGGATCACCTGCATGGTCTCGTAGCCGTCCATCTCCGGCATCATGATGTCCATGAGCACGAGCGCGATGGAGGGGTCGGACTCCACCAGGTCGATCGCCTCCCGTCCTGTGGTCGCCGTCAGCACCTTCATTCCGCGCCGCTCCAGCAGGCTCGAGAGCGCGAAGATGTTGCGTGCGTCGTCGTCGACAAGCAGCACGGTTCTGTTCAGGAGATCCTCGTCCGATCCATGCAGCCGCTCGAGCATGCGTTGCTTCTCGGCCGGCAGCTCGCCAATCATGCGGTGCAGAAACAACGCCGTCTCGTCCAGCAATCGCTCCGGCGACTCCACGCCCTTGACGACGATGCTGCGCGCCATGCTGAGGAGGCGCGCATCTTCATCCGCCGACAGCTCCTTGCCCGTGAACACGACAACCGGCACGTCCGCGACCTGATCCTGCTTGAGCCGCTCGAGCACGTCGAAACCCGACATATCGGGCAAACGCAGGTCGAGCACGACACAGTCCCAATCCTGGGTGCGCAGCGCCTGCAGCGCCTCCTGTCCGGATGACGCCGCGCTGATCTCGACATCGTCGTGCGCGATCAGTTCCCGGATGGCGATCTGTTCGCCTGGATCGTCCTCCACCACCAGGAGACGGCGACGTCGCGCTTTGGAAAAATCCATCACTCGCTCGATCGCGCCGCTCAATTGATCGGCCGCCACTGGCTTGGAAATGAAATCGTATGCCCCGCGCGCCAGCCCGTGCTGGCGATCCTCGTCCAGCGTCAGCATCTGTACCGGAATGTGCCGCAGCGCAGGGTCTTGCTTGAGGCGCGACAGCACCGTCCAGCCAAGCATGTCGGGCAGGAATACATCGAGCGAGATCGCCGTGGGCTTGAAGGCGCGCGCCAATTCGATCGCCTCTCCGCCCGTGGACGCAACCAACACCTTCAGCCCTTTGTCGCGCGCCAGATCGGCGACGATGCGGCCATAATGGGGGTCGTCCTCGACCACCAGAAGCACACGGTCACCCTCTTCGATCTCGTCGCGATCGTCCGGCACACGCTCCACCACCGGACTGCGCGGCGCCGCCAGTTGCGGCTGTTGCGACGCTCCCGGCGCAGCGCGCGCAGCGACGTTCGAACCCACGTAAGTGATCGGCAGGTAGAGCGTGAAGGTCGATCCTTCTCCCGGAATCGACCGCAGCTGAATCTCCCCGCCGAGCAAGGCCGCCAGCTCGCGGCTGATGGCGAGCCCGAGGCCGGTCCCGCCATAGCGGCGGCTGGTGGATGCGTCGGCCTGCTGGAACGCTTCGAAGATGATGCGCTGCTTTTCTTGCGGAATGCCGATGCCGGTATCGGACACGCTGAAGGCGACGACCAGCGGCGCCTGCGACAGCACTGGATGGCCGGCGTTCCAGCCCTCCGCGGCGGCGTGCAGATCGAGCCTGACGCCGCCCGCTTCCGTGAACTTGAACGCGTTCGACAGCAAATTCTTCAGCACCTGCTGGAGGCGCTTTGAATCGGTGATGATGCTGCGGCCGATGTTCGGATCGATCTGCACGTCGAACGAAAGGCGCCGGTTCTCCGCCTCGTGGCGGAATGGACGGGCGACCCGATCGACGAGATTCTGGAAATAGATTTCCTCGGCCTCGACGGTGACGGTGCCGGACTCGATCTTCGACAAATCCAGAATATCGGAGATGAGATTGAGCAGATCCGTGCCGGCGCTGTGGATCGTGCGGGCGAACTCCACCTGCTTGCTCGACAGATTGCCTTCTGGATTGTCGCTGAGCTGCTGACCGAGGATGAGAATCGAATTGAGCGGCGTGCGCAGTTCGTGGCTCATATTGGCGAGGAACTCTGACTTGTATTTCGACGTCAGCGCCAGTTCCGCCGCCTTCTCTTCCAGCGCCCGCCGCGCCTGTTCGAGCTCCTGATTCTTCCGCTCCACTTCGACATTGCGCTCGGCGACCTGTTGCGCCTTCAACTCGAGCTGTTCGTTGGTCTGCTGCAGCTCGCGCTGCTGCGTTTGCAATTCGGCGGCGAGCTGCTGCGATTGCACCAGCAGGCCCTCCGTCTGCATCGTCGCTTCTATCGAGTTCAGCACGATGCCGATGGACGCCGTGAGCTGCTCCAAGAACGTGGTCTGGAGGGTCGTGAATTCACGCGTCGTCGCCAGTTCGATGACCGCCTTCGCCTGCCCCTCGAACAGAACCGGCAGAACGATGATGTTGCGCGGCAGGGTGCGCGACAGGGCCGACCGGATCGGCACAACATTGTCCGGCACTTCCTTGATCAGCAGCCGTCGCTTGTCCGCGGCGCACTGACCGACGAGGCCTTCGCCGATACGCAGACGCGTTTGGTGCGCTTCGTCCCCATCATCGGCGTAAGCTGAGAGCAAACGTAAGCTGGTTTCCCCGTCATCGCTGACGAGTTGGTAGATGACGCCTTGATGGGCGTCCACGAGCGGCGCCAGTTCCGACAGCAGCAAACGCCCGACCGAGCCCAAGTCCCGCTGCCCTTGCAGCATCGACGTGAACTTGGCGAGGTTCGTCTTCAGCCAGTCTTGCTCGGTATTGCGGTCGGTCGTTTGCCGCAAGTTCTCGATCATCGTGTTGATATTGTCTTTGAGCTCGGCGACCTCGCCGCGGGCGTCGACTTCGATCGCGCGCGTCAGGTCGCCCTTGGTCACGGCGGTGGCGACTTCCGCGATGGCCCGCACTTGCGTCGTCAGGTTCGCGGCCAGGAGGTTCACGTTGCCGGTCAAATCCTTCCACGTTCCGGCCGCGCCCGGCACGTTGGCCTGTCCGCCGAGACGGCCCTCGACGCCCACTTCGCGCGCCACCGTGGTCACCTGATCGGCGAACGTCGCCAGCGTGCGCGTCATGTTGTTGATCGTGTCGGCGAGCGCGGCCACTTCGCCTTTCGACTTCACCGTCAGGCTCTGTTGCAGATCGCCTTCGGCCACGGCGGTCACGACCTTGACGATGCCGCGCACCTGCTCGGTCAAGTTCGCAGCCATGACGTTGACGGTATCGGTCAAGTCCTTCCACGTCCCCGCCACGCCAGGCACCACGGCCTGACCGCCCAATTGACCTTCCGTGCCGACCTCGCGCGCGACGCGCGTCACTTCCGAAGCGAAGGCGTTGAGCTGGTCCACCATGGTGTTGATGGTGTTCTTCAGCTCCAGGATTTCGCCTTTGACATCGACCGTGATCTTGCGCGTCAAGTCTCCGCGCGCCACCGCCGTGGTGACTTCGGCGATGTTGCGCACCTGTGTGGTCAGGTTGGCGGCCAGAAGGTTGACGTTGTCGGTCAAGTCCTTCCACGTGCCGCCGACGCCGGGCACCACGGCTTGGCCGCCGAGACGGCCGTCGGTGCCGACTTCGCGCGCCACCCGCGTGACCTCGCCGGCGAAGGCGTTCAGCTGGTCGACCATCGTGTTCAGCGTCTCCTTCAAAAGAAGGATCTCGCCGCGCACGTCGACGGTGATCTTCTTCGACAGATCGCCATTGGCGATCGCGGTGGCGACTTCGGCGATGTTGCGCACTTGCGCCGTCAGATTGCCGGCCATGAAGTTGACGTTGTCGGTCAAGTCCTTCCACGTGCCCGCAACGCCCGGCACCTGCGCCTGACCGCCGAGCTTGCCTTCGGAGCCGACTTCGCGCGCCACCCGCGTCACTTCCGACGCAAAGGAATTGAGCTGGTCCACCATCGTGTTGACGGTGTTCTTGAGCTCCGCGATCTCGCCTTTGACGTCCACCGTGACCTTGCGCGAGAGATCGCCCTTCGCCACCGCCGTCGTCACCTCGGCGATGTTGCGCACTTGCGAGGTCAGATTTCCCGCCATCGAGTTGACGTTGTCGGTCAAGTCCTTCCAGGTGCCGCCGACGCCCGGCACCTGCGCTTGGCCGCCGAGCTTGCCTTCCGTGCCGACTTCGCGCGCAACCCGCGTCACCTCGCCGGCGAAACGGTTGAGTTGATCGACCATCGTGTTCAGCGTTTCCTTGAGCTGAAGGATTTCGCCGCGCACGTCGACTGTGATCTTCTTCGACAGATCGCCGTTGGCGATCGCCGTGGCGACTTCGGCGATGTTGCGCACCTGTCCCGTCAGGTTCGACGCCATCGAGTTAACGTTGTCGGTCAAATCCTTCCACGTGCCGCCGACGCCCGGCACCTGCGCTTGGCCGCCGAGCTTGCCTTCAGTGCCGACCTCGCGCGCAACGCGCGTCACCTCCGCAGCGAAGGCGTTCAGCTGATCGACCATCGTGTTCAGCGTTTCCTTCAGCGAAAGAATTTCGCCAGACGCATCGACAGTGATCTTCTTGGACAAATCGCCCTTGGCCACCGCGGTCGCCACCTCGGCGATGTTGCGCACTTGGCCGGTCAGGTTGCCGGCCATGAAGTTCACATTGTCGGTGAGGTCCTTCCAGGTGCCGGCGACGCCGCGCACGACTGCCTGACCGCCCAGCTTGCCTTCGGTGCCGACTTCACGCGCAACGCGCGTCACTTCACCTGCGAAGGCGTTGAGCTGATCGACCATCGTGTTGATGGTCTCCTTCAGCTCCAGGATTTCGCCTTTCACATCGACCGTGATCTTTTTGGACAAGTCGCCATTGGCGATCGCCGTCGACACTTCGGCGATGTTGCGGACCTGCGCTGTCAGGTTCGACGCCATCGAATTGACCGACTCGGTCAAGTCCTTCCATGTGCCGGCGACGCCTGTCACGTTCGCCTGCCCGCCCAGCTGGCCTTCGGTCCCGACTTCCCGGGCGACGCGCGTCACCTCGCCTGCAAACGAGTTGAGCTGGTCGACCATGGTGTTGATGGTCTCTTTCAGCTGCAGGATTTCGCCGGAGACGTTGACCGTGATTTTCTTGGACAAGTCGCCGCTCGCGATGGCGGTGGACACCTCGGCGATGTTGCGCACTTGCGCCGTCAGGTTGCCGGCCATGAAGTTCACGTTGTCGGTCAAGTCCTTCCACGTGCCCGCAACGCCCGGCACCTGCGCCTGACCGCCGAGCTTGCCTTCCGTGCCGACCTCGCGCGCCACGCGCGTCACTTCTGATGCGAAGGCATTGAGCTGGTCCACCATCGTGTTGATGGTGTCCTTGAGTTCGAGAATTTCCCCCCGTACGTCCACCGTGATCTTGCGCGACAAGTCTCCGCGCGCGACCGCCGTCGTCACTTGCGCGATGTTACGCACCTGGTCGGTGAGATTGCCGCACATGGCGTTCACCGAGTCGGTGAGGTCTTTCCAGGTGCCCGCAACGCCCGGCACGATCGCCTGCCCGCCGAGCTTGCCTTCCGTGCCGACCTCGCGCGCCACCCGCGTCACTTCCGACGCGAACGAGCGCAGCTGATCCACCATTGTGTTGATGGCTTCTTTCAGCTGCAGGATCTCCCCGCGCACGTCGACGGTGATCTTCTTCGACAAATCGCCGTTGGCCACGGCGATGGTGACGTCGGCGATGTTGCGCACCTGGCTGGTCAGGTTGTCGGCCATCGAGTTGACTGACTCCGTCAACTCCTTCCACACGCCGGTGACTTCACGCACTTGCGCCTGGCCGCCCAGCTTGCCTTCGGCGCCGACTTCGCGGGCGACGCGCGTCACCTCCGACGAAAACTCGCGCAGCTGACGGATCATGGTGTTGACGATCTTGGCCGAGCGAAGGAATTCGCCCTTCAATGGCCGGCCATCGACCTCGAGCCGCACCGTCTGCAGCAGATCGCCCTGCGCCACCGCGTTCACGGCGCGGGTCATTTCTTCTGTCGGCCACAGCAGATCGTCGATCAGCGTGTTGACCGAGGTTTCCATCTCTCCCCAGGCGCCGGCGCGGTTCACGAACTTCACCCGTTGGCGCGTCCGTCCTTCGCGCCCCACGGTGAAGCCGACGCGCTCGAGTTCGGTCGCCATGCGCTGGTTGGAGGCGCCAATGTCGTTGAAGCTGTCCGCGACTTTGCCGAGCACGCCGGTCCAGTCGCTCGGCAGACGCACGGAGAAATCGCCAACCTTCATCGCCTGAAGCGCGTGCAAAAGTTCCCGCAGCTGTTCATCGGTGGGATCAACCTTGCGCTCGGCCCGTCCGTTGCCATTGCGCGTGCGAACCACCGCCTCTGTTTTCGCTTCCATGAACCGCTCCCGCCACGCACGCTTCGAACGCGCGCCGCTTACGACGCACATCCACCCGAGGTCACCAACGCGGAACCGGTTCCCGGGTTCCCGCAAAAACATGCGCAGGGTTGCAATTGCGGCGCTGAGCAGGCAGGGCGCTTACGGACCGTGTGAAAACGCGGGCCGAATCAGCGACGAGAGGCATGCTGGACGACGACCTCCTCAGCTTTGTCAGGGCATCCACGCGATCGACCTGGGCGCTCGAATTGCTCCTGCTGCTGATGCATGAGCAGCACGCCGCCGGGCTCTTGGCCGACGAACTCGTGCGCGCGCTGCGTGGCTCGCCAACCCTCGTCGCCACCTGCCTGGATCAATTGCAGGATGCAGGCTTGCTCGTCCGCGATGAGAGCGGCCGTTGGCGTTACGCTCCCTCCAGCGAGGCCTTGCGCGATCTCGCCGGACGGTTGGAACGCGTCTATGCGGAACGCCCGCTCGCCGTGATCAACGCCATTATCGGCTCGCCCAATGAGCGCCTGAAATCCTTTTCCGACGCGTTCCGCTTTCCCAAGAAAGGCGACTGAACCATGCCCGCGCTTGTTTACACACTCTGCGTGCTCACCAGCGCGACATGCGCCGGGCTCCTGCTTCGCGCCTATCTGAAGACGCGCACGCGGCTCTTGTTGTGGAGCGCCATCGCGTTCGTCTGTCTCGCCGTCAATAACGTCTTCGTTCTGGGGGACATGATCTTGTTTCCGCATGTCGATCTGTTGCCGCATCGCTACGCGGCCGCGCTCGCTGCAGTCTGCGTCCTGATCTACGGCTTCATCTGGGAAGTCGAGTAATGGATCAGGCGCCTTTCATCTCCGGCGCCATCACCATGGGCTTTATGGTGGTGAGCATCTTCTTCCTTCGCTTCTGGCGACGAACGCGGGACTCGCTCTTTCTTGTGTTCGCCGCCGCGTTCCTGCTGCTCGCCGTCAATCAGGCGCTGACAACATTGCTCGGCCTGCCCTTCGAGGAGCGCAGCTGGCTCTACCTGCTCCGGCTAGCCGCCTTCGTGATCATCATTGCCGCGATCGTGCGCAAGAACATGCGCGGCTGACGACCCGCCGCTGCGCCACCATCTACGCTGCCGTCGCGGTGCCCGGCCTGCGGCCTATGAGCGGCGGCGCCGACGCGCTACATTCACCGCGCCGAGGTCATCCATGTCCGTGAAGTCAACGCCTGCCGATGTTTCCGTCCCGCCGCGCGACATCCATTTCGACGTGTCCAGCGCCAGTCAGGGCCATTGGCTCGGCGGCGACCCGGTCGGCACCGCCGTGTTCAACGCCATGTCGCTCACCTTCCCCGATGGCGAACGCATGTTTATCGACGCCGTGCGCCATTACCGAGGCGAACTCAGCGGCAAGCTCGTCGACGACGTGAAGGGCTTCATCGCCCAGGAGGCCATCCATTCGCGCGAACACCATCAGCTCAACCAGCTGATCGACCGCGCGCGTTATCCGGTCGAGGAGATCGAGGCCTCGATCAGAGAGCGCGTCGCCTTCTCCCGCTCACGCGGGCCGATGCGCATGCTCATCGCCACGATCGCGCTCGAACACTTTACCGCGATGATGGCGGAAGCACACGCGCGCCATCGCAATCTGTTCGACAAGGTGGACCCTGCGATTGAGCGCATGTGGCGCTGGCATGCGGTGGAAGAGACTGAGCACAAAGCCGTCGCTTACGACGTGTTCCTGCACGCCAGCCGGCATTGGCCGGCTTGGAAGCGCTACCTGCGCCGCACCATGGCGATGGCGCTGATTACCTATTTCTTCACCAAGAACATCACGCATTACGCCGCCCGCCTGCTCGAAGCGGACGGCTATTCCTACAAGGACGCTGTGAAAGCCGTGAAGCGCTACGTGTGGCGCAAACCCGGTCTGTTCTCACGCAACGGCAGAACCTATTTCGCCTGGTACCGGCCGGGTTTCCATCCTTGGGACGACGACAATCGCGCCATGGTGGCGGACTGGAAGACGGAGTTCGATCGCGCGATCGCAGACGCCTAGTCGTCAGGCGCTCATCAATTCAGCGTGGCCGAAACCCTGGCTATAATCCAGCACGGACACCACACTCGGCTCGACGCAGAATAACGCCATCTCCACATCGGCGCCGCCTTTGACGAACTGGCCGATCTGCGGGAATTTTTCGACCATCAGCGTGAAGATGCGCTGCATCTCCTGCGTGTCCTGCACCCGCCGCGCGCGTCCCGCCAGCGAGACGCCGCGAATCTTGTCCCAGCTCTTGTACGGCGCGTTGACCGTGATGGAGACGCGCGGATCGCGCGTGATGTTCTGCGTCTTCTGTGACTTCGACCAGGCGCCGAAATAGATTTTCATGCCGTCATTGACGAAGCTGACGGTGGTCGCTTGCGGCCATCCGTCCGGGCGCACGGTCGCCACAGTGAGGTCATCGGCAGCGTCGAGAATCGAGACGATCTGGTCGCGTTGCGCGGGCGTGAGCATGGGCGGCCTCCAATGCCGCCACTCTCCGCCCCTGGCCCAGCGCGCGAGCGCAATCAGCCCCGCGCGCTACTATTCTCAACCACGTCTTCCCAGGTCCGCAGTCCTGAGCGCTGGGCGTTCACCAGCACCGCCATGTTGCCCGGCGCGTGCTTGTTATCGAGCATCTTTTCGTGCGCATCGGGGATCTTCTCCCACGGCAAGACTTCGGACATCGCGGGGTCGATGCGGCGGTCGATCACAAGCTGGTTGGCCTGGCTGGCATGATACAGGTGGGCGAAGTGGCTGCCCTGCACGCGTTTTTGGCGCATCCACAAGAAGCGCGCGTCCATGGTGAGATTGTAGCCTGTCGTGCCGGCGCAGATCACCACCATGCCGCCGCGCTTGCACACCAGCACCGAAACCGGGAACGTGGCTTCGCCAGGGTGCTCGAATACGATGTCGACATCCTTGCCGCCGGTGATTTCCCAAATCGCTTTGCCGAACTTGCGGCTCTCTTTCATGTAATCGCCGAACTCCGGCCCGTTCACCTTCGGCAGCTGCCCCCAGCAATTGAAGTCCTTGCGGTTCAGCACCGCCTTCGCACCCATCGACAGCACGTAGTCTTTCTTGCTCTCGTCGGAGACGACGCCGATCGCGTGCGCGCCGCTGACGGCGCAGAGTTGAGTGGCGAATACGCCGAGTCCGCCGCTCGCACCCCACACCAGCACGTTCTGGCCGGGACGGAGCACGTTCGGACGCCAGCCGAACAGCATGCGGTACGCAGTCGCCAGCGTCAGCGTGTAGCAGGCGCTCTCTTCCCACGTGAGATGCTTTGGCCGCGGCATCAATTGACGCGCTTGCACTTTGCAGAATTGGGCGAACGAACCGTCCGTCGTCTCGTAGCCCCAGATGCGCTGGCTCGGCGAAAACATCGGATCGCCGCCATTGCATTCTTCGTCGTCGCCATCGTCCTGATTGCAGTGGATGACAACCTCGTCGCCGGGCTTCCAGCGTTTCACCTTCGAGCCCACGGCCCAGACGATGCCCGACGCATCGCTGCCGGCGACGTGGTAGGGCTGCTTGTGTATATCGAGCGGCGAAATCGGTTCCCCGAGTCCGGCCCAGATGCCGTTATAGTTCACGCCCGCAGCCATCACGAGCACGAGCGCTTCGTCCTCGCCGACCTCCGGCACCGGCACTTGTTCGAGCTGCATGGCCTGGCGCGGCCTCCCGTGGCGCTCCTTTCGGATCGCCCACGCCCACATCAGCTTTGGCACATGGTACTGCGGCGGGATCTCGCCGATCGCATAAATGTCCTTCGCAGCCGCGCCCGCGTCAGGCATGGAGTTTGCTCCTCGTCATGTCTGCTCGAAATTGACCGTTTTGCTGCACTGCGTCAAACGTCGATCCGCGCCTTGCGTTAGGTAAGCTTGATGCGACGCGAGTTCGGCTACAGCCAGCGCACCGATTTGGCTTTCTTCATTGTGGCGGCCGCGTTCGTGCTGGCTGCGGTTTATCTCGCCTTTCTCGGCCATTTTTTCAGTGCAGCGCTGCTGGTCGTCGTCGCCGGCCTTGTCACCTACGTGATCCGCCTGTTGCGGCGCCGCAATGCACCGTTCCTGGTGTTGGACCAGTCCGGCCTCGCCTGTCCGGCGCGCCGGCTTCGCCTCGACTGGGCTGAGATCGAGCGCGCCTACCTGCTCTATCCGCCGAAACGAGTGGGCGGCCGGCCCAGCCTCGCGCTCGAACTGCGGCGTGATCTGGGCGCCGACAGCGCCCATCGACCGCGCTTCGTAAAGCGCGATGCGCCGCTGCCCGCACTCTGTATCGACCTTCCTGCTCTCGATGCGCCGGTCGAAGACGTGATGCGCCACATCGAACGGTGCGCGCCCGGACGCGTCACCCCGGCCGAGCGCTACGAACCGCCCGAGTTTGAATGAAGCCAAGCGTTCAGGCACGCTGAGCGGCTGCCGCGATCGGCACCACATCCGCGCCGGCGCGCGGCTTGATGCTGCGCCAGGAGGTCAACTCGCGTTCCATCAGCGTCTCGAGCGCGCCGATCTCCAGGTCCAGCGCCTGAATGATGGCGCGGTGGAAGTCCGGCGTGAATGCGGCTCGACCGGAGGACGCAGTGAAGCTTTTCACCATTCTGCGCCGCAGCGGCGTCAACCGCTTGCGCAATGCGCGTCCGATCGGGCCGCCCAATACCAACGGGGGGCGATCGACGTCCGCCACCGACGCATTTGCATGCACTGGCGCGCCGCCGGCCAAACCATTGAGATCAAGGCCGATGAACGCGCCAATCTTACGCAGCGTCGCTTCGATGTTATGAGTGACGTCGGTGAAACGCAGGATCAGCACCTGGTCGCGTCCGAAGCGCTGGAGGTAAGGTGCGATCTGCGTGTAATAGCGAGTCACATCCATGGCCAACGGGGTATCGAGGACAAACCGCTCGATCGGGGCGCGCGTGTAACCGCGCGCTAAGCTGTGGCGATACGCCGAGACCAGCCGGTCGGCGGGATCGCGCACCAAATAGATCAGCTTCAAGTCCCGATTATACGCGTAAAGATCGTCCCAGATGGCCAGATTGCGATGCGGGAAGAACGTGTAGCTGGGCGAGGCCTCGCACCGGATCGCGTCAGCGCGCGCATCGAACAGCGCCTCGTAACTTGGCAACTCGGCGCGCCAGTCCTTGGCCGTGCTGAAAAAATCCGTCTCTTTGACCCGAGAGCCTGCGATCTGCGGATGGGCGCTCAGAATGCGAAACAGGCTTGTCGTCGCACATTTCTGTGCGCCCAGGATGATGAGGTCGGTTTTCATAGGCCCCCTGGCGGGAGAGTGAGAGGCGGTAATCGCCCGACAACCGAACGATCCATTCAGCGCCGTGTTCCGTCAGCGCGAAAATTCCCCGGCCAGCGCGGCTTACGCGCATTCTGTTGCACTGCAACAAGGGTGCGGTAATCATCAGCCCGATGACCGCAGAGCCGTTCCAGCATTCACCTGACCCAGCCTGGATTTTCCGCACCTATGCGGGCCATTCGACGCCGGCTGAGTCCAACAAGCTCTACCGCGCCAATCTCGCGCGCGGTCAAACCGGCCTATCCGTCGCCTTCGATCTGCCAACCCAGACCGGCTATGACAGCGACCATCCGCTCGCCCGCGGCGAGGTCGGCAAGGTCGGCGTGCCGGTCGGCCACCTCGGCGACATGCGCGCCTTGTTCGACGGCATTCCGCTCGTCGAGATGAACACCTCGATGACGATCAACGCGCCGGCGGCCTGGCTGCTCGCGCTCTAC